>JBBRNO010000192.1:0-10194 GCA_038230275.1 Bryobacterales bacterium
CGCCGTCCGGCACTGATGCAACTCGGCCCATCGCTCCCGAATTCGTGGTTGCGCGTATCGATGTTGTTGTCCAGCACCAGGGCGGCATCCGTCAGCGAGTAGAACCGTTCCGGCGTGCTGCCCAGCCAGGCCTGCCCCAGGTGCCCCGGAATCACCGCGTAGTTGAACGGGCTCAAAACCGGCTCTAGCGGATACGCGCTCAGTCCGGCTTGTCCCGATTGAAAACTGGCGCTGTCCACTAAGTCCCGCGCCGGTCCGCTGAATGCAAACTCGTGGAAATCGCCATTCACTTTGACCCCCAACTTGTTCACCGCTGCGCCGGTCAGTATGCGCTGCACCGCGTCGGCCGGGTCCCAATAATCGAAAATACTGGCGCTCGGCAGATCGTTCGCCAGCCGGTAGGTGACCGTCGGACCCATTGGCGATCCCGCGGTAGGTTGAATCGTAAAGGCAACGTTCACGTCAACAATGTGATCGTTCACCACCGCCACCACAAAGCGCATCTCGCCGCCGAACACAATCGCCTGCCCCACACTCAACCCGTGCACAGCCGCGAATTGGAACCGCGTCGCATTCACCACCGCCCCAATGGACCCGCCGGGGAAAATTAACGCAGCCATTCCCATTCCCGCGTGGAATAGCGGACCGTATCCCGGTTCCCGCGACTGGTCGTCCCAGCCCGTCAGGTAGGTCTTCAACTCGAAGCTAGTCTGCTTCCGCGTCCCCGCCGGCAGCCCCACAAACGTGCGCCCGCCGGTCTTGTCCTTTCTGTCGGAGCGTGCCGCAACCTGTTTCGCCGCCAACTTGATCGCCGGAATCCGGTTGTCTTCCCCAATCAGCGGCGCCACCCCGTAACTTGCTTCCGTCTCCACATAGAAACGGTTGTTATTCGAAGATATGTAACATGACATCGCGAATCCTTCTTCCTTTGCTCACTCGGAGCTGATATTTAACTCGAATTGAACTTTTGCAATCTGGAGGAAATGCTTGCCACCCTTCTTCACGGCTCCAAATTGCACCTCATAGCCGCCGGTGAAATACATACCTCGGTTCCATTCCCCGCGGTTCCGGTCCAGCACTTCCGTTACTGCGTCCACATACAACTGCAGCCGCGTTTCCAACTCTTCAATGTGGTCGTGGGAAACCCGGATTTCCACGTTCATGTTTGCCGTTCCGGAAAATGTCCGGAACTTTTCCTTCAAACTGTTCACCACCTTGTCGCAGTAGACATGCAGCAGTGGATACTTCACCGAAGCAGTCTTCTCCGCAAGATCCGCCGCCACGTTGCGCGTCACAATCTGGCTGTCTTCAATCGCCGGCAGCGCGAAGTTCTCCCGGTCTGAGATCTGCGCGATGCTGAATCCAATTCCAGCCTCACCCTGAAGAATGCGAGCCAGTTCCCGCGTGCTTGAGCTTCCCGTCTGTGCCATCGATTTATCCCCTCCGCCATTCGCTGGTGCGAATCACGTAGAAGTCCGGCACCTGGCCGGGCACCCCATCCAGGCCCGCGCCAAGCCCGCTAACCGGCAGCGTCCAGGTATCGCCAATCGCCAGTGGGCTGGCATTCTGCCGCCGCAGTTCGTCTACTGACTGGCCCACGTAGACAAACCAGCCCACCGCGCCGGTCGGCGGCCGCACCGCTCTTACCGTCAGCAGCATGCCAGGGTTGGTGGTTACCGGAAGCGATTCACTCGGCGCGCCAATGCCGCCGCCCACGCCCTGCCAGGCCGTCTGCACGTAGTACGTCGCCACCGGTAGCGTGCCGCCGGCGACACTGCCGCACTCGGGCAGGTCTGACTGCCCCACCGGATTGGCAGTGATACCCACCCCAACTTGAAAGAACCGCACGCTAGCTTCCGCGGCCAGCCGTTCGTACTCTTTCCACTTCCCCAGATACCGGTCGTTATTCTGGATGTTGTAAACGTCTCTGTAAGTCAGTGCGAGGGACTGTAGCGAGAGCCATTGCGCCAGTGCGTCTGTTACTACGATGTTGCTCAGCTCTCTGGCGTAACTCCGGCCTGCATCTTGCGCCAGCAGAAACCCGGTGATGGTAACGCCAATCTCCCGCTGCGCCAGCTGGATCTTCGCCCCCAGTTCGATCCCTTCCGTGCTAGCCACATCCAGGATCGAACTCTCGTACTGCCTCAAATCTTCCGTGCTGCAAATGCTGCTGTCCGTAAATAGCGCCATAGCCTCATTCGTCTCCTCGCCGTCTTATTAGTTCTTCGGCGTCCGCGCGTGCGGTTTGATTCCGTAGAACGCGTTGATCTCTTCGTCGGTAGCCAGCCGCGCTTTGTTTTCGGCCACCAGGCGCGCCGCCATAATCCGCGTCACCTCCGTGGTCACCCCGGCCTTTCCGCCATCCGGCGTCTCCAGGCTCATCACCACCGTGTGCGGCGTGGTAATAGCGGCCTCAATCTGCCGGACTTTCTGAAAATAGATTCGTACGTCCATCGCTGTCCCCCATAAAACGTTTCATTCAAAGCAAACCGCCCGGATGCGAATGCACCCGGACGGCCGGCAATCAAGCGCAAGCAAAAAAAGAGAACAGTCCAATCTCAAAAGTGAGATTGAAGCTGCTCCGCCTTACCTCCGCTACCGCGTAAATCAAAGGGCCCCACTAAACTAATGGGTCGGTGTATTAGCCACCTTTGGCCTTTTCTTATCTGCGTCCATCTGCGTTCATCCGTGGCCCAATCGCGTACTAGCTCCGCACCTGCACCGCGTGGCTGTTGCGCAACACGGCGGCACCGTAAAGAATGTCAACCGTGAACTGCTGCGCCAGCGTATTCGGTGCATAGCTCATCAGCACCCGAACGCCGAAGTTGCCCGCTTCCGCGTACTCGGCGATAGCGCCAGTACCCAACAGCGGCTGCGGCAGGCGGCGAGTAACCAAACCGATCGCCGTCTTGGTAAACGCCAGGTTCTGCGTGGTCGCCGGTCCGCTGCCCGTCTTCTGAACGAACTGCGAACGGAACACATAGAAGTCCTTGATCTTGCCAACCGCCCCGTCCACCAAAGCGCGCAAGCCCGCCTCGCCAGCCGAAGAATATTCGCTGAAACGGACAATCTGCCGCAGCTGCGAATAGGTGGCGCCGTCCACAACCAGGTACTTCGGGTTGGTAGCCGGAACCTTTGCGTTGAACAGTGCCGTCTCGGCAAGATCCACTGCACCTTCCGTGATCGCAACGCCGGCCGCGCCCACAGCGGCGTTCGCAGTAAACTGCGAGTACAACGCCAACAGGTCGGCTTCAATCTTTTCGGCAAGCGCCACAACGGCGGGCTGCATATAGAGTCGCAGCAGGTCCGGCACCGCCAGAACCTTGGTGACGTCCGGAATCTGGAACGTCGCCTCTGCGTGGGTGTTCAGAACGATCGAGGCATTTCCAAGACTCGGGTTCTGTGTAATAACCGATCCGCCTTCGGCAATGTTGTTCGCCACCAGCGTCGGGGGAATCGGCACGTTTACCGTGTCGCCCGCCTGGGCCAAGGTCGGTTCAAAATCGCGATTCACCAGGTTACCCATAACCAGGTTGCCCATCAACGCGGGGAGTGCATCCACCGCGACAAGCTTCACAATCGCATTAGCTAAGTTCGCTGACGTAATAGCTGGCATCTAATTTCTCCTAATCCTCTTTTGATTTGTCTAACTGCCACCAGACCGCCTGCCGGTCCGGCTAACTACAGACTCCGAATCGAATGTGCAGCGACTCGTGAGATTTCTTGCCGGACCCGTTCCAGATCCTCGGCGCTCATCCCAGGCTTGATCTTGTCCAGATCGAAGCCGCCTCCGGTGCTCACCGGCGCCGGCTTGCTTGTGGAAGTTACGCCGGATCCACCCGCGATCCGCGCCGGAAGCAGTTCCGGATTCTCATTCACGAACTGCGTGAGATAATCCCGGATTGCCATATCGCCCTGGCTGCTCTTGCCAATCAGCCGGCCATCTTCCGATCGTGTAATGTCGTCTCGCACAGCCTTGAATGCCAAATCGATCTTGGCCACTCCCAGCCGCTGTAACTCGGTGCGGATCGATGCGCCGCGCTCTGCTTCGTCGGCAATCATCCGGCTGCGGCGGTTCTCTTCCACCAGTTCGTTCACCCGCGTTTCCAGTTGCTCGCGCCGCTTCCGCTCTTCCACCAGCTCCGCTTTATACGCCGGCTCGGCCTTGGATTGCTCCAGGCTGATGAACTCCTGAATGGCCCCGCGCACAACTTCTTTGATGTTGATTTCTTTAACTTCGTCCATACTCCTCCTTAGCTCGCAGCTTCAATCTCCTGCGCGATCCGGTCTTTCACGTCTTGCCGGACATCGCACAGGTACTTCGCCGCCAGCCGCTGAAACAATTGCTTCTTGAAAGTCGCGGATTGAATATTCAGCGCCAGCAACTTCACTGCATCGTCCAACTCCGTACTGAAGTCGCCGATGTCGAATTCGTCTAAACCGGATACGTCGATCGCCAGACTGTCCTCGCGCGCCGCCTCTATTGCCCGCAGCACGCGGCGCATTCCGTCTTTCGCCACGTCTCCATAGGTGCGCAGCACCTCCTGCGCAATCGCGAAATCCCGCATCTTGCTCAGGCCCGATTGCTGTCCGCCGGATGAGCTCCCGCCGGCTTGCGTCATCATGTAGCAAACCCGGTAGATCTCCTCCTGCAGCCGGCTCAGGTTATCCGCCGCAATTTGGAACACCGTGCCGGCAGGCTCAGTCCAACCGAACCGGTCCCCAGGCGCAAGCTGGATGTAATAGGATTCGCCCACCACCTGGTTGAATGGCCGGTCGGAATAAATCACCGGCTGCGCAAACAACCCCAGCGTCAGCGCCCACGATAGTGCGTTCGACTTGTTGAAATGCTCCAGTTGCAGCAGGCCCGCCTTGTTCATCAGCCACAATCCATCCATGACTTTCACTTCAAACAAAGGCACCCGGTTCTGTTTCGCGAATCCATGCGTCCCGCTGTCTATCAGTTCCGGCTCGGCCTTCGCCGTGCCACACTTCACCAGCCGGTAAACCCGGTATTGCTGCTTGTCGTAATACAACCAGCGCGTCTCTTCCTGCCATTCGGCGCTCTCAACCGTAGCCTTCGTCAGGCTCGTGTTCCGGATCACCACCCATTCGTAGTTGCCCCTCTCATCCAGGCTCCAGTTGATAATGCTGTCCGGCGAACAATCCACCAGATATGCGCGCGACGCGCCGTAAGCTTCTTCTTCCGCCCGTGTTTCAATCGTCCCGTTCACCTTCGGAAAATCGGCCAGCACATAGCCCGATCCATAAACCAGCGCGTCCACCATCAACCGCCGGAACATATCGGTCAGCGTGGTTCCCTTCAAATCGCAATCTTCGGTAAACGTGTTGAAGAACTTCCGTCCCGCCTCGCTCACGCCTTCTATGTGGATCGCCGGCTCCCGGCGAAACAAGGTCGCCGCATACCAGTCGATAATTGAGCCGATATAGTTTTCATAGAACACCTTGCTCAGGCGTTCTTCGTAAACCGGCCCTGGTTCTTTTTGCCGCGGCTCCAAGTAGATAGCGGCGTTCGCCTTCAACTGTTCGCCGCCGACATACAAGTCCCGGTATTTTCTCCACATCGCCTTCTTCGCCACGAAGTCGGGATGCTCTAAGTTAATGTTCTGCACGCCCTTGTCTCCTCACGCATCAAATCAGCCTCTCTTGCTGCTCGCCCATCTGCACCTGCGGCCTGCACTCCTGCCAGATCAAATAACCCAATGCATCCGACAAATGCGAACGCTTCGGATCCCGATTCTTATCGATCTGATTCGAATCAGCCCGGTAAACCACTTCCTCAAAGTCTTTGATCAGTCCCTTACACCGCGGCGCCACATACATCCGCACCTCGCCCGCGGCATTCTTCAAGTAGGAGTTCACCAGCAGAATCCGGTCCCGCACCGCCGGATTGCTCTTCGGCACCCGGTAATCCACGCCGAAACGGCGCCGCGCATGGAAGAACGACCGGATCATCTCGTAATCCGTAGTCCCCGACGTCTTCAAGCTGTTCCCCGAAGCGTCGCCGTACACAATCAATTGCGCCGGATGATTCGGATAGCGCGCAATGAATTCCGAACAGGCATCAATCGTGCTGGCCCGCTCAATCACAATCTCGTCCAGCACCACCAGCGTGTCGCCATGCATCTGCGCCACTACTGAGCTCATGGGGTCCACGTTGAAATCCAGCGCCCACAGCAGCGGCCGGTTCGCATCCGCCACCACGTCCACCACATGCTCGGGCCGTTGAAACTCCCGGTACACCAAACCGCTGTGCGCGCTCAAATACTCGCCCAGCACTTCCTGCCGGTAAAACTTCTCGTCGTAGCTGGTCTTCAGCCGCTCGTAAAAATCGGGGACGGCATCCAACAGAAACCGGTTCTCATGGGGCTTGGCCAATATCACCTCATATCCCGCCGGTTGATCTTTTAAGAATTTCCGATAAACCCAGTCGTATCCCTTGGGGGTCCACACCGCGAACCCGCACAAGCGCGCCGCCAGTGGATCGCGCAACCTCCCCTCTAGCCGCAGCCACGCCTCTTCCGCCGTGTAACTCAACTCATCCACGCCAAACCAGGCCAGATTCGTACCCCGCAACCGCTCAAACTCATCCAACGACCGCAACAGCACCTTCGATCCCGTATCCCGAAACGTCAGCACATACTCGCTCTTGTTTAAGTCGAACGGGATTTCATTCGCATTCAAAATCTCCGTAAACGCCTGCATCGTCGCATCGCGCAACATCGGATAAGTAGGAGCGCCAATCAATCCCACGCGCCCCGGATTTTCATAAGCCAGTTGCAGCGCCTCAATACACAAAGCCTTGCTCTTCCCAGACCCGATCGATCCGGAAAATCCCTTGAACCGCGCACCCGACCGGTGAAATCGCCGCTGCGACGGCAAAGGATCGTACTCTATTTGCCGCGCTCCTCCCGTAAGGAATTCACCCATGTAATCTCAATCTCCCGGGGGCGTTCGTCGCCCATCTCTTTCATCACTTGAATTAACCGCAAGTAGTCCGCGACCGTGCCCTTCACACCGTCCTTGCCCAAGAACTGCTCTTCCAACTTGTCCAGAATTCGACCCATCACCTCTTGGCGCGAACCCCGCACCGTAGCCGGGTTTGTCGCGATCTCCGGCTCAACCGTCTCGCTGAACTCCATTGCCAACAACCTCCGTCTAAAGTCCCTGAAGCGGAACTCGTTTTTCTGACTGCAGACTAACAATGGGGCGCACCAGGGCAATCCGGAAATTTCCGGATATCGCTCAAAACAAGGAAAATAGAGGTGGAAGATTTCCGTGAACGCAAAAAACAGGAGGGATTTACAACCAAAAACTCAAACCGAAAGACGAACCGCTAAAACCTCACCGGAAACCGGATTCTCCGCCCGCCAGGCCATTCGCAGCGCCCAATAAGCGAAACCCGCCAGCACTAAAGTAATCGGCTGAAACCGCAAAAACTCCGCGAAGGACTGCGTCAACCAGGGCACCATATACAACGCCAGCAGCCAGGCCCGAAACATCTCCGCATCCGCCTCAGGCCGTCCCGGCATTGCCCCAGCCACCAACGCCACCGCAGCCCCAGCCACAATCGTGTCGTAAATCGGCGTATAAACATTGAACACCAGCGCGCCAGCTAACGTAGCCGCCCAAAGCAAATCCCGCGACTCCGCGCTCCATCCAGCCGACCGCCACCAAGCCCACGCTAGCCCGCCCAACGCCCCAACACAAAGAATCCCAGCCAGCACTCGCGCCAGACCAGACGAGTCGCCCAGTAACAAATGGAGAAACGACCCCACGTCTACATACTTGTTCCGGTGCAGCGCCGCCAGCGGCCCCGTCGCCAGATCGCGGAAGAATCGCAGCGTGTCGAACCAGGCCAGACACCCCGCAAACCCAACCGTAGCTAAAGACGCAGATACCGCCCCAGCCACCCCCGCCGCCACGCCGCCCAGCATCCGCCATCGCCGCCCGCAGATCATCATCCCCACCGGAATCACGATCAGCGTCAGCTTGTACATCACCAAAGCCAGCACCACCCCGGCCAGGAACCGCCGCCCGCGCGACCGGCAATATACAAAACCGGACACCAGACTGAACCCGATCACCGAAAGCTGTCCGCCGATCCAAGTCTCCAGCAGAAACGCCATCGACCCCAGCCCCAGCAGCAAACCTGTAGTCCACGCGTCCCCGGAAATTCCTGCCGCCCGCAACAGCAAGGCCAAACCCGAGGAATACAAAACCAGCGAAAAAAACAGCCAGGCCACGTAAGCCCACTTATAAGGCAGTAAAGCAAACGGCCGGTACACCTGCCCAATATATGGAGCGTGCGCAAACGGCAGCATCTCCGTTTGAGAAACCCCCGCCACCGCCGCATGCTGCAACCGCACTTCCAAGTCCAGATCGTAAATCCTCGCCGGTTCGTACTCGTTTAAAATCTTCCCAGTGACATAAAATGCCACGAAGTCTCCGCCCAGCGGCCGCCCCATAAAGGTTTCGCCGCGAAATCCGTAATACAGCGACAGCCCGCACAACACCGCCCCCGCCGCCAGGGCCATGCAGCTGATCGCGCGTCCCTCCCTCGCCCCCGGCAAGGGTCCAATCCATCGGCGAAGCGTTTGCAATATGGACACGGCTACCCTGGTAATCGTCCAGACCATCGGCAGACTGTAGGCGAGGCATCAAACAGGGCTGGCCAAAAAAAATGGCTGCGGGGCAGAACACGCCCGCAGCCAAAAGGGGATACTAAATCAGGTTTACGACTTGCGCAGTTTTTTCAGCATTCCAGCTAAACCCAACAACCCGCTCCCAAACATCAGCATGGATGCCGGTTCCGGTACCGTAGTCAGGGCATTCGGCCCCTCGATCCGTACCGTATTCCCCGCCGGTGTATTATTGCTGAGATCGCCGACGGAGATCTTCGTGGCTTGAGCATCTTGGTCTACAAGATGGGTGCCACCCAGCGGCGAAACCAAAACAATCGTGTACAATCTTGTGGCCACGCCTGGACTTGCGAAGGAGCCCGCATTCGCCGTGACCGTCACATTCAAAATGCCGGCGTTGTCCATCGGATTCTGACTGATCGCCACCGGTCCAACCAAACCGGTCGTAACCGTGTAACTGGTACCGGCCAATACATTACTAAGAGCACTGGACACGACAGTGCCGAAATCGAAAATCGTCGCAAACGACGAGTTCAGGGTTGTATCCACCTTTTGGTCGAACGACAAAAATGCATCGTAGGTGTACGTGAAGTTGGCACCCGTAGGAACAGCAACTCCTACGACATTATAGATAATGGATGCCTGCGCCGCTTGAGATAGAACGATGGCACCCAAAAGAGAGAGAAGTACTTGTTTCTTCATAGTTGCTCCGATAGCTTTCTGCCCACGCCGGTCTCTTTCAGCACCTCCACCAGTATCCGAAAGCAATACTGGCGTCGGCTGGATAAGTATCCGGTCGGTCTGATTTCAAAAGGCAGAAGCTAGTTCGTCAAGGTAAGCATCTGGGAGCCCAATGAGCCCGCGACGCCAACAATTAGGAATATCCCTGGTATCACTAAGAAAACATTAGGGACTATACTTAATAGGGGCTTAAGGTAAATCATTGCTGAATCTAACGTAAGCGGTAAATTTTACGCGAATCAAACCCGCACATGTTCAATAGAACAATCCATAAGCGACAAGTACTGCCAGTCGCAGAGTACTTCAGAGTGCCTCCGTCTGTTAAGCTCAAATCTGCAATGCCAAGGCGCCTCACGCTGATGTTCGCCCTCGCGGCCCTGTTACTCTTCGCGATGACGCCCCTCTCCGTCTGCCTGCTTTGCGCCATCGTCCTGCCGCTATATTTTCTGTTCGCGGACGTCAATCCAATCCACCGCCGCCTCCCTGTAACGGCTCCGCAAGTCCGCCACGTCCGCCTCCAAGAGTTGCACTCCCCCCGCCCGCCTCCAACATCCTGGTAGCCCAACCAGCATTCAGGAGGAACTGCGTAGATGACTTCCCTTTTCCGGAAGCTATTGCTCTTATTGACACTGCAACTCGGCGTGATGCCAGTGTACTGTCCGACAAATAACTGGACACAAGAAACGGCTTGCTCACGCGCGCGGCTCGGTCTCGAACTCGTTGCTGCAACAGTAGTTTCCGAGCCGCGACTGTAAAGGAGCGGTTTCCGGTAGTGTCCACCCAATTCGCG
>JBBRNO010000193.1:0-10021 GCA_038230275.1 Bryobacterales bacterium
CCCAAAGATCCTTACTTAACCCATCGTCGCAATTTGGTAGCACCGGTTGATGGCGGTCGCCGAAGTGACGAATATATTTCCAGCGCTGCGTCCGCGCGGCGCGTTTAGGTTCATAGGCCGCGTGATAGTTAACCTCCGCGAAGATCTCGTCGTTGATCTCCGCTCTTTCGCCGCGGATTACCGGTAGAAAGGAGCGCCCTTGCAGCCCGCCGGGCGGCTTCACGTCCGCCACTTCGCACAGCGTGGGAAACAGGTCGAGTTGTGAAACCATGGCATCGCAAACCTTACCACCGGTGAAACCGCCCGGGCCGCGCATCATCAGCATCACACCCATGCCGTGGTCCTGCAGGTTGCATTTCATCGCTGGAAAGGCGATGCCATGATCCGTGGTGCACACCACCAGCGTGTTGTTCGCCAGGCCGCTTGCTTCCAGCGCGGCCAGAACATCCCCAATCGCTCCGTCCAGCACTCGCGCGCTTGCCTTGAATTCGGCGATGTCCTTTCTTGTGCCAGCCGTATCTGGAATTGGCGCCGGAGGCTGGCAGTAGCGCGCGTCTTCTTTCGGTCCAGCCGGATGAAATTCGCGGTGAGTTTCAAAGAAGCCTACGTCCAGAAAAAACGGCTGTTTCGGAGCGTTCTTCAGAAATCTCACCGCCGCCGGAGCTACATGCTCCGCCCGCGTACTGGCGGTTTTTACCAGCTCGTCGTAACCAATCAACGCGGGGTCTCGGGCGATGTGCTGGATCCCAATCAGCGCCGACCGGTATTGCACCGTCCGTAAAGTGTGCAGGATGTGCTGGCTGTAGTCGTTTAGCGAGAACCCTCGATGGGCCAAGCCAAACATTCCGTTGTTATGCGGACACAGTCCCGTTAACAGGCTGGCTCTGCTGGGGGAACAGGTAGGGGCTGCGTTGAATGCTTTACGAAATAACACTCCTCCTTCGGCCAGCTTCTGCAGGTTGGGTGTCGGAACGGGGTGGCCGTACGGCTGCACGTATCTGCCGGTATCGTGAGAATGGATATAGAGAATGTTCGGACGCTTGCCCGGACTGGGCCGCTGGGCCGCCTCCGCCATTACCAAAGCGGAGGACGTACCAGCCGCCATATTCTTGAGGAATCCCCGCCGGGGTAGCTTTAGCATCAGGATTCGATTATATTCTTTGGAGGCGATAAGCAACAGTTCAAGCGGAATTGCGTCTTATCGAAAGGAGGGAAGACAATGAAGCGACTCTTGAGTTTGATGCTTACGGCAGCAGTGGCGGTATTGGCAGCGGCCGATCCGGGTTCCGTCGCCTACAAAAAGCTGGTGAAAGAAATCAGGCACGAACTGGTGATGCTGCCGTACTACAACGTGTTCGACAACCTTTCCTACAAGGTGGAAGGGTCCAAGGTTACATTGCTAGGGCAAGTGGCAAAACCCACGCTGAAATCAGATGCGGAACGCGTGGTGAAGGGTATTGAAGGCGTGGAGAGAGTGGATAACCAGATCGAGGTGCTCCCTCTTTCCCCGAATGACGACCGGATTCGCGTGGCCGTTTACCGCGAAATCTATGGTCAATCGTCGCTTCAGCGCTACTCCATGCAGGCGGTGCCGCCGATCCACATCATCGTGAAAAACGGCAACGTCACATTGGAGGGCGTGGTGGGGAACGAAGGCGACAAGAACCTTGCGAATATTAAAGCCAACGGCGTCAGTGGAGTGTTCGGCGTGACGAACAACCTTGTCGTAGAAGGCAAATAACTCCACGGCCCGGTACAATGAAGCGGTGATGCTTCGCACACTCATCGCCGCTTTTCTATCTTGCTGTACGGCTTGGTCTCTGGCGTTCAGCCAGGACCTGACCAACGTTTCGGTGGAAAGGGTGGCCACGGCCATGAAGTTCACCGAAGGCCCCGTCTGGTCGCGCGACGGGTTTCTGTTGTTCAGCGATATTCCCAGCAATCGCATCATGAAATTCACGCCCGGGGAAGGGGTATCGGTGTATCGCGAGAATACGAATGGTACAAACGGCAGCGTCTTCGATGACAAAGGGCGGCTCTACAGTTGCGAAAGCCGCACCGGCCGGGTAATCCGCACGGACAAGAAGGGAAAAGTCGAGGTGTTGGCCGAAAAGTGGGAAGGCAAGCGCCTGAACGGTCCCAACGATATTATCGTCAGCAAGAACGGTCACGTTTACTTTACCGACCCCGCGTTTGGCGACCAGGCGGACCGCCGCCAGCTTGATTTCTACGGCGTCTATCTTATTAGCCCGAAGGGTGAGTTGAGCGTGATTGCAAAACCCACTGGCCGTCCCAATGGCATCGCGCTATCGCCAACGGGCAAAGTCCTGTACATTGCAAACTCCGACGACCGGAACATTCGTGCGTATGACGTAGACAAGACCGGTGCAATTTCCAACGAACGGGTGTTGATATCGAACATTGCCGGTGTTCCGGATGGCATCAAAGTGGATGAGAAGGGGAATATCTACGTGACCGCCAGCGGGTTAATAATCTATTCCGCGGAAGGGAAACAGGTGGGCTCCCTAACGCTGGCGGAAACCCCATCTAACTTAGCATTTGGCGACGCGGATTTTCAGACGCTTTTCGTCACCGCGCGCACCTCCGTGCTTCGTATCCGGCTTGACGTCAAGGGAGCGGTCCACCATTAGCCGTCAATATCCCGACCGCCCGATCTTAGGCGTCGGCGCGATCATACTCGATGGCGACAGCATTCTACTGGTGGAGCGTGGCCGGGAGCCGCTGAAGGGCTACTGGTCATTACCCGGCGGCATGCTGGAAACCGGTGAAACTCTGCATGAAGGCGTGAAACGCGAGATCCTGGAGGAGACCGGGCTCGTCATTCATCCGTTGCAGATCGCTGAGGTGTTCGAACGTATTATGAGGGACGCCGAAGGCAGGGCCGAGTATCACTATGTCCTCATCGATTATCTTTGCGTTGTGACAGGTGGCGAACTTGCGGCCGGGGACGATGTGAGCCGAACCGAATGGGTGTTGAGAAAAGATCTGCCGGGGGTCCGGCTTACAGAAGGAACATTGCCCGTGATTGAAAAGGCCTTTAACCTACGGGATTAGTCAGTGATGAAACACACCAGCGCCGACCTGCTCGAATTCGAAGAACTGAAGCGGCTGGTGGGCCGGTACGTTTCCGGTCCGCTCGGCCGTTTAGAGTTGGAACGCGTAGAACCCATCACCGATAAGGCTGTCCTCGAAAGTGCGTTAGGGGAAGTGGCAGAAGCGGTGGAGTTTCTGCGCCTCGCCTCGAAACCGCCGCTCACCGGTTTAGTGGACACCACCGCGGCCATTCAGAAATTGCGCATCGAAGGCGCTGGCTTGGACGGGAAGGAAATCGCGGACGTCACTACATTTCTCGATCGAACAACAGAAGTGCGCAGCCTGCTGCTGGGCGAGGCGAAGCGGTTCCCGAAGCTGGCGGAAAGAGGGGGCGGGCTGGCCGATTTCCGCTCGCTGCTGCGGGACGTTTCCGGAAAGGTGTTGCCAAATGGATCGGTGGCCGACCACGCCAGCGTGGCGCTCAATCGCCTGCGCCGCGACAAGGAAAAGCAGCAGCGGCAGATTCATGAATCGCTCGAACGTTTCCTGCGCGCCCATCGGGAAGAAGGTGTGCTGCAGGAAGAGTACATCGCCATTCGTAACGACCGTTTTGTTGTCCCGGTGATCGCAGGCCAACGGCGCAAGGTGAATGGCGTGATCCACGGAGCCAGCGGCAGCGGGCAGACGCTGTTTGTGGAGCCGCTGGAAACCATCGATCTGAACAATGAGCTGGTCCGCCTGACGGAAGAGGAGATGCGCGAGGTGCACCGTATTCTCCGCGAGCTGACGGAGAAGCTGCGTGGCCAGGCCTCGGCCATCCGCGATGCCATGCGGGTGATGAGCGAGATGGATCTGCTGTTTGCGAAGGCAGCGTTCGCCGGCGAGTTCGATTGCGTAATTCCGAAGTTTACCGGCCGCGTTCATCTGCGCGATGCGCGGCATCCGCTTTTGCAGGATGTGTTGCGCAAGCAGCGGAAATCCATCGTGCCCGTCTCGTTAACGCTGGATGGCCACACACGCACCTTGCTGATCAGCGGCCCGAACACTGGCGGCAAGACGGTGAGCATGAAGACGGTGGGACTGCTGGCGCTGATGGCGCAGTCCGCCCTGCCGGTACCCGCAACCGAAGCGGAGTTCCCCATCTTCGATCAGATTCTGGCGGACATCGGTGACAACCAGTCCATTGAGCAGAGCCTCAGCTCTTTCTCCGCGCACATCACTTGCATCCGCGAGATGGTGCTGGATGCCACTCCGCATTCTCTAATCCTGCTGGATGAATTGGGGCGAGCCACCGATCCGGAAGAAGGCGGAGCGCTTGGCGTGGCGATTCTGGAACACTTTCGCGCCATCAACGCAGTCACGCTGGCTTCCACGCACCTGCTGGCATTGAAGGTATACGGCGCGAACACGGCGTCGGTGTTGAACGGCTCAATGGGCTTTGATGACGCCACGCTGGAGCCGACATACGTGCTTCGCCTGGGGGCGCCGGGGAAATCGGCGGGTCTGGATATCGCCACGCGGCTGGGCCTGCCTGCGGCGCTTATCGAACGCGCCCGCGCGGCGATGAGCAACACCGAACGCGATATCGCGCGATTTTTGCACGAGCTTCACCAGCGTATTGAAGAATCCACCGCGCTACAGACCGAATTGCGGCAGAAGATTGCAGCCGCCACCGCGCGCGAGGAAGCACTCGCACGCGAATGGGAGAAGCGCGAAGCCAGCAAGCTGCGCGAATTGGAAAGAAAGTTTGAGGCACTGGTCGAGAAATTCGATGCCGACGCTCGCGAGACGATCGAGAACATCGAACAGAATTCCGCGCAACGCAAAGTAGCCGACCAGGCACTACGGAAAGTGGCCAAGACGAAGCGCGAATTTCACGAACAGGTGCAAACCAACGTGCTGGCCACCGAATCGGCGCCCACCGTCCAGCAGTTCAAGGTGGAGGAAGGCAGCCGCGTGATTTTGAAGGGCGTTCGCCAGCCGGCGCGCGTGCGGCGATTGTTGGGGCATGGACTGATCGAAGTGGATGCTGGATTTATGAAGATGCAGGTGGCGCTCACCGATGTTCAGGAGGTGCTGCCGCCCGGTAATGACCCGAAGCTACCGAAGAATGTCAGCTACCAGCCGGGGCCGCGTTGGGATGGGTCGTATCAGGAGATCAACGTCATCGGACAGCGTGCCGAGGAAGCCTGCGATGCGGTTGAGAAGTTCCTTGACCAGGCTGCCATGGCGTCAGTAGAGCGGGTGCGCATTGTGCACGGGCATGGCATGGGAATACTGAAACGAGCCATCGCAGACCTGCTTGGTAAGAGTGAGCACGTCGAGAAGTATTACGCGGCTAGCCAGGAACAAGGCGGCGCGGGAGCGACGGTGGTGGAGTTGAAGGGTTAGATCTCGCGACCCTACTGCGGCAGATACTCTAGATCCGCGAGATCTTTTGCCCGTCCGCTAGCCGCCTTGTTTTCCCTCAGACGGGCCAGACTAATAACGGGCACCGCCATTCCTTCAATCTGTATCCATTCCTTCTCCGCGTAACACGCGTTGAACTCGACTCCCGATATGGATGTTAAGATTTCAATTCGAATCGGCGGTACGCCCATCCGCACCACGTTGTCTTTGGCGAGAAACAGATTTGGAGTCAACGCAAGAGCCGTGAACCCGAACTGACGAAGAGCTCGATCAATTCGAACGGCGTTTTCCTCAGAGACTTTCACCCAGATATCGAGATCGTTGGTTGCCCTTATGTGACCGTAGATGCCGACGGCGTAACCACCTATCAATAGATATTCAACGCTGTTCGAGTTGAACGACTTCAAGAACTCTTTGAAGTCCTTCGCTAGCGCTGGTATAGCCATAGAAGGTCCTTCGAAGCAGTTCCAGTGCGCGAAGCCGCTCCTCCACAGGGCGGGACAACCAGTACTCCACCGCATCGTCAGGATCGGTTAAGCGCACGACGGAAAACTGGGTGCGATCAAGCCTGAATTCTTCGATCGCTTCATCGGGCGCTATTCCCATAACCTATAGTTTACCGCCGATTCATCTACTGACAGCGGGGCACGCCTGGAATCCACTGGCTGGGGTTTACTGGAACGCCATTCACGTAAAGCCCCCAATGGAGATGTGGCCCTGTGGCGAAGCCTGTCGCCCCGACGTAGCCCACCACATCGCCTGCCTTCACTACCGTGCCTTCGGCAACGGCGAGCTTCGACATGTGCAGGTAAGTGGACGCGACACCCTGTCCATGATCAATCCCGATGGTGCCGCCATGCAGCCGAAACATCTGGGAGATCCTGACTACGCCCGGCGAGATCGCGTGTACCGGGCGTCCCATGGGCGATCGTAAATCGACACCCCGATGAAAGTTACCCGTGGGTTTTCCGTTGTGATATCGCATCACGCCGAAAAGCGAATTCATGCATTCCGAAGTTGGCGTGAGGAACGGCTCCACCCACATGCGCTTTTCCGAAACCGTATTATTCAGGGCGCGCACCGCTTCCATTTCACCTGGGAGCGGAGTTAGCGATTTCATCGCCTTGCTGGCGGCGATATTCTGCCGCGGATAGTGAGCGTCCACAACTTCGATGTCGATATCCAGCAGCTTAGCGCCTTGTCCCTCTCGAACGATCACGACGTACTTTCCGGGTGCTTGAGTGACTGAAACCGGCATCAGCCCCAGGCTTTGGCCTCCCGGTTGTGGAAACAATCGAATGGTCTTGCCGAGCAACTGTGCCGTAGTGCCGTTTGAGGTGACCCAAAGCACTTCGCCCTGTTTCACTTGAGTCTGCGCTTGGACCAGTAGTGCCAGCGTGAGTCCCAAAACAACGGACCGCGGCAGCATCCGGCTACAGCGCCGCCAGGGCTTCCAGCACTTCCCCGGCATGACCGGCCGGCTTCACTTTTGAGAATACCTTCGCAATTTTGCCGTCTTTCCCGATGACGAAAGTGGTGCGCTCCACACCCATGTACTTCTTGCCGTACATGCTCTTCTCACCCCACACGCCGTAGGCTTCCGCCACTTTGTGTTCCACATCGCACAACAGAGGAAATTTCAGATCGCACTTACCCTTAAACTTCGCCTGCGCCTTCGGTGTGTCCGGAGAGATTCCATACACATCGGCGTCAAACTTGGCGAACTGCTTTAACGCATCGTTGAACTCATGTGCCTCTATGGTGCAGCCCGGCGTATCCGCTTTCGGGTAGAAGTACAGCACCACGTTTCTTCCCGTCTGCGCCTTCAGATGGAACGTTTTCTCGGCGTCGGTTTGCAGTTCAATCTCGGGCGCGGAAGTGCCCTCTTTCACAGGATCAGCCATAGTTTACTCAACCCCGAAACTGGTGCCTTTCGCTTCTTTCTTCTCTGTCCGCTCAATCCGTTCGTCAATCATCTGGCGGATGCCCTTCAGCACCTCAATGCGAGCCGTGCGGAAATGTTCCACCACGGATTCCGACGGACCGAAACTACGCATCATGTTGGCGATGTCCTCGCAAATGCAACGGTGCTGTTGTTGACTTGAAGCCGATTCGTTCATAGCGTCTCCTTCATTTCCGTCTCTTTCATCTCGATGATCAACGTCTTGCCCGTCAACCGGGCCCGCCCCGGCGACAACGCCGCCATGGACGTCGGCAATCCAATGTGCCGCCGCAGCGTCCCCACTTCCACCACCAGCTCATCTGCTTTCTTGAACAACCCGATTTCGCCTTTGGTAGCGAACGGCATCGTCAGATGAACCTCATACCGGCCGTCGATTTTCTCAAACCGGTAGGGCCGTTCCATGCTAGTGACCGCCGAAGGGTCCTCGCCCTCAGCATACAGCACCTTGGCCAGGTCTTGCAGACGCTCCAATCCGGAAACTTCGTGCGTGAATAACGGAACACGCCTGGGCTGCAACGGTGCGAAGTAGGCGTCCATCTCTTCCAGGATCTGCTGCTGGGATACTCGCCACTCTTTGAAGAAGCTGTCGCTGATCTGTTCAGGCAGTACGCGGTTCACCAGAATCCCGTCCACTATGAGGCCATGCAACGAAAAGTAGACGTAAGCCCGCTGCGTTTCGCGCAGCACCATCCGTTCCGGATTCGTCACCAACCGGACGCTGGTGATCCGCGGATCTTCCAGCAGAACATCAATGCCCTCCAGCTTCTTGAACAGGGACAACAGATTGCCGAAGTACGTATCCGGCGGCAATTCTATCGGCGAGATGCGGTTCGCCAGCGGCCGCACTGCTTTCATGACGGTCCGCTGAATGGGGAAAACATGCTTCATGTACCAATCGAGCGTAGTCGGCATACTGACGAACCGCAGCGACTCCGCCGTTGGAGCGCAATCCAGAATCATCACGTCGTAGCGCCCCTCGTTCTTGTACTGATTCACGTACATCATGGCGCTCAGTTCTTCCATGCCAGGCAGGATGGCGAGTTCCTCCGCCTCCACCCCGCTGATGCCGGAGGTGCGCAGGATCGAAGTGATGTAACTGGAAATCTCTGTCCAGTGCCGCTTGATCTCCCGCTGGATGTTCACTTCCTGAATTTCGAGATTCTTGCCGATGCGGTACGGATCGCCGGTCTGCCCGTGAAACAGCCCGGTGCCGATTTCGAAAGCATCGGCAAGGCTATGGGCGGGGTCCACGCTCATCACCAGAGTGCGCTTGCCAAGTTCGGCCAGCTTCACTCCGGTGGCCGCCGCCAGACTGGTTTTGCCGACGCCGCCTTTGCCGCTGAAAAGGAGAATGCGCATATGTGTTCAGTATGTGGGATGCCGCCCCGGCGCCTATTGCTGTTTTATCTTCCGTTCAGCAAACCAGTGCGCCGTCCGCGCTGGCAGATCCAGAGACGCCGCCAGCCGTTCCAAATCCGCCGGCTCATCCACGTCAAACCAGCGCGATCCCAATTCGACCGTAAGGCCTGCACGTTCGACGGCCCGCACGGTATGTTCCAGCGTCAGCGGTCCGCTCCACTCCACGTCGTCGAACATCGCAGGGTGCGTTCTCCGGCAGGCGATGGCATAGTAGCCTCCATCGTCAGTTGGTCCCAGCGCTACATCGGCAGCAGCGGCAAGCAGCTGCTCCAGATGGGATAGCGGAAGCGAGGGCGCGTCGGTACCAACGATTACCGCCTTCGGGTGCCCTTGTCGAAGGGCCTGCTCCATGGCGTGAAGCATTTTTAATTGCAAACCGCCCTCCGATTGCAGTCTCTGTGCAACTCCGGCCGCCGCCCACGCATCCGTAGGAATGTCCGTATGCAGTTCGAGATCGGCGCGAGGAAACGATTGCAAGCGAAGAATCATGTCCCAAACGAACGCCTCATGCAATCCGGCCGCCTCGGCGGGGGAAAGCGGGGGCTGCAACCGGGTCTTCACCCTCCCGGGAATCGGAGCTTTGGCAAACAGGATGATGACGGGCCGCAATGGAAGATTGTAAACTATTCTTTATGGAGCAGACGATGAGACAAACGATTTCAGGGCTTTTTGGAGCTGGCGTTCTGGCACTGGCGCTAGTCGCGAATCCGATAGTGAGCAAAGCCGCCGACGGAGATGCGGAGAAGGGGAAAGAAGTTTTCGACCAGTGCGGCGTCTGTCACAACGCGGATTCCGACGAAAAGAAAATGGGTCCTGGCCTGAAAGGATTGTTCAAGAAGGACAAGCTGAAGAACGGCAAAAAGCCAACCGAGGCCAACGTGAAAGCTATCATCAACGCCGGTGGAAACGGTATGCCGGCTTATGCGGATATGCTGGCCGATGATGAGAGAGCTAACCTGATCGCCTACCTCAAGACCCTTTAGTATCAAGCGGGCCGGAGTCTCAGTGGCGCCGGCCCGCCCTCGTTTTTCTACAGTTAGAGTTGACTCGTTCTCGCCTGGGAAGCTACAGTAGAGAGGTAGCTTCTTCCTGCCCAGCAGTCCCCATCGTCTAGTGGCCTAGGACATCGCCCTTTCACGGCGGTAACGCGGGTTCGAAACCCGCTGGGGACGCCAA
>JBBRNO010000194.1:0-9890 GCA_038230275.1 Bryobacterales bacterium
CCGTCATAGGAGAACGTGACCGAACTCGCCTTGCCCTTCCGCAGCATTTCAGGAAAGTTGAGCCGCACCGCGAAATCCTGCTGGGATCGCGAGGCAGGAACCTGGCGTCCGCTTTCATCCACCACTTTCGACACGTTCAAGGCGTTGTTTAGTTCGAACGAGGCTGAAGAGGTATCGTCCAGCGGCGTAAAGGTTACCTTGACCGTCGCAGTCAACGTTTGCGTGCGCGGGTTGATCTCCGCTTCAATGACGTAATGTTCTACATCGATCCGGGACTTGCGCTCTTGCGCCGCCGCCGGGAAAAGAGATGCGGCGGCAATCAGTATAGACGCCAACGCGAAACGCGAGTTACCCGCCATGTGCCCTGTCCTTGTTCAAATCCGTGTGGTTCAAAAGCTCGTTCACCAAGACCGCCGCGCGTTCCATTGGATCGTCCCGCGTAGAAAGCTTATCGGCCACTTCGGCCAAATCCTGCCGCATCCGCCTGCTTGCCGAAGCGTCTCCCAGCAGTCCAAGAACAGCCGCCGAAAGCGATTCTCCTGTCATTTGCTCCTGCATCAGTTCGGGCACAATTTTCCGCTCAGCCACCAAGTTCACCATCGAATAGAAGGGCACCCGCACCAGAAATCGGCCCATCCACCAACTTAACCCGGCCACCTTGTAGAAGGTAACCATCGGCGTCCCAAGCAACGCGGCTTCTATTGTCACCGTACCACTTGCAGCTAAGGCTACGTCGGCATGGGCAATGGCATCCCACGTCTCGCCTTCCAATACTTGGATGGCTGCGCCGCCAATTCGTTCCTTAAAAAACGTGGCCCCCGCCCTGTCGGAAAAACCCGCTGGAGAAGCTAACAGCACGGTAACCCGCGGCATCCGAGCCGCGGCTTCCACCAGGGCAGGCAAATGGCGGGACACCTCCCCCACTCTGCTTCCGGGAAGCATCACAACTAAAGGACGGCTGCCGTCGATTCCATGTTTCCGGAAAAAGTCCTCTTTTGATAGGGTTGGCTTCACGATCCGGGTCAAGGGATGTCCAATATACGTTGCCTGCACCTGATTTCGGCGGAAATACGCCTCCTCGAATGGAAAAATACACAGCAGCAGTTTGAGGGAACGGCGCATTTGAGCCAGCCGGCCTTCCCGCCACGCCCAGACTTGCGGTGCAATCAGATAGATCACCGGAACGCCTAACTTCCGCAGTTTCTTGGCCAGCCGAAGGTGGAAGTCCGGACTATCGGTGAGAATCGCCAGGTCGGGTTTCTCGGCTTCCGCGGCTCGCACCATCTTACGGAATTCGCCATAAATGCGCGGAATGTGCCGCACCACTTCCACCAGGCCCACCACGGATAAACTGGCCGCATCGACAATGGTTTTGACACCCGCTTTTTGCATGCGGGGGCCGGTGCACCCGAAAAATGTAAGCCCAGGCGAGAGACGGCGGAGTGCTTCCACAATCTCGGAGGCGTAGAGATCGCCGGACGCTTCGCCAGCCGAAATCAGTATTTTCAGGGACACTAACGCTTAGTCTAGCGGAATAACTCTGCTAGAATTATGGTCGTTTCGATGCCCGCTCATACCAACCCAAATCTCAGCGTCGGCCAGTTCGCCGAACGGTACCGGCGAGAGATGATTCCGCTGAGTAAACCATTCTGCTATTACTTTGCCGCGCTGCCGCTGACCGAAGAAGATATTAAGGAGTATCTGGAAGAGCCCATAGCGGCGCTTCCACAGTCCATCTCGTCATGCCTGCCGAAGATCTCCATATTATTGGTGCCGTACCTGGACAAGGGAACCCACAAGGCGGGGGAGATGGTTTGTCTTGAGAAGCCTGGTAAGGATCGAGTTTCGTGGTCGTCCCGTTTTGTGTCTAAAGAGGAAGCAGTCTTCGGATTCGCGCTGAAAGACCAGGAAGTGGCGGATTATCACTATCGCTTCTATCACCTGCTGGCCGCGCTGGTGGCCGAACAGTGGGACGCGGACGCGCAGAAACA
The DNA here is from genome assembly GCA_038230275.1 of Bryobacterales bacterium. Lineage (GTDB taxonomy): Bacteria > Acidobacteriota > Terriglobia > Bryobacterales > Bryobacteraceae > JANXXV01. The sequence continues at coordinate 1,992 of JBBRNO010000194.1, forward strand.
GTATCATGCACTGGTTCGCGAAGAGTTGAACGCAAATGTACACGGCGAAGTGGACGACGAGAGCTGGCACTTAAAGCAGGGTATGTTGCGCCGGCAGCAGATCCTGAGAAATGAAACCAAGCTTTTCCGGGAATATGCACGGCAGTCGTTTATCGATTCCCTGACTCTCTACCTGCATGGCATCTGTTGCGATATCGACGTGGAGACGGGTCCACGGCAGTTGCAAAGCCGATTCTTGCGGAAACGGTTAAAGCTGCTCTTGACTCTTTACCCCCCTCCGCAGGGCTACGTTCTGTTCCCGGAAGACGTCAGTAAGAAATAAAACAGGAATGAAGATGGATGGCGACGGAACCGACAGGACGCCCGGCAAGAACAAGCTGAGGCGGCAGCCTGCGGCGTTGGAGGTGGTGAAGCGCCGCGCCCCGTTGTCGCTGGAGGATCAAACACTCTACCTATCGCTCGTCCAGGAGATGACGAACGAGAAGAAACCGGCAAACGTCAACGAAAGCTCTCTGGTGGAGGAAATTGCCAGGAACTATGTGCGGCTGCAGCGTGCGCGGCGGCTGGAGACAGAGACGCTGGACAAGCACATAGCGGAAGTGCAGAATCGCTTTCGCAAACCGCTCGAAAGCGGCAAGGCGCTGGCCATGGTCTTTATGGAACACGGAGCGCAACTCGAGAGCATGCAGCGAAAGGAAACAAAAATCGAGGATGCCTGGTATCGCGTGATGGCGGAACTGGACCGCGAGCAGGCCACGCGCCGTAAAGCCGAGCCTGAAGTCGCAGCGCCGGTCGATCCGAAGGCAAAGCGCATCCACTTGGTGCGGAAGAAGAAGCAGGACGCCGGAACTGAGGGCGGATGACCATTCTCTGTATTGCCAGCTACGAAAAAGGCCACGACTTTCTGCGCCAGTGCAAGCGCCAGGGCTGTACGGTGATCCTGGTCACGTCGGAGAGCCTGCGATACAACTCGCAATGGCCGCGGGAAAGCATCGACGAAATCTTCTACATGCCGGATAAGGACCAGAAGTGGGACGTCTTGCAAACCATTCACTCGATCAGCTACCTGGCGCGCACGCGCAACATTGAGCGGCTGGTGCCGCTGGACGATCTCGATCTGGAGATCGCAGCTACTCTGCGGGAACATCTCCGCATCCCTGGCATGGGCGAGACGACGACGCGGTACTTTCGTGACAAGCTATCCATGCGCATGAAGGCCCAGGACGCGGGGTTGAGCATCCCGGATTTCGTCTCCGCGGTGAACAACGATAAGATCCTTGAGTTCCTGGAACACGTGCCTGCGCCATGGGTGCTAAAGCCACGATCCATGGCGGGGGCTATCGGGATCAAGAAAATCCATTCGGCCGAGGAGCTTTGGCGGATTCTGGCGGAGTTGGGTGACCAGCGATCGTTCTACCTGCTGGAGCGGTTTGTCCCCGGCGATATCTTTCACGTGGATTCCATTGTGCAGGAACGGATTGTGGTGTTCGCCACGGCCAGCGGATACGGCAGACCGCCGCTTGAAGTCGCGCACGGTGGCGGCATCTTCACCACCAAGATGCTGGAGCGAGGCTCGCCCCTGGAGCAAGGACTGGTCGAGCTGAACCGCCGTGTGTTGGAGGGCTTGGGATTACTGCGCGGAGTTTCCCACACCGAATTCATCCGCGCGCACGAGGACGGCAAGCTGTATTTTCTGGAGACCTCGGCACGGGTTGGCGGCGCTCATATTGCCGATCTTCTTGAAGCGGCAACAGGCGTGAACATGTGGGCCGAGTGGGCCAAGGTGGAGATTGCGGGCGGCAAAGCGCCGTACGAACCTCCCATTGCCAGGAACGACTATGGCGGTTTACTGATCTCGCTTGCGCGGCAGGAGTATCCGGATACTTTGGCGTATACGGACCCGGAAATTGTGTGGCGCATGCATAGAGAACATCACGTGGGTTTTATTGTGAAGTCTCCCGATCCGGCACGGATTCAGGCGCTGTTGGATGCCTACACCGAGCGCGTGCGGAAGGATTTCCACGCCTCGATGGCGCCGCAGGACCGTCCGTCTCATTGAAGGCAACCGAGTGGAACAATATTCCCAGCTACCCGGTACCGTGAGGGGCTTTCCAGACGTCTGTAAAGATAGTCGATGCGCGGTTTGACTCTGCAGCGGGGCCGCCTTGCGCAGCCGAGCCGAGCGTTATATTGTGACCATGAGTGATTTGGAAGGCTCTATTGCTGATAACTTGCTGATCACCTGGATTAAAAAGAAAGGTACCCTGGATTAACAGATATGGATACTACACGACGAACGTTTGTTGCCTCTGCATTCGCTTCCATGACCGCGTTGGCCGCCGGTGGCCAGGGTCTGATAACCATTGTTGAATTCGATGAGAAGGGACAGAGGAAAGGAAAGATCAAAGTGGAAAAAGTGGTGAAAACCGACGAGGAATGGAGAAAGCAACTGGGTGCCGCCAGTTTTGAAGTCACCCGCAAGAAAGGCACCGAGCGGGCGTTCACAGGCAAATTCAACAAGTGGCATGAGAAGGGCATCTTCACCTGCATTTGCTGCGGTACGCCGCTTTTCAGTTCCGATACGAAGTATGATTCCGGGACCGGTTGGCCCAGCTTCTGGGCTCCTATTGCGCAAGAAAACGTGAAAACCGAAACCGACCGGTCGTTTGGTTCGGAGCGGAACGAAGTGTTGTGCCGCAAGTGCGACGGGCATCTGGGGCACGTGTTCGACGATGGACCGAAACCTACCGGGTTGCGCTACTGCATGAATTCGGTGTCGCTAGACTTCGTTAAGACTTAACTTCGCCGCGCCGGATCGGATGGCCAGGCCGATCACGCTGCTGACAACCCCGATCATGGCCCATGTGGTGAGCATGCTGTGATCGATCATCAAACCCGCCACGAACGGGGCAACAATCTGCGCGATTGACATCAGCGACTGGGTAAGGCCCAGCACGGAGCCTTGCTCAGACCGGCCGGCATTCTGCGTGATCAGGCTGGTGAGGGCAGGACGCAGCGCGCCGGTGCCGAATGAGCAAAGGGTAGAGGCCAGCAGCAGCTGCGGCACAGTATAGCTGAAGCCCAGACCCGCGAACCCAACAATCGCAGTAACGAAGCCGGCCCGGACTAACATGGGATCGCCGAACCGCTTTGACAGACGGCCCAGCAGGCCACCTTGCAGGATGATGGCGAGCAACCCGACGTACGCATAAATAAGACCCACCTGCTTCGGCCCAAATGGCTGTCCATCCCAAGTGAAGCGCCGCTCAGCGAAGAGGGCGAAGCCCGACATGAAGGCGGAGAACCCGAAGATAAACGCGGCGAACTGCCAGAGTAATGGCGCCAGACCTGGCTGTTGAAAGTATCGCAGGTAATTACCCCAATCCAAAAGGGAAAGCCGGCGGTTCTTGGCGGCGTCCGGTGATGCCGTATTCGCCGAAGGTAGCAGCCTCCAGGTGGTGAAGACACTGGTGGCCGATAGCGCCGCGGCGGCGAAGATTGGGTATTGATAGCCGTATCCGGAAAGCAGTCCGGCAAGCGCGGGTCCGATCAGAAAGCCGATGCCGAAGGCGATCCCGATCAATCCGAAGGCTTTCGTGCGCTCCTCCGGTTTAGTGACGTCCGAGATATAGGCCTGCGCTAGGGAGAGGTTTCCAGCGGTGATCCCATCAATAATACGCGCCAAAAAGACCACCCAAAGCGTGTGCGCGTATGCCAGAACAATAAAGCCGATAAACGTTCCAACCTGGCTTACCAGCAACAGGCGCTTACGGCCCATATGGTCGGACATTCTGCCCAGCAGCGGTCCGGCGATCAACTGGCAAACGGCGTATGTTGAAACCAGCAGGCCCACGGTGGTGGGGCTGGCGCCCAACTTTTCGGCATAGAAGGGCAGCAACGGAAGTATGATCGCCAGGCCGAGGACGTCGACCACAACGATCAGAAAAATGGGGATCAGAGGAGAGCTACGTTGTAAGGGCAAAATTCCAATTCGATGGTAGCAGACTCGGCCTGCCGGACCTCACGTAGGGCGGCATTGCATTATCATGAACCAAATGATCAGGAATCGCTCCGCTCCGGGCGGGACCATCGTGCCAAGCCTTATCTATGCCGACGTGGCCAAGGCAGCAGACTGGCTGTGTGATGTATTCGGTTTTACCGAGCGTCTGCGCGCGGGCGGTAAAGACGGAACAGTTGGCCACGCCCAGCTTTCGATCGGCTTGGGCGGAGTGATGCTGGGCGCGTCCCGAACGGATGGGACCCAGTTTCGGCCGCCGCGCGCGAACGAAGTGAGCCAATCGCTATCCGTGCACGTCGAAGATGTCGATCGCCACTATCAACGCGCAACGACGCGCGGAGCCCGCATTCTGCAGCCTCCGGCAACATATCCCTATGGCGAGAGGCAATACACCGCGGAAGACCCGGAGGGCCACCGCTGGACGTTTTCTCAAACGGTGGCCGATGTGAATCCCAACGAATGGGGAGCAACGGCTTCGGACCTCAGTGGTCCGCTCGCGCTGCTACCCCGCCCGCGTTGGTGTTATCTGGAAATTCCTGCCATCGATCTGAGCCAATCGATCGCCTTCTACGAGAAGGTCTTCGGCTGGGATATCCGCCATCGGGAAAGCAATCATCCGAGCTTCGCCGACGCAACCGGCTGCGTGAGCGCCGCCTGGGTCACCGGCCGAAAGATTTCCGCCGAGCCAGGCCTGCTGCCCTACATCATAGTTGACAGCATTGACGCCACTTTGGCCCAGGCCGAGGCCAACGGTGCCGCGATCATCGACGGTCCCCACCTGGATTCGCCCGGCGGCCAATGGATCGCGACGTTTCGCGACCCTGCTGGGAACGTGATGGCGCTCTACCAGGAAGGTCCACGTTGAGGCTATTTCTTGCCCTCGATCTCAGCGCGCAAGCGCTCTTCCGCCTCCCGTAACTCAGGGGTAAATTCCGAACCGAAATCGTCCATTTCAAACAACTGGCGAATTTCGATCTCTGTATCGGAGTTCATCGGGTTCGGGCACCGCTTCACCCACCCGATGGCCTCTTCTTTTGATTTCACCTTCCACAGCCAGAAACCGGCAATTAAGTCCTTCGCATCGCCGAAGGGCCCATCAGTCACTGTGCGCGTGGTTCCGGAAAACTTGACGCGCGCCCCTTTTGAGCTGGGCTGCAATCCCTCGCCGGCCAGCATCACACCGGCCTTCACCAGCTCTTCGTTGAACTTCGTCATTTCCGTGAGCAGCTTCTCGTCAGGCAGCACGCCCGCCTCCGAATTCTTGTCGGCCTTAATCAAGATCATGAATTTCATTGCAATCTTTCCTCCCGCACATAGATCGAACGAGAGTAACCCGGATCGACACATTTCGTACGCGTCTTGGAATATCTTATGAATTACCGAAGTTCTCAGGCCCGAAGATGAGGCTTCATCAGGTCCAGCATTTCGCGGAGAACCTGCTTACCTGTGTCGTCCAGCAGCGTACGGCTGGAGCCACCCGCAATTTCATTCGGACGTTTGCGCGAGCTGTACGTCTTGAAAACTCCGCGCAGGTGCAGGATGTACTTCATGCCATCGGCATAGACGCTGATCTCGTTGATCAGTACGGCCGCGTTACCAAACATCTCCATCGCGCGCTGTTTCTTCCCTTCGTGCCAAAGGTCCCAGGCGGCGGCGTATACATCGGCGAACGAGGCTGCCGGCATGCTGCCTGAAAACCCACGCATCATCTCGTCAATCAGGGTCTTTCCGTGGCCTCCAGTGAACACCTTGAGTTCGTCGTGGCTCTCGCGTCGCAACGGGGCCAAGCGCATCAGCGGCTGGCCAGCTTCGTCTTTTACATAACGCATCGTCGGGATGCCGCGGTACATATCCAGAATCGCTTCCACGCTCATTTGCCCCACGGCCTGCACGAACAGCGGCAGGTCCGTGGCGGCGCCAATTTCCTTGTAATAGCGGAACAAGGCTTTGTCGTCATTCTGGCCGGCAGGCGGCAAGGAAATGATGGCGTTTGCACCGGCTTTCTTCGCGTGTTTGGCGTACTTGACCGCCGTTCCGATGTCCGGCGCCTGCACACCAATCACGATGGCCGGCCTCAGCTTCTTCCCAGCCTCACAAATGGCTTCGGCGCCTTCCAGCCGCTCCGTCTCGGTTAGCGTATCCCACTCACTGGCCAGTTGCGGCCAAACGAATCCGTGCACGCGCCCCTTGTCGATGAAGCGCACTTGCGCCACCAGCGAATCCAGATCGAGCTTGTCCGACTCCGTGAATGGAGTTTGCGCGATCGGAAATATACCGCGCAACGGTTTTGGCGCACCATCACTGGCAGCGGACGCGACGCCGTTGGGAAGCGCCAGGCCCATCGCTCCGGCCCCTAGCGTACGCAGGAAGTTTCGCCTGCCGCGCTGTTCCATATTCATCATTCGTAGCTCCTCGGAAACATAACTTCAGACTAAACTAACTCGGCGCGAGTCGACTTGAGTGGATCTGAATCCGCAAGGAGACGACGCGCGGTCAAGCGCTTAGCGAAGATGCTATAAGATCCATCCCTGGGTGTCAATATGTGCTTACCAAGCCGCGTAAGCTACCCTGTCTACATGAAATACCTCCTGGTGTGGACGCTGCTCTTGCTTTGTTCGCGTGTTCAGGCCGAGCCCAGTCCGCCGTCTCCAGGCACTCGCATCGCTCTGCGTTTTGGCTTTGGCGAAGTGTTGATCGTGGGGGGAAGGTGCAGTGCCAGTGCGAAGGGCTTTCCGCAATTGGCATACCGGGTTCCGCTGCTGTCGGCCTACCGCCTCCTCGTCTTCAGTTCGGAATTTATTCAGGGCATCGTAGGGACAGCGCCGGAGCCTAAGTCCGAGTGGAAGATCGGCAGCCAGCGGCATGTGTACTCCGGCTCGGGGACGCCCGTGTCGGTAGCCATCGAAAAAGTAGTAGTACTGGAACACAAAGACGACAACTACGACGGTGCGATCGCCCGCATCGTGGACGCCGATTCCGCAAATCGGCTCGCCGGATTGCGAGCAACCGAGTACCTGGCAGCGCCCGGAATCGGTCTGGCTGACGTAACGCAAGTGCCATTGCTGCTTGAGCAGGATTCGGGAACCCTCTCGAACGTAAATTCCGCAAGAGTCAGTGCAGTTCTACTGCGCGAGGCACGCAAGGTGGTCCACGACGAGAACTGGAAGATCGACGAGATTGACGGTGACGATTTTAAGAAGCAGGTCCAGGAGATGAACAAGGGTATTCTTGCGAACTCATACGACACCATCCAGCCCAGGGAATTGCGAATTCTCCGCTGGGCTCTACCGGGCAGGAAGCCGCTGCTTTTTGTACAAGCACTATGGCCCAGTGACCAAGGTCCGCCACTCTTTGGGGTGGATGCGGTGATGGAAAGAGACTCCTTGAAAATCCTTTCGTTCGACACAAAACAGGCGGAATTCCTGAGGACGGCAACCGCGCTTATGAAGAACTGCGGACAATTACTCATCTACGCTGAACCCAATCAACAGATTTCGCAACGCTTGGAAAATCGGCGATCGCTACATTGTATTGATGTACACCGTTAAGTATGACCAGTCGTTTGCGGTGGCCCTCCAGGCGCTGAATTTCGAATCCGGTCTGGTGCCGGCTGGCCTACACTACTCCGTGCGCAACTAGGCACGGGTTCCGGTTCCAACCAGTGCTCAGTACCCGAAATCGCCGTTGTTGACCCGCTCACGCACGGTCGCGCCGTACACCCCGTTTCCGAGCCGCGACCGTCAGGGAGTGGTTGGCCGGTCGAATGCGCCCGCTTGAAGCGGAAGAAGGATCGCGCAAGTCGTTGATTCTTCGCGCGACCCTTTGGGAGTGGTACAGCCGAGCTTTTGCAAGCACTCACGAGTCAAACCTCGGCGCCTCGA
>JBBRNO010000195.1:0-9775 GCA_038230275.1 Bryobacterales bacterium
ATGGCGGCGAAGCTACAACTCAGTGCGCCGGAGGTGATGGACATCTCGAAAGAATCGGATGCCACGCGGAAGCTCTACGGAATAGGGGAGAAGGTCACCGAAGACTTTGGCCGCAATTGCCTGGTGGCGCGGCGGATGTTGGAGCGAGAAGTCCGTTTTGTGCAGGTGTGGAGTGGCGCCGACAATGGATTTCCGCGGCGCAACTGGGATAGCCACGAAGACATTGCCAAGGATCACGGCGACATGGCGGCCGGCATGGACCAGCCCGCCGCTGCACTGATCAAAGATCTGAAATCCCGCGGTATGCTGGCGGACACGATTGTCTACTGGACGACGGAGTTCGGCCGGATGCCTTGCAGCCAGGGCAGCAAGGGGCGCGATCACAATCCATTTGCGTTCACCACGTGGTTGGCCGGCGGCGGCTTCCGAGGTGGCGCTACGTATGGATCGAGCGATGAGTGGTCGTACAAAGCTGCGGACAATCCCACCTATTGTTACGACATCCACGCTACAGTTTTGAATCAACTGGGCATCGACCATCGCAAGCTGACATTCCGGCACAATGGAATCGACCGGCGATTGACGGACGTGCATGGCAGCGTGATTCGCGAACTGATCTAACTCCGGGCGCTGTCAAATGGACAAGCCGCTTCTCATCTACGACGGGCAATGCGGATTCTGCAAGGTCTGGATCGAATACTTCAAACTCCGGACGGGCGATCGCATCGGCTACGCACCTTCGCAGGCGGTCCGGTCGCAGTATCCGCAGATCTCATCCGAACAATTCGCTGCCGCCGTGCAATTGGTTTTTCCCGATGGCAGCTACGTTAGTGGTGCAGAGGCCGTCTTCCGCGCGCTAGGAATTCCTTGGTTTCGCGGTGTCCAATCCGTCTCGGAATTCGCGTATCGCGTGGTTGCGAACCACCGCCCGTTTTTCCATCAGATAACGAAAGTGTTCTTCGGCACGGACATCCGGCCCGCGGAATTCCAACGTGTGGAAGAGCTCTTTTGGAAAGCGCTGGGGATGATCTACTTCTTCGCCTTCGCTTCCATAGGCTCGCAGGTGCTTGGGTTGTTCGGACGTGAGGGCGTTCTGCCGGCGGCCCGATTTCTGGAATCGGTTTCAGCCGGCTATCGCGAAGTGCCTACACTCTTCTGGCTCAACGCGAGTGACCGGATGCTGCAGGCAGGCTGGATTGGGGGATGCTTTTTCTCGCTGTTGATCTTCCATGGCTTGCTGCGGCGGACCGCTCTTCTCCTAGCCTGGTTGCTTTATCTATCATTCGTTTCCATCGGACAGGATTTCTTCTTCTTCCAATGGGACCTGTTGCTGCTGGAAGCTGGATTTCTGGCGATCTTTCTTGGCTGGTCCCGCTTAATGGACTGGCTGTTCCGCTGGCTGCTTTTTCGGTTGGTGTTCCTCTCAGGCCTTGTAAAGATGCTGAGTGGCGATCCTACGTGGCGCAACTTAACCGCACTTCAATTCCACTATCAAACGCAACCGCTGCCCACACCGGTCGCCTGGTATGTTCACCAGTTGCCCGCGTGGTTCCATCATTGGGCCGCCGGGTTGATGCTTGGAATTGAGCTGATCGTCCCGTTCCTGATCTTCGCCCCGCGGCGGTTGCGGCTGCTTGCCATTGTTCCGCTGGCGGGATTGCAATTCCTGATCTTGCTTACCGGAAATTACGCGTTCTTCAATTGGCTGGCTCTGGCGCTTTGCCTTTTCCTGCTGGAGGATCGCGATCTGCGATTTCCGTCGATGCCGAAACAGGCGCCTCGGCTGGGCCGGTACTGCGCCGTCGCGGCCTCGCTATTGATTTTGCCGTTGAGCTTTTACCAACTGTTGCGGCAGTACGGACCGGTCCCAGGGCTGACGAATCCTATTGAATCGTTCGGCATCGCCAACAACTACGGGCTGTTTGCCGTGATGACGACCACACGGCCGGAGATCGTGATTGAAGGTTCGAATGATGGCGTGCTTTGGCAAGAATACGAGTTTCCGGATAAGCCTGGGGATTTGCAGCGCCGTCCGCCGTGGGTGGCGCCGCACCAGCCCCGGCTCGACTGGCAAATGTGGTTTGCCGCGCTGGGTACGCCGCGCGAGAATCCGTGGATGGTGAATCTTTTGGCGCGGCTGTTGCGCGGGTCGCCTGAGGTGCTGCGGCTGCTGGCGCGCAATCCATTTCCGAACGCCCCGCCACGCTACCTGCGGGCGTTGATCTATGACTACAAATTCACAAATCTGCCACAGTATAGGGCGACCGGAGCGTGGTGGAGCAGGGAACTGCTGGGCATCTACGTGAGGCCGGTCTCGCTTGCGGATCTGAGTCCGAATGAAAAATAATTCCGCTATTGGGGCGAACCGATCGCGAGGTGAGGCAACGCCGCGCGGCCGGGACACAGGTGCGACTGCGGACATATATCAAATGCGAGGCCGCGCCTGTTCGGCGAAGGCACAATCCCGGGCAGCTTCCGGCTTGTCGACACACAACAGACTGCGACCAGTGCGGTTCTGCATGGGTACGAGCGTGCCGGCGGCCTCAAGCAAGGCACCCTAGAAGTCGGACAGGAGACCGTGATCTTCCATTCGGATCCAGCGTACGAGTGACTATCGCCCGCGCCTAACAACTTCGCTGGATCTGCTCGGGTGTATACCCCGCCGGCTCAACCCACTTCTTCATTCGCGCGGCGCAGAAGCGAGCGCATGTACGAGATGCAGTAAGCGGTGCCCGCGCGATTCACCATCCCTTTGTCGCCGGCCATGGCGGGGACGTGGTCCGGCACCATGGGGCCGGCGTAGCGCACCTCCCGCAGTGCCTTCATCACCTGGTACATGTCCACGTAGCCTTCGTCCGGCAGCGTTTCCTGGAAGCTGGGAAGGGGAGATGTTACGTTTCGGAAATCGATATCGAAAAGTTTCCCGCGGCCGCCGAAGTCGCGAATCATCCCGAGCACGTCCTTTCCCATCTGATCTCCCCCTTCAGACCAGGTACCGACGCAGAGCCGGACGCCCCAATGTTTACTGGCTCCCGCAAGCTGTTCCGCCCGGCGGTAACCTTCGTAATTTCTGAAGATCCTACCTACTCCGTTCATGGTTTCAATCACCGGCGGGTCTGAAGGATGCATCGCCAGCTTTACGTTGGCTTCTTCGGCCACTGGCAGCATCGCTTTCAAGTAGTAGGCGAACGCATTCCAGATCTCCTCTTCCGAATACTTCTTTTCGAATTTCTGCTTTTCCACCTTCGCCCGGAAATCGGCCAGGTTGAATTCCCGTGTCTTGTATCCGCGCCTCTCAACCATCTCGGTTGTGAAGGTGTTGGCGGGCAGCCAGTCCAGTACGGCTACGGACACGCCGAGCTTACCCAGATGCCGCAGCACCGTCTGGCAGGTCTGGATATCGCGATCGCGCTTGGCTCCGGGAATGCCCAACAGGATATCGGGCGACTGGTGCGCGTAATGTGCGCAGTGGTGCATGGCGATTCCGTAGTTTGCGAAACGGTCGCGCTGGCGGGCGATTTCGTCCAGGGAAGCATCCAGCGGGATTTCCGCGCGGAAGAATCGCAGACCGATCTGCTTCAGAAAGAGTAAGTCTTCGTCCGGTACGCGAATGCTGACGCGATGCGAGATCTTGATATTGGCGGGGTCAAACTCGTCGATCACCTTGGCTTTCTTTTGGGCGGCTTCGGCGTGGTTTTGTGCGCCCATGGCCACGGCTCCAGCGGCCATGGGCAGTTTCAGAAGATCGCGCCTGCTTTGTTTCTTCATTGGTATTTTCCCTGGTTAAAACACAATCCGAAGACCGAACTGAATGTCGCGGGGAGTGCCGACTGTGCCCGATATGGTTCCCGCGACCGCCGAGCCGATGGAAGCGTTCGGCAAGTCGAATTGCGGATGATTGAAGACGTTGAAAAATTCGGAGCGGAATTGCACGCGGAAACGTTCGGTGACGGTGAATTCCTTGAAGACGGAAAAGTCTACGTTGGTGCGTCCCGGTGCGCGCAGAATGCCCCGTCCCCCGTTCCCGAAAGTATACAGAGCGGGCGTCGCCCAAGGGGCTCCGGGAACGTCAAGCGCGGTATTAAACCAGCGGGAAAGAGTGGGGTTGGAGAGAGCGGCGTCGCCGGTGACATTGGGGCGGCTGCCGGTCCCGGTGTTGGCCACTGGGCTGGCCAGGGCGGGCGTAAAGGGCAACCCCGTCTGGAATATCACAATCAAGTTCATTTGCCAGTTGCCGAATACGTTATTTACCCAGTGTTGGGAGGAACTGAATTTCCTGCCGTTTCCGAATGGAAGATCGTAGATTGCCGATTGTGTGAAACGATGCCGGATGTCGAAGGAACTGTTTCCGCGATCGGAGAACCGGTAGCGGGGATCCTGCGGTATGGGCCCTTCGCCGTTTCCACCCTGTTGCAGTGCCACGTTATCAATGGAGTGGGAATAAGTGTATCCGGTTAGAAAGCCGATCCCGTTGGAGAACCGCTTTTCGCCGGTTAGCTGCAGGGCGTGATAGCTGGAAATGCCGTCGGTCGCGGCCAGTGTAGCACCTACAACCAAAGGCGCGATGGCAAACAGCGGTCTGCGCGGCGGTTGCGCACCGGGGCCGGGGATGGGCTGATTGTAGTTGAAGTTATTGTCGAGGTGCCGCCCCAGATTGCCGATATAGAACGCCTTCACTACCGTGCTCCAGGCCAGTTGCTTTTCCACGCCAAGGTTGAACTGCAAAGCGTGCGCTGGTCTGTAATTGGAGGGGATGCTTAGAAAATTACCACTCGGATTCGCGGAGACCGACGCGAAGCCGGTGGATGGAATGGGCGGCAAGCCGTCCGTAATCTTTGGGTAGGCTGAGGCGAACTCATTGACGCTGACCGAATTGGAAGCCGCGAACGGGAGGTATCGATGCATCCTATACAACCCACCGCCGCTTCCCGATGCGTTGTAATAGATGCCAAAACCACCGCGAACCACGGTGTCGCGCACAGGTTGATAGGCGAAGCCAAAGCGCGGCGCAAAGAGTTTTCGCGGTGTTTCGATTCCAACGTGCCGGCCGGAATTGAAGCCCGCGATTTTCACTTTGCCCGTATAGATATCGAAGTTCATCATGCGGTCTGCCACCTCCACCGGTGGAGGCAGATGCTCGTAGCGCAGACCGATGTTCAGGGTTAACTTGTTGTTCACCCGCCAGTCATCGGCAACGTAGGAACCCATTTCAAGCACCCGGTAACCGGCCCATACCAGTTGATGATCCTGACTTAATGAGGAATAGGCGCCCAAGAGAAAAGTAGCCATTGCATCACCGGTGTTTCCCGCGCTATTTGGGTCTCCGGTGAAAGTTCTTGTGAACGAGAAGGAACCGTTGCCCTGGTTTGCCTGAAAATCGACGATCTGCCGCCGCACTATATTGGTTCCAAAGCGGAGGGTGTGGCTGCCGCGAATGTTTGTGAAATTCGCTGCTGGATTGAAGGTGTTTTCGTAGCGAATTGTTGGAATGGACGAAGGACCGCCGATACCGCTGTAGGAGGCGATCGAGAAAATGGGGACGCCATGACTTTTCGGGGTCTGATTCGAGTTGGGCACGCCGAGCAGTTGACCTAGCCCTGGACCGCTGGTCAGCGCTTCGGCCTGTGGATACAGGTTGCCCATATCGAATCGCGAATAGCCCATCCTTACGTCCGCCAGAAATGTGGGGGTGAAAATGTGGGCCCACGAAAGTATGGCGTTGGTGTTGTTGAATTTCGCGTTGCCGGGGGTAATGCTACCCACGCCGTTGTGTAAATTGAGTGGAACAGACACGCCGGGGACACTTCGAAAGCCAAAAGCAGTGGGGGTTTGGACAGCGGCCCGCTGCGGTGTATATCGTCCAAATATTGTATCTTTGGGCGAGACGGCCCAATCGAATCGTCCGTTGGCGTAGTTGTAATCCTGCACCAGCACCGGGTTTGTGAACTGATTGTTCGCCAGGCCGGGAAGCACGGGCAGCGGGTAAGCCTGGATGAGCCGGGCCGCCACCAGATCCATGCGGTTGGCGGGAATGAGATTGCCGGGGAAAGGCTGGCGCGTGTAGCCGCTGGCGGTTCCTGGCGCGGCCACTACGCTGGCCGGATCGTAGATAGGCCGCGCCTCTCTGAAATCACCTAACCGCATGGCCGGAGTTGGCACGGTGTTGACGGTGGTGTTGGTGCCTTGGGCTTTTCGCAGCCCCTCATAATCGGTGAAGAAGAATAGCTTGTTGTGAATGATAGGGCCGCCGACGCTGCCGCCGAACTGATTTTGCCGAAACGGCGGCTTGGCGCTGTTACTGGCGGCGTTGAAGAAGTTTCGCGCGTCCAGAGCGTCGTTGCGGAGAAACTCGAAAGCGCTGCCGTGAAAGGTATTGCTGCCGCTCTTGGTGACCACGTTGACGGTTGCTCCCGAATTGCGGCCTTGCTCCGCTCCAAACAAATTGGTCTGCATCTTGAATTCCTGAATGGATTCGACGGTGGGCCGGACGGTGATGAGAGCGTTGCGCCGGAAATTGTTATCGACGCCGTCCAGCAAGAAATTGTTGGACATTTCGCGGTTGCCGTTCACCATCAACTCACCGCCGCCCCGGGTGTCGTCGGCACGCGTGCCGCTGCCAATAGTGCCTTGCGGTCCGAAGCCCACGCCGATGGCGCCATTGGCGAGAACGGCCAACTGCACGAAGTTGCGGCCGTTCAGCGGAAGATCGCTAACAGCCTTCGATTCGATGACCTGTCCCACTGAGGAGGTGGTGCTTTCCAGCAGCGGCGCGGCCGCCGTGACTTCCACTATTTCGCTGACGGCGCCGAGTTGCATGGTGAAATCCACGCTGGCACTCTGGTTCACCTCCAGCCGCAGGCCTTCCCGTGCAATCTGCCGGAAACCGGTCTTCTTGGCAACCAGCTTATAGGAGCCGGGCGGCACGGCTGGAAACTGGTAGAGCCCAGCTTCATCAGTGACAGCTTCGCGCTGCAGCGCGGTGTCAATGCTGGTCATTGTCAGTGTGACACCGGGAACTACGCTGCCGCTCTCATCGGTGATTGTGCCGGAAACCCTCGCAGCCGTCTGCGAAAACGCCGCTACGGCCGACGCGAGAAAAAGAACTGTTGCAGCAAATAGACGCCACCGATATTGAAATCTCATAGTTGCCATCCTTCGTTGTCATTTATCTTTGTTGCCAATTATCTTTGTTGTCATCTATCTTTGTGCCAAGGCCGCTTGCAGCATCGCCCGGGCGTACGCCACGTTATAGACCCAACCTGCATACGAACCGTTCTTGGGTTGCTCACGATCGGCATCCAACCTGCGCGGATGCTCCGGGTAGATCAAAAGGTGATACTTCTGGCGCACCAGTTCCTTCATCACCGCCAGCATGTCCACCTCGCCCTCGTCGGGAAACACCTCGGTGTACTTCATCCTGGGCGTCACGGTGCGCACGTTGCGGAAGTGCACATGATTGATACGGCCGCGCGATCCGAGATAGCGGCACACCTCGACGGGATCCTCGCCAAGCTCCCTGGTAACGCCACAATCGAAGGTAATGCCATTCGCTTTGCCGGGAACCAGTTCGATCAGGCGCTTCCAGTCCGAAAAGCTGCCCATGGGCTGGCCGGATCCGCGACTGATGGGGGGCGGCGGATCATTGGGATGCAGTGCCATCCGCACATTCGATTCGGCGGCGACCGGGACCACCGCTTTAACGAAATAGCTGAGATTCGACCACATCTCTTCCAGGCTGTGAGCGCCCTCTGAAGGCAGGGGCGGCAGGTCTTTTACGCGGTCAAAATCGAAAGTGCTCATGCCGGCGCCGCCTCGTCCAGGCTCCTCGAAGTAGCCTTCGGTGATGCGGTGAGCGTAGAAATTGTATTCGACAACCGGGAGCCCGGCGCGCCCGGCGGCGCGAATGGACTGCTGAACTTTTTCGATCTCCTCGTCACGCCCCGGTCTGCCATAGATTGCATTTGAGAATGACGCGTTCGCTGTACCGGCCGGACTCATCCAGGGGATCATCATGTTGCCGAGGGTCAGCCCGCCGGATTTCAGCTTCTCCATAATGGAGCGGATGGTGGCCTCGTCCCAGGGAATGGGAGGGGAGTTCGCCAGCAGAACATTGTCTACGCCCAATTGCTTGATGCGCCGCATGCCTGCATCGTTCACTTCGGCGAGTGAAATGTTCATGCAGAGTTTGGGCGTATCGAGCCCTTCCGAGCGAAGGGCCGCAAGCGCGGAAGAGAGAACCGATAGAGGGGCAGCGGCTAGAGTACCGCCAATCAGGTTTCGCCGCGAAAGTGTGAAGCTCATGGAACAGTCCCCCAAACCCGAGGTGATCTTATATCAAGGTATGAAAGACTGTCAATCGACGGGCACAGGTGCTGGCACGGTGTTGACAGCCGCTGTCAGGTGTTCTTGCTAACCGTGGTCTGCAAGCGGCCTTTTGCCAGCAGGACTTCCAGTTTCGTGCCTTTGGGGGCTGCTTCGGCATCCTTGACTATTTTGCCGTCCCTGTCGCGGACTATGGCGTAGCCGCGCTCCAGAATTTTCGTTGGGCTTAGTCCCCTTAGCTGGACGGTGAGCGGGTCCAAGGTTGTTTGTTTCTGATTCAGGCGTGCGGCCATCTGTTGCGTTAACGCTGCGGTGGCGGTTCCGAGTCTGCCGCGCACCGCTGCTAACCGCAGACGTAAATCTTTTTGGCGGAGGCGGGTATCGAGGGTGACCCACTGGCTGCGCTGATGCTGCAGTTTTCTGCGGATTTGTTCGCGGACTGCGTAGTCCAGTTCGTCGACGCGTTGCATTTGGCGGCCGATGCCGCGGTGCAGCAATGTCGTCGCGCGCTCTACTCCTTGCTGGCTTAGGCGGCGAACGTCGGCGGCTATGCGGTAGCGGATGGCTTGTTCGAGCTTGCGCCGGTTTGCGGCTAGTCCATCCAATAGAGATTCGCGTGTGCAGATTACCAGCTCGGCCGCGGCGGAGGGAGTGGGGGCGCGTAAGTCGGCCACGAAGTCGGCGATGGTGAAGTCGGTTTCGTGACCGATGGCGGAAATTACCGGCACGTGGGAGGCGGCGATGGCACGCGCTACTTCTTCTTCGTTGAAGGTCCAAAGGTCTTCGAGGGAGCCGCCGCCTCTGGCTACGATAATTACTTCGGCCCAGCCGGATTCGGAGAAGTGGCGGATGGCGCGGCAGACTGCATCGATGGAGCCTTCGCCTTGCACTTGCGCGGGATAGAGCTGAATGTGTAGACCGGGGAAGCGGCGAGCGAGGATTTGCAGCATGTCCTGGATAACTGCGCCGGTGGGGGATGTTACCAGGCCGATGCGGTTGGGGAGATTGGGCAGGGGGCGCTTGCGGGCGGGTTCAAAGAGCCCTTCGGCGGTCAGCTTCTTCTTCAGCTGTTCGAAGGCGAATTGGAGTGCGCCGAAGCCTTGGGGTTCCAGCGCTTCCACCATCAACTGGTATTCGCCGCGGGCTTCGTAGACGTCAATGCGGCCGCGGGCGAGCACGGCTACTCCGTCTTGCGGTTTGAATTTCAAAAAGCGCGCGGTCATGCGGAAGCAGACGCAACGGAGTTGCGAGTTCTGATCTTTGAGAGTGAAGTAGTAGTGGCCGCTGGAGGCGAGTTTGACGCCGGAGATTTCACCGGAGACCCAGACGCCCTGGAATTCGGCGTCGAGGAGCTCGCGGATGCGGGCGTTTAGCTCAGTGACGGTGAGGAGTTTGCGCTCGGGCTCCAGGCTTAGGAGGAACTGTTCCATTGGATAGAGGCATGGTAGCAGGC
>JBBRNO010000196.1:0-9718 GCA_038230275.1 Bryobacterales bacterium
AAACCGCGCGGACGCCATGATCTACAACATCGAGAAGATGTTAAAAGAGCATCGCGACAAGATCAGCGAGGCCGATGCCAAGAGCGTTGAGGAATCCATTGAGGAGACCAAGAAAGCGGTGGCAGCCGGTAACTCCGAGCAAATCACGGCGGCAACCGATAAGCTGACCGCCGCCAGCCACAAGCTGGCCGAGGCAATGTACAAGACCGCCGGTCCACAATCGGGCGCGCCGCAGGGCGATGCTCCTCCAAACGCGCAGAGCGCCGACGGCGGCAAGCCGAAGGACAACGTGGTGGATGCGGAGTTCGTAGACGTAGACGATAAGAAATAACTTGTGGGGGACGGGATGCCCCCGTCCCCTTAACCGTTGGCTATTATGGCTTCCAAGAAAAAGGATTATTACCAGCTGCTCAGTGTGGAGCGCGAGGCTGGCGAAGACGATATCAAGAAAGCCTATCGCCGGCTTGCGCGCAAGTACCATCCCGACTTGAATCCTGGTGACAAGGCCGCGGAAGAGCGTTTCAAGACCGTTCAGGAAGCCTATGATATTTTGAGCGATCCGAAGAAGCGCGAAATGTACGATCAGTACGGCTTTTACTCGGATACGGCAATGCCATCACCCGGGCCGGGCGGCGGACCAGCGTATGGCCAGAATCCGAACATGGATTTTGGCGGCTTCGACTTTTCCGATGCCGCGCGCGGCAGTGCCGCAGGGCAGCAAGACCCTTACGGCGGTGCGGGCGGTGGTGGATTCCGCGATCTGTTCAGCCAGTTTTTTGGCGGACGCGCCGGTCAGCAGGAAGAAAGTCCGTCTTCGGTTCCGCAAAAAGGCTCGGATCTGGAGTACGGACTGAACATCGACTTCTGGCAATCCATCCGCGGGACGCAGGTAAAGCTGAACATTCAGCGGCAGGATACGTGCGAGACCTGCGGCGGGACTGGATCGGCGGGCGGGAAGGTGACTGTCTGCGGGCAGTGCAATGGAACCGGCACCGTGAATCAGATGGCGGGCGCGATGAAGTTTAACCTGACGTGTCCCAAGTGCAATGGAAAGGGCCGTTTGAGAAACACGTGCGCCGCCTGCCAGGGCGAAGGGCGGGTCTCGCGCCAGGAAAGCGTCGAGGTGCGCATCCCCGCGGGAGCGCAAGCCGGTTCGCGGCTGCGCGTCGGCGGCAAGGGCAATGCCGGAACTTCTGGGGCTCCGGCCGGCGATTTGTTCATCACGATTCAAGTACAGCCGCATTCGTTCTTTGAGCGGGACGGAGACAATATCAATATCACCGTCCCCATCTCCGTTCCCGAAGCTGGGTTGGGCGCAAAGATCGAGGTGCCCACCATTGATGGGAAGGCGCTGCTCAAGATTCCGCAGGGCACCCAGAACGGGCAGAAGTTCCGGCTGCGGGAAAAGGGAGTGGCCAATTCCCGCAAGGAAACACGCGGCGATCAGATTGTAGAAGTTTCCATTCAAGCGCCGAAAGCGCAAGATGAACGGACGCGCGAAATTTTGCGCGAGCTCAGTGCCCTGCATCCCGAAGATCCGCGGGCTGAGTTGTGGGAGAAGGTGTAGCGATGCCCAAGAAACGTTCCAAAGCCGCCTACATGATCTCGTCTGTAGCGGAGCAATATGAAATCCATCCGCAGACGTTGCGGTTGTATGAACGCGAAGGATTGCTAGCCCCGTCGCGCAGCGATGGCAATACGCGGCTCTACACGGACGAGGATCTGGAACGCCTGGAAGTGATCCTGCAATTGACTCGGGAACTGGGCGTGAACCTGGCCGGCGTTGAAATCATCCTCAACATGCGCGAGAAGATGGAAGCCATGCAGCGGCAGATGACTGAGTTTGTCAATACGCTGAACAGCGAGTTCATCGTTCGAGGGAAACCGACAGAGACAACCACGCAGAACTCGCTGATTCGGGTTCTCACCACGACGGCTCCAGTGACGATCGGCAGCGTCAGGAAGTCGAACGCAAGGCGTACCTCATAGCTTCTAAGTAGGAGGACGAATTTGAAGGTACTGGCGCCTGCGTTGCTCCTGTTCGCCCTGGTGGCCTGCCAAACGACTCCGGTCCATCCGCCGTTTCGGTACGCGGCCGAACTGGGAATTGCTATCGAGAAAGCTGGCCATTCCTGTCTTTATGTAACTAATGCAGGGCTGCTTCCGGGCCACCGCGTGCAGTTCGTTAGCGCCTCGAGCCCGCAGACCTCCGGAGAAATGGAAATCCTAGGGAAGGCGGACGAGGCCTGCACTGATGCCAATAATCAGACCCTGTCCGGCGTGCATCGCTATGGGTTCAAAGTCGTTCGCGGCGAGCTCAAGCGGTCGATGCCGGCATTCGCAATTCTAAATTCGAGCCTGCCCCTGACGGCCACTGAAGACGGTGTGGCGGCGGATCTGGAGGGCGACGGCGGGCGGGAGTTCTTCCGGACATGTACCAGCGCGGAGGGAGTTCATTTTACCGTCTGGACCGGCAAGCCGCTGCTAGGCTCACGCAAGTGGCACTCCTATTACTACCTGGGATACGATGTAACGGCCAATTGCAGTGAGAGCGAGACGAAGCCAGACACGGAGCGGTAGTTCATGGCGAAAATCCTAAGTGGTCCCGCGTGGGTTCCGAAATTCCCGACCAGCACCAGCACGGACGACTTGGTGGATCCCTTCAAATCGAATGTGAAGAAATTCATCGGCGCCCTCAAGAAAGCGGGCGCTTCGGTATCCATCAGCGCCACCAGACGTCCGCCGCAGCGCGCCTATTTGATGCACTGGAGCTTCAAGATCTCCTCCGGATTGGATCCGGCACCGGTACCGGCAAAGGCAGGCGTAGAGATTGAGTGGGTGCATCGCGATTCCACGGGCAACCCGGATGGGCGGGCGTCGAAAACCGCGGCCGATTTGATGGTGGCGGGATACGATATCGCATTCGAGCCGGCCCTGAGCTCCCGTCACATAGACGGGAAGGCCATTGACATGGATATCTCCTGGACCGCTGCGGCGTTAACCATCACAGACGGAGCGGCAAGGGCCGTCACCATCAGGACTGGAGTGAAGAACGGCGGCAACACGGATTTGCACAAGGTAGGCGCGTCCTACGGCGTGATCAAACTGGTGGCAGATCATCCGCACTGGTCGAACGACGGACACTGATTCCCGGTCCGCCTGCTAGCGCATGATTTCCAGATAGTCCCCGGTAGTAGCGTCGACATAGACGGAGTAGTTGCTCGCGGAGACGGATTCGCCCCACACCACACGCCAAGCCAGGTCTGGGAATCTCGGGGTCTGCTCGAGGAGATAGAACATCGGCTTGCCGGGATTCTTCTTCACATAGTCGGCGCTCTTCTTCAGGGCGGTGGCAAGCGCTTCGTCGGAATCAATCTTAAAGGCTGGAATCACCCAGGGAGTGGCTTGCCCGCGCGGGCTGCGGTAGTCCTCGTCGAGCCCGGAAAAAATACCCTTGTGTAAATTGCCGCCGCCTTCCACCACCGAGTAGGTGAAGGTTTTCGACTTCAGCTTGCTGGGAGAGATGAAGGTGGCCTCCCAGGCTCCAGCCTTTCCGGGTTCATCCTTCACGCCATCCATGCTCATGCTGGAGAGGCGGAGGGCTTGCACGTCGGTTGCCCACATTCGTGCCGAGGGATACATTTTATAGAAAGCGCTTCGTCCGGAGATGGCCTCCGGCGGCTTCTCCGGCTCCTTCTTCTTCACCTCAGTTGGCGTGCTGGAACACGCCGCGAAAAAGACGGTAGAGAATCCAAGAAGGATTCCGGCTCGGAACGAAGTCATACCTCCATGGTAAACCGTCGCAACGGCCGCCAATTCTATGTGGGATAATTCAACCAAGATCGAGGTGTCCTGTTATGAGTAAAGCCTACGTGCTTCGCAGCTTTTTCGGGCTGACGGTAGCCCTATGTATTTCTGAACAGGGTGTGTTCGCGCAACGGGGTGGAGCAGCGCCCAGCACTCCGCCGACACCGGGAGGCGCTGGAAGCACCAGCCCTGGAGGGAGTGTCGGTGGCGGAGGTATCAACACTCCGGGCAACTCAACCCCAGGACTTGGCACCACTTCACGGACGCCGCAGCAACCCACGCAGCAGATGCCTGAAATGCAGCGGCAAATCTATCTTTCGGGGAAAGTGCTGATGGAAGACGGCACCCCGCCGCCGGAACAAGTGGTGGTGGAGCGCGTGTGTAACGGAAATCCACGCCCGGAAGGCTACACCGATTCCAAGGGCCGGTTCAGTTTCGCGCTGGGGCAAAACACGGCCATGATGGCGGATGCCAGCATGGGATCGATCGGCGGTGATAACGGCATGCCCGGCCAGGGCAACAGAACCAACAATCGCGGCCTGGGCAGTTCGGGCGGTATGGGCGGGATGAACGAGCGAGATCTGAATGGGTGCGAAGTGCGCGCGGTATTGGCGGGATTTCGCTCCGACCTGGTCAACTTGAGCGGACGCCGGTCGATGGACAATCCGGATGTGGGTACGATCATCCTTCATCGCTTGGCCAAGGTGGACGGATACACATTCAGCGGCACGACTGCATTTGCTCCCAAGGATGCGAAGAAAGCATACGAGAAGGGACGGGAAGCCGCTAAGAAGGGCAAGGTGCCCGACGCTGAGCGGGAATTCCAGAAAGCCGTGGAGATCTACCCAAAGTATGCCGTGGCCTGGTATGAGCTGGGATTGCTTCATCAACAGCAGAAGCAACTGGAGGAGGCCAAGAAGTGCTACGCAGAGTCTTTGAAGGCCGATTCGAAGTATGTGAACCCGTATGCGCAACTGACCCGGCTTTCCGTAGCGGAGCAGAATTGGGAGCAAACGGCGGAGTATAGCGGCAAGCTGCTAAAGCTGAATCCTTACTATTCGCCGGAACTCTATTTCTACGGCGCGGTGGCGAATCTGAATCTCAAGCATCTGGACGCAGCCGAGGAACAGGCGCGCGAAGGGCTGAAGATGGACCCGCAGAATCGAAATCCGCGCATGAATCAGGTGCTGGGCGTGGTACTGGCGCAGAAGCAGGATTTCAAGGGCGCGGCCGAAAGCATGAAGAGCTATTTGAAGCTTGCTCCGAATGCGCCGGATGTGGACCATGTGAAGCGGCAGCTGGAAGAAATCCAACGGCAACTGGCGCCCGAGGCGGCAAGCGCCACCAAGCAACCCGAATAACTAGTGCGCTGAATATTGGGGTTGGGGAGGGTTGAGCTTGATTTGCAGCGTCTTCTCTTCCTCATCCACATCAAAGACCTGGCCGAAAGTCTGGTGTCCCTTCGCGATCACCTGGATCCGGATCTTTCCCTGGGGGATGGCAGGGATTTTGGCGATGCCTTCCTGATTCGTCCGCACTTCCCAGCGGGTCTGGATTTGCTTGCCGAGTTTGACGATGGACCGGCCTTCCACGAATTGGACGATGACGGCCGCGCGGTCGACTGGCTTATCCGACAATGAGCGGACGTTGATCTTCAGCTTCGTCATCGGCGTGGCCGCAAAACCGGCGGGGACCGAGAGCAGAACTCCGAGTACGGCAATAAGTCTCAACAGCATCTTCCGATTATCCTACGCAATGTCCGGCAAGAGGAACTTTTGTGGTTTCCCTGCCGCCGCGGTCACCGCTTCCGCGGCAAGGTAGCCGCTGCGGACGGCGCCTTCCATGGTAGCCGGCCAACCGGACCGGGTCCAATCGCCTGCCAGAAAGACGTTTGGGAAGCGGGTGCGGTTCCCGGGGCGCTGCGATTCCAGTCCGGGAGCGGCGGAGAAAGTGGCGC
This sequence comes from Bryobacterales bacterium, assembly GCA_038230275.1. Lineage (GTDB taxonomy): Bacteria > Acidobacteriota > Terriglobia > Bryobacterales > Bryobacteraceae > JANXXV01. The sequence goes on from JBBRNO010000196.1 coordinate 5,765, forward strand.
GAACCTCTTTCACCACATGCGCCTTCACCAGCGTGGCTTGGGCAACCTGCGGGAAGAATTCGGCCAGCTCTTTGAGCGCCAGCGCGATGACATCCGCACGGCTCTTTTCGATGAGGCTGCGCGAGGCACTGACCACTAACTGCAGGTAGGTTCCTCCGTCTTTGTTGAACATCCATTGGACGGTGCGGTCCAGAAGCACCGCGTGTGGCAGCAATGTAATCGAGCGGTCGAACCACAGATGGATACCAGTGATGGGGGAGTGCCCGAACTGCGGCGCGTCCAGATCCGGCGCCACCGCGGGCAGCTTTTCAAACGGCAGCGTGCTTACGTAATAGTCGGCCGTGCGCAGGTCCCCGCGGATGGAGACGCCGGCGGCGGTCAGCCGTTCCACGCCCGATCGAAGGTGAATGCGAACACCCGGGAACTGCTGCCACGCATCCGAACTGTAGAGGGCCCCTAGCGGCACGTTCGGAATTCCCATTTCGTAGGAAGTGCTGCTGGCCAGAAAGCCCAGCCAAAACACTTGAAATCCATGGATGGCCGACATCTTGTCCAGGTCTTCATTGATTGCGCTGACCAGAACCTGAGCCCAGAAACGTTCGATGGCGCGTTTTGTCTGACCCTTCTCAATCAGCCATTGCATCATGGTGATCTGATCGAGATCCTTGCGGGTGGTCCTTTCGCGCTGCAGAGCCAAGAGCGCGCGGCCCAGCAACAGCTTGTCGCCCAGACCGAGGCAGCGCATCTTGAGAAACGCGCCGGCAAAGTGGAACGGGCGCGGGAGAAAACCGGCTTTCAGGATGGACACGCGGCCGCCTGGTTCAATAAAGAAAAATTCTTTGTGAAAGGTGATGTCGCGGGCAACATCGAGGCGCTGATAGAGATCGAGCAGGTTGACGCAGCAGCGCAGCAGAACGTGCTGGCAGTTGTCGATGACTTCCGATTGATCGTTGGAGGGAGCTAGGGGGAAAGAGGTGGCACGGCCACCGAGGAAACCACGGGATTCATAGAGGTCGACCTGATAACCGGCGCTTCCGAGCGCTGCCGCGGTGGCCAGACCAGCTAAGCCGCCGCCCGCTACGATGACCGAAGACATCCAGGCTGCGGGCTAGGACTTCGTAGGAACCAGAACGCGCTTGCGCAATCCGCCGCCGCCTCCACCGGAAATTTCGGTGGCGATCCAAAAACAGATTACGGCGAAGAGCACGAGTATCATGTCGGAAGAATCCATGGGTATAACTTTCATTATCGTCTAGAAAGCCCGTTACTGCAAGCCCGCGGGTACTAGTGAAACTCCCCGAATGCGCGCCGTGAAATCATTTAGAGACGCAAACTTCATCTCCACGGGCCTTACAGGCGGTGTTGCTGGTTCTCCTGAGATTCTGTTCAATCTAGTGTGGACATTACCGGAAACCGCTCCGTGACAGTCGCGGCTCAGAAGCTACTGTTGCAGCAATGAGTTCGAGACCGAGCCGCACGCGTGAGCAAGCTGGTTCTTGTGTCCGGTTATTTACTAGTGAGCGTGCGGCGGTGGAGCAGTGGACGGCGGCGTGGGCTTTCCGTCGATGGTGAGTGGCTCCATCAACTCGATCCGCGTTCCGTCAGGGTCGTACAAATTCAACTGGCGTTTGCGGTTGATGCCGGTTCTCGGCTCCATCGGCTTGGCGTACTGCGAATAGTACGGAGTCTTTTCAAGAGCGGTCGCGCTGAAGGCGACACTGGGCACTTCCAGCGCGATGTGATGCTGCCCGCCACGTTTGTTGGGCGCGGGTATTTCATCGTAGAGCATGAATTCGATGTAGTCACTGCCGTCTGGAACCTTCAGGTTGATCCAGGAAAGTTCGGTACCTTTCGAGCTGCCGCGCCAGGTTTCGGTGAAGCCCAGGATGTCGCGGTAAAACTTCATCGCCGGGTCCACGGCGCCTACGATGATGCCGAGGTGCATCATCCGTGTAGACACGCGATTGGGTCCGATGGCTTTTCCTTTATCACGCACCGACCAGCCGGCGGGTTCGTATTGCACAATTTCCACGGTGTGCCCGTCCGGATCCTTGACATTGAAATTCGAGTTGCCGATGCGGCCTTTGGGAACGTTATCAGGCACCTTGATACCTTTCGAGCCGAGGTAGGCGCGCATGGCTTCGGCGTCGTCCGTCTCAATGGAGATGTGATTTAGACGGTCTGAGCCAGCCTCGGTTTGCGGGAACAGTTCGATGTACTGGCGTTCATTGATCTTGAAGAACGTGAGCGAAAGGGTTCCATCGGGTTTGTTGAGCGAGAAGACTTCGTTGTAGCCGAGAAAGTCTTTGTAAAACGCGCGGGATTTCTCGATGTCGCCTACGAAGAGCGCGATGTGCGCGACGCCGAGGATGCGCGGACGCTTTGGCTCCTGACTGAAGAGCACTGCCGTGAACAACAAGCCGGTGAGTAGCTTCATTTCCAGTATCCTTGCCATAAGCCAAGTGCGACCGCGATGGCCGCGCCGGCTACGGGAAATGCTATCAGACTGGACAGGAGCCGCGCGGCGATGCCAAACCGGTGCGGGCCGAAGGTGAGCGCCGCCTGCACGGCGACGATGGCCACGACGACTGCCGCGAAGCCTTCCGTGCCGATGCTGCACCACGGGCAGTGGTGCATTTCATAGCTGTGAATGTTGCACTCATCCGCGGCGCCCGCCCAAAAAGAATGACAGCCGCAGCGATAGATCAGGGCGCAGAAGTTGATTACGAACACGCAAGTGATGGCGGCCGAAACCAGGAAAACGGCGGCTTTTTTGATTCGCACGATCTATTCGCGAGCGAGCAGCGCGGCGCGGCGCACGCCGCCGTACAGCCGGACGACGTTTCGCATCAGACGCAACCCGCATTGATCGTCAAGACTGAGCAGCGACTCGGGATGGAACTGCACCGCTTCAATGGGAAGGGTGCGATGGCGCACGCCCATGATGATGCCATCTTCCGTTTCGGCGGTGATCTCCAGGCAGTCCGGCAAGGTGTCCCTTTTGGCGAACAACGAATGGTAGCGGCCCACCTGGAAGCGTTCGGGGAGGCCAAAGAACACGCCCTTTCCATCATGAATCACGGTAGACGGTTTGCCGTGCATCGGGTAATCGAGAACACCGAGTTCGCCGCCGAACGCTTCGACGATCCCTTGCAATCCGAGACAAACGCCGAACACGGGAATCTCGCGGGCGGCGGCGTAGCGAACCACTCCAGGCACTCCGAAGTCTTCAGGCCGGCCCGGGCCCGGCGATATGAGAATCAGGCTGGGGGCGATTTCATCGATGAGGTGCAGCGGAAATCCGGCGCGATAGGTGACCACGGCGGCACCGGTCTGGCGCGCGTAATTTCCCAGCGTATGGATAAAGCAATCGTCGTTGTCGATCAGCAGCATGCGCGCGCTGGCGCCGGTTTTGGCCACGCCCGCCGCCACTGCAGGCGCCGCTTTCGGCTTGGGATGGAAGGCGCGGAAGAAGCCGGTGGCTTTGAGCCGCGTTTCGCGCTCTTCCATTTCGGGGACTGAATCGTAAAGCAGCGTTGCGCCCACCGGATACTCCGCTACGCCATCCCGCAGATGAACGGTGCGGATGAGAATGCCGGTGTTGATGTCGCCATTCAACGACAACATGCCGACTGCGCCACCGTACCAGCCGCGGGCATTCTTCTCGATATTTTCAATGGTTTGAGCAGCCGCTTTCTTCGGCGCGCCGATCACCGTGACGGCCCACATGTGGGCGAGGAACGCGTCGAGCGAATCGAACTTATCCTGCAGCGTTCCTTCCACGTGATCCACCGTATGGAAGACTCCTGCGTACGATTCGATCAGTCTGCGGCCGATCACTTGCACGGTTCCGGGGACGCAGACTCGCGACTTATCGTTGCGGTCCACGTCGGTGCACATAGTGAGTTCCGACTCTTCCTTTTTCGAGTTGAGAAGTTCGCGAATATTGTCGGC
>JBBRNO010000197.1:0-9604 GCA_038230275.1 Bryobacterales bacterium
AACGGCAGCGGCTTCATCAGCGGACTTGGCAGCACGACGCTCAACCGCATCGTCTTTAACGGCCATGGCGGCGCAAAGACCGCCGAGCGCTGGAATGTCGGCCGCCGCATCCGCGATGTGGAACAAGGCCCCGACGGCTCGCTGTGGATGCTGGAAGACGCCAGTCCCGGCGCCCTGATCCATGTAACACCCCAAGCGATGACTTCGCGCTAGGGGAGGAAACCGGCGCCAGAGCCATGCCGGCGATCAGGACCGGCCCCCGGCAAGGTGCGATAGACGGCCAGTGAGAGTAATCGTCGCGACGGGTGCCATAATCGCCTTTCCGTACCGCATGGCATACAACAGTCACCGGACACCGATCAAATCGAGAATCGGTATTACTGCAGCGTCGGGCGCGCCGGATTGAGCCGAAGTGCTGTCGTACGACTTCCGCCCCTGCATTTCAGAACTGAACAACATCACGCTGTCGGCTGGGTCAGAGTAGTTCGGCGAGGGACTCAGTTGTCATTTACCGCATGAGGGCGACCTCAGCGAGGATACCGTGGAGCGTGCCACTCTTCAGCGGATTGCGCAACGGCACCGTGATGAAATGAGCGGGATGTCCCGGATGCTGCAGCCGGACATGGCTCCCCTTCTGCCGGACGATGGTATATCCGGCCTGCTACAGCGTGCGAACCAGACGATCGCCGGACACGCCACGCGGCAATTTCATGCAGCTTCCAAGGGAATCCGTTCGTTCTTGACGTAGTGCATCTGGACGAGCCGTGGACGAGTGGTGGCGCCTTCAAAATGGAACGAAACTGCCTCGATTAGGTTCGCGCGAAGTTCATCCCAACTGTCAGCGTCAGTGAAAATGCCGTGTCCCAACGCGCGCGCATAAAAGCCACCTTCCTCCGCATCGCGAATTTCGAAGATTAGCTCCATGACAATACAATACCCGACCGGAGTCGTCGCCCGATCAGAGCGGGAGGGCGCATCGTCGTGCCCTGTCGCACATCCCATCCGCCGTGACCGACCAGATCGCCATTGAGGCCGAGGGCTGGTGTTTCCGCGCCCGTACCTGGATTGTGAAACTCTCACTCCAACACCAGACCTGGCAAGGTCTCGCATCAGCCCTAACTTCCGGATCGCCGACGATCCGGCCAGAATGCACCGTGACACTTCCCAGAACGCCGTTTGAGGCGATTTATCCGTATTGAGGCTCCTCGAAATACCGGTAAGCCCCACGCTATGGTGAGGGCTGTCGAAAGTGGTCGTAGGTAGTGGGTCAGTTTGAATTATGCAGCAGCCCAACGATTGACGGACGCGGGCGAAATTGTGGCCACGCTCGAACACCGGCGGTTCGCCGAGTTCTGCGACGCCTGTCGCCGGTATGGATGCATCGGACTTCGCTACGGGCGCCCGGGGCCAGAAAGACTCTCTCGGCGACCAGCTACAGCCCGTGCGAAAAGGCCAAAGAAACGGATCGATTGAGAAGCGTACCGCTGGAAGATCCTATCCCAGAATCGGCATTTTATACACCCTCCGTGGTGAGTACTGTCGCGTTGTACTTGAAGAGGATCTAGCGCAGGTTTGGTGTAAGCACACGACGCCGGCGCGAGCGCCGGTAGCAGCGAGCGAGCGCACAGCGACTTGGTCCCCGCGCATTCTCGACAGCCAACTCACCCGATGCAGAACTTGGATAGGGCAGTCCAAGCGGAATATCACGGAAACACAGGTCTGATTTTCGTCGGTACCCGTTCTCAAGCCCACGCTGGATGAAGCCGCCTCGACTCTTCTCCGTTGCAATCGGTCGCATGAAAACAAATTTAGGTTCTAGACCAGAGGCCCTTTATCGTTCCCTGCGTATATGTATAATAGCCTATACTCTTGGTTTTTGCCCCGTTCGCTTCCGGGAGTTTAAATCTTTCTGGAGGTAGTTCGATGAAGGCTATAGTCTCTCTTTTCGCCGCAGCCACCCTTGCGGTTTACGGCGCGGATCCAACAGGAACCATCGCTGGCACGATCGTCGATCAGACCGGTGCCTCGGTCGTTGGCGCCAAAGTCACCGTTGCCGCCCTGACCACCGGCCTTTCCCGCGCCGCTGTCAGCGCCGGGGACGGCGGCTACGTATTCCCGCTGCTTCCCACCGGCGCCTACAACGTCACGGTGGAGGCGTCCGGATTCCGGCGCTTTGAACAGCGCGGCGTTGCCGTCAAGGTGGATGGCAACGCCACTGTTCCCGTCGTTCTCCAACTCGGTGCCACCAGCGATACGGTGACCGTCGACTCGAGCGCGGAAATGATTGAAACCCGCTCAGGCACCCTGAGCGCCGTCGTCGGCCAGCAGAAGCTGATCGAACTTCCCCTCAATGGCCGCAACGCCGCCACGCTTGTCCTCCTTGCGCCCGGCACCGCTGATCTCACCGGCCCCAACGCCCGCGGCAGCGGCGATACACAGCAGGGCGTAACCTACCCCGGCGCCCAGTCCATCACCTCAAACGGCGCTCGCGCCGACGGCGTGAATTACCTGCTCGACGGCGGCAGCAACATCGACCCTTACACCAACGTCAACAATCCCTTCCCCAATCCCGACGCGCTGGAAGAATTCAGCGTCCAAACCAATAACTACGGCGCCGAGCAGGGCCGCGCCTCGGGGGCCGTCGTCAACATTGTCACCAAGTCCGGCACCAACCTTTTCCACGGCAGCGCCTTCGAATTCCTCCGCAATGGCGCCATGAACGCCCGCAATTTTTTCTCCGTCATCCCGGATAAGCTGAAGCGGAACCAGTTCGGCGGCAGCTTCGGCGGCCCGGTGATAAAAGATAAACTCTTCTTCTTCGGCACCTATCAGGGCACGCAAGTGCGCGATCTCTCCAGCGGCAACACCGCTTTCGTCCTGACTGCCGCCCAACAGGCCGGCAACTTCTCCTCACTCTCCCGCAGCCTGGTGGATCCCACCACTAAACAGCCCTTCCCGGGGAACATCATCCCGGCCAGCCGGATCGATCCGGTTACCAAAAAGCTCCTGCCCCTCATCCCCATCTCCAGCGCCAGTGACGGCTTCCTGGTGTTCACCCGGCCCGTCAACGATCACGAAAACCAGTTCATGGGCCGTGTCGATTATCTGCTCTCCAAACACCGCCTCTACGGCCGCTACTTCTACTCCAAGTACTTGCGCGCCGGCGTGTCCGGGGCCGGGAATCTGGTGCGCGGCACCGGCGGCCGTGAGTTCTTCAACCAAAGCGTTGCCGTCAGCGACACCTACACCCTCGGCCCCACCCTGCTCAACAGCTTCAACTTCTCTTTCTCCAACAATAAAGGCACCGCCATCAGCGGCGCGCCGTTCAGCCTGAACAGCATCGGTGTCAACATCGCCGGCCCCAACCCGCCGGAAATCAACATCTCCATCGCCGGCTTCTTCAACATGAGCTCAGGCGCGCCCGGCGAATTCGTCCGCGACAACTTCCACTTTGCCGACAGCGTCCACTGGATCAAAGGCAAGCACGAAATCGCCTTCGGCGGTGATTTCATGCGGATGAAAGTGGACCTCGCCAACTCCTATCGCCAGGCCGGCCGCTTCCGCTTCCGCGGCGCCAACTACTCCGGCGACGCCCGCAGCGACTTCATGCTCGGCTCGGTTGAGCGCTTCCTCCAAGGGGGAGGCGAATATGCCGCCCGCCGCGGCAACCTCGGCAGCCTCTTTGTCCAAGACAACTTCCGCGTCTCCCGCCAGTTGAATGTCAACATCGGCCTGCGTTGGGATCCGTTCCTCCCGTACACGGACCAACTCGGACGTACCGAATGTTTCGTCGCCGGCAAGCAGTCGCAACGGTTTCCCAAGGCCCCCACCGGCTACCTGTTTGCCGGTGATTCGGACTGCCCGGCCGGGGGCAGCAAGAATGCATGGATGCTGCTGTCGCCCCGATTTGGCTTCGCCTACAACATCGGCGGAAATAGCCGCACCACCCTCCGCGGTGGCTTCGGCGTCTTTTATCAGCCGCCCTTCGTCGAAGCTTACAACAACATGGTGGATAGCGCGCCCTTCAGTCCGCAGATCATCCGGTTTGGCGTACCCTTCGCCAACCCTTACGCGGGCGCGCGGAATCCCTTCCCCGCCGAATTCGCCCCCGCCCCGCCGGCCAAAGATATCGGGTTTGACAAGCCTGTGGTCGGCGTCTCCTACGCTTCCGATTGGAAGCCCGCACAGGTGCTCAGCTGGAATCTGACGCTCGAACACCAACTGCGCAAGGAGGTCCTGGTCCGCGCCGCCTACGTCGCCTCGAAGGGCTCGCACCTTGGCTACAACACCGATCTCAACGCGCCCAGATACTTCGCCGGCGCCGCTGATGTCGATCTCTCCCTGCGCCGTCCCTACAAGGACTTCGACCTGATCACCCAGAACATCTCGGGCGGTAACTCCATCTTTAATTCGTTGCAGCTGGGCATCGATAAGCGGTTCGCGAAAGGGTTCACGATCGGCGGAAACTACACGTGGGGCCGCAGCCTCGATACCGCGTCCTTCCTCACCGATCTGGACGGCATCAACGTCATCAACCCCTTCAACGTCCGCGCCTATCGCGGCCTTTCGGATTTCAGCCTAGCCCACCGCTTCGTCCTGAACTACCTTTGGATCATGCCCTCCCCGAAGGGTTCCCTCCGCCACATCCTGGGCGGCTGGGAATCGTCCGGCATCTGGAACTGGCAGCACGGTTTCCCCATTAACATCAGCTCAGGAGATGACACCTCCCTCACCGCGATCGGTAACGATCAGGCCGATGTCGTGAGCAGCCCCAGCTACACCAGCGGTTCCCGCGGAGCACAGATCAGGCAGTGGTTTAGCACCAACTCCTTCCGCGTCGCCAAAGAAGGCACTTTCGGCAACGTCGGCCGCAACACGCTCTACGGCCCTGGCACCTTTAATATCGATTTCTCGCTGCACAAATCGATCCCCATCACCGAAAAGCTGAAACTGCAGTATAGAGCCGAGTTCTTTAACGTCATGAATCACCCGATTCTCGGTAACCCGGGAACAACCGTCACCTCCGGCGGCTTTGGCCGCATCACCAGTGCCGGCGCTCCTCGCGTCATCCAAATGGCGTTGAAGTTGAACTTCTAACCCCAATGACCCGACGTGACCTGCTATGGCTTACCGCCGGACCGGCCTTCGCACAAACAGGCTTCCCCGGTGTCCCCTACCGTGAATATGCCAGGTGCCTTCCCGACTACCTCCGCGCCCTTTCCGCGCGCGCCTACCAAACCCGCAACGCCGAACTCGACAAGCTCACCACAGCCGAAGCGGTCCGGCGCCGGCAGGCCTGGGCCCGGGAGACGCTATGGAGGCTCATCGGCGGCCGGCCCGAGCAGACGCCGTTAAACGCACGCACCGTCGGGTCGTTCACTCGCGATGGTTACAAGGTCGAAAAAGTGGTGTACGAGAGCCGGCCGGAACTCTGGATCCCGGCCAACCTCTACATCCCCACCACCGGCAAGCAGCCCTACCCCGGCGTGCTTTTCCAAATGGGCCACTCGCTCAACGGTAAGGCGTATGATTCTTATCAGCGCTGCTGCCAGGCGCTCGCCAAACTCGGCTACCTGGTCCTCGCCTTCGATCCCATGGGCCAGGGCGAGCGCACCTATTACCCCAACGCCGAACTCACCCGCACTCGCCTGCACTCGGCGGACGAAGAACACACCCTTCCGGGCAAACAGATGCTGCTGCTCGGCCACACCAGCTCCCGCTTCCAGGTATGGGATGCCATCCGCAGCCTCGACTATCTTGCCGCCCATCCAGCCGTCGACCCCAAACGTATCGCCTCTATCGGTCAGTCTGGGGGCGGCACGCTCACCATGCTCTTAATGGCCGTCGAGGACCGCCTCGCCACCGCCGTCGTATGCAGCGGCAACACCGAAAACGTCGCTTGCGCCAACTTCAACCCGCCCGGTTCCAGCGATGACGCGGAACAGAACTTCCTCGATTCCGGCCCCGCCGGCTTCGACCGCTGGGATCTGTTCTACCCCTTCGCCCCCAAACCGCTCCTGATCACCGTCAGCGACAAAGACAAGTTCGGCACGTACTCCCCGAACTACATCAGCAACGGCTGGGAGGAGTTCCAAAAGCTCCGCAAGGTTTACGAAGTCATGGGACAGCCCGACCAAATCGCCTGGGCCGATACGCCCCTGCCGCACGGCCTCTCCTACGACAGCCGCCTGCAGGTCTACTCTTGGTTAGCCCGTTACCTCAAAGGCGAATCGGCGTCCGTCACCCAGGAGCCCGCCGTCAACCCTGAAGCCGACGCCACTCTGAACGTCGCCGAAAGCGGCAACGTTGTTAAATCCTTCGGCGGCGCCACCCCGTTCACTCTCAACAAATCCGCCGCCGTCCCCCGCTCGCCCATGCCGCTTGATCGACTGCTCCGCATCGACCGCACGGCCGCCCCTCCTCGCATGACCGTGCTCCGTCGCGCACCCTCCCGCGGCGTCAGCATCGAAGCCGTCGAAATCCCCTCTGCCCCCAACGTCTTTCTACCCGCCTGGCTCTTTCTTCCCGCCAAGAACGATCCGTCGAAGCCGCTCCTTTTCGCCTTGGAATCTAGCGGGAGAAACTTCCGCTGGCACGAAGGCGAAATGTACCAGCAACTCGCCCAGCAAGGCTTCCCGGTCTGCGTGCCCGACGTTCGCGGCATCGGCGACCTTACGCCTGAGTTCGGCCGCGGCGCGGCTGACCACGCCCGCTCCCACCAGACGGAGGAGGATTACGCTTGGAGTTCCATGATCCTCGGCAAGCCGCTGCTCGGCCAGCGCGTCACCGACATCCTGGCCGTCGCGGCCGCTTTCCGCGCCTATCCGGGAATGGCCGGACGCAAGCTCCGCCTGGCCGCCTGGGGCCGCCTTACCAGCGCAGCTCTCTTCGCCGCCGCCCTCGATCCCCAGATCGCCGAAATCTATCTCTCCGGAGCCCTCCTGTCCTATCGCGACGTCGTCGAAACGGAAGAGTTCCGCACGCCGCTGGCCGACATGGTTCCCGGCCTCCTACGCCATACCGATCTGCCGGAAGTGGCCCGCGCCATCTCCCCCCGCCAAGTCGTCCTGGCCGGCCTCGCGACCGCCAAAGGTGCGCCTGCGGCCAGTGCCGATATCGAACGTCTCTACTCCGGCGCAGCCAACGTCGTCATCAAACCCCGCGCCGCCTGGACCGCGGAGGCCCTGGCCAAACCCAATTCCTTGTAATTCGGTTTGGAGTTAGAAGCCCAGAAATAGGCTCTTGGCCATCGACGCCGCCCGATTCCCGATAGCACCCAGCCGGATCAAATCGACGGCAACGCCGCATCTGGAACTTCGATGATTTGCCGACAAATCGTCAACTCGATGGGCTACCGAATGGTCGCCTCGGGCGTCATCGTACTCCCTGAGGATGCTGTCGTGGACCCCACGGCCAACTTGGTCTTTCCGGCTACGCAGGGGATCTGATCCGCAAACCGGATACAGCGTGAGGCTGAAAGCGCTGTTCGAGTTGACGGATCCGATGCTGTGGGGCCAAGGAAGGTCCCTGACCTAATGCGGAAGGCGACCGAAACGGAGTCCGGATAACAAGGTCTGGCCAAGACTCCACTCCCATTGAAATTATCCAGGGCTATCCGGCGTCGACTTGTCGAAGAGCGCCCTACTGGACTTCGTCGCCCCGATGTCTAATTCTGGGAGGTTGACGAGGTGCTGCACTCGATTCTGGATGGATAGCGCGCCACTCGGAAAGTGAAGCCGCGCTGCGCTGGCGTCCGCACATTCCTCCCGGAGAGTCCCTTCCCCGGAAAGTAGCCGATCCCGCGCCATCTGACAGTCGCGCCTCGACCGGACATGCCAACGTGCAGGTGGGGGGCAACGTTCGCTTACTCCGCCATCAAATATATCGAAACCGACGCCAGCGCCATGCCGGCGATCAGAGCCGGTCCCGGAACAGTGCGATATAAGGCCAGCGAGAGAATAATCGTCAGGACAGGTGCCATCGCGGTCATGGGGGTAACGATAATCTCCTTTCCATATCGCATGGCATACACCAGACAGAGGGCGCCGATCTAATTGAGAATCTGTATCGCTGCCGCGGCGGGGGCACCGGAAAGGCCCCAATTGACCGGCTTAGCGAAGTTGGTCATCAGGATCGCTCAACACCGCGGGATAAGGCACACGCGTCTGAATATGGCGCCGAAGACGTAAACAACCCCAAGCAAAATCAAATAATGCACGGCCTGTCTATCGGAACCACGAAGCTTTCAAAATCTATTTGTCATCCAGAACGCGAACCATGGTCAGAGACTTAACCATCTCATGATCCGCGAACTTCCAGACTATCCGTTTGTCGCGTGTAACTTCGAATGCGTGGGCGCCTTTGCCTTCCTGGCCGCGAAGAAAATTTCCGATTACCAGATTGCCATTCCTAAGCACCTGCAGACTGGTAATCCAAGTAAGGTTTAACTCAGGTACTTCTTCTGCCTTTAGCTCCCAAACCGTTTTGTGTCCTGGGGTCACTTCAATGATTCGCCCCTGGGTTCCACATCCGATCAACGTGTTCCCATTCGGCAAACGAATCGCCTCGAAAACAGAGCTCACGCCCGGATACTCCCAGACTCGCTCACCCGCCGGAGTAACTTCCCGCACCACACCCTCTCCTTCGTGGGCTGCCAGGATGTTGCCATTTTCAAAACGGTGCACCATCCGGACCTGCCGGTGAAACTGCGCCTCGCTGGTCGTCAGCTTAACAGTGGAAACCGTTTCGCCTTTGGAGTTGATTTCCAGCACCTGGCAAGTTCCTTGCTCCGCCAGTAAGGTATTGCCATTCGGCCGGCGTTCGCAAGTCATCACCTGCGAACTCTTGCTCACATACCGCCATACGACGTTTTGCTGACGGTCCACTTCCTCTGCGCCCGTTGGACTGCCACCAAAGGCGTACACCACATTGCCGGTGGGAAGCAGTTGGAACATCACGCATGCACTGGGAACCTTATGCTCCCAGGTGATCTTCCCATCGGCTGACACCTCAATGATCCGGTTGCCTCCCGGTCCTTGGTATTGTGCCAGCATGATCCGATGTCGAATGGGCTTTTCTTGGGCTATCAGGCCGAAGGGTATCGACGCAATCAGGCAACAGAGGGCTAAGGGACGTCGCGCAAAGAAATTCATATAGTCAATTCTCTACCAAATCACTCCGAGCCTGAGTGGAAAACTTCTGCCATCGTCAACTGACGCCGCTCTCGCGTTTTGAACCCACCTTCGGTATCCGAGACTTGGGCAGGGAAGCCTAACCGTTTCGCAGTGGTCCGCACGCGCGCCGAGTCTTATCGAGGGTGCAGAGAAGTTGGGGATTCAGATACTTGACGCAAACTGAGCGGCACGAAACCCTCATGAGTTTACAAATAGCGATGTCTGTTTTTGGCACTTGAAATGAAATCCAGGCGGGAAACCGCTCAACGACCGGTGTTTCTAACTCTTTGAGGGGAATGGTCGGGCTGCCGGGATTCGAACCCGGGACCTCTTGCACCCCAAGCAAGCGCGCTACCAGGCTGCGCTACAGCCCGAACTGTGTGTACTAAACTAGTCTACCGCACACCTGCTGCCGCAATACGCGCTTGTGC
>JBBRNO010000198.1:0-9464 GCA_038230275.1 Bryobacterales bacterium
GGTTGAGGAGGTTGAAGACTTCGCAGCGCAACTGCACCGTGGCCCCTTCCCGGACGAACCACGGAATGTGCGCGCTCTTGACCACGTTCAGGTTCACGTTGGCCAAGCCGGGTCCGTCGAAGGTGTTGCGGCCGAGATTGCCTTGCTGGGCGGTGGCCGGGATCGGGAATGCGGAAGCCGGAAACAGTCCCTTGATGAAATCGCCGCGGGACGACGACACGTGGTTGCCGAACGATGGCGTATTCGGCACATCATAGTTGAAGCCGTCCGCATTGAAATCGCCTCTGGGGTAGGGCGCCGTGCTCACCACCGTGAAGGGCAGGCCGCTCTGGAAGATGGCGATCCCGGCGAGTTGCCATCCGCCGGTGATGTGCTTGGCAAAACCCTGTTTGAACAGGGACGGAATCTCGTATACGCTGTCGATGGTAAGCCTTCGCGAGACATTGAAATCGGAGCGAGCGTGCTGGATGCCTGGGTTCGCCGCGTCAAAAACGTTCTGCCCTCCGCCGACCCCGTTGTCGTTACTCGACGTCAGATCGGTCGCCTTGCCGAAACTGTAGATGCCCTTGGCGGAGAATCCCTTGCCGAATCGCTTGCTGAGCAGCAAGCTCCCGTAGTGTCCATCGGAAAATCCGATCGTGCGCCCGAAGATAATCGGGCCAAAGTAAGGATTTAAGCGCGTCAGGCTGCCGCCGTGTTGAATCAGGTCTCCCGCGTAACGGTTTGCATTGGCCTGCAAATACAGATTGTAGGCGTGGTTCCCGAGGTAATCGGCCTGGAGGATGATCGAGTCCGTCAGCCGCTTGCTGATCGACAGGTTCCAGACTTGGACGGTAGGCGGCTTGATGTCCGGAGTGAAGCCCGACACCTGGATGGGCGTACCGCTAAGACCGCCACCGGGATTCGGGGTGAACTGCACACCGGGCGGCAGCGGGAAGGACAGTCCGTCCGGGGTGCCGAGCGAGAACGCCAGCGTTTGGCCGTTCCGAACGTCGAACGACGGATTTCCAAAGGGCGGATTCACGCGGGCGGTGCCGGCATAGGAGAGGTTCCCGATGCGGTTGTAGTAAACGCCCCAGCCGCCACGAACCGCCAGCGATCCGTCTAAGAAGACGTCCCATCCGAACCCGATCCGCGGCATTATTCCCTGGGGCGTATTCGTGGACGCGAGGCCGTCACCGGTAACGCGCATCTTTCCGTTGGTAATTTGCTCATTGAACGTGGCCCCGGCGCCGGGAGCGAAAAAGCTGCCCGCGGTTCCACCGCGGTCCAGTTGCGCCAGATGGAAGTAGTTCTCGTAGCGCAGCCCCAGGTTGATGGTCAGATTCCGCCGAACTTTCCAATCATCCTGCGCGAAGAGGCCCATATACGTCATATGGATCCGGGTGTAGATGTTCTGGCCGAGTTTTCCCGTCCTGGTATCCACCACCGGGCCGCTTTGAGTCAGTGGCAGATCCTGGGCGAAATCAAGAACGTTGGCGAAACTGAAACTCGGGCGGGCATAGCTGGGCGTGAAGTTATCCAGATCGTGCTGGCGGTCCATATCGAACCCGAACTTGAACGTATGGTTCGAGCGCATCCACGACACCACATCGTGCCAGTTGTAGTTCACGTGGGCCCAGTTGATCTGGCTCTGGCTGAAGCCTTGCATTCCCGTCACTGCCACGCCGGGTAACTCGGGGTGGGTGGTAGGAGGCGTCCCGCCGTCTACCCGCATCAGAGTCATCGATGCTTCGTTCAACAGCGAAGGGCTGATAGTGCGCGTCCAACTGGCCTTGCCGTACATGCCGAAGTTCGGCTGGGTGATTCGCTGCAGGGGCCGCGGATTGGCCTGCTGAGCCTTCGAGAAATAGTTGAAGTAGTTGAAGAACACGCGGTCTTTGTACTCGCGGAAATACTGATCCAAACGCGTATTCCATTGACCCGCCGGGCGGGCCAGCGTCTGGTTGATAAAACTTGTTCCCAACACGGGCAGGTCCAGCGGCAGAGTGTCGGGGATTGGGTAGCGGGACGACGATCTCAAAGTGTTGGCGGTCACAAATCCTGAGACCGGAGCAGAGCCGATCGGCGCTACGGTCAATATGCGGGTCGAGATGTTGTTCGGATAATATTGCTTCAGATAATTCACGAATTGCGGGGTTTCCGCGGCAACCACGTCGGTCTGGGAAGCCGACGAACTCAAGTGATGGAACGAACCGAAAAGGAAAGTGCGATCCTTGATGAGCGCTCCGCCCAAGGTACCCCCGTACTCATTGCGCCGGAAGACCGGTACTTTTGAAGTACTTTGAAACACCGTGCGGCCGGTGAGGGCGTTGTCCGTGTGGAACTCAGATAAGGTCCCGTGCAACTGATTGGTTCCCGATTTCGTGTAGACCTCCACAAGGGCGCCGCTGTTGTGGCCCCGCTCGGCGGTAAAGGCGGCGGCCGCGATGCGCACTTCCTGTACCGTATCCGGCTCTGGGGTCAGATTCGCAATGCCGTCCCGCGAGTTACCGTTCACGCTGGATCCGTCCACTTGGTACTCGTTGTATTCCTGCCGCTGGCCGGCGGAGTTGATCTGGAAGCCCGGCTCGGTCTGAAAACTATCCTGGCTGGCGGATCCCGATCCGGTGGCCCCGCCGAACAACTTCCCGGCGCCGGTGACACCCGGCGCGAGGAACGCGACTCCGCCGTAAATGTTGCGTCCCTGCATGGGCGCCATTTCCACCGTTCGTTGGGCGACGCTGCTGGCCACGGAACTCTTGCCGATCTCAATGGTTTCGGCGGCGGCCGAAACTTCGATTGAAGCCTTTTGCTCACCGACGATCAGTTTGGGGTAGAGAGTCCGCAACTGGTTTCCGTCAAGCCGGATGCTGGCTTGTGTCCAGTTCTGGAAACCGCCAAGCATGACCTGGACACGATACACACCCAGGGTGAGGTCAGAGACACGGAAGTAGCCATTGGCGTTCGTGGCGGATTCCTTGACCACTTGGGTGGCTTCGTTGGTGACCGATACTTTGGCGTTGGCGATCGCCGCCCCGGACTGGTCGGCCACCGTGCCTTCGATTCCGCTGGTGTATTGAGAAACCGCCATCGCGGCACAAAAAAGGAACAGACAGACAAATTTGATTCGCACCATTTTTGTGATACTCCTGTGATTTTGCACTACCCTTAATTTGGACGAAACCAGCACGCTATCACAGATTGCCGCTCAAGTAAATGCACCCGGCAGCGACACGCTGGCTCCGACAGTTCTCGCTTCGGGCTTCGGGCTTGCCGATTCGAAGCAGCTCTATTTCTGCGCCCGCAGCGAAGCGCCTTCGCGAATCTCGTCGGTAGCGCGCCTGGCAATCTTGTCGCCAGCGTGCAATTTCCCGGTCACTTCAATGAAATCTCCGTCGACGGGCCCTTTCTTGACGTCTACCCATTCCGCGCGTCCATCGTGCTCACGGATTACAAAGGTCCGTTCGGTGGTTGTGACTACGGCCGTGTGCGGAACAACCAGGGCGGGGCCCACGCTCCGGATAAGCCACTTCACCGTTGGATACATCCCCGGCGAGAGCAAGCCGCCGTCGTTTCTCACGTCGAGTTCGACGGCCATGGTGCGCGATTTCGGATCAAGCGTGTGGGAACTGCGGGCAACAGTACCCGTGAAGGCTTGCTCTGGAAAGGCAGGCACGCGAAAGACGAGCTTTGCGCCTTTCGCGATCGTTCCCGAATTCTCTTCCGGTACCGCAACAACTAAGCGGAGAGTAGAGATCTGCTGCAGAACCAGTAGCGGGTTATCGGCCCCTGGGCCGACCAAGGCACCCGGATGCACGAAGCGGTCGGTTACCACGCCATCGAACGGAGCGGAGATGCGCAAGTAGGATTGCATTTCCTTGAGGGCTTGCACGCTTGCTTCAGCGGAGCGGCTAACCTGCTGGCGTGACCTCACCGCGGCCTGTCCTGCGTCGATCTGCTTTTGCATCTGGTCCAGCTCATTTCCAGAGATGGCTCCCGGCGTTTGGGCTGCCTTCTTTAACCGTTCATAGGTACTTTCGATTGAGGCGACTTGTGCTTCCGCCTGCAAACGATCCGCTTCCGCTACCTGTACCTTTGAGCGCGCCTCAAGAATACGCGCGTCCATCTCCGGCGCACTCAGCTCAGCCAGAAGCTGGCCCTTCTTGACAACGCTGCCGCGGTCCACCAGCACTCGCTCCACATAGCCAGGAACTCTGGCATGCAATGCGGTGCTCAGAAAGGGCTGGAATTCCCCTGGCAAATCCACCGAGCGGGAGACGGATTTTGCCGCTACTACTGCGAGTTCTACTTTTTGCGCCCATGCCGCCGGCACGGCAGTGATAACCAAAGGAAACAACAGAAAGAAAGGTCTAGACCTGCTCATAGTATTGGCTCGTTGGGTCCATGGGATTCAAGGATGGAGAAGTGCTGGACGCATTGGATTGCAGAATGGCGTAGATGGACGGAAGGATTGTCAGTGTGGCAAAAGTGGATACGACCAGGCCACCGATCACGGCCCGGCCGAGCGGCGCCGATTGCGCTCCGCCTTCCCCGAAGCCGATCGCCATGGGCACCATTCCGAAAGTCATGGAGGCGGCAGTCATCAGGATCGCGCGAAGACGACTGCCGGCTCCGTCCCGCGTAGCTTGCAGCAAAGGCATTCCGCCGCGCCGGATCTGTTCGGCGAAGGTCACCAGCAGAATGGAATTGGCGACCGCAATTCCGATGGCCATGATTGCGCCCATGAAGGACTGAATATTCAGTGTTGTGCCCGTCCATCGCAACATCAAGACAACGCCGCACAGAACGGCAGGGACAGTCAACAGGATGGCGATCGCCAGCCGGACCGATTGAAAGTTCGCGGCCAGAAGCAGGAAGATTGTCAGGACGGCGAGCAGCAATCCGATTTGCAAACCGGAGATGGTCTGCGCCAGTGCCGGGATTTGCCCGCGGAAACTTACGGTCACGCCTCTGGGCGGCGTTCCTGCCTGAGGCAGTGCGGCGTTCAGTTTCCGCGCGGCTTCGCCCAACGTTATCCCCTCAAGGTTGGCGGTCAGGCTGACGACACGCTGCCCGTTGTCCCGTTCGATCAATCCCGGCACGGTTCCGTTCTTCAGGACGGCCACGTCATCGAGCCGCGTCTCTGCGCGGCCGGCGAGCATCACCGGGATGCTGCCCAGCTGATCGATGCCTTGCATTCGATTCCGCGGCAACTCCACCTGGATCTGGAACGCATTCCCGGTGTTTGGGTCCCGCCAATAATTCGGCTGCGTGAAGCGCGAAGACGACGTGGCCGGCACCACGGATCTGACTACGTCCGCCATGGTGAGTCCGAATTGCCCAGCTCGTTCGCGGTCTACAGTGATATCCACCGTAGGATAGTTGAGCTCCTGCGCGAACTGAAGATCGCGCAGAAAGGGGAGCGACGCCATTTGCGTTTGTATTTTTTGCGCGTAGCCATAGTCGTCTTGCAAGTTGGTTCCCATCACGGCCACCTCAATCGGTGTCGGCGATCCAAAGCTCATTACCTGGCTGATAATGTCTCCGGCTTCAAACGAAATTCGCGTGCCGGGCAACTGGTTCGCCAGGCTGGTCCGCAGCCGCTCACGAAGCGCCTGGCCTCTGGGAGCGCCGGGCTTCAAGGCGACCTGGATGATTGCCTCCTGCGGACCGCTGGTGAACAGGTGAATTAAGTCCACTGGATAGCTAGAGGGCACAACACCTACAAAATCGCTGACGATGTCGATGTTTTCGGGTCCGGCGTCCCGGCGAATTACGTCCAGTGCCCGCAGCACCACGCGCTCGGTCTCTTCCACTCGCGTCCCCACCGGGGCACGTAGCCGAATTCGCAGCACGGGAGCGTTCACGTCCGGGAAGATTTCCGTGCCCATCCCCGGCAAGAGTACGAATAGCAAGCCGATGGAGCTCGCAAGATACACCAGAACCAGCGGGAAGCGGAAACGGAGGACGACTTCCAGATAACTTTCGTAGGCGGAGCGGACAAGTTCAAAGGCTCCGCGCTTCTGCCCGGCCGGCGGCGCTTCCTTAATCAACCACATGGCGAAAACCGGCACCAGCGTGCTGGAAAGCAAGTAGGATGCGATCATGGCGAATCCCACGGCGAGCGAGAGCGGAACAAATAGCTGACGGCTGACACCCAGCATGAAAAACGACGGTACGAATACCGCCAGAACACAGAGCATGGAAAGCAGACGCGCCAGCGCAGTTTGGCGTGAGGCTTCCAGGATGGCGCGTGCTTTCGAGACACCCGGCCGCAGTTGGCTGTGGATGTTTTCAATAGAAACCGTGGCTTCGTCCACCAGCACACCCACCGCCAACGCGAGTCCGCCCAGAGTCATGATGTTGATGGTCTGGCCAGCGGCCCACAGCAGGATGACCGCACTAAGCACCGCGAACGGAATGTTCATGACAACGATCAGTGCGCTACGCCAGTCCCGCAGGAAGATCAGCACCATCAGTCCGGTGAGCGCCGCCCCCAGCAAGCCTTCCAGCGCCAAGCCGCGAATGGAGTTGGTGACGTAAGGAGACTGATCGAATTCCAGCCGGACGTCGACATCTTCGGGCACGGCGTTCTTGAACTTGGGAATAGCGGCTTTTACTGCGTTGATGACTGCCAGGGTAGAGGCGTCCGCACGTTTGGTCACCGGGATATAGACTGTTCGCTTCCCGTTCACATGCGCATACGCGGTCACCAGATCGGTGCCGTTGTCGATGGTTCCAAGATCCCGCAGATATACCGTTGCGCCGGGCTTAGGCCGGATGGGCGTGCCGAGGAGTTCCGAGAGATTGCCACCCAACGCGGCGTTGGTCCGGGCAATTCGATTCAGGGTTCCCACATGCATGTTGCCGGACGGCATCACAAGGCTTGCCTTACTAATGGCGGCGATCGCCTCATCCGGAGAGACTTGATATTGATGAAGCTTGTCTGGATCGAGCGAGATCACAATGGTTCGTTGGTTGCCCCCGAACGGTGGCGGAGCGGATACGCCTGGGAGGGTGGCGAACAAAGGCCGAACGCGGTTCAGGGCGAAATCCTGCAGCTCACCTTGCGTGTGCGTGGAACTATTGAAGATGAGCTGACCGATAGCAACACTTCCAGCGTCGAAACGGGTGATGAACGGCGGAACCGTGCCGGGCGGCATGAAGGCGCGGGCGCGATTCACATAGCCCACCGTTTCCGACATTGCCTGGCTCATGTCCGTGCCCGCATGAAACACCAGCTTCATCAACGTGGCGCCTTGAATGCTCTTGCTGGTAACCTTGTCGATTCCGGTGATGTAGAGGAAGTGATACTCGTAGTAATAGGCGATGTACCCTTCCATCTGCGCGGGGTCCATGCCTCCGTACGGTTGGGCGACGTATATGGCCGGATCGCCAACCTGCGGAAAGATATCCACCGGCATGCGTTGCAGGGCCAGTCCGGCGAAAAGCGCAATGGCGATGAGAGCCACTACCACCGCGACTGGTCTTGATAGCGCGGCTAGGACGAGACGCATTCGCTCCTGTAGCTCATTTGCCGGCTTCCGCCAGGAAAGGCTGAAGATCGCCGGCGGCGGTTGCTAATCCAAGCAGCGCCCGCCAGACGTTGAGATGCGCGAGCGCATCATCGATTTCCGCCTGGCTTAACAAACGCTGCGCTTCCGCTACTTGATCGATGGTGCCGAGACCGGACTCATAGCGGGCCGTCGATTGCAGCGTTGCGGCACGCGCGGCCGACACTTGAACCGGCGTGTTAGCCGCGATCCGCCGCGCCCCTTGCAGTTGAGCCAGCGCAATATTCCACCGCGTTCGAAGCTCCAAAACAATTTGCCCGGATCGGGCAGCCTGTGCACGAACGGTTGCGGACTGGGCTGCTTCCCGCGCATGGGTTGCCGCAAGATCCATGATTGGAAAAGTTACACTGACCCCCAGAGCGTAATTTTGTACGTTCGGCGCCAGGCCATTGAGCCCGCCGAGCCGTGTACCGTCCAATTGGTCGCCGCTGCCACGCGCATACGCCGCACCTTCCACGGCGAACTTGGGGAAATAGGAACGGGCCAGCGCTCGCAATTGGGCCCGGGCCTGCTCAACGGTGGCGTTCTGTTCGATGAGGATGGGATTCCCCTGGAAATTAGCCGCGGCTGGAGCCGCTTCCGGTGGCAGTTGCAGCAGGTGCGGCGCCGCGATGGTGAGTTGCGCCGGATCGACCGCCACAAATTGCGCGAGAGCCGCGCGCGCGATTTCGACGGCCTGCTGCGCTTGAATTGCCTGCGTTCCGGCGGCGGCCAGTTCCGCTTGTGCGCGGGAAGAATCGGCACCCGGGCGCAGTTGCGCGTTTACCAGTGCATTCGTGGTACGCAGTATGCTGTCCGCCCGAGTAACGCCCGCCTTGGCTGCCAGAACAGTTTCCTGCGCCGCGATCAAGGTGAGGTAGGTGTCGATGGCCGCAGTCTCGATTTCGAATTCCGTGCGCTTCCAGGCGGCCTGGGACTGCGCTCTGGCTGCTTCAGCAATGCCGGTATTCGCCCGCCGGAGCCCAAAATCGAAAGGTTCCCAGCGGACCAACCCTCCTACGGCGCTACCCCACGCGGAGTCGAAGTTGTTTGTGCCCAGCACCGGGCCTGAGATCGACGGGAGCGTGCTTTGTGGAAACAACATACCGAAGACGTTGTTTCGCGTGGCACGATTCATCGCCGCGAAGGCGTCCAGGTGGGGGAGGTAGGCAGTTCTCGCCAGCCGAATCCCTGCCGCCGCCACGTTGATTTGCTCTTGAGAAACCCGAATGGCCGGATAATTCTTCGCGGCGGCCTCCACTGCCTGGGTAAGGGTGAGCGGCTCCGCGGTCAGTAGCCGGGAGCCTAACATTAGGGCCGCCGCGAAAACCCCTGGCGCATACCTCACGGCTACTCGCCTTCCATCAGTTCGTGAAACAGTTCGCGCACCTTCTTCTTGGCTGCCGTCAGCGCCTTTCGGCCCAGCTTAGTGGCGCGATATACCTTGCGGCGGGATTTTCCATTCACCTGGTCAGATGATCGCAGGTATCCTTTCTTCTCGAGACCGTGCAGTAACGGATACAAAGTTCCCGGGCTAATTCGATAGCCGTGGTGCGAAAGCTCTTCGATCATGCCCAACCCGAAGATAGGTTCTTCCACGGCGTGATGCAGCACATGGAGGCGGATGAGGCCGGAATAGAGGTCCTTATCATCGGCGAGAGTTTTAGAATCGTTTTTCGTTTTCGACATTCGATTACGTAATTCGAATCGTCTCACGACACCTCGGTCGGGGTCAAGGGGAGTGAACTGAGCCGCGACCGTAAGGGAGTGGTGACGACGCACTTATTCATCCTAAAAAGATCAGTAGTGGGGAGCTCTGAACAGATAAGGGGTTAGGATTGTTGGAGATGAGCGCCGAAAACGAAGTGTTACCGATTCACCCGGAGGGTGAGGCCGAAAGGGCAGCGAATGGAGTGGTGGAAACCGCTA
>JBBRNO010000199.1:0-9324 GCA_038230275.1 Bryobacterales bacterium
AGTGCATTGAATATCGACCCCCTTGATGCGAGCGGCTTAATTTTCGTTGGAGCCTTGTGCTCACGGCAAAAACGCCAGCCCGTCAGCAATTCCTCTCTATGCATCTTCGCCGATTCCCGGACCAGATTCAAAGCCCGGCGAGGCAGCTCCCCTTCGATCACTTCGAGAGTGCCGATGTCTATTGTGGCTTCGAATTCGCCATATCGAGCAGGAAAGTGCGGCGGCGGATGGCCGTTGAAAAACATCCGGATCAAAATTCCATGGAACGCACTGATCGTCGGCATCCGCGAAGTGATATTACCACCCCACAGAGATTCGTCCCCTGACGCCGGATCATCGCCCTTTGCTCACGCCAGCGAACGGATCACGTCCAAACCGGAGACGTGGCGGTCGAAAATCGTCGTTTGGTCCTGGTAAACGATCAGCCGCTATTGTTGACGACGCATAGTTGACCATTTCGTCCCAATCGCTCTAGTCGATATGCGGTGAGGAGAGGGTCTGGGGGCTTTGTTTCCTTTCTTCGGCTCAGACGGCGAAGAATTCGGAAAGTACCGGGGCCAGCGATTTGGGAGAAACCGCTTGGTTGGCGCTTTGGCGGACCACGTCTGTGTCGCGCATGCCGCTCGTGGTAGCCGAACGCCGGCGATGGGCCAAGAGCTTATGTCGCAAGGTAAATCCGTCCAGACGATCCGCGATCCGGCGAATAAGGGCTTACTTCATCTGGGCGCTTGCGCGATCGGCTAGCTGGCTGAGGCGACTGTCCGAACTTGTAAGTAATCCTTACAAGTTGCCTCGTCCGTGAAAGGGCGCGAGCGACAAGCGCCTCTGCGCCACCCGCATGGAAGACGGAATCGAGATCGTCAGCGAACGACATTCGCAGTGCTGACATATCCCATGGGAATCTCACGGAACTGAAACATCCCCCGAATCAGGCGGCGAAGAATTCAGCGAGTAGCAGGCCGGGCAGGAAGCTGGTACTGCTGGAGAACGGCAAGATTACGGACGAGCAAGGCTAGCGTTCGCAGATTGAGCGCGTGCCGGACCGTGAGACGCGTGCGGCCGAGGTCTTCCGTCTTCCTAGAGCAGTGTGGCGCGGCCGGATCTTT
The DNA here is from genome assembly GCA_038230275.1 of Bryobacterales bacterium. GTDB lineage: Bacteria > Acidobacteriota > Terriglobia > Bryobacterales > Bryobacteraceae > JANXXV01. The sequence goes on from JBBRNO010000199.1 coordinate 1,107, forward strand.
CGATCCAGGCGCGGTACATGGCGGTGCAATCCTTCGCGGATTGGAGCGTGGTTAGCTCTTCGATGCTAACCTTCATTTTGTGACGCCAGTTGGGATATTGTTCGGTGCTGGCCGGCAGGTTCTGCTGATCCACTTCCTTGAAGAGGTCCTCCTGGTTCAGGACCATCAACTGGGACGGGGTGGAGGTGAGGAAGCCGATGGCGGCGTAGTGCAGTTCGCCGGTGAATTCCGGGATGGCCCAGGCGTTTAGAGGATATCCGGGGGGAATGAGATCGAGTTTCGAAAAGGCATCGAGCATCTTCTGCTTGTCCCTTCCACGGTCGGATAGTTGGTCGCGGTAGCTCTGTTCGCTGGGAAGCAAGCCGGCGGCGCGGCGGGCTTCGATGTCACGGCCGGTCCAAAAACCGGAGAGGGTGGGCAGGTCGTGCGTACTGACCGAGACCAGCGCTTTTTCGGGATATTCGGCGGGCAGCTTGAAATCGCCGGAGCCTGTTTTTTCAAAGTAGAGCAGGCGGTAACTTAAAATGCCGAAGCGCTTCAACGCGTCCTGCACGGCCGGTTCGACGGTGCCAAGATCTTCGCCGACGATGACCACTTGATTGCGTACGCTCTCCAGCGCGAGGATACGGATGAGGTCTTCCCAGCAATCCTTGACGTAGGTGCCTTTGGTTGCGTCCACTCCGTCGGGAATCCAATACAGGCGGAAGAAACGCATGACGTGATCGATACGCAGCGCGCCGCCGTGCTTGCAATTCTTGCGAATGGATTCGACGAACAGCCGGTAGCCGTCTTGCTTATGGCGCAGGATGTTGGGCGGGGGAAAGGCCCAATCCTGACCGTTGGGCGCGAAGCCGTCCGGCGGAGAACCTACGCGGCAGCCGTTCACGTAGAAGGGGCGGTGCGCCCAAAGGTCCGATCCGCAGCGATCGGTGGCCAGTGCCAGATCGTGATAGAGGCCGATGGGCAGGCCTTGTTGACGGGCGTAACTCTGGACGTCGCGCAGTTGCAGGTCCACTTGCCACTGCACATATTTGTGAAACAGAACGCTGCGCCAATGTTTTCTGGCGAAGAGCTTGGTGGCGCCGGATTCGGGGTCCTGATATTCGGCGGGCCAATCGGGCCAGATCCAGATATTGCGATTTTGTTTGTGGATGGCCTCGTCCAGCGCGCAGTAGACGGCAAAGCGGTCCAGCAAATCTCCTTCGCCTTGGATGTAGGTGCGGAATTCCGTGGCCCGGGGGGTATTGGCCCGCATTTCCCGCACGAAGCGGCGAAAGAGCAGCTTGAGGAAGCGCATTTTGAGCCGGTAGACGGGCTCGTACTCGACGTATTCAGCGGCGCGGAGGGCGGCGGTCCGGGCCTGGATTTTCGCACTTTCAAAGATGCGGTGGGCGCGGGCTGATTTGGCGAAGTCTTCGATGCGCTCGATGTCGAGGTAAAGCGGGTTGCGATAGAAGCTGCAGACCGGCAGGTAGGGGCTGGTGTTATAGGGCTGGCGATTCGGGATGGCGTGCAGGGGATTCAAGCCGATGAAGCCGGCTCGGAGGTCGGTGGCGGCCCAGTCTATTAGTTTGTAGAGGTCGGCGAAATCGCCACAGCCCCAGTTTCGTTCCGAGCGCAGGGAATAGAGGCTGACGGCAATTCCCGCGGCTCTGCCTTCGTGCTTGTAGCCTTGACCGGGACAGAGGATGAGACGGGTGGAGCCGGTGGCGGCAATCTGCCCGGCGGAAACCAGGCGGACTTCCACGTGGTGATAGCCCAGCGGCGCGGCGGCCGGGACGGGGATCAATTTCCGGACGAAGTTCTGGCCACGAAGAGTAGCGCTCGCTTGGTCTGGGAGGCTAGGAAGGGCAAACGACGATTGCGCGGCGCTTCCGTCTTCAAACGTGAAGTCGGCCTCTACTGTAGCTTCCGCGAACGCTGCGGGAACCTGCAGGGCGATCTGGTGCGATTCAGGGCCCGCGACGATGGTGGATTCCACAAGCTGCGCCCACTGCTGCCACAGGAGCGCTTCCCGTGCCGCGTCCAGCGATTCCAGCGAATCGGTTGCGACGCCCAGAGAGCGCAGGATGGACTGCTTGACTTCCGTGGCGGCGCGATGCAAGTTGCCCCAAATATCGTAGTATTCGGGCTCGATATCCCAACGCTGGGCGGCGCTATTGAGCGCGGATTCATAGTCTGGGGAGGGCTGAATGGATTCGGGTGGATTCGGTGGCAAGCTCCTTCTATTCTAAGCATTGCCCCGCGAGCGTATGGGATAATGGGGCGAAATGAGCATGGAGCCCAGGATTCAACTCGATCAGCCGAAGGAGTTGTTCGGCCGGATAGACGATGAGAGCATTCACGACCTTGGCGATAGTTTTCTACTGACCACAGTGGACAGCGTGATTAACTGGGGGCGGAAGAACTCCATTTGGCCGATGGCGTTTGGACTTGCGTGCTGCGCCATTGAAATGATGGCGATGACGGCTTCGCGGTTCGATATATCACGCTTTGGCGCTGAGGTGTTTCGCGGGTCGCCGCGGCAATCGGACCTGATGATTATCGCCGGCCGGGTGTCGAACAAGATGGCACCGGTGGTGCGTCACCTGTATTCGCAGATGCCGGAGCCGAAGTGGGTGATCTCAATGGGGGCCTGCGCAACGTCGACTGGCGTGTTCAGCAACTATGCGTTGGTGCCGGTGAACCAGATTATTCCGGTGGACGTTTATGTGCCGGGGTGCCCGCCACGGCCGGAACAGTTGATCTACTCGATTATGATGCTGCAGAAGAAGATTGAAGCGGATAAAGGCAGCACGCTGCGGACTTTGAATCTGGCGTAAGTGGAATTCGCCGGGGTCCTTCCCCTTCCACGGTGAGAACAACCGGATATCGGCTTCTTTCGCAAATAGCGTACAAAGGTTCATTGCCGCCTCGTGCGGTGCACATGCGTCATATTGCGCACCAGATTGGCCATTCAGCGCATGAAACGAACTCGTGGACGCCGGGCTGGCTATTGCCGCATTGACGTCGGAATGGTCTCGCCAATTCGACTCAAGAAGACATCCTCGCGCGCGGTTTGGCCGTGTTCCACAAGAACGCTTACCATTCTGGCTGGCATGTGACTTTCCTCTCGCACCCACAGGGAATACCGGCCGGGGCGAACGCTCTCTATCTGATAGTAGCCATTGCTATCGGAATTCTTGCGAAAGAACGCTCCACCCATGACGTTTCGTGCCTCCACGGAAGCTCCCGCGACGGGCCCGGAAGCGTCTGTGATGAATCCTTCGATAGCGCCATTCTCAAGCTGTTTGGCGAGTGGAACCGAAGCGGCCAACAAAAGGATCACTGCCAACGCGATGTACTTCGGTGATAGTGACATAAGTTCCTCCCTTTCTCTGTTACCGCTTTGCTGTTTCCATCGTGAATAGTGCGTGGTTCGGCCGGATCGGTTGGTCCTCCAACAATTGCTGCACCTCGGAATCGGTGGTCGGTTCGAAGTCGGCGTACCACTCGCCCACGGAAGGAAGGGGATCCGGCGTTGCGAGACACAGACAGGCGATAGCCCTTGACCGGAATCGTTGGCAAACCTGGACAGAGGCGACGGGTACGGCAACTATTACAGCGGCTGGTTGAAACCTGTTCACGTAGTGCACAGCAGCCAACATGGTTGATCCTGTCGCTAATCCGTCGTCCACCAGAATCACCGTCCGCCCATGCAGATTTGGCGCGGGGCTACCCTTTCGATAGAGCCGTTCGCGGCGTTCCAGCTCGCCGGTTTCCAATTTCACAACGCGATCGACGGTGGCGTGCGAGATGCCGAGATTCCGAATCAAATCTTCGTCGAGTATGCGAACGCCGTCACCCGCGATGGCACCCATGGCGAGTTCCGGCTGCAGGGGGACACCCAATTTCCGCACAACGATAATGTCGAGCGGTACTCCCAACATGTTGGCCACCGCGGATCCAACTACGACACCGCCGCGTGGCAGGGCCAGCACCATGGTATCCTCCGGCCAGGTGGCGGCGATCAGTCGGGAACCTAACAATCGGCCTGCTTCCAGGCGATTGCTAAACACAAGTGGAACCATGGTAAAACCTTCTTTGCTATGTAGCTTCCCTGTATCTTAGAGCACGTGGTACGCCATTAGGCTGGCGGGGCCTAGTACCGGGGTCATAATAGAGGAGGAGGTAACTCAATGCGTGACGACGGTGCGAAAGCAGTTTGGTTTCTAGCAGGTGTTTCCATCGGAGCGGCTATTGCGCTGCTCTATGCGCCCGCTTCCGGCGAGGAAACCAGGAAGAAGCTGATTGATAAGACTGGGGGCGGGCGGGAAGCGCTGGCCGAATCCGGACGCGATTTCATGGAGAAAGGGCGCGAGCTCTACGACAAGGGGCGGCAGTTGGTGGATGACGCGGCGGACATGTTCGATCAGGGCCGCAAGATCATCGGAGGATAGGCGATGCCCGAAGCCAGTCTCAATCCCGCTGCTCTGCCCGCGTTCGTAAATGAGCCATATGCGGATTTTTCGCGGCCCGAAAATCGGGCGGCCATGGAAGCGGCGCTCGCGGGCGTGCGGGCGAAATTTGGCGTGGAATATCCGTTGCTGATTGCGGGGGAGCGGATTGAGACTGGCGACCGGCTGCGATCTTTGAATCCGTCGCGGCCGGCTGAAGTGGTGGGCATTCATCACAAGGCGACGGCGGAGTTGGCGGTGAAGGCCGTGGAAGCGGCGTTTGCTTTCTTTCCGGAATGGAGCAGGACGCCCGCGGTTACGCGAGTGGAGATGCTGTTCCGGGCGGCAGCGATTTTGCGGCGGCGCAAGATGGAGTTCAATGCGTGGCTGGCGGTGGAGTCTGGCAAGACTTGGCCGGAAGCGGAAGCGGAAGTGGCCGAGGCGATTGATTTCTGCGAGTACTATGCGCGTCAGATGCTGCGGTTTAGCGCGCCGGAAGCGCCGGTGCAACTGCCGGGGGAAAAAGATCAGATGATCTATATTCCGCTGGGAGTGGGGATTGTGATTCCGCCTTGGAATTTCGCGCTGGCGATTCTGGCGGGGATGGCGACGGCGGCGCTGGTGGCTGGAAACACGGTGATTATCAAGCCGTCCAGCGATACGCCTACCGTGGCGCAAAAATTCGCTGAGGTTTTGCTGGAAGCGGGATTTCCGGCACGGAGTTTTTCGCTCTTGACCGGGAGCGGGGCGCTGGTGGGCGATGTGCTGGTGCAGCATCCGAAGACGCGGTTTATTTCGTTTACCGGGTCGCGCGATGTAGGGCTGCGCATCAATGAGCTGGCGGCGAAACCGCGGAAGGGTCAGATTTGGATCCGGCGGGTGGTGGCGGAGATGGGTGGCAAGGACGCGATTATCGTGGATAGCGATACGGACGTCGAGCGGGCGGTGACGGGTGTGCTGCAATCGGCATTTGGGTATCAGGGACAGAAGTGTTCGGCGTGTTCGCGGGCGATTGTGGATGCGAAGATCTACGATGAGTTTTTGGAATTGTTGGGCACGAAGGTAGATGCTTTGACAGTGGGGCCGACTGACGATCCGGCTTATTACATGGGCCCGGTGATCAATGCCGGCGCAAAGAAGTCGATTCTGGAATACATCGAGACGGGCAAGTTGGAAGGGCGGTTGGTTGCGGGCGGCGAGGCGCTAGAGGGCGACGGGTATTTCATTCGGCCCACCGTGATTGCCGATATTGAAGCGACGGACCGGCTGTTTCAGGAAGAGATCTTTGGCCCGGTGCTGGCGGTTTCAAAAGCGCGGGATTTCGATCATGCTTTGGAACTGGCCAACGATACGGAATATGGGCTGACGGGCGCAGTTTACACCAACGACCGGGCGAAGATTGAGAAGGCCCGGGAGCAGTTCTTCGTTGGGAATTTATATATTAACCGGAAATGCACGGGTGCGATGGTGGGCGCTCATCCATTTGGCGGATTTAATATGTCGGGAACGGATTCGAAGGCGGGCGGGCCGGATTATCTGTTGCAATTTCTGCAAGCGAAGTCTATTGCGGAGAAGATTGGCTAGATGAAGATTACGGCCGTCGAGACGATCTATCTTTCGCGCGGTATTCAAGTTCATGCGGGGCCGATTCAATGGCTCTGGGTGCGCATTCACACGGATGAAGGGCTGGTTGGGTTGGGCGAGACCTATCCCTGGCCGGAGGCGGAAGGGGCGGTGGTGCGGCGGGCGCTGGCGCCGGTGTTGCTGGGTCGGGATTCGTCGCGGATCGATAGGCTGTGGGCCGACATGTTCGAGGCGATCAGCTACAGCGGCTGGGCGGGCGCGGAGCTGCGGGCGATCAGCGCGGTGGACATGGCGTTGTGGGATCTGGCGGGGAAGCGGGCAGGGGTTCCAGTTTACCAATTGTTGGGCGGAGCCTCCCGGGATTCTATCCGCACCTACAACACCTGTTACGACCATGTGGATTTTCTGACCGAGCCGGTGAAGTTGGCGCGGGAACTTCTCGATAGCGGGATTCACGCGATGAAGATCTGGCCATTCGATCCGGTTGCGCGGAAGACACGCGGCCAGTTTATTACGCGCGAGCAGATGCGGGAAGGCGCGGAGCCGCTGCGCAAGATCAAAGAAGAGTTTGGGACGGATATGGAAGTGGCGATGGAATTCCACGGGTTTTGGAATTTGACCTCGGCTATCCAGATCGCGCAGGAGTTGGAGCAGTATTCTCCAATGTGGCTGGAAGAGATGCTGCCGCAAGATAATCTGGCGGCGTATGCGGAGTTGGCCGCGGCTACGAATTTGCCACTGTGTTTGAGTGAACGGCTGATGACGCGATGGGGATTCCGCGAGTTGATGGATAGTGGGGCGGCGCGGATTGTGATGCCGGACATTTCATGGTGCGGTGGAATCTCAGAGGCCAAGAAGATTGCGACGATGGCGGAGACGCATTACCGTCCGATTGCGCCGCATAACTGCGGGGGGCCTGTGCTTCATGCGGCTTCGTTGCATTTGGCGGCGAACGTGCCTAATCTTTTCATCCTGGAGTCGGTGCGGCGGCATTATCGCGACGAGTATGGCGGGTTGGTGCACGGAACGGCAGTGGCGAAGAATGGAGAGTTTGCTTTGCCTGCCGGGCCTGGGCTTGGAGTGGAACTGACGGCGGAAGTTTTGGCGCGCGAGGACGCTACTATTGCGCGGATGGAGTAGCGGGCTGGGCGATGCGCACCTGCAGGTCCAGCTTGTCGTGCAGAGTGTTCACCATGATGCAGCCGCGTTCGGCGATCTCGACTAGTTTTTCCAATAGATCGCGATCCTGACAGTCGGCGGAAACGTTTAGTTCCACTTGGGAGAAGCGTGCCGGCGCGCCTTCGACGGTTGCGGTGACTTCCGTTAGCACATTCGAGACTTCGGCCTGTCTGGCTTTGATGGCCGCGAGGAGGTTGCTCAGGAAGCAGCCGCCGATGGCCGCGAGGAAGAGCTCGCCACCCATGGGGCCTTGGTCGGTTCCTCCCTTTTCGGTGGGCCTGTCGATGGTGACGTTGTGATTGCGGATGGTGGCTTCGGAGGCGGAAGCGGAGGTCTGTCGGACTTGAATCGTCATGATGCTTGTCTTCTATCTTAGTTGATTGTGCCGTCTTTTTTAGGTGCTCCATGCGGTTCAACGTCTGACGCGGCGCAGAGCGGCGATGGCTTCCTGGTTGCGGCCGGTGGCGGAGTTGATGGCGGCCACTCGCGCTTTGGGAACTGGCGCGCCGCTGGTATCAGGAACCGTTCCGGAGATGGTTCCGGTGGGATCGACGGAGACAGTAAAGTGACGGTACGAGGGCCAAAGCGAAAATAGCCCGTAGTCTAGCGCTGATTTGCTTCCCGCGCTGCCAGAGTATATTGGAGCGTATGGAACGACGACATTTCCTGATGGGATCACTGGCGGCGGCCACGGGCGTGCGGCGCGCCGGAGCGGCGCCGAGCCCCAATGACACAATTCGTGTGGCCTGCGTCGGTGTACACGCCCAGGGGCGCACGCACATTCGCAAATACAGCGAGATGCAGAACGTGGAAATCGCCGCGATTTGCGACATCGACGAGACGGTGCTGAATGCCCGGATCGGCGAGATTGAGAAGAGCGGGAAGAAGCGGCCGGCAGCGTTCACGGATCTGCGGAAATTGCTGGAAGACAAATCCATCGACGCGATTTCCATTGCGACGCCGAACCACAATCACACGCTGCAAACGGTGTGGGCCTGCCAGGCGGGAAAGCACGTTTA
>JBBRNO010000200.1:0-9280 GCA_038230275.1 Bryobacterales bacterium
CTCACGGTCTCGCCAATAGTCGATAGCTCTGGCCGGGTAATCAATGCCTCCACGGTTGCCCGCGACATCTCTCAGCAGAAGGTTTCAGAAGTGGCGCTTCGCAGCCTGAACCAGGATTTGGAGCATTTCGCATACGCCGCGTCTCACGATTTGCAAGAGCCCCTTCGCATGGTAACCAGCTATACGCAGCTTCTCGCCAGGCAATATAAGGGCAAACTGGACCAGCAGGCTGACGAGTTCATCTCCCGAGCCGTGGAAGGTGCGCACCGCATGGAAATGCTGCTCAAGGGCCTGCGTGACTATTGGGCGGTAAACGACGGCCGGGTGGACCAAAGCGTTCTTATAGACTGCAACAAGGTTCTTGAGAAAACGCTGAAGTATTTGGATGCGCGAATTCAGGAAAGTGGCGCCCAGGTCACGCATGATCCCTTGCCCATGGTAATGGCCGAAGAACTGCCATTGCTGTTGATGTTCCAAAACCTCATAACCAACGGTCTGAAATATCACCGGCAGGGACACAAGCCGCAGATCCACATCTCGGCGATAAGGGCCGCAAACGCCTGGAGCTTTTCTGTGCGCGACAACGGCATCGGCATCGAACCGCAATACTTGGAATCCATCTTCGCGCCCTTCAAACGGCTCCACGGAGCCGAGTACTCTGGCAGCGGGATCGGTCTGGCCATTTGTCAAAAGATTGCCCAGCGGTACCGCGGCCGCATTTGGGTCGAATCCGTCCCATTGCAAGGTTCGACATTTCACTTCACCATCCCGGCGTTAGGAAATGAAGGATGAGCGCATCCAGAATTGTACTGATAGAGGATAATTCCGCCGACGTTTTTCTGATTGAAATGGCGTTGAAGGAGAGCGGCATTGTTTATGAGATGACCAGATATCAAAACGGGGAAGAAGCCGTGGACTCGCTCTGTCCGCCGCAAGGACCAACGCCAAATACACTTCATCCGGATGTCATACTCCTCGATTTAAATACGCCCAAAAGCGATGGCTTCGCGGTACTCGAGAAACTGAGACAAGCACCCCATCTTGCCGGCGTACCGATTGCGATAGTCACTTCCTCGCAAGCCACCAGCGACAAGTACCGGGTAGGCATCATACGCCGCACCCGCTACATAGAAAAGCCTTCGAACTTGGAAGAGTTTCTCACAACCGTCGGCCAGGCGGTAAAAGAGATGTTGGCCTGAAGCATCCATAAAACGGGGAAGTACTTTCTAGCGGTTTACCCCACAGCGAGCACGGCTGGGCGTTCATTGCCCGTGTCTCACACCAGGGGTTCGCCTCATAACTCCACGCACCCATCTGCAAGGTCCCCTGGATGACCAGCCCCGGCATCCCATTCATTCCATTTAACCCAGCCATAGGTTTTTCACCCTAACGGGATCCATCGGCGGATTCTGGTCCAGCCGTTCGTATCGATTACGACAAGCGCCAATTTGCGTCCAGTTAGATTTCGCTGGTAACGGATACTTTTGTCGCTAGTGACCAACACATCGAATCCGGTGGCCTCAGCGGTTCCGAGTAGATCTCCATTTATCAATTCTGCCCAGCCGTGTTCGTATTCCGTCTCAACTTGGTGCCCGATCAGCGAGTACCGTAGCGGCGCACGCGTATTGTGGTCGAAGCGTACACGCATCGGCTCATTTTACGCCGTGACTGGTTCGTTTAGGCTGCGGGAAGCGTGTTCCAGAACAAGGTTCACTTGCGCCCGGAAACCACTCCACGAACTCGTCGACCGTAGCGCCGCCTTCCAGATTCGAGCAGAGGGCAGAAACCGGAACCCGAGTTCCACACTGCTATTGTCACCGGGACTGACGGCCGTCCGCTACCAATGACGATGCGACTCGATGTCCTTTGGGTCCTCCCGCGCATGGATTGGAACCTCGGTTGCCGGAACTCGGTCAAAATTCCGCGGCCCACTCATTCAGTTTGGCTATATCTCAAACATGGTCAGAGTGACATTCCAAGCATTTCGAACCTTCCTCTCAAAAACACCTGTTATCCTGACTACGTAATGCCTGTAATAATAATGATTGCCCTCGGCCTGCTGGTCGCGCCCTCCAGTTACGCCCAAAGTTCGGCCCTCCTCGACATCCTTACCCAGGAACTCGACCGCAATTTCACCACATTGAAACAGAAGGCCGATCCCGCGCCCTACTACCTGGCATACTCCGTCGTGGAGCAGCAGGTCCAAGTGGTCTCGGGCAGCATGGGCACGCTGCAATCCCGGAATCAAGGGCACTCCCGAACGCTCGACGTTTCCATTCGAGTCGGCTCTAACAAGCTCGACAATTACCACATCGTGGGCGGAGAGCGTCCGCAATTCACCTCCGCCACGCCCATCGCTATCGAGGACAGCCCCAATTCCATCAAGCGCCGTCTCTGGCTCGAGACGGACCGTACCTTTCGCGGTGCTTCTCAGCGCCTGATCAATCTGAAAACCAGCACGCAGGTCAATGTGACCGCGGAAGACACCTCGGATGATTTCTCGAAAGACGAACCTTCCAAGTACGTGGAGCCTGTCAAGAAACTATCTGGCTCGCCGGACGATTGGACCGACCGTGTCCGCAAATGGTCAGGCGAGTTAACGAAATATTCCGGTGTACTGTCGTCCAACGTCACCGTTATCATGCAGCGCGAAACCAAGTATCTGGTGAATACCGAAGGCACGCGCATCCAGCATGGCCGCGGTTTCGCGCGCATCCTGATCAGCGCTCAAGGCAAGGCATCGGACGGCATGGACCTCTCCGCGTCCGATACGTTTGAAGCCGAAGACGCCGGCGGCCTGCCCAAGGACGCAGAGATTCTTGCCGCGGTTAACCGCGTGGGCAAAGATCTGAAGGACCTGCTCAACGCCCCGCTGGTGGACCCGTTTGTCGGCCCCGCCATTCTTTCCGGCCGCGCCTCGGGCGTCTTTTTTCATGAAATCTTCGGCCATCGCATTGAAGGCCATCGCCAGCGCGATGAAACCGACGGGCAGACCTTCACCAAGAGCGTAAATGGCAAGGTTCTGCCTGATTTTCTTTCGGTAGTCTTCGACCCCACCAAGAAGAACGTAGCCGGCATGGACTTGAATGGAACCTACCTTTACGACGACGAAGGCGTGAAGGCCCGCCGCGTACCGCTAGTCGAAAATGGAGTGCTCAAAACCTTCTTGATGTCCCGCTCTCCCATCAAAGGATTTCCGCAATCGAACGGGCACGGCCGCAAGCAGGCCGGCGCGGAAGTGGTCTCCCGGCAATCGAACCTCCTCGTCGAATCGTCAAAGAGCGTTCCCGAAGCAAGACTGCGAGAGATGCTGGTCGAGGAGATCAAGCGCCAGGGAAAACCATATGGATTCTATTTCAGTAACATCACCGGCGGGTTCACTACCACGGGCCGGCGCGGCGCGCAAGCTTTCAAAGTGATTCCACTGGTGGTGTATCGGGTATATCCGGATGGGCGTCCGGATCAGCTTGTGCGCGGCGTCGACATCGTGGGAACACCGCTCTCCAGCTTCGCAAAGATTCTGGCCACGTCTGATAAACCGGAAGTCTTCAACGGTTACTGCGGCGCCGAATCGGGCAGCGTCCCGGTCTCCGCCGTCTCGCCTGCCATCCTGGTTTCAGAACTCGAAATTCAGAAGAAAGAAAAAGGCAACGACCGGCCTCCGCTGCTGGCGCCGCCCATGATCTCCGGAGGCCTTCAGTGAAGTTCGTTGCAATACTTCTGACGTTATTCACGCGGTCCCTTCTTTTGGCCGACGAGAAGGCCGCGCCCGCCGCAACAGCGCAGGGTGACCCCATTCTGCGTGCCATGGTGGACGAACTGAACCGCGCCAAGTTGCTCAGCGTGGCCAATCTCGACGTGCCCTACTACATCGAATACGCAATGGACGACGCCCAAAACTTTACGGTTGCCGCGTCACTTGGCGGCTTGCTTTCGGTGACGAACAATCACGGCCGGTTGCCCACTACACGAGTGCGCGTGGGTGATTATAAGTTCGACAACACGAATTATCTCTATAGCGAATATTTCTCCGGCTCCCGTTACGATCCCGACAATCTAACGCTCGATGACAACTACGGCGTGCTTCGTCATAGCCTCTGGTTGTCCACCGACCGCGCCTATAAGACCGCGGTGGAGGCCATCGCCCGCAAGCGCGCAGCTCTGAAAAACATTACTCAGAATCAGGACTTACCGGACTTCTGGAAAGCGCAACCGTTTCAAAAGATTCTTCCCATCCAGCGTCAGAATGTCGACTCGCCGAAGTGGACCTCGCGCGTCAGGGACTTCTCAGCCATCTTCAGCCGCTACCCGGAAGTGCTCGGCTCGGCGGTCCAGTTCACTTCATTGCAATCCACGCACTACATGCTGAATTCGGAAGGCACCACCATTCGCATTCCCGATTCCGTCTTCTTCCTGCAAGCCCGTGGCGCCGGCCAGGCTCCTGACGGCATGACGGTGCGCGATGCCATCGTGATGCAGTCCCTGGAAGTCGGCAAGCTGCCTTCCGAGGCAGAGATGCAGAAGGCAATTACTGACGTGGCCGAACACGTCAAGGCGTTAACGGCAGCCCCGGTTGGCGAGGTTTATTCCGGCCCTGTTCTGGTGGAAGGAATAGCATCCGCGCAGATTTTCGCGGAACTGCTGGGCGGCAATCTCAACGTCCCCCGGAAGCCCATCGGTGAGCCCGGCCGTCCCGTGCCGTTCTTCGCCAGTGACCTCGAAGGGCGCATCGGATCGCGCATTCTGCCGGAATTTCTGAGCGTGGTCGACGATCCATCGCAGACCTCCTTCAACGGCATTCCGCTGTTCGGACAGTATGAAGTGGATGAGGAAGGCGTAGTGCCAAAGCCGCTCACCATTGTGGAAAAAGGAAAGCTGCAAAACCTGCTGCTGACGCGCCAACCCATTAAAGGGTTTGATGCCTCCAACGGCCACGCACGCCTACCTGGTGGTTCCGGCGCGCGCACGGCCGCATTTAGCAATCTGTTCGTACGCTCCAGCGAATCTGTCAAAGGCGAGCAGCTGAAAAAGCGCCTTATTGAGATGTGCAAGCAGCGCAACAAACCGTACGGCATCATTGTGCGCAAGATGGATTATCCGTCCTCAGCCGCGGTGGATGAAGTGCGCCGCATTATGACCGGCATCTCGCAGTCCGGCGGGTCCTCGAAGCCAGTCAGCATACCGCTGCTGGTCTATCGGATTTACCCCGACGGAAAAGAGGAGTTGGTGCGCGGTGTGCGCTTTCGCGGCCTGACCGTCCGTTCGTTGAAAGACATAATGGCCGTCTCGGAAGAGACGTTCGTGTTTCATATCATGGACAATCTGGCTCCGTTCGCGCTGATGGGCGCGGGCGGCTACATCACCGCCGAATCCGTGGTCGCGCCGTCCATGTTGTTTGAAGACCTGGAGCTGGAAAAGCCGCAGGACGATCAACCGAAGCTGCCCATTGTCCCTCCGCCACCGCTGACTGCCTCGCGCTAATATGGGCATTCTCGGCCGGACTCTCTTCTTAGAGATCACCTCGAATGCACTGCTGGGCACCACGATTTTTACTTTCGTTGTGTTCCTGCAGCAGGTCAGCAAACTGATTGTATTGCTGGTTCGCAGCTCCGCGCCGCCGAAGACGGTCGGCTTTCTTTTCACCCTGATTCTTCCGTACGTCTTCACTTTCACCATTCCTGTGGGTGTCCTCGTCGGCGTGCTGATCGCCTTAAGCCGTATGTCGAGCGATGGCGAAATCACGGCCATGCGCGCCGCCGGTATTCCCAGCCGCAAAGTGATCTATCCGGTGGCCCTGTTTGCAACGCTGGCGTTGATCGCCACTGCTGCGGCGACGCTTTGGCTTACACCCTTGGCACTGCGCCAGAAGAACAAAGTGGTGAGTGAACTCGCGGCGGAAGAGCTCACGGCCGACGTGCAACCGCGTGTATTCCAGGAGCAATTTCCAAACAAGATCCTATACGTGGGCGACGTCATTCCCGGCACTGTCATCCGCTGGAAAAATGTTTTCCTGGCCGACATCACGCCAGCCGAGAACCGCAAGAATACCACTGGCGATTCCGATGGACCGCTGATCACCGTGGCCTCTGAGGCGATCGCCGTTCCCGATATCAAGAACAACCGCATCCAGCTTTCGTTCCTCAACGGCAGTACCTATCAATCCGATAAGGACTGGAATATCTACCGCCGCACGGATTTTCCCACCGGCGATCAGATGCTGGAAGCCGAGCGGCACAACGAAGTGCGGTCGCGTCCCATTCCGGAAATGGATATTGGTCCGCTATACAAGCTGGCCAAACAGTCTCTCGAAGCCAAAATCGAACTTCACCAGCGCCTGACGCTTCCACCAGCCTGTTTGCTTCTGGCCTTGATCGGCATCCCGCTCGGAGTCTCCTCACGCAAGGCCGGTAAGTCTTCAGCGTTTGTGCTGACAGTGGCCGTGGCATTCCTTTATTGGATGAGCCTGATCACGGTTTTTGGTTTAGCCAAACAAGGAACCTTGCCTGCGGGCGTGGCCATGTGGCTCCCTAATATTGTCACCGGCCTCCTTGGCGTGATCCTCTTCCTGCGCCTCGAATTTCCAGGCGATCTCGATATCGTGGCCAAAGTGCAGGCGTTCTTCGTGCATCTCTATCAGCGCATCCGTGGCACTCTGCGCGCGGCGCCTGCCACTTCGGCCCCGCCGGTCACACGCACCCGTTTTCCGCTGGTTCCCTTACTCATTGACCGCTACGTGCTCACCAGTTTTTTGTTCTACTTCTTCCTGTGGCTCACCAGCTTTGTGTTGATGACGCACGTCTACAACTTCTTTGAGTTGCTCAGCGACATCGTCAAGAATCACATTCCCATGACGCTGGTAGGCAAGTATCTGCTGTTCCTGACGCCGATGCTGATCTACGATTCCACGCCCATCAGCGTTCTGGTAGCCGTGCTGGTCACATTCGGTGTGCTTTCGAAAAACAATGAAGTCACCGCGTTGAAGGCCTGTGGTGTCAGTCTATACCGCTTGGCCGTTCCCGTCATTCTGGCGGGCGGCGTCATCAGCATCATGCTGTTTGCCTTCGATCACTACATTATTCCCGACGCCAACGTGGTGCAGGACGGCATTCGCAATCAGATCAAGGGCAAGCCTGTGCAAACCTTTCTGCGCCCCGACCGCAAATGGATTTTCGGCGAAGGCTCGCGCATTTTCTATTACAAGTATTTTGAGCAAAACGAAGGCGTGATGGGCGGAGTATCAGTCTACGAACTCGACCCCGCCACCTTCCGGCTGCGCAAGCACATCACCGCCGAGCGCGCGCGTTGGGAGTCCGGCCTCAATACCTGGATCTTTCAGAACGGCTGGGCCCGCGACATTGCGCCGCGCCGCGATGGAGGCGTTCAGTATCGGGCCTTCCCATTGCAGACCGCCACATTCCCTGAATTGCGGGAACCGCCCGGCTACTTCTTGAAAGAAGCCATCCAGGAAAAGCAGATGAACTTCCAGCAATTGGAAAATTACATCAAGGAACTGCGCCAGAGCGGCTTCGATACAGTACACCTGCGCGTCCAGTATCACAAGAAGTTCTCCGTACCGCTGTTTGCGCTCATCATGGCAATGATCTCGATTCCCTTCGCGTTCGCTTCCGGCAACCGCGGCGCCATGGCCAGCATCGGAGTCAGCTTCGGCATCGCGATCGCCTATTGGTCCATCAGCGTTTTGTTTGAGCAGATCGGCAACGTGAACCAACTGCCCGCCCCGCTGGCCGCATGGTCGCCGGATGCCGTGTTCGCGCTGGCCGGCCTCTACTTCCTGGCGCGCATGAAAACCTAGTGTACGGTCCGACAAATAAGAACTCGTTGCCGCAACAGTAGTTTCCGAGCCGCGACTGTTAAGGAGCGGTACCGTGTTGTCCACCCAATTCGCGGACACTACACTCGCAGTCAGCCCAGCAAGGCTGCCAGTGCTCCGTGAAGTTCACGATAGCGAAACCGGAAGCCCGCACCTTCGGCTGCTTTCGGGAACGCTTTCTGGCCCCCCAGGATAATCTCCGCCATCTCCCCGAACATCACCTGTAGGGCGAAGCGGGGCACCGCGAATATCGCCGGCCGGTGCAGCACACTCGCCAGCGCGGCCGTGAAGCCGGCGTTCCGCACCGGAGCCGGGGAAACTCCATTCACCGCGCCGGCAACTCCGTCGCGCATCATTGCAAACACAAACAGTTCAATCAGGTCGTCCACGTGAATCCACGGCATCCACTGCTGCCCGCTACCCAACCGCCCGCCAACTCCCGCCTTGAACGGAGGCAGCATCTTCGCCAGCGCGCCCCCTTCTTTCCCAAGCACCAGCCCAATCCGCACCGTAGCCACGCGAATCCCCAGCACCTCCGCGTTCAGCGCCTGCTTTTCCCACTCCATGCAAACTTCCGGCAGAAAGCCGCGCCCTGGGTCGGAATCTTCTACCAAAGTCTCATCCCCGCGATCTCCGTAATATCCGGTAGCCGATGCCGACACCAGCACCGGCGGCTTCCGCGCCGAATCCGCCAGCCCTTCCACCAAGTGTCTGGTCCCCAGCTTGCGGCTATCCATAATCCGCCGTTTCACGTTGTCGTTCCACCGCTGCGACACCGGCTCCCCCGCCAGATGGATTACCGCGTCGGCGCCGGCCAGGCTCGCCTTCGGAGCCGGCGCCTTCAAGGCATCCCACTCAGTGAACCATACCGTCGCCGGCAGCGTTCCGCTCCGCTTCCGCCCCAGCACATGCAGCGTGTGCCCGTCCTGCAGCAATCGCGCGATCAAGCGCGTTCCCAAAAAGCCCGATGCCCCAGTTAGCGTGATGTTCATAGCAGCTCCTTACCTGTCCGCTCGACATATTCAATCTCCCGGATATAGGCGTCCACCCCGGTTTTCCGTTTCATTCCGTCGTAGGACATGTAGCGGATCTGTCCAAAAATCGGCCGCTCCACCCAAGGCCGGTCATGCAGTCCGAAGCACCATAATATTCCCACGTAGGTATTCGGATCGCGTCCATCCAGTGCATAGCGGTCGTGCATCGCAATCATGAATCGCAGCGCGTCCTCATGTGTGGCCGACCACTCGATAATCTTCTTCCCCCAATACATCCGGTAATACCCATGCATCTTCCCGCGCAGCAGCAACTCCTTCTGCGTGGCATTCCACAGCGGATCGTAAGTTTCGCAATCTTCCATCTGCTTCAAGGTAAACACCGGATCTCGTTTATCATTTGCATGTTTGCGCAGCGTTGCCAAAGCCCAATTCGGCAGCGACTCCAACGAATCGA
>JBBRNO010000201.1:0-9228 GCA_038230275.1 Bryobacterales bacterium
GCTGGCTGCGGTTGCTCTGGGATTTCCACTAAGATCCCTTGTGCTTCAGGTTCCATAAACCGATTATCGCCTAAAACATTTTAGAGTGAACATGTTTTAAGTGGCCATTCTCGATTTTTTCACACCTTCTGAGGGAGCGGTACCCACGAACTTTTGCCAGTTTGGTACAAGATAATCTCACCAGAGGTATCGCAGCCCTCCTCTTTCTCTGGCTAATTACTGGCGAACGCTCTGCCCGGCGCATGTGGACCAACATAGCCAAGCCACCGCCCTGCCGATGGTCTTCGATAAATCCCCTAAGGAATCGTGTATTGTTTGATCAACCCCGTATCCAGCTCCGAAATGAAAATATCACCAGGGGCGGAATCTAAAACCATGCTCGTCGGAGTCACCAGATGCCCCAGCACCACCTGGCCCACTTCTCCGTCATAGCGCGTAAGCCGCCCTGGCACCGGCTTCGCCGACCCAAGCTTGCCGCTGAATGCCAATACCCAGAATTGTGTTCTGCCATTGGTCCTGCGGGCAGCCGTATCAATCGCTGAAGACAAATTGGCGATGAATACGCTCGAATCGCCCGTCTGTGAATTCACCAGCACCGCTCGCGAAACGCCCGGTGTAAATGGAAATCCAGTCAACTGCTTAATCAGCAGCGAATCGTCATACGCGTGAATGCTGTCGGCAACGGCATCACTAACCGGCGGTCCCGGAACGTTCGATTTCGAAGGATCGAATCGCGTAACCACCTTGCTGCGCCCGGTACTCGTGTTCACTCGAAGCACCGTATTCATTCGGGCGTCGATTACGAACGAAGTGTCAAGAAAATTCACCAAAACATCAATGCTGGCTTCATCGCCGGCGGTCCCTGCAACGTGACGGTATTGCCATCCAGCAGCGCGCTCTGATCCGCCGCCTTCAGCGTCAGTCCACCAGAAAATGTGTCCAGATCGGTGCTCAACGTCACTCTAAGAATGGAGCTAAACAAACCGGAACTCACCCCATCGGGATTGACAATCGAAGTTCCCTGGTTAGCACCGTTCCGAAGCACATCGCCCTCGCCCAGCAGGACGAACAGTGTCCGGCCCTGCACCACCACGCCAGCGACGCCATCGGGATTCAGATTCGGCGCTGCAAGCCCGGACGGGGTCCGTCAATCAGAGTCCGGCGCGTCCCCTTGCGCGTAACGATAGAGACGCGGCCACTATTCGGAGTCTTGTCATTCTCCGATACCAGCAGATCCCCGCCGGGAGTGAACGCAAGCCGAATAGGATTCACCAGTCCCGTGGCCGGATCGGTAGTGGTTTGAGCAGGAATAGTCATGGGCCATCGCAACTCGCGCCCTTTGTCTTCGGAATGGCAGGCGCGATAGAATACCCTCACACCAATGCACCTTCGAATCCTTGCACTCCTCACAGCCTCGTCCGCGCTCCTTTTCGCGCAGACCGTGCCGCCAATGCCCGCCACCGTGATTCACGAAGCCAACATCGAATATTCAAACGTCGGCGGCAAGGTGGAGATGGACATTGTCCGGCCTCGCGCCGAGTCCGCAGAACCGCGCCCCGTCATATTGCTGATTCACGGTGGCGGCTTCCGCGCCGGCAACCGCCAGAGCTATCTGCCCGAAGCCATTCGCCTGGCCGAACGCGGCTATGTCGCGGCCACTGCCAGTTATCGTCTGGCTCCGCGAAATCAATTTCCCGCGCCGGTTCATGACGTCAAAGCGGCCGTCCGCTTCCTGCGCGCGAACGCCGCGAAATACGGCATCGATTCCGAACGCATCGGCGTTATGGGCGGCAGTGCCGGCGGGCACCTGGTGTTGTTCCTGGGCCTCACCAGTGGTGTCGAAGAGTTTGAAGGCTCGGGTCCAAACCGCCAATTCTCCAGCAAAGTTTCGTGCGTGGTCGACTATTACGGACCAACCGACTTCACGCAATCGTATTCGAAGAGCGTGGACGCGGCGCAAGTGTTGCCGCAATTCCTCGGCGGCGATCTGGACCATGCCCGGCCCGCCCATATTCGCGCCAGCCCGCTGAATTGGGTTACTCCCAACGCTGCCCCCACCCTGATCATCCACGGCACCAAGGACGCCTATGTAGCCTATGAACAGTCCTCGTGGCTGCTGGAGCGCATGCTCAACGCCGGCGTGCAGACCGAACTCGAAACCATCTCAGGCGCCGGTCATGGATTCAAAGGCGCGGACAAGGAGAAAGCGGAACAACGGGCATTCGCCTTCTTCGATCAGCAGTTGAAAGAGAAGGTTCCGCAGCGCCACATTCTGATTTCCGATCACGGCCCCACCGGCGAAATCATCGCCATGGAATGGCCTTCGGGCAAGGTGCTGTGGACCAAGCCG
This sequence comes from Bryobacterales bacterium, assembly GCA_038230275.1. GTDB lineage: Bacteria > Acidobacteriota > Terriglobia > Bryobacterales > Bryobacteraceae > JANXXV01. The sequence continues at coordinate 2,351 of JBBRNO010000201.1, forward strand.
AACGAACGCAGTCACGATGTGCAGGCACTGCCGAACGGGCACGTGCTCTTCACGCTAGGTTCCAGGAAGTCCGTGTCTGAGCTCGATCAGAATCATCACGAAGTCTGGACGTACGGCGCCGCCGAAGGGCTTGAGCATCCCTTGAGTGCCCAGCGCCTGCCGAATGGAAACACTCTGATCGGTGACGCGAAATTGGGCCGCGTAATTGAAGTCACGCCCGGCAAGAAGATCGTGTGGAAGTACGAAACGCCGGACATCGCCAACATGCGCATGCGCAATAGCCACCGCACCGATCAAGGCACCACGCTAATCGCCGTGGAGGCGGAAGCAAAAATCATTGAAGTGGATCAAACCGGAAAGACCGTCTGGCAGTGGCAGGCGCCGAACGGCAAGAACCGCCGCGCCTACCAGGCACGCCGGCTGGCCAACGGCAACACGTTGATATGCATTTCCGATCCCGGCGAACTGGTCGAAGTAGACCTGTCCGGCAAAGTCGTCCGTTCCATTGGCGGCACAAAATCGGACATTAACATGGGCTGGACCTCGGGTTTCGCGGTTTGGCCGAACGGGAATATCCTGATCGCCGACTATACCGGCAGGCGTCTGCTGGAAATTGATCCCGCCGGCAAATTGGTCAATGAAATGCGCACCGGTGCGCGAACCGTAGCGAGTGTGGAGGTGCTGCCGTGAAGACAACAAGAAGAGACTTGATCGTGGGATCCCTCGCTGCAAGCGTTGCGGCGAATCAAATTCAAGCCCAGTCCGCCGGCCTCGAAAAGTTCGTCCGGTTTCAGCATGGCCCGGCCACGTCGTACGGCATTGTCACCGGCGAAACGGTGGAAGCAATTCAAGGCGATCTCTTTGGCGCGCACAAGAAGACCGGCGGCAAACACAAGCTAAGCGAAGTGAAACTGCTGACGCCGTGCACGCCATCCAAAGTGCTGGCCGTGGGCTTGAATTACAAGAGCCACATTGGCACCCGGAAGGCGCCCACCGCGCCTGAAATCTTCTATAAGCCCATCACCTGCCTCCAGAATCCCGGTGATCCCATCATCATCCCGAAGGATTCACAAAATACCCACTACGAAGGGGAACTCGTAATCGTCATGGGGAAGAAGGCGTCGCACATCTCGGCTGCGGAAGCCAAATCCACTATCTTTGGTGTCTGCTGCGGTAACGATGTGTCGGAGCGAGATTGGCAAGGCGGTCCGAACAAAGATCTGCAGTGGTGGCGCGCCAAGGGCGCCGACACATTCGGTCCCCTGGGGCCAATGATCGTGCGCGGCATCGACTACGGAAACGTCATGCTACAAACCAGGCTGAACGGCGCCGTGGTGCAGAAGTCCAACACGTCAGACCTGCTTTTCGACTGCCACGCCATTGTCAGCTACATCAGCCAATACGTCACCTTGATACCCGGCGACGTCATCTACACCGGCACTCCCGGCAGCACCAAGAAGATGAGTCCGGCGGATGTAGTGGAAGTCGAAATCGAGGGCGTTGGCATCCTTCGAAACCCGATAGCTGCCGCGTGACTTCGATAGAATAGCGGACAGGCCTTCGATGCGCACATCCGCTCTACTTGCTGCTTTTCTTCTTGCCGTCCCGCTGTCCGCGGCGGATCTCGCGGAGGATGCCGCGCTCATCCTGGAAACTAATTGTACTGGTTGCCACGGGGCAGATAAGCAGATGGGGAATCTGGATCTGCGCACCTTGGAATCCGCTCTGGAAGGCGGCGAACGCGGCTTGGCCGTTCAGCCGGGTAAATCGGCCGAAAGCCGCCTTTACAAATTCATAGCGGGTATTGAAAAGCCGTACATGCCGCCCGGAAAGCGGCTTCCAGCAGAAGATATCGAAATCATCCGCCAGTGGATCGACGCCGGCGCGAAGGTGAATTCGAACGAGAAGCCGGAAGCGAAGCCTCCAGAGAACGCCCCGGTCATCAATACCAAGCCGGTCATTAATACCAAGATGGAAGAGCGCATCATCACCCCGCAGGACCGCCAGTATTGGGCGTTTGTCCCGCCAGCCCATCCGCCGCTCCCTCTAGTGGGCACTACTAATCCGGTGGACGCCTTCATTCTGGCCACACTGCAATCGAAGAAACTCAAGCCCGCCGCGCCCGCCGGCCGCCGCTCGCTCATCCGCCGTGCGTACCTGGATCTCACCGGCCTTCCGCCCACACTTGCAAACGTGCAAGCCTTTCTCAACGACCCCTCTCCCAACGCATTCTCCAAGGTGGTCGAGGAACTGTTGGCCTCCCCGCATTACGGGGAACGCTGGGGCCGCCATTGGCTCGACACCGTTCGCTACGCCGATTCCGGCGGCTTTGAATACGACCGCGACCGCGACAACGCCTGGCGCTATCGCGACTATGTCATCAAGGCATTCAATGATGACAAGCCATATAACCAGTTCGTGCAGGAACAAATCGCCGGAGACGAAATCGCGCCGAAATCCTATGAAGGCCGAATTGCCACCGGATACCTGCGGCTCGGCCTTGAGAACAATCTGAAGAACGAACAGACGCGCATGGATGAGTTGGATGACCTGGTTGCCACCACATCGAACACGTTCCTTGCCCTCACCGTGGGCTGCGCCCGTTGCCACAATCACAAATTCGATCCGATAGCCCAGAAAGACTACTACCGTCTGCAAGCCGTCTTCTTCTCTACAAAAGCGGCGGAGTATCCTCTGGTGGACGAGGAGCAACTCAAGCGCTTTGACGCCGGACAGGCGCACGTCACGGAACTGCAAGCTCCCCTGAAAGCCAAGCTCACCGCAATTGAGAAACCTTATAAAGACAAGCTGGTTGCGGAGAAGAAGAGCAAGCTGCCGGAATATGTACTGGCCGCCTTGAAGACCCCGGCGAACCAACGAACCGAAGGGCAAAAGTTGAACGCGGAACAGGTGGAGAAAACCCTATCCGCGGATCAGAAAGAAATCCTCGCCGTCATGGCGGAGGTGGACCTCCAACGGCATAAGCAGCTCACCAAGGAAATCGCCGATTTGGAGGAGCAGCGTCCCAGGCCTTTGCCCACCGCCATGGCAATTGCCGAAAAGGGCCGTGAAGCAATTGCGTCGTATTTCCTCTATCGCGGTAGTCCAGGCTCCAAGGGCTCACTCATGAAACCCGGTGTGATCGGCGTCGCCACTCACGCTGAGTGGCAGTTTCCGGAGCCGCCTGCGGATGCAACCACAACCTGGCGCCGCCGCGGACTGGCCGCGTGGATTGCCACCCCCGAAAACCCGCTCACAGCCCGCGTGATGGTGAACCGCATCTGGCAGCATCATTTCGGCGAGGGCATTGTCCGCACACCGAACAACTTCGGCAAGATGGGCGAACGCCCCACCCATCCGGAACTGCTCGATTGGTTGGCCACTGAATTCGTGCAAAAGAATTGGAGCATAAAGGCCATCCATCGTCTCATCATGAACTCGCAGACCTATCAGCGGGCAAGTGACGATGTAGCCGCGAATCTTGAAATAGACGGTGAAAACCGCTACTTCTGGCGCATGCCCCGTCAGCGGCTGGAAGCCGAGGGCATCCGCGATTCCATGATGGCCGTAGCCGGGAATCTCGATCTGACGGTAGGCGGCTCGGCGGTCCATCCCTACATTGATCCTGCGCTTTTTCAATCCAGCAGCAAGCGCACCTGGGTGGGCAAGCCCGACACTGATCCCGAAACTTGGCGTCGCGGCGTCTACATTTTCTCCAAGCGTTCCATCCCGCTGCCCATGCTGGAAGTGTTCGATAAGCCGGATTCGGTTGGCTCTTGCGCGCGCCGGAACCGCAGCACCATCGCCCCCCAGGCCCTCATCTTGATGAACAACAGTTTCGTCTTGATGGAAGCGAAAATGTTCGCCGATCGCCTCCGCCGCGATGCCGGAGAAGATCCCGCCGCGCAGGCAAAGCTGGCGTTTGAACTGGCGCTGAGCCGTCCGCCCAGCCACTCCGAATCGGAAACCGCGGTCAAGTTCATTCGTGGAGACAAACAAGGCCTGGTGGATTTCTGCCAGACGATTCTCAATCTGAACGAATTCGTATACATCCCATAACATGACCGCCAATCGATTTTTGTCGCGTAGAGAATTGCTGAATAGGGCTGGTGGCGGTATCGCCGGCCTGGCCTTCGCGGACTTGATGCGGGGCGCCACCGCCGCTCCAGGCACTTCGCTGTTGGCAGTGCGTGCGCCTCATTTCCCGGCCAAGGCGAAGGCGGTCATCTCCATCTTCTGTTACGGCGGTGTTAGCCACGTAGATACCTTCGATCCAAAACCAGAACTGCTCAAACGGCAAGGCGAAGCCATGACGGGCAAGGGCGAAGTGGTGGTATCGCAAGGCCATCCCGGCGGACTGATGCCATCGCCGTGGAAGTTTGCCAAGTACGGTCAGAGCGGCATGGACGTCTCCGAGCTGTTTCCGCATGTAGCCAAAAAGGTGGATGAGATCGCGCTCATTCGTTCCATGCGCTCCATCAGTAACGATCACGCACCCGCGCTGTTCCAGATGAACACCGGCTTTATTCAGGGTGGCTATCCCAGCATGGGTAGCTGGATCACCTACGGATTGGGCACGGAGAATCAGAACCTCCCGGCATTCGTTGTCTTTTCAGATCCCCGCGGCGGCCCCATCGGCGGCGCCCCCAATTGGGGCAACGGTTTCATGCCTGCCGCCTATCAGGGCACTCCTTTCCGTTCCACGGGCGAGCCGATTGTGGATCTGAAGCCTCCAAAAGAAATGACGCCGGAACGGCAGCGGCGCTGGCTCGATCTGCTCGCCCAATACAACCAGCAGCACCTAGCGAAGAATCCGCACGACTACGAACTCTCGGCCCGCATTCAATCCTACGAACTTGCCTTCCAGATGCAAACGGAAGCCACCGAAGCGGTTGATCTGAAGAAAGAAACGGCCGCCACTCGCGCGCTCTACGGCGTAGGAGAAGAGCCCACCGATCACGTTGGCCGTCAGGCGCTAATGGCACGCCGGCTTGTCGAGCGCGGTGTGCGATTCGTGCAGATCTTTTCCGGCGGCGGCAACTTTACGGAAAGCTGGGACGCGCACTTCGATCTCGAACTGAACCACGGAATGCACTGCGCCGAAACCGATAAGCCCATCGCCGGATTGATGACCGACCTGAAATCGCGCGGCCTGCTCGATTCCACTCTGATTCTCTGGCACGGCGAGTTCGGGCGCATGCCCATTTCGCAGCGGATGAACGGCCGCGATCACAACCCCTACGGTTTCTCCGTTTGGATGGCCGGCGGCGGAATCAAGGGCGGAACCACTGTCGGAGCCACCGACGAATACGGCTATGCGGCGGTTGAGAATAAGAAGACCATCAACGATCTTCATGCCACCGTGCTGCATCAACTCGGCCTCAATCACGAGAAGTTGACCTTTCCCTACAACGGCCGCAATATCCGCCTGACCGATGTTTCCGGCGAAGTCATCCACGAAGTTTTGGCATGACGGCTGCGGATTTTCACCCTGCACCCAGCGTGAGATGACTCAAATGGTTCCCTTTGGCACCGCGAAATTCCGGCATCCAACGTGCCTACGACAACCGCAGTGAATTTCGATCCAACATCACCATCCGACGCCCAAGCTGCTGAACGATTCCGGAATCTGCTGGATATCGCCCCAGATCCCATTTTGGAGGTGGACGCAGCCGGCCGCATCGTTCTTGCTAACAAGGAAGCGGAGAAACTCTTCGGCTGGACTCGCACCGAATTGGCGGGGCAGCCTATCGAAATGCTGTTGCCGGAGCGGTTCCGGCAGGAACACGCCACCCACCGCGCGCACTATTCCGTCCGTCCTAAGACCCGGCCGATGGGCACCGGGCTGGATCTTTACGCGCTTCGCAAGGACGGTACGGAATGTGCCATCGACATCAACCTGAGCCCGGTATCGGCGGCCGGCGGCCGGGTAATGTGCATCATTCGAGATATCAGCGAACGAAGACATACCGAAGAGCAGATCCAAATTCTTAACCAGAACTTGGAACGGCGAACCGAAGAATTGGCAGCGGTAAATCAGCAACTCGAACTTCGTAATCTGGAAGTGGAGAGAGCCAATGTATTGAAGAGTGAGTTCCTCGCCAGCGTCAGCCATGAACTTCGCACTCCCCTCCATGCAATCATCGGGTTTTCCGAACTCCTCGCCGAGGAGACCGCAGGCGATCTAAATAGCAAACAGAAACGGTTTACCAGCCACATTCACCAGGGCGCGAACCATCTGTTGGAACTGATCAACGATATTCTTGATTTGTCCAAAATCGAAGCCGGTCAACTGGAACTGCGGCAGGAAACCTTTGCGCTTGGCAGCGCAATGTCGGAGGTGCTTTCCAGCATCCGGCCGTTGGCCTTTCACAAGAGCATTGAACTCGCCGACGAGATTCAGCCGGACTTGAGTATTTTTGCCGATCGGATTCGATTCAAGGAGATCATTTTCAACCTCTTCAGTAACGCGATCAAGTTCACCAGGGAGGGCGGCACCATAACAGTCCGTTCGGCTAACTTGCCCGACCAGATCCGCATTTCGGTTAGAGATACGGGCATTGGAATTGCTAAGGAAGAGCACGAATCGATTTTCCAGACTTTTCGCCAGGTGGCGTCTACCACAAAAGGCGTCCGCGAAGGCACCGGCCTTGGGCTTGCCATCACCAAGCGTCTGGTGGAGCAGCATGGCGGCCAAATTTGGGTAGAGAGCGAACTTGGCGCCGGCAGCGAATTCCTCTTCACACTCCCGCGGCCCGTCGTCACCGGCGGCGACGAACAACCGGACTTCACGCCCACCGTTGTACTGGTGGTGGAAGACGATGAATCATCCCGCGAACTGGTTGTCAGTTATCTGGAGTCGGAAGGCTTCAAACTCC
>JBBRNO010000202.1:0-9217 GCA_038230275.1 Bryobacterales bacterium
GCCGGGTATTTCTGTCCGGAAGCGGTTCCCGCTATCGTTGATTTCTTCCGCCCGATCTTGCTGGGCCAGACTCCGGACGACGTGAATGAACTGTGGGAACGCATGTACCGCTGTGGCAAATTCTGGTGCCGTGTCGGGCTCGGCACTTCCGTGCTGAACGGAATCGATGCGGCGCTTTGGGATCTGAAAGGCAAGATGCTGGGGCTTCCGGTCTACCAGTTGCTGGGCGGGCTGCAACACGACAAGTTGTTGGGATATGCAACCGGCGGTCCCAGCAATTATCCGAAGGATCGTCTGGCCGGGAAAATCGATTACTATCGGTCGCTTGGTTTTCATGGCATGAAGTTAGGCGCAGGCTCGTTCTCCCCGGAAACCGGCTGGATTCTGGCAACAGACCCCGCCGAAGCCGCCGACTTCGAAGCAGACAAGATGGAGTTCGTACGCGCTCATGCTGGAACCGATCTCAAGGTGATGCTGGATGCACACATGGATAACCGGCCGGCGGGCGGCTGGGATCTGAACGCGGCCATCGCCGTGGCCAAAGCGCTGGAGCCGTACGATCTGTTCTTCCTCGAAGAAGCGCTTCCATACACGGACCCGTGGGGATATGCGGAATTGGCGAAGTCCACGACGGTTCCGATCGCGGGCGGAGAATGCCTCACGGCGGCGTACGAGTGGCGAGTATTTGCCGACCACGATTGCTTTGACATTGGGCAACCTGATGCTTCGTTTACCGGTGGTCTTGGCGAATTCATGAAGGTGGCCGCCATGTTGCAGGCGCGCGGACGAAGCGTCGCTACTCACGCCTGGGGCGCCGGCGGCTCCATGATGCAGAACATCCATTGCGGCTTCGCGGCTCCGAACACGCAGATTCTGGAGATTGCTCCGGACTACGCGGGTTTGCACTCGGAGGTGATCGGAGACTCGTTCGTTATGAAAGACGGCTTCGTGCTGCCGCCCCAAGAGCCCGGGCTAGGTATCGTGCTAACTGACGAGACGAAGAATCGCTATCCGTTCGTGGAAGGAAGCGGTGAGTTCAACAGCGTACTGGGTAAGATACTTCGAGGATGAAATGCCCCGAATCTTAATCGACATGCCGGTGGATGAACCGCGCCTTGCGCGGTTGAGAGCGATGCCCGGAGTGGTGGTCGACTTGGTGCCGGCGGAAGACCGGGCCCGCGAGTTACCGCCGGAGTTGCTGACCGAAGCTGAATACCTCTTTGGCACTTTCCCACCCACCAACTTCAGCGTGATGCGGAAGCTGCGATGGATGCAAATCGCGTCGGCGGGCTACGCACAGTTATTCGGGCTGGGATTTGTCGACCGCGGAATCCGCGCTACGAATGCGCGGGGCTGCTTCGATGTGCCCATCGCCGAATGGAACGCCGCCATGATGGTGAACCTGGCGCGGGATGTGCGGCAAATGATTCGCAATCAGGACGCCGGAATCTGGGACCGGGGGGCGAGGTTTCAGCGAGAGATCCGCGGCCTCACCGTGGGTCTGTGGGGCTACGGAGGAATTGGACGAGAGACTGCCCGAGTGGCCAAGGCCATGGGCCTTCAGGTCCATGTGCTTTCGCGGAACGGCGTGGAACCGGCAACGAATGTGTATTGCGTTCCCGGCACGGGAGACGCGGCCGGTATCCTTCCTGACCGTGTGTTTCTGAAAGGGCAGGACCTGGAGTTCTTAAGCGGACTCGATTTTCTGATTTTAGCCATGCCGTTGACACCCTCGACAGAGGGCATCATTGGAGAGCGGGAACTCCGGGCGGTCCGCCCGTCTGCGTATGTGCTGAACCCATCGCGTGGTCCGTTGATCCAGCAGGAGGCACTGCTCGCGTCATTACGCGAAGGCTGGATCGCGGGAGCGGCCATCGATACTCACTATCAATATCCGCTGCCGCCGGAACATCCGCTATGGGGGTTTCCGAATGTGATTCTGACACCGCACATTTCGGGATCCAGTCTGAGCCCGCACTTCCTTGAGCGGACTTGGGAGATATTTCTGGAGAACGTCCGGCGGATCGAAGCCGGCGAGCCCTTGTTGAACGAACTCACGCACGCGCAGCTGGCAGGTGCTTAACGATCGCAGCCCGGCGCGGGGAGTTGGAAGACCGGCATCTTGGCCATTTCGGTTCCAGGCGGCACGACCGGAAAATTCATCTCATTGCTTCCGCCCGGAGGCTTGATCTCGGTCAAGCGTATCGAACATGCTCCGGATGGTTTGGCTAGCACGTTAGGCCTGACTCTTCCACGACGCATTCTCTGGACTATGTCCTTCACGGCACGATCTACCGCGGGATTGACGGAGGGCGTCGCCGCGCAAACAGTTCCATTTCGTTGTTCTATGACGCCCGATGCGTGGCCGCAATGTCCCAATCCGGCTCCGACTCGGCCAGTGCCAACGCTATGCCAGCGGCGGTCGACTTGGTTTCTCGAACCAGTTGGTCAAAACTGGACGCGTTCAATTCAGCCGAGGGACCGGCGATGCTGACGGCTGCAATCGCGCGGCCTGCCGGGTTTAGAACGGGCACGCCGATACAGCGCAAGCCGAGTTCGTCTTCTTCGTCATCGAGTGCGCATCCCAGCTTCACCACTTTCGCCAATTCCTCGCGCAGCTTCTTGGGTGTGGAAATGGTGTTCTCGTTATGGCGCGGCAAGCCATGGTCGCGGATAATTCGCTCTAATTCCGGCTCATCCAGGTAGGCGATAAGCGCCTTACCCAAGCCGGTACAATGAACGTCCATTCGTTTGCCGATCCAGGTGGCCATGCGCACCCCTTGGGGCGGATCGCATTTCGCGATGAGGACCGCTTCGCTGTCTTTCAGAATCGCCATGTGTACCGTCATCTGCGTACGGCGCATCAAGTGGTGAAGATAAGGAGTAGCCTGCTGTCGAAGGCTTAGGCCGCTGATGGCCATGTTCGACAGCTGCACCAGATTCATTCCGAACATATAGCGGCTGGTTCGTTCATTGCGCTGCAAATATCCGCGGCGCTCCAGGGTGACCAGCAGATAGTGCACACTGCTGCGGGGAAGCTTCGATTGCTCCACGAGTTCGGGCAGAGTAAGACCAGCGCGCGAACGAGCCAGTATTTCAAGAATAGACAGCGCGCGGTCGAGCGCCGGCACCGTTTGTGTTTTGATCGCGGTCATCGGACTTCTCCTTCATCCTGTCGTTACTCCCGGCAGCACCACTCCTCCGTCCACGCGCAGGCAACTGCCGGTTACATACGCAGACTCATCAGAAACCAGAAAGCGGACAGCGGCGGCAATCTCTTCCGGACGGCCCAGTCTGCCCAGCGGCAGCTTGCTACCCTCTTCGCGGAGTTGCTCTTCGGTGTAGAAAGTACGCTCGCCGGGCGTGTCCGTCCACCCCGGTTCCACGATATTGACACGGACGCGGTGCTGAGCCAGCTCCGCCGCCCAGGTGCGAGCCATGTGGTTTATCGCAGCCTTGGCTCCGTTGTAAGCTGTACTGTTCGGAAATGGCATGGCCGCGTGCACCGAGCTAATCATGGTGATGGATCCCGAACGTTGCTTCACCATCTGCCGCGCCGCCAACTGGCTGCAGTGGAATACGCCCCACAGCGCCACATGCCAAACCTTTTCCACGTCAGCCACTTCTAAATCGATCAACGGCTTCCTTATGTTGATCGCGGCATTGTTCACTAAAATGTCCAGCCGCCCAAAGTCCGCAATCACCTTCTGAAAAAGCTGTTCTACGCTGGAGCGATCCCCGACATCGGTTTGAAAAGCCAGGCCCCGATTCCCGGTCTTCTCGATTGCAGCTAAAGTGCCGGCCGCTGCTTCGGGGCCGGTGATGTCACAGAATGCCACCGAGGCGCCTCTTCGCGCGAGTTCAATGGCGATGGCCTGCCCGATGCCCCGGGAGCCACCCGTCACCAGCGCGCATTTACCATCTAAAGACATAGCGTTTAGTGAAAGCGAACGCACTCCTCGGCGGTCCTGGTGGATTCGCCCGCCAGGAACTCGACATAACAGGTGTGCTGCGCCTCCATTAGCTGCGGTGTGAGATCCGGGCGCGACAATTTGAAGGCCGATCCGTAAGCAAAATATGGGACCAGCAGATTCCGCAGGCTTGCCATCAACCTGGTATTCCCACTCTTCTTCCAGATCAGGCTGTGAAACTCCACATCGAACTGGGTACACTCGATGAACTTGCCCTTGACGTAGGCATCGATCATCCGGTCTTTGAGCCCGGACAATTGTTCCAACGAGGCCTGATCCATGGCGGGCTTGGCCAATTCCAGCGCCAATGTCTCCAGAGGCAAACGGATCTGCCGCACCTCTTTTCGGTCGTCCTCAGTCAAGTTGACTACGGAGAAGCCGTAGTTCTGTGAATGCGACACCAAGCCTTCTTGCGCCAGAACGAGCAGCGCTTCGCGGACCGGGCCGCGACTGACATTCATCTCGGCGGCGAGCGCCACTTCCGAAAGGGCTTCACCGGGGCTAAAGCGGCCGGCGAGCAGAGCGCGCCGGATCGCCTCACTGACGTTGTGGCGAATGGAAACGGGTTTCAGCTGCGGGAGGGCGTTCATCGCTTCAATGAAAGCAATGTTACGGGAAGACGACGCCCGCTGTCAACAATAAACTGTCTACAGTTTTACCGGATCTTGCCACGTCCGGCCACTTGCCAGACGCCCTGCACGATTCCGCCGCGATGGAATTGCAACTGGTCGTGCAGGTTCACACAGGCACACACATGGTTGGGAATGATGGTGAGCCGGTCGCCGACTTTCGGTGAATAGCCCGAGTCGCCCAGCTCAAGAGATCCGTGTTCTTCCGACATTGTGATGAACTCCACTTCCGGATGCTCGAGGACTAAGCCATACCCGTTTTTGGTGCCGGAGATCCAGCGGTCGCTGGAAAAAGTCTTCGATCCGCCATCGATTACTGCGCGCCCGGCAACCGCCGTGCTCACGACGGTGACCAACACCCGCAGCGCTACGTCGGCCAGTGTGCAGGCGCCGACGCCCAAGGTGTTGCGGTCGTTGAATACATAAGTGCCCGGCCGGATTTCGGTAAGCTGGCTGGCAAAGTGGCTGGCGCGCGCGGCCGGTGTGCTGCCGGCGCTAACAATCTCACATTCAAAACCACTGCGGCGGAGGCGATCAATGACCGCTTGGAATTGCGCACCGAGTTCAGCAACGGGTGGGCCCTGGTGCGCCGGTTCGTCCCAGATGTGGCCGGGGTAGGTGGTGATGCCGGAGAACGTTACGTTGGGCAGTTTGGCGATCTGCTGCGCGAGGGCTTCGGCGGCATCGGGCGTGGCTACGCCGCAGCGGCGCATGCCGGAATCGAACTCGACCAGCAAGCGAATGGTGGATCCGGCCCGCGCGGCCGCTCGCGAAATGGCTTCGGCCGTCACTGGAGAATCGATTGCCAGTATGATCTTCCGTTCCAGCGCCAGGGCAGCCAGGCGATCCAGCTTGCTATCCCCGAAGACGGGATAGTGCACCAGAATGTCATCGAGGCCGGCCTTCGACATCACCTCCGCCTCACCGGTCTTGGCTACAGTGATGCCATGGCTGCCCGCTTCCACCTGCATTTGGGCGATGGCGGGGATCTTGTGAGTCTTGGTGTGCGGACGTAGTCCGAAACCGTGACTCTGGCAATAGGCGGCCATGGAATGGATATTGTTTTCCATCGCGTCCAAGTCGACGACGATCGCGGGTGTTTCGAGCTCTTGAATATGCATCGGTCTAGTTTTGCAACCCTCCACGGAACACCAGCTTAACGCCTTCCGGAGCCAGTTCCGGATTTTCATACGTTGCCCTGCCGGAAATCTGGCCCGGATGGAACACCACTACGTCCGCGATATAATTTTTGGCCAGCAATCCGCGATCCTTCATGCCGAACCGCTTCGCGGCCTTCGCTGTCACTTTATGGACAGCTTGCGGCAAGGAAAGCCAACCACGCTCCCTGACGATTTCCCCCAGCAGGCAGGGGAACGTCCCGTAGAGCCGTGGATGGGGCCGGCCCTTCACATAGAAGCCATCGCTGATTACTGTACAGAGCGGATGGGTGAGCAACTTACGCAGATTGTCCGCGCTCTGGTTGAACGACAGAATATTGACAATGCCTTTTTCTTCCAGCAGCAGATCGAGGGCAGTGTCGATTCCGGTGGTTCCCCGTTCTTCCGCGAGATCGGCAAAGCTCATGCCCACCAAGTGCTGATTCCGCTGCGAGCCGATGGAGGCTATGAAAATATCGGACCACTGCTGTGCCATTTGTTCCATAGCGAGCTGCGCAATTGCTTTGCGCTCTTCCTGATTGTTCAGCAGTTGCAACAAGCGAGGAATGCCGCCATCCATGGCGCTCTGCGGGAGCAGTTGCGTCAGTACGGTGCTGCCAGCGAGGTAGGGATAGCTATCGAATTCGACGTCGATGCCCTCCATTCTGGCCTGCTCAAGAAGTTCCAACGCTCTGGCCTGCTTGTCCCAATTGGCACGGCCGACTGCCTGCAAATGCGAAACCTGCAAACGGCAACCGCTTTCGCGCGCCAGCGAGATCTGTTCCTGCAAGGATTCCAGAAGCTGGTGCGAGTAACTGCGCATATGCGTGGCGTAGACTTTGCCGTGGCGTTCCACTACCTTACACAGGCGCACAAGTTCATCGTGCGAGGCGCTGGAACCCGGCGCATACATGAGCCCGGTGGACAAGCCCGCCGAGCCATCCGCCAGGCATTCGGAAAGATTGCACTCCATGGCGTCCATTTCCTGCGCATCGGGAATTCCTTGACGCAGCCCCATGTGGGCGATGCGCAGACTGCCGTGTCCGGTGAGCGAGAGAACGTTCGAGAGCTTGGCTCGAAGGTGGACTTCGTCAAGATATTCGCGGGCGCCGGACCAGCCCCAATCGTCCCACCCGCAGAAAATGCCGTCGGCGAATTGATGCAATGCGTCATGATTATGCCGGAACGGATAGGGCGAGAAGCCGCAGTTGCCCACCACTTCCGTAGTGACGCCCTGATCGGCTTTGGCGCGATGATTGATCAGCACCTGCAAATCGGAATGGCTATGAATATCTATAAAACCGGGCGTGGCTACCAATCCGGTGCAATCGACAGTGTGGGCCATTTCGGGCGGCGAAATGCTGCCAATTTCGGCGATAATTCCGTCCCGCATCAGAATGTCGCCGACACAGGGCGCTTCCCCGGTGCCATCGATAATTGTCGCGTTCCGGAGAAGGATCATCTCCGATTTTCGTAGACCGCCGCGGTTGGGGTCAATGCCCGCGTCCGAGATACTGGACCCGGAACGATGCGGAGGACTGCGCGTGATATCTTTCTTAGGAAACAGTCCTTTATACTGGCCCGAGGTCCCATGCGCAAATATCCCAAGTCGGAAGAGATACTGACTGCCAACCGCAGATATATTCCTGGAGGAGTGGTATCGATAAACCGGTCTGTCTCTCCGGAGATTGTTTTTGTTCGCGGCGAAGGTCCGCTGATCTGGGACGCGGAAGGCAATGAGTATGTGGATTATCATGCCGCGTTCGCTCCACACTTTTTGGGACACAACGATCCCGACGTGACACAGGCGGTGGAGCGGGTGCTGCGCGATGGAGCGAGCCTGTTTGGAACTGGCACCACGTTGCTGGAGGGGCGGCTTGCGGAACTGATCTGCACGAGCGTGAGCTTTGTGGATAGTGTCCAGTTTCTGAATACGGGAAGCGAAGCCACCTATCAAGCGATACGGGTTTCGCGCGCGGCAACCGGCCGCGACCATATCATTTGCACGCAGGGCGGCTACAACGGATGGCACAACGATGTGTCGTGCAACGTGATGACACCGCTCTCTGTGTTGGGGCGGCGCGTTTCGCCGGGCGAATATCCTTATATCAGCATGAGCGCGGGCGTTCCGGTGGACCATCAGAAACTGGTCCATGTAGTGAACTTCAACGACCTGGATTCGGTGGAATGGGTTTGCCGGAATTATCCCGTAGCAGCCTTTATATCCGAACCGATTCTGCAGAATGTGGGCGTAATTCATCCACAAGCGGGTTATTTGGAAGGGCTGCGGGCCTTGGCGGATCAGTACGGTTTCGTCCTGATCATGGATGAAGTGAAGACCGGATTTCGCCACGCGCTGGGCGGCTATTGTTCGCAAGTGGGTCTGCGGCCGGACCTGGTGGTGTATGGGAAAGCGATGGCGAACGGATATCCGATTGCGGCGCTGGGTGGGCGCAAGGAGTTGATGGATCTGTTCGCGGACCCTGACGCCAGCAAGCGTGTGTTGCTGGCTGGAACTTATAACGCGCACCCGGTGCCGACCGCGGCGGCGATTGCGACGATTGAAAAGTTGATGCGGAACAACGGCGAAGTTTACGAGCACACGGAAAGCATGGGCGCGCGGATGCAGCACGGGTTGGAGCAGATGTTGGCGGCGCGAGGCATACAGGGCAAGGTGGCGCGGCAGGGTTCGGCATTCTGCCTCTATTTTATGGATCACCTTCCGGTGGATTGGCACGATTTGGCGATGCATCATAATGCCGCCGCGGATGAGGCGATGCGGCGCGATCTGATTGAGCGCGGGGTTTATGTATTTCCGTTGTGGACTAAGCAGTGCTCTATTTCGTACGCGCATCAGATTGCGCATGTCGACTTTACGCTGGGGTGTATGGAGCAGGCGATGGATTCCGTGGAAGCGTTGTGCGGTGCCGGAACTCGAGCGTAAAGCGATTGGCGGAGGCCGGGACGCCCACCGTCCCGGGCTGTCGTATGGTGAATTAATATGCTGCTGCTTGCTATGCTTCTGGCTGAACCTCAAATGATTGCTACGCCGTTCACTGAACCGCACAGCTTCACACGAGAGATTGAAGGTCCGGCGTGTGATCGAGCCGGCAACATCTACGCGGTTAGCTTCGCGCGCAAGAATACTATCGGGCGGGTGACGCCGGAAGGAAAGGGCGAAGTGTTTCTGGAGATGCCCGAAGGGTCTTTGGGGAACGGCATCCGGTTCGATAAGAAAGGGATGATGTTCGTTGCCGATTACACCGGGCACTCTATTCTGCGCGTGGACCCGAAGACGCGGAAGGTTACTATATTTGGTCACGAGCCGACGATGAATCAGCCGAATGACATCGCAATTTCCCGCGATGGGACGTTGTGGGCTTCCGATCCTAATTGGGCAAACTCCACCGGACAGGTTTGGCGCGTGGACCGCAAGGGGAAAATCACGCTTGCCGCCGGA
>JBBRNO010000203.1:0-9119 GCA_038230275.1 Bryobacterales bacterium
TCGCTGCTGCTCACGTTGATTGTCACGCCGGTCGCCTACTCCGTTTTCGACGATCTCGGAGCGTTGGTCAGCCGCCGCCGCGTTTCAATCCCAAAGGCCAGTCCTGTCACCCAATGAAGACACTGATCACCACACTGTTCCCGGGGCCGGTACGGCCGACTCCATTGACGCCAGCGGAGTCAAGCGCAGCCTGTTGCAGATCGTTGAGATCAAAGGAACTGGTAACGCGATGACCGGCCCGCTGGTGGGGCGTCGCGGCGGCGGTGATTCAGGAAAGAGCGGACACTTGATTGGAAAGGTGTGGGCCGTGCATGACGCACCGAAAAAATGGGGTGCCGACTGGACCGGCCGGAGCCGTGACCGTAAGGGAGCGGTTGGGAATGAATAAGTTATTTCCAGCCCTCTTACGCCCGGTAGACTTCACCAAGTCCACACAACGGCCATGACTTTCCCAAAATCCCTCCCCGTACTGTTGGCCGCCGCCATCGCGGCGCTCGCACAGCCAGTGCAGCAGGTAGACAAGGCAACCGTCGACGTCTGGATGAAAGAGTTATCGAACTGGGGCCGCTGGGGCCAGGCCGACCAGATGGGCACCGTCAATCTCATCACCCCAACCAAGCGGAAAAGCGCCGCGGCACTGGTGAAAGAGGGCTTTTCGGTCTCCCTCTCCAGCGATGCCGACACGGTCAAGTCGGTGGAAAACTCTAAACCCTTCGGCCACCGGATGACGTCGATGGGAACCGATCCAAAGCCGATGTTCGCCATGGACACCTACACCATGGATTACCACGGCCTGGTGCTCACGCACCTCGATTCGCTCTCGCACATGTTCTATGCCGGCAAGGTCTATAACGGCTACTCTCAAGCGGAGATCAACAGTCGCGGAGCGCAGCAGCTGGCCGTCACGGCGTTCAAGAATGGGTTCGTTTCGCGCGGCATTCTCATGGACATCCCGCGGCTGAAAGGAGTGAAGTATCTGGAACTGTCCACGCCCATCTATCCGGCCGATCTCGATGCCTGGGAGAAAAAAGCCGGCATCAAAGCCGGCTCGGGCGACATCGTTTTCATCCGAACGGGCCGCTGGGCAAGGCGTGCGGAAAAAGGGCAATGGAACACGGAGCAAGCAGCCGCTGGAATGCATGTGTCGTGCGCGAGATGGTTCCATCAGCGCGACGTCGCCATCGTCGGCAGCGATACGCACGGCGAACTGATGCCGTCTCCAGTGCCGGGCATCGCATTTCCTATCCATCAACTTCTGCTCATCGCGATGGGTACGCCAATGATCGACAACTGCGATCTGGAGGCACTCAGTGCCGCCGCAGCCGCGCGTAATCGATGGGAGTTTCAGTTGACCGCCGCCCCGCTGGCAGTACCTCGAGGGACCGGCTCGCCGGTCAATCCCATTGCCACCTTCTAGAAGGACGAATGCACGCCTCCTCTCCTATGTCGTAGCGCTCCTGCCGGTAATGAACCAGCCAGTTCGCCTGTTGCAAGCGAACCTTCGTGAAACCGATGCCGCCGTCGATCCTGCCCGCATCGTGCAACAGGTGGCGGACTTCCCCGCCAACGCTCTGTTGATCGGCATGGGCGGCATCGTCGCAGTCTACCCAACCAAAGCGCCATTTCACTACCCCAGCCCGCACGTGCCCAACGGCACCGATTTCTTCGGTTCGGTACCGAAGCAAGCGCACGCCCGCAAAATCCACGTGGTCGGCCGCTTCGACTACCCCGAATGGTACTTTCGCCGCGCCAATGGCCAGCCCATCATTTACAACGGACTGAACTCCACCTGCATCAACGGGGGGTACTATCGTGGCGCCGCATTGGCTATCCTGACTGAGGCATTGGAACGCTATCCGGTGGACGCGCTGTTCTTCAACTTGTTCGGCAATCCAGCCGCCGATTACAGCGGAAACGCCCTCGGAACCTGCCACTGCGATGCATGCCAGGCACGCTTCCGCGCCCGCTATCGTCGCGCCGTCCCCGAAACGCCCGATGCCGAATACCGTGAATTCCTCGAAACCGCGAAGCTGGAAGTGGCTCGAGAGATCGCTGGCTTAATCCATGCCAAACGCCCGGCTGCGGGCCTGTTCACTTACATTCAAGACGAAACAGACGCCATCACTTCGGAATCCAACACGGCCGTGGATCGTCCGCTTCCACTTTGGCCTTACTCCGCCAGTGACAACGTCAACCGCGCCCGCAACTCGCAGCCGGACAAGATGGCTTTCAATCTTTGCATCGGCTTCGTAGACATTCCCTATCGCTTCGCCACCGTCCCGCAACCGGAGATCCGCGCGCGCTTATACCAAAACGTGGCCAACGGCGCAGGTCCGGCCTTCGTGGCCTTGGGTACGCTGGATCAGGAAGACCGCAACGGCATCCAGGCCGCACAGGAACTGTTTGCCTGGCACGCTCAATACGAAGACCTCTACGTCGGCCAAAAGAGCACGGCCCGTGTCCTCTTGCTAGGTGGACACGGCAACGCCTATCGCGGATTCTTCCGGATTCTTACAGAGCGGCACATTCCCTTCGCAGTCCTCGACAATCAATCCTGGCTCGACGACAAGTCTAAGAAATCCGATTTGGTGATTGCGCCGGAAGGCGCGCCGAAGGATATCGAACGCTACGTACAAGAAGGCGGGCGTCTGCTAGTGGCGGGCACCAAGCCTCCACCAATGTTCGCCGGCAGTAGCATACAACTTTGGAAGAACACGCGCTCAGCTTACCTAAGGGTGGGCGATCACGCAATGTTCCCCTCGCTGAAGAATACCGGCATTCTATTTCTGGATGGCGAAGTCCTGGAATTCCCGCCGCAGGCAAAACCGCTGCTCACCTTGACTCCGCCCGCCATGTTCGGCCCTCCGGAAAAAGTGGCACTCGATCGTCAGGCAACCGAAACGCCCGGCCTGCTTCTCGCCGCATTCGGTAAGGGCGCAGTAGCGTATGTGCCCTGGGATTTGAGCGGTCTCTATTTTCGCCACGGGTCGGAAGCCCACGCAGGATTCGCTGCGGACTTGATCGATCACCTGTTGCCGCAGGGCAGGCAATTGCGCACCAACGCCCATCCCCTGGTAGGAATTACCGTGATGCAGCAACCGGCCACGCATCGAACTTTGTTGCACCAGGTCAACCTCTCCGGGCATTCGCAGACTTCGTACTTCCGCCCCATCGAAATGCGCGATATAAAGCTAGATCTCGCCGGCGACTTCTCGCAGGCGAGATCCATAAAGCTCAATCAGAAAATTACTGTTACCAAATCCGGCGGGCGCAGTCGCTTTAGCCTTCCCGCCCTCGGAGATTACGATGTCCTCGTATTGGATCAGTAGTCCGAGTAAACATCTGGATAGCATGGCGCGGGTTGCCAGTATCCCCAACCGTCGTAATAGCCGCAGCCCGAATCGGTGTAGTAGCCATACCCGAACGGAATGCCGATTCCGTATCCGTAGTACGGGCGTGCCCAGAAGCTGCCGCCGTAATAATAGCCCCTTCCGGCATAGAATCGACCGACGTTGTAACCGCCCCGTCCACCGTAGTATCCGCCAGAGTATCCGCGTCCACCGCTGTAGTAGCTTCGTCCACCGTTATAATAATTGTGGCCGCCATTGTAATAGCTCTGGTTTCCGCCCGAGTAGCTCCGCCCACCGTTGGAGTAAGCCCGATTCCCGCCCGAGTAACTGCGGCCGCCGTTCGAATAGTTCTGTCCACCGCCGGAATAGCCTCGCCCGCCGTTGGAATAATTCTGTCCACCACCCGAGTAGCCTCGCCCGCCGTTGGAATAGTTCTGTCCACCACCCGAGTAGCCTCGCCCGCCGTTGGAATAATTCTGTCCACCACCCGAGTAGCCTCGCCCGCCGTTGGAATAATTCTGTCCACCACCCGAGTAGCCTCGAACACCGCCGGAACCGCCAGAAGATCCACGGCTTGCACCGGACGGCGCCGAATTGCCCTGTCCGCCGCCTGAAATCGACCCGCCCGACGAGCTACCACCACCACCCCGAGACGATCCGCCGCCGCCGCGTCCGCCGCCGCCTCCCCCTCCGCGTTCACCGCCTCCCCCTCCGCGCTGTGCCATTGCGGCGGCAGGAGCCAATGCCAGAATGACGGCGCTTAGCAGAATCGGAATTCCAACATTTCTAAAAGTTTTCATGACGGCCTCCATCTCTCGCTCGATGAATATGCAATTGCCCGGCCAAACTGTAAGCGTTGCTGCAAAATGGTTTAGCGCATTCCATAATTCCCTCCTCTGGCTGAAAACCACCAATCGTGGTTCAAGTAAACCGCCATCACCCCTGGCCCTGCGTTTTCAGATAGAATCTTGAACAAGAAGCCGTATGCCCATCGTTCCCATTCCACGCCTGCTCCCCTACCTCCTGGTAGGGCTCGCTACATCCCAATTGCCAGCCCAGGATAGTCAGGTCTTGTTCAATCGCGACATCCGTCCTATTCTCTCTGATAAATGCTACACCTGCCATGGGCCCGATCCCGGAAACCGTAAGACCAAACTCCGCTTCGACGTAGAAGCTGTCGCCACCTCCGACTTGGGCGGCCGCTACGCCATCGTCCCCGGCGATCCTGGCAAGAGTGAAATGATTCGCCGCATCACCGCGGAAAACAAAGCAATGCGCATGCCCCCAGCCAGTTCTGGAGCCACTCTCAGCCCTCATGAAATTGACCTCATGCGGCAATGGGTGCAGCAAGGCGCCAAATGGCAGAAGCACTGGTCCTTCATTCCCCCGGTGCGGCCGGCCTCACCCGTGGTGAAGAACACAGCATGGCCGCGCAACCCAATCGATCTGTTCATTCTGGAGCGCCTGGAGCGCGAGAACCTGTCGCCGTCGCAAGAGGCCGACAAGGAGCGTCTCATTCGACGCGCCTCCTTCGATCTAACCGGCCTCCCGCCCACCTCGTCAGAAGTTGCGGAATTCGTTAAGGATGCATCCCCGAAGGCTTACGAAAAGGTGGTGGACCGCCTGCTCGCCTCCCCAAGATACGGCGAGCGTATGGCTGTCCGCTGGCTTGATGCCGCGCGCTATGCCGACACCAACGGCTACCAGACCGACGCCGAGCGCTCCATGTGGCGTTGGCGCGATTGGGTGATCGGCGCGTTCAATCGCAACATGCCGTTTGACCGCTTCACCGTCGAACAGATCGCAGGAGATTTGCTGCCCGGCGCAACGCTCGACCAAAAGATCGCTACCGGTTTCAATCGCAACCACCGCGGTAACGGCGAAGGCGGCATCATCCCGGAAGAGTATGCCGTCGAGTATGTTGTGGACCGCGTAGACACAACGTCAACCGTCTGGCTGGGCCTCACCATGGGATGCGCACGCTGCCACGATCACAAATACGATCCCATCTCGCAGAAAGAGTTCTATCAGGTTTACGCCTATTTCAATAGCATTCCGGAACGTGGCAAGGCTTTCAAGTATGGCAATTCCCCGCCTGCCATTCCGGCGCCGACAGCGCCCCAGCAGCTTCAGCTGAATGAATCGAACCAGAAAGTATCAACCGCGGCACGCCACTTCGCCGCAATGAAAGATCGGATCCACCATGCCCAGTCAGCCTGGGAGAAGTCGCTCGCCGGCAAACCGTCCATTCATTGGAGTCCCGAACGCGGACTGCTGGCGAACTTCTCTCTGGATACCGATAATCCGAAACTCACGTGGGATCCGAAGGGTCCAGAGTTCGTCCCGGGCAAGATACAGCACGCCGCCGCCTTTGACGGCCTTCGCGTTGCGGGCGCCGACGACATCGCCAACTTCGACTTTTACGACAAATTCACTCTCGCCGCTTGGATCTTCCCCACCTCCGGCACTGGAGCCATCCTCACTCGAACCGAGGACGTTCCCGAAGCCATGGGCTACGGACTGTATCTGAAAGATGGCAAACTGCAAGTTAATTTAGTGGATCGCTGGTTGGATGACGGCGCTCGCGTTGAGGCCAACACCAAGCTGACGCTCAACCAATGGCATCACGTCGCCGCGGTCTATGATGGAACGCGCATGGCGGAAGGGATCAGGATCTACGTGGACGGCGTGAGTCAAGAGTTCACCACCATCGTGGATGATGTGAACCAGACTTTCGCCTCCAAGCAGCCATTTCGCATCGGTGGCGGCGGCGGACCGGAAAACCGGTTCCACGGTCAGATTGAGGACGCGCGTGTCTATCAAGTGGCCATCACGCCTGAAGAAGTGGCGATGCTGTCTGATCCGTCGCCGCTGAATCAGCTAGTGGCGATACCTGCCGACCGGCGCGCGCTGGCACAAAGTCAAAAGTTGGAACTGGCCTTCGTTAGCCACTTTGCATCAAAGCCAATCCGGCAAGCCTGGGAGCAGCTTACCCAATCGCAAGCAGATCGCGAGAAGTTGATGGCCAGCTTTCCCACATCGATGGTCATGCAGGAACTCCCCGCGCCGCGCGAGGCCTTCCGGCTGATTCGCGGCGCCTATGACCGGCCCGGCGAAAAGGTGACGCGAAGTCTGCCCGCGGTCCTTCCGCCATTACCCGCAGGTGCTTCCAACGACCGTCTGGGTCTCGCAAAGTGGATGGTCGATCCGGCAAACCCGCTCACAGCTCGCGTCGCAGTGAACCGCTTCTGGCAGATGTACTTCGGCACCGGAATAGTCAAGACCTCGGAAGATTTCGGCTCTCAGGGAGAGTGGCCCAGCAATGCGGCCTTGCTCGACTGGCTCGCTACTGAATTCATAAGCACCGGCTGGGACATTAAGGCGATGCAGAAAACCATCGTGATGAGCGCTACCTATCGCCAATCGTCGCGCGTCACGCCTGAGTTGCTGCAGCGCGATCCTGAGAATCGCCTCCTCGCGCGCGGTCCGCGCCTGCGAATGTCCGCCGAAATGGTTCGCGATCAAGCTCTGTCAGTCTCCGGACTCTTAGTCGAGAAACTGGGCGGCCCCAGCGTGAAGCCTTACCAGCCAGCCGGACTGTGGAAGGAACTCTCCGGTGGAATCGATTACGTTCAGGACAGCGGCGAGGGTCTCTACCGGCGCAGCCTGTACACCTACTGGAAGCGCGCCTCCCCGCCTCCGTCCATGATGACGTTCGATTCCGCCGGACGCGAAATTTGCACCGTGCGCGAAACCCGAACGAACACGCCGCTGCAAGCCCTCACGTTGATGAACGACGTGACGTATGTGGAAGCCTCGCGCGCGCTGGCGCAGCGCATGATGACCGAAGGTGGAACCAGCCCGGAGCAGCGCATTGGCTTCGCCTACCGCGTTGCCACCGCTCGCGAACCGTCGAAAGCACAGACGCAGATCCTGCTGGATGGCTTCCGGTTTAACCTGGACCGCTATCAAACCGACCGCAAAGCTGCCGAGAGTTTGCTGAAGGAAGGCGAGTCCCCGCTCAACCCGAAACTGGATGCCAGCCAATTGGCTGCCTACACTACCGTGGCCAGCCTCATACTGAATTTAGACGCAACGGTGACCATCGAATGAAACCCATTGACCTCACACGCCGGCATTTTTTCAGCCGCGCCAGCACCGGCATCGGTGTCGCCGCACTATCCAGCCTGCTGCAAAACGACCTCGGCGCAAGCGAAGGCGCGCTGCCCGGCATCCCTCACTTCGCGCCAAAAGCGAAGCGCGTCATCTATCTTTTTCAATCCGGCGCTCCCTCGCAAATGGAGCTCTTCGATCACAAGCCCAAGCTCAAACAATACCGTTCCAGCGAGTTGCCCGATTCCATCCGCCAGGGCCAGCGCTTGACCGGGATGACCTCCACCCAAAGCAGCTTCCCGGTGGCGCCATCCATGTTTGAGTTCGCGCAACACGGCAATTCCGGCGCGTGGGTTAGCCAGTTGATGCCGCACACGGCAAAGATTGCGGACCAACTCTGCTTCGTGAAATCGATGCACACCGAGGCGATCAATCACGATCCAGCCATCACCTTCTTCCAAACCGGCTTCCAGATTGCAGGCCGCCCCAGCATCGGCGCATGGCTTTCCTACGGACTTGGCAGCGAGAATAAAGATCTGCCCGGCTTCGTTGTGATGGTGTCGCAAGGAACCGGCAATGCAGCGGACCAGCCGCTCTATGACCGGCTCTGGGGCAGCGGCTTTTTGCCTTCGAAGTATCAAGGCGTCAAGTTCCGTTCCGTGGGTGACCCGGTTCTGTTTCTCTCCGATCCTCCAGGCGTTGCCAAGGCCAGCCGGTCCAGATTCATTGATGACCTGGGCAAGCTGAACCAACTGGAATACGAAGAGTTTGGTGATCCCGAAACCACCGCCCGCATCGCGCAGTATGAGATGGCGTACCGCATGCAGACTTCGGTTCCTGAATTGACCGACATATCGAAGGAACCTGCTCACACTTTCGAACTCTACGGACCCGACTCCCGCAAGCCCGGCACCTATGCCGCGAACTGTCTGCTGGCAAGGCGGCTTTCCGAACGGGGAGTCCGCTTCATCCAGCTGTTCCACCGGGGCTGGGACCAGCACAATCATCTGCCCAAGCAAATCGTCGGCCAGTGCCAGGACACCGACCAGGCCTCAGCCGCTTTAGTGCAGGATTTGAAGGAACGCGGACTGTTGGACGAAACGCTGGTAGTCTGGGGCGGGGAATTCGGCCGCACCGTATACTGCCAAGGCAAGCTCACCGCCGATGACTACGGCCGCGATCATCATCCCCGATGCTTTACCATCTGGATGGCCGGCGGAGGCATCAAGCCGGGCATCACCTATGGCGCCACGGACGATTATTGCTACAACATCACGGAGAACCCGGTGGATGTGCACGATCTGCAAGCAACCATGCTTCACTGCCTGGGCATCGATCATACAAAGTTGACCTTCAAGTTTCAGGGCCGCCACTTCCGGTTGACGGACGTGCACGGCAAAGTGATCAAGGGTTTGCTGGCCTAAACAGGTGCAAGTCTCAATATTCACGCTGAGAAACAATGGCCGGTAAGCTGAAGTACGGAGCTATGGGAGCGGACCGTCCGGCCCTTAACGCCCTGATCACTGCGCGGTCCGCCGAAGCCCTTGGCCGTTAGAGTGACCGACAATCCAAGCGCTAGCGCGACAAGGCGGAACACAGTGGGTCTATTATATGGCAGCCACTGCGCTTCTAGACTCTTCTTCCTGGCGCGTCCGA
>JBBRNO010000204.1:0-8680 GCA_038230275.1 Bryobacterales bacterium
AGAGGCAGAATTCGCCGCGCCCACCAGAAAGCTTGCGTAGGCCTCACCGGTATTGGATGCACCGGGCAGGTCTGTGATCAGCCGGTTAAACACCAGATTCCCTGACGACGAGAGATCGTTCGACTCGTTGTTATATCCGAAACGATACTCAACGCCCGCCTTAAACGCATGCTTTCCGGCGAACTTCGAAAGGGAGTCCTGAAACTGCGTGTCGCGGATGGGCGATTGCAGCCGCGCAATGGAACTATTGGCTATGCCCTGGCTGCCCAGCAGCCCGTAACCGGCGACGTTCAAGGTGGGGAAAGCAGCCCCACTCACACCGGCCAGGCCAATCTCGCTGGCGAAGTTTTCCGCCCCGCCCGCGCGGGTCTGCAAGAACTTGCGCTGCATGTAACTGATCTGGAAACTGTTCAACAGCGTGGGATCGAAGGTGTGGATATATGTGCCCAACATGCTCTGAATGCGGACATCGGTGTTGACGGCCAGCGGATCCGATGCCGGAATGCCGTAGGAGCCGCTGGCATCCGTGTAGGCATCGTTGATGTAATAGCGGGCTGAGATACGGTCTTGCTGGCTGACGCTGTGGTCCAGTTTCCCCACCACAATGTTCCGATTTAGAAGGTTGCCGCTGTTGGCAAGGAAGTTGTTCGCTCCGTTGGCGCCGCCATTACGGTTCGGAACGGGCCAGAAAGCGCTGGCTGCCCTGGCCACCGGATCGATGCGGTTGGCAGGAATGCGATTATCCGGAAACGGCTGCTTCACGCCGCCTACCAAGGTGAAAGGATCGTAAATACGGCTGGAAAGCGCCGAGAAATCTCCTGCACGCTGCGCCAGCGTGGGCACAGTGGAGACGATCGCGTCGCTGGAGGCTTGCCGCGTCTGTTCCCAGCTGGCGAAGAAATGCGTCTTGTCCTTGCGAATCGGTCCACCCAGTGCGCCGCCAAACTGATTCAGCCGCAGCGGCGGCTTCGTCGTCGCAAAGAAGTTCCGCGCATCCAAAGCGTTGTTCCGTAGATATTCGAAAACGCTGCCATGGTACTGATTGGTGCCCGACCGCGTAGAAAGAGACACGATGCCGCCGGTGGAGTGGCCATACTCGGCCGCGTAGCTGTTGGTGATAATCCGGAACTCCTCCAGCGCATCCAGCGGAAGGCTGGCCACCTGCGAAGCGCGCGTCAAACCCACCGCGTTCCCGATGGCGCCACCGTCCAGTGTGAACATCTGGCTGCGCACGCGCCCGCCCGCCACGGAAAAGATCGGATAATTCTCCGCACCTTGCCCCGGATCCAACATCACCACACCAGGGGACAGCGAAACCAGTGAATTCGCGGAACGGTTCGGGAGCGGAAGGTTATCGATGTACTTATGCCCCACCACTTGGGCCAGGCTGGAGGATTGCGTTTCCGTCAAATCTCCAGCGGATTCCACCGTCACCGTCTGGCTCTGCTGACCAACCTGCAGGTTTAGATCGACAGCAAGGGTTTGTCCGGTGGAGAGCGCGATCCCCTGCCGCACCGCCGTATCGAAACCAGCAGCGGAGGCCTCCACCAAATAGATGCCCGGCAATATCGAATTTACCCGGTAGGCGCCCGTTTCATTGGAGACCACGTTGGTCACAACACCCGATTCGGAGTTGACAATCTTAATGGCAGATTGCGGAACCGGTGACTGGCTGGCATCCCGAACCACGCCAGTGATGCTTCCCGTGCCAACCTGCCCAAGCAGTTGAGCCGCCAGCAGAATTCCGCTAATTCCAAGTTTCTTCCACACTAAAGTACCCTCCGCATTCCAATTCCCTACCATCTCCATAGAGAATACAATATACGCCAGGAACTGTCAATAACCGATCGATTTACTAGACTTGTAGGCGTGATAGGATGATCGACCAACAGGAGCAGCGCGATGCGTCAGCTACCGCGAATCACGTTCCGGGATGAAACCGCGGGATTCCTGGGCGGCAGCGGCGCTCTCTTCGTGAATGGAGCGCCGCTAATTGTTTACAACAATGGTGGCAGCGGCCTCGCCTGGACGGCCACCCTGGACGAAGCGTTGATGCTGGATTTCGCCCGCGTGATCCCCGGCCACAGCCCCATCACGAAGCGTGCCAACTTGATCGCATGGAAGACGTTATTCGAAAAGGTACGCGGGCGAATCACCAAGCTCAAATGCGATGTCAAAGACGTGCATGAGGCAGCCGCTTAACTAAAGCTGGACGAACTCTCTGGCTGGTCTGGTGCCACGCGGTTCTGGAACGCACGCGCCTTCCCGCGCCCATTCCAGGAATTGTCAAGATAATGACGCCGGGCTACCGGAAGGTTTGAATGCCGAAACCACTCCCTAAACAGCAAGCTTCTTGAGGATATGTACGGCGAGCATCTCTTTGATTTCCCTGTGGCGCGGAACAGGTTGCGAAATGCCGCTCTTCGGATTCCGATACCAGTCATGTTTTCCGCGGTGTCGGACTAGAACGCATCCGGCGTTCTCCCGTTTACGGATCAAGTCGGCCGGCTTCATCCAAGGGATAGTTCAGCGACTCGCCTGATACCCGTGATTTCACCGCTCGCAAGATCCCGATAAAGGTCGCGAAGTTTCTCCTCAAGGTCCCTGAACGATTCGCCTTGTGTCATGTAGTCCGGGAACTCTTCGAAATAGCCAAGCCACATATCACCATCTTGCCAATGAACGTACCGGGCCGTACTCATGTCACTATCTTATTACTGATCGGGAGGAGGGCCTGCATTGCTCCGAGCGCGAGGCCGCGTAGACTTCCATACCGGTCCCGGCCTGCCATCTATTTCCCACCTGCTCGCGTCTTACCAGCGAACTGGCAAAATAGATAGACACCGTGCTCAACTCCCAAACTGAAAGCCGCGCCGCGAAGATGCTCCGCGAGGTCTTCGAATCCGGCCGCCCGCTCACCTACGTTCGAACCGCGGAAGAGCAGCGCGTCGGCACCGTCCTTCGCGAAGTCGCGCAGCGGTTCTCCACCCCGCTCCCCGTCTGGACCTGGAGCCTCACCCAAGGCATGCACCGCGATGGCGAACCCGCCGCCCCCGGCACCGAAATCCCGCGTGCGGCACTAGACTTCATTGCCGGCCAACCCGTCCCCGGCATCTTTCACCTGAAGGACTTCCACGAACCGATGCGCGAGTCATCGGAAATCCGCCGCGGCCTGCGCGACCTCTACGAAAGCTGCCGCGACCGGCAAAAATTCGTGGTCATCACCTCCCCGGTTCGCGCCGTCCCCGAAGAACTGGAACGCAGCATCCTGTTCCTGGAACTCCGCCCGCCCGATCTGGTCGAACTGGTGGAATTCCTCAAGCAGGAACGAGCCGACGCCGGCGATGCCGTTCTTTATCAGATGGCATCGGCATTGCAAGGACTGACCATTGACGAAGCGCGTTACGCGCTGCGCCGGGCCCTCGCCGGGAACCAACCGCTGGGCCCGGAATCCATCCCGTCGCTACTGGAAGAAAAACGCCTGCTGGTCAACCGTGGCGGCGTCATCGAGTACATCGCCGACGGTGCCAGCGTCGGTGAAATCGGCGGCCTCGAGATCCTGAAGAAGTGGCTGTTGGAACGCCAAAAGCTCTTCGAGATGCGCGACAGTCTCAGCGCGGAAATCATGCCCAAGGGCGTCCTGTTGATGGGCATCCCGGGCTGCGGAAAAAGCCTCTCGGTCAAGGCCATCGCATCGTACTTCCGTCTGCCGCTCTACCGCGTGGACATGATCGAAATCTTCTCCGGCCGGCACGGAAAACCCGAAGGCGCATTCGTCGAAGCCTGCCGCATGATGGAAGACATGGCGCCCGCCGTGTTGTGGTTCGACGAAATCGAGATGGGCATCACCTCCACCGATTCAGGCGGCGAACAGGGCCGCATCTTCGCCTTCTTCCTCACCTGGATGCAAGAGAAGGCGCGCGGGCTGTTCGTCGCCGCTACCGCGAACCGGATCGATCTACTGCCCGCCGAAATGATCCGCAAAGGGCGCTTCGACGAAGTCTTCTTCGTGGATTTGCCCATTGAAGACGAGCGCATCGAGATTTTCAAGATTCACCTCACTCGCCGCGGCGTGGATTGCGACGGATTCGATCTCGATCAGTTGCGTGAGTTCACGGTCGGCTGGACCGGAGCCGAGATCGAACAATGCGTGGTCTCCGCCCTGACCCAAGCCCGGCTGGCCGATCGCCCGCTTACCGGACAGGATCTGGTGCACGTCGCCGTAAAGATTGTCCCGCTGTCGCGAACAATGAAAGAACAGATCAATCACATCCGCAGTTGGGCGTTCGAGCGTGCGGTTCCGGCCTCGCCGCGGAAGACGGGGCGTTAGAACGAAAACGTGACCACTACCTCCACCTGATTCGGATTCGTTCGCGGGGGATGACTCCTGCGGGGCTGATTCTTATAGGGGTCCGTATCCTCAGCCCATTTTGTGTAACGAAGCACCGGTCCAATCTTCATGGCGTGAAAGCCGAACTCGCCGCCTATGCCGGCGGTAGCTCCGATAGGTGAAGGATCGTAGCCATTGCGATTGCCGGAAAACCGGAAAGAAGGTCCGCCTTCGATGGTTGGCTGAATCCCAAACAAAGGCTCCATTCTGTATTTCAGAAGTACCGGGAGTTGCCAGGTGAGCACCGTAATCTCGTTCTGACTCAGCCGGCCATCGGTGCCATCACGCACATAGGGAGCGCGCAGGGGTCTGTAGATTCCGTTGACCTCCAGTGAAATCCGCTGATTCCATGCCAACTCGGCGAGCAATCCCGCCATATAGCCCTGTAACTCCACTGGCCCCGTGACACTATCGAATCCGCCGGTGAGTGGTGTGCCCGCGATCAGCCCTAGCCGGATCGTCTTCCCGTGCAGGCTCAAGGATGAGATCGACGGCGTATAGCTAATCGCGGTCAGCAGTTCCAGTTGATCGCGCTTCGTTGCAAAGCGGGGATAATCTCCGTCATACTGCCATCGCGTATAACGAAGCATCGGCGCCAGGCGCAACGGTCCCAGATGGAATTCCAGCCCGGCGCCCGCGGTGGCGCCGAATTGAGACGGCTCTGACCCTCCTGGATTCTTACGTGACCGAAAAGATGGCCCAGCTTCCAGGAACGGTCTCGTCTGTCCCACGGCGAACCGGTACTTGAGCAGAATCGGTTACTCCCAGGTTCCAATCGGACTGGTGTCATTGTTCTGCTTCTGCCCGTCCGGAAACGCGAACCGGCTCTTCAGATTAAGGTTTCTGTGCAATGCATTCGCTTCCAACGCCAGCTGCTTCGAAAGCGAAAATTCAATGGTGGGCCCGGCGATGAAGCTCTTGCTGTCCGAATAGAGATCGAAGGTCGTCAATCCGGCGGGATGCGCGTCATCTTGATAGATGGTCCGGGAAATCGGAAAGTCGCGCGTGAGGTTGGTCCCTCCAATAAAGCCGAATGAGACGCGTTGCGCGGGTACCGCCGCAGGCCACAGCAGCAGTGCCATAAGAACGTGAGTGCGAAAATCCATGTGTCTCCCATCTGAAGGTGCGAAGAGAAGCAACAGCATTTCGCATGCCGCGCAATCGGCTTTCAAACGGAACGAGTTTCGCGGCGCTATTGGATCAATGGGGCCACAGTTGTGCCTGTGCCGAAACACGTTCCACGTTTCCGCCGCCTCCTTCGTCAACCCATGCGTAGAGAGGTGCCCGCATGCGAACAATGATGCTTTTTGCCGTATCGGTGGCAATCGGTTTCAGCCAGGAAGCCAGCCGCACACTGCAATTCACCCAGTTGCAAACCGCACGGCAGTTTGCAGAAGCAGCCACGGTCATTCGATCCGTCGGCGAGATTCGCAACCTCACGGTTGACGCCTCGCAAAGGACGATGACGCTGCAAGGCGACCCCAGCCAGCTCGCGCTCGCCGATTGGATCTTCCCAAAACTAGACCGGCCGGCGGCACGTCCACGCCTGAAGCTGCCCAGCTTGACTACCACCCGTCACCACAGGCCGACGATCTTGTGCACGTCTTCTACTTCAAGAACCCCGCACCAGTCCAACAAATACAGAACCTCACGACCGTCATCCGTTCGCTAGTCGAGATTCGCCGGGCGTTTGTCGTCCGCGGAACTCAGGAACAGATGGAGGCGGCAAATTGGCTGCTGGAGGCGCTGGATCGACCATCGTTTGTTGACCAGACAACCGATGGCCGTATCACGGATTCCGCCTTTGGAGAAAACACAATCCACCTTTTCTCCGTCCCCACATTCACCAGCGAACAGGAGTTGCAGGATTTCACCGCCCACCTCCGCATGGCCACGCAGA
Source organism: Bryobacterales bacterium (assembly GCA_038230275.1). Classification (GTDB taxonomy): domain Bacteria; phylum Acidobacteriota; class Terriglobia; order Bryobacterales; family Bryobacteraceae; genus JANXXV01. Next base: position 6,291 of record JBBRNO010000204.1, read on the forward strand.
TGGGGCGCTTATTTAGTTACTACCCGCTCCGCGTCATCGCCGCCCGCGGCACACCCGCGCAAATCGAACACGCCGCAAGACTGATTAGTAAGCCTCAAAGGGACCTCCCGTAACGCCCCAAGCCCAGCGCGGCCAGCGCCCCCAACGTCAGAGAGAGATTCGACGGCTCCGGCACATCCGTCAGTGCCTCGAAGGTCAAATTGTCGAAGGGCAGCGCGCCCGCCGTCCCCGGTGTGTAAGTGAACCGCAGCGCGTGGATCTGTCCCGTGAACGTCAGGTCCAGGTTGCTGGTAGCAGTGCTGGTCCCAGCCACCGTCTGCGTCTGAATCACATTGCCGCCGGGGTCCAAAGCGTCGATTGTGGCTCCGCGGTAGCTACCCGGATGCCCCACCGGCGTGCTCAGCCCCACCATCGTGATGGTCAAGCTGCTGGTAGCCGCCGCAACATTGGAATTGGCCGGATCCACGAAGGTGATGGTTCCGGGATTCGTCCCGGTCCAGAACGGACTCGCGTAGTTGGGCGACGACGGCGGAACAATGTTTAAGACGAAATTCTGAGTGGCCTGGATCTGGTCGAACAGCATGCCACTGGCAGCAAATTGATTCGAAGGTCGCACGCTCGCAGAGGACGTCACCAGGTTATCGAAGTTAATAACCATGGCCGCCGCGGCCGTTCCCTCCGATATAGGTGGGCAATTCCACAAAGTTTCTCCTTTGTCTGTGAAGCCAGTAGGCCTCTGCGGATAGTTCCGGATTTTATGGACAAATCCGGGCAACGACGTGACGAAGACTCAATCGATTCTCAAGTCGCGCGCAAGCCCACCTTCATGACTCTGCTAGCTTGGTAGTTCCGGATGATCTATTTCTCAAACATCAACAAGCAGTATGGCAAACAGCTTATCTTCGTCGACGCAAACTTTCAATTGAACCCCGGCGAGAAGGTCGGGCTCGTCGGACCAAACGGCGCCGGCAAGACCACCCTCTTCCGCATGGTGGTCGGCGAGGAGTCTCCCGACGATGGCGACGTCTCGGTTCCAAAGAAGATGACCATCGGTTATTTTCGCCAGGATGTCGAAGAGATGAAGGGCCGTTCCGTGTTGGATGAGGCCATCGCCGGCAGTGGCCGCGCGGGCGATTTGCACCATGAACTCGAAGACCTGCAGCGAGCCATGGAAGACCCGGCGCGTGCCGATGAGATGGACCGCATCCTGGATCGCTTCGGGGAGGTGCAGACAGAGTATGAGCACCTCGGAGGCTACACGCTGGAGGCGCAGGCGCGCGAGGTGTTGCATGGCCTCTCCTTCCACGACGATCAGATCGACGGCGATGTGGGAGCACTCTCCGGCGGTTGGAAGATGCGCGTTGCCCTCGCCCGTGTGCTGCTGGGAAAGCCCGATGTGCTGTTGATGGATGAACCCACAAACCACCTGGATATCGAATCCATCGTATGGCTGGAACAGTTCCTGAAATCGTACCAGGGCGCGCTGCTGATGACTTCGCACGATCGGGAGTTCATGAACCGCATCGTCTCGAAGATTGCGGAGATCGACGCCGGCGAGATCATCACCTATTCGGGAAATTACGATTTCTACGAACGCGAGCGAACCATCCGCGAGACCAATCAACAGGCAGCCTTCGCGCGGCAGCAGTCCATGCTTGCCAAGGAACAGCGATTCATTGAGCGCTTCAAAACCCATGCGGCCAAAGCGGCACAGGTGCAGAGCCGCATCAAGGCGCTGGACAAAATCGACAAGATTGAGCTGCCGAAAAAACGCCAGGTGGTGAAATTCGATTTCCGTATTCCGCCGCGCTCGGGCGACCAGGTGGCGGTGATTGAAGACCTGCACAAGAAGTACGGTTCACGCGTAATCTATGACGGATTCAGCCTGACCATCCGGCGCGGAGAACGTTGGGCCGTGATGGGCCGGAACGGCGCGGGCAAAACCACTCTGCTGAAGATGATTGCCGGGGCGAGTGAACCGGATTCCGGCACCGTGCGCCTGGGAGCCAGCCTGAACATGGGCTACTTCGCGCAGCAATCGCTGGACGTTCTCGATCCGGATCTGACCATCATTGAACACTTGCAGCAAGACTTTCCAAAGGATGGCATCGGATCGCTTCGTTCACTGGCCGGAGCATTTCAGTTCTCGGGCGACGATGTGGATAAGAAAATCAAGTCTCTTTCGGGCGGCGAGAAGTCACGCTTAGCCATGGCGCGCATGCTCTTCAACCCGCCGAACTTCCTGGTGCTGGACGAGCCGACCAACCACCTGGACCTGGCCACGAAAGAGATGCTGGTGGAGGCCCTGAAGGATTTCCAGGGCACCATGATTTTCGTTTCCCACGACCGTGTGTTCCTGCGCGGTTTGGGATCAAGGGTATTGGAGTTGG
>JBBRNO010000205.1:0-8506 GCA_038230275.1 Bryobacterales bacterium
CCTCCCGGATCTCGCGCTCCATCGCAGCGAAGCGAGCTTCCGTCTCTTCAATGCGCGTACCCGCTGGACCGCGCGCATGCAGCCGCATTTGACCGGAATCCACGTTGGGAAAGAAATCCTCGCCGATTAGCGTGATCAGCCCAAGCGAAGCGATGGAAATTCCCATAAAAGCCGTCAGCACACGCCCGCGATGATGCAACGCCCAATTGAGCAGGCCCATGTAGCGGAAGCGAAGTTTCTCGAACAGGATATTGAACAGATGGTGGCCGCGCCAAAACAGTCCAGTCCCGCGATGACCGTCCTCATCCTGATAAATCTCCACTTCCGATTGCAGCAGATAGGCCATCATCGTCGGCACCAGGGTGCGCGACAGGAGATAGGAAGCGAGCATGGCGAACACCACGGCCATTGCCAGTGGCGTGAAGAGGTAGCGCGCCGTTCCTGTCAGCAGCAAGACCGGCACGAAGACGATGCAGATGGCGATGGTAGCCACAAACGTGGGCACGGCAATCTGTGACGCTCCATCCAGCACCGCACGCACCAAAGGTTTCCGCATGGCGATATTACGGTGCGTATTTTCTATCTCCACCGTGGCGTCATCCACCAGAATCCCCACCGCCAGCGCCAAGCCTCCCAGCGTCATCACGTTGATGGTCTGCCCCAGCAGACTCAAAATAAAAAGCGAAGTCAAAATGGAGAGCGGAATGGAAATGCAGACGATAAGCGTGCTCCGCCAACTCCCGAGGAACAACAAAATCATTAAGCCCGTAAGCCCGCCGGCGATGAGTGCCTCGCGCACCACCCCTTGAATCGACGCGCGTACGAACACCGACTGATCCGCCAGTGCCACCACTTTCAGCTCCGGTGGTACATTCGCAAGAATCCGCGGAAGGGCTGCTTTCACCGCATCCACAATAGCCAGAGTGGATGCTTTTCCATTCCTGGTGATGGTGATCAAAACTCCGCGCGATCCGTTGGTGCGGACGATGTTTTGCTGTACTTGGAAACCGTCATGAACCTGCGCCACATCCTTGATGTAGACCGTTGCCCCGTTCACCGTCTTGATGGGCAGTTCATTCAAATCGGCCAACAGCAGTGGACTGCTGTTCACCCGCACTTGATATTCAGTTTGCGCCAACTTCGCCGTGCCAGCCGGAAGAATCAGATTTTGCAGGTTCAACGCATTGGATACGTCGATTGGCGAAAGTTGCTTGGCGTAGAGTTCATCCAGGTTCAAGTCCACCATGATGGCCCGCTGCTTCCCGCCCATGGGGTAAGAAACGGAAGCGCCTTGCACGGTGCCCAGCGGCGTCCGGATAAAGTTGTTGCCGATGTCGAAAATTTCCTGTTCGCGCAGCGTCTTGCTGGAGAGCCCCAACTGCAGAATGGGCACGCTGGCCGCATCATACTTCAGGATATTTGCCGGGAACATCCCGGGCGGCATCTGCCGCAACGAACTCTGCATCGTCGCGGTAACCTGCGCCACCGCCATATCGATTTTCACGTTTGGATGGAAATGAATCTTGACCACAGCGTAGCCGTTGTAGGCCTGAGATTCGATGTGCTCCACGTCATTTACGTTCGAAGTAAGACTGCGCTCGAAGTTGGTAACAACGCGCTTCTCCATCTCCTCAGGCGACAGCCCGGAGTAAACCCAGAGCACGCTGACGATGGGGATATCGATGTAGGGGAAAATATCCACCGGCATCGTGACAATGGCCGAACCGCCCAGAATGGCAATCAGAATAGACATCACCACGAAGGTGTAGGGGCGGCCAAGTGCTAGCCGAACAATCCACATAACGATCTATTCTCGCCAGGCGCGAGAAATGAGAACTCCTTCAAGAAATCCGGAATGATATGACTCCGCTCACTCCGGCTCCAGTAAAGGGGAAGTATATCAAACGGCTTCCAGTAGCCCTCCCATTTGACATCATCGGAGCGCAGCGAAATCGTTCGTCCATTCCTCCTGTTGGCACGCCAGTATTTTGCCTGGAATTTGCGGCGGGGCCGTGTCCTCGCCGATTGCCGCGAACGAACGGACCTGTATTACATTTCCGGTAGAAGGTGCCCATGGCTGCCGAGAGCCTTGCCGATGCAATCAACTCACTGATGCCTCATGAACAAGAGTCCGTCAGACAGTTCGTCGAGTTCCTCAAGCGAAAAGGGCATCGGCCGCCATCGCCGTTTCTCGCGGCGGTGGATGATTTTATCGAACAACGTCCCGAACTGCTCCGCCGTCTGGCGCAGTGACGTTTTATCCTGGCGTTGACGACGTTTTAGCCGTTCACCACCGGTTGATCTCCCAATGTGGATCGCCCAATTCGGAGGTTCGCTTGGCGTTCGGGACCGCGGAGGACTTGAATCGGCATTGGCCAGACCGCAATCCGGTTACGTACGTCGATCTGATTCAAGAGGCAGCCGCGCTCTGGGAGAGCTTGTCGCAAAATCATCCGTTCGTAGACGGCAACAAGCGGGTCGCAGTCACTGTAACCGCTGCTTTTCTGAAAGTCAACGGCTATCGCTTAGAGTTTGATCCGTCGATAAGCGGGTGGAGGAATGTGGTCGATGGGGGTATGATTCGCCGGAAGGGCCGTGGATGGGGGTGGCGGCAAGTTGGGTGAGAGGAAGGCGGAGTGGTTGATTGGCACCCGGCAACTGGCGGTGATCGCGCACAACGTGCTGACGGGGCTGAAGCGTTTGGCGCTGCCGGCGGAACTGCTGACGGCACGGCCGAAGCGGTTGCGTTTTCTGATCTTCAACACCGCGGGATGGTTGGTACATCATGCGCGCAGAATCGTGTTGCGATTGTCGACGACAGCGGCGCGATTGGCGGAGTGGGCGGAAGCGCTGACACGACTGCCGATCCGCGCCTAAACTAATCCCAGCCGGAGTTGGGCGGGCTTATCGACGGATTTGCGGCCGTATTTTGGCGAGCACGTGGATCGAGCTGTGTTTGTGCGCGGCACGGACCGCCATCGGTGCCTCCGGACCGGAAAACAACGTCGCTCTGGGACCTCACTGGACCGAGGTTACCCAGATTGGCACGATTTCTCTGCTGACACGGCCTTGCCACCCCGCGCATCGTCACGCTCAACTCGTTATCGACGGATTGGGGCGGGGCAATGCGGGCGAGCTATCGTGGTATCTCGATTCTACTTAAACTCAATTATCGAGGTGTGCAGGCGATGTTCGTCGTTGATATACCCGTGCAGGCCAACCCAGCTTGCGGACGACACTGAAGTACTAATCTGCTCTACCGCCGCCTCGATCAATTGAAGCTTTCGTTGATCGAATTGCTGAAGCACAGCAGGATCAGGTTCTTGCTTTTGAGATCTGACTTTATCTACATACGACTTCAGATCATCTTGCCACTTCGCGAGATCCGTGACGAAGCCGTGTGCGACATCGGTCACCTTTTGCAGATCGTCGTGCTTGATCCTCAGTTTACTTGCGAATCCTTTTTCATTCTTCCTACCACTTTCCATGTTCTGCGCCTTCTTGGTCTGAATGGCGGAGCTTACACCATCATGAAATTGAAAGAAAACCTGGTATAACCTCGGGTCTTCTAGTGGCAGGGGTGCCCCGGAGCGTTGGGCAAGTAGGGGCAGCAGTATGAGGCCGACTCCCAGGAAGATGATGCGGATTGTCATGGTCATGATCCTAATGTTTGATGAAAGCCCAGTGGGCATCACGGATCAATTCCGCGGTCGCCAATAGGCTTGCAGTCCCAATACCCTTTTCCCCGATCGGCGCCGAGTATAACTGGTCGTTGATCCGGTAGTAGACGATCTTGTTTTCGACAAATAGAATCTCGCTATCAGCCTGGTGAGTAGCAATGGTATAGAGCTGCCCGCTATCCACATCGTAGAGGTGCAATTTGCCAGGATAAACCGCCGCCGCCTGTATGAAACTTGCTGCAATATCGGGCCCCGTAGCGCTGGGCGCTTTCCGCCACTTTTCACTTCCGGCACTATCGTCTCCCGGTTCGTCCTTAAGCCCCATTCTTATAACGCCCTTGTCTTTTTGCTTTGCTATGTTCTTCTTAAGCCGCCCTTCGACGACGGCCACGTAGTTCTCAAAGCCCCGCAGGCGGTGGTACCAGTCACTCTGGACGGGTATGCGATGCCATGATTCATCGCGCTTCCGGTAGGCGTAAAACAAGGGAGTTCCCATTTTCTCCTGCAACAGGCTGATAACCAACACTTGAGAGGTATTTACAACGATATCCGCATATGGCCTATCGAACGTTTTTAGCAGTTCAGATGGTAACCGGTAATTAAAAGAGAAAGTCGTACTGATCCCACGTTGGATAGTCCCGTCTTTGGCGATACTCACGTACGTCCCATCACTTGCATCAAGCCCGGCAACGCCAGCTGAACCATGCGCAACCAAATATGTGATTTCACTCGGCTCTACGATCAGGAAGCTTTCCTCGCACGGCACAGCCGGATCCATAATCATGCCCTGGGTGATTGGATGCGTGATGTCGTTGCCAACCACCAACCATTCGAACGTGGGTCCCCTCCCGGGCACATCTGCGAGCCACTGGGTAATGAGCGCCATGCCTGGGCTCTGAGGAATCTTACATCTCTTAACGACTGCGGCTTTGTCAAGATCGAGCACCATCAGAGGTTCCTCCGCATTCGTGGGGAAAATCAGCGCCTTTCTCCAGTCATAGGAAACAGAGAACCATTCCAGGGGAGGGGCGGGCCACTTCACGCCAGAAAGAAAATAGGGTGATAACAATTCCACGGGCGGCTTGACGGATCCGTCGTTAGCCACTTGAACCAGAGTCATGGGAAACTCTATGCCTGGTGCGCCGGTTATCAGATAAATCTGTCCGTAGATAGCGGGAACCAATCCTAACGTCAGCGCCGCTTGCAGTACCCGAGTCAGCATATTTTCTCCATTCGTTGGCTATTGTGGTGATGAACTCTGGCAAGTTGAAGAACTTGCGCAAGTACAGAATTCCCAAACAGGCAGATTAGTAAGTTGCACTACATTGCCGCTGTTATTCGTGACATGAACCAGTCTCGTTGCGTTGGTCTTCCAATTGTTATTGATGAACTCGAGGTAGAGTGGCTTCCACCCCGAAGCAAACTGCTTCATTAGGTTTGCGTCACCGAACCAGTGGATACTATTCTGATTGTCGGTAGGAGCCGTGTCCCTTGTATTCGGATCAATGTTGCCGACAAACGTACAATATGACGCGTTGCCCTCGGTGTCGAGTACAGGCGGAGGCACCTGTCGATCGGCGTTCGCGGCTAAAGCATTATATTGGCGCCACTTCTGTACCTCTCTAAACCAAGCCGGATAGGCGCGGAGGTCTGTCAGCGTTGTGAACTGCTGAGGCCCGGCGAAAACGTCGATCTTATCTTTGGCGCCCTCAATATTCTTCCTCCAGTTCCAGATTGCGTCCACAGAAGGAGGTGGATCGAGTTGCATCATACCGTATCCAGCAGATGTTCCGAACACCGGCTTGCCAAAGTTATGGTTCCCGCTCTTACAGTATGCAACATCCATTCGGCCCGCCTCACAAAATTGTGACGCTCTCGTCTCGTGGATGGTCAGATTAGGCGCGAACCAATAGGGAACCACACCCAGTGCTGCAGTGACGGTGGCAAAATTGGGATTCTTACCACAAATCTGGAAGTTGAACGGCGATTGAGTTGCACCATTGTACGTCCATTTGAGAGTAGCGTCACCACCAAAGAAGCATGGGGGCTGTCCATTTTGACCACAGGGAGCCGATCCAAATGGTACAGTCCAAGCCTGGGTAGCGTCTTTCTGTTCCCGGCTTTCAGGAGTGTTTACGTCCAGCGATACAGGCGAGACCACATTATTGGCCTGATTTAGCCGAGTCTTGTAGTTCACGGCAGTCTTGAGCTGCCATGTAGCCGTCCCAGACGCTACTGGCTGATTGGTCCTGGTGTCGTAAATCTGTACTACAACCTGCGGCATGGTTGGAGTAGAGTCAATGTATACACACTGGGTCGGGTTGTTCGCGCTCAGTTGACTCCCGCCACTGGTGATTTGGATTGTTACATTAGAAGGATTCGTTACGGAAATCCCTGGTTTGGGGGGGCTCTGTGCGCCGGGTCCCCCGGTTGGGAGCTGTAGATACCCGCTTCCCGTCGCGCCAGCAGAAGTGACTCGCACGTCGTAGTAGCCAGACGCGCTTGGCGCTGCCGTCAATTGTGCGGCAATTTGGGTGTCGCTCCAGGAGCTAATCGAAAAACTGATGTCCGATGAGGATACACATTGATCAGTTCCGCCATTGCAAACTATCGCGATGCTAGCTCCAGCACAAGGTTGATTTACGGGACAAGATGGGCCAAAATTAGTTCCTGAAATCAAGACCGAGCTCTGTCCGCCAGGATATAGCGGCGCTAGTTGCTCAACGGAGGTAATGATCGGCGTGGTGTCGCCTACGGTGAACGGCAGGGAGTTGGTGACAACGCCGTACGATTTCAGAGCGACATTAAAGGTGCCTGATACGACGCTCGGATCTCTGAGATCGATGGTCACAGTAGCATTCGCATCATCCTGGGGATTAACGTGCCCTACGATGCCTGGCGCGGGTTGACCGCCTTGAGTGGTAACGATGATGTCAGTCGCACCGCTCAAACTGATCCCGGTGGCCGTGATATCCATTTGGGTGCCGACTATTCCGTTATTTGGCGACAGGCTGGAAATGGACGGAGCCGGGATCGTTGCTGCGAGCCTGTAAAACCCAAAATCAACAGGGTAGGGGATGCAATTTGAATTCCAGATCTGATAGTCGGCCCCCCATCTGTATTGCCCGAATCCCAGCGTCGAGAGCGTTGAAGCGCTGGCCGGTACCTGTACTTCAGATGGTTGCGAACCCGTCGTGACAGGCCCGTCTTGTGAGGCGGGACTGTTAGAAGGAGCTGTGAGAAAGGCTCCCCGTACTTGGTTATGCCAGTCGGTAATCGGTGCGGCTGATTCTATGATTGATTGGCTAAAGTGCGCATACACAGTGCCATCGCTAAAAACGTACAGCGAATCGTCAAACAAGCCAGTCACTGAACAGTTGTATTGTTGAGACGTTGCCGTGGGTCGGCCCACAATCGCCGAACATGAAGCAAGACCTGTATGGTTGAGTGCATCTGTGACTGTTACGTTAGCAGTATAGGTACCATTTGAGGCGGATTGAAACGGCATGTTCTGGGCGGAGCCAGAGACCGCTCCTGACCAAGAATAGCTGTAAGGCGATTGGCCACCCGATGCAATGGCAGAGAACGCCAGAACTTGGCCGGGCGACGCGGGGTTCACGGAAGTGGCGCAGGAGACAGAAAGGCCCGCTGGGGGATCCGCAGAGAAATGACCTAGCGCGAAGTTTGCAGTCACACTTCGAGGTACGGTCATCGATAGGAACTGCGGTGTGGTCGTTCCGGAAAGGTCTCCACTAAACCCAAGGAATTGTCCGCCTGGGGCTTTCACGGCACTAACTGAGAGTGTCGAACCGCTGTTATACCATCCGCTAGGCGGACTTACCACGCCGGCTCCCGCTGGACCCGCCGTGGTTGTCAGATAGTATTGCTTTGCAATGAACGCGGTGTAGGTCGTACCGGACGGAACGGTGATAACGTGCGAAGCTGGGCCTCCGTCAGACCAACTCGAAAATGCGTACTGTATTCCGCTGCCCGCCGGTTGCAGAGTCGCTGTCACAACACTATGACTTGAACCAGCTACCCAGTTGAAGTTACAAGGAGAGACGCAGGCAATGCCATCTACCGTCAGCGGAAGGCCTGTAATCGGCGAGGTGGTGATCGTCGTGGGGCCGGAACTTCCAGTGCCTATGTTAAATGGAATCGAGTTGCTGGTGAAGTTTGCCCTGGGATCGCCGTCGCCGAGATTCGCGGCGGTCACGGACATGTTCACCGGTCCCAACGCCGTACCAACTGGCGCAGAGATATTCGCCTTCACCTCGGTATCGGAAACTGTGATCGTAGCCGCAAATATTCCCGGTCTGGAAAAGGTTAGCCAACTCTGCGGTGTCAAACCATGTCCGGCCACAGTCACGGTGAACGGGACGCCTGGAGCCACGAAAGCCGGGTTGGCGCTGGTAATGGTTGGTGGAAAGTAGGCGGCTGTCCCGTTGCCTGGATAGCTGTAGTTAGTAACGCTGGAGGAAAGACTACAAGGACCATTTACGGCCGTGTGGGCGGCGGTCTGCAGGTAGTTGCCCGGCGTCAACTGGGCTGTTCCCGTCGCGGGAAAACGCAGATTTGAGTTGGCATCGGTCTTGACTGGTTGGGCGGGCTGCGGAAAAACAATGCCGCCATCGCGCGTGAGGCTGGCTGTTACGGTCACGGTCCAGAGACTGGGGTCGGGATAAGTGACTTTGGTGGAGGAGGCGGCGTAGTAGTCCTGCGGGCTCAAGAGGTAAATATCGTTGGAGACGAGAACGCTTCCGTTGGTGCAGTCGACGCCGGTGACAGCCGGCAATATGCTACCAGAGCCGCCCTGGCCGAGTTGC
>JBBRNO010000206.1:0-8408 GCA_038230275.1 Bryobacterales bacterium
CCGAGCCGATATCGCGGATGAAGTGGCTTGGCGCCGCTGGCTCGTTCATCTTGATGAAAGCTTTTAACGGGCTCGGGTCTTCCACGCTGAGGGGCTTTCGCTGTTCGGGCGGCGCATAGGTATCTGGAATGCCGACACACGCGGTCGTCATCAGCGCCAGCAGCACCGCCGCAAGCATTTTCATACGGCGTCGGAAACACTGGAGAATGTAAAGTTCGATGCCTGTACCGGCGGCGCGATCATGCCCGCGCCCTCCGATCCAACAATGCGTTGCGCCGTGCCAAGCCGTGTAATGTTTTGCAGCAAGCGGACGGGGCTCTCATTGAAACGAAAATTCACCACTGGCTGCGTCACTACGCCGTTCTCAATAAGGAACAGTCCATCGCGAGTGAGTCCAGTCAGTTGCAAAGTCTGCGGGTTTACAGTGCGAATATACCAGAAGCGGGTTACCAGCAGTCCACGTTCTGTCGCCTTAATCAAATCCGCAAGAGTGGCCGAGGTGCCGTCCAGAATCAGGTGGCTAAATCCACCACTCGGTTCCTTTCCCGTCTTCATCGCCCAATACCGGTCGTAGGCCAGGCTCTTCACCACGCCATTCTGAATCCAGGTGTTGGCGCGTTCTGGCAGCCCCCCTTGCGACCAGAGTGCAGTTGGAAAACGTACGTCGTCCGGGGCGCTGCGAAGCGTAACAATCTCCGGAAACATTTTCTCGCCCAGTTGTGTACCGCCGCCCTTCTTTGCAAGAAACGACCGGCCTTCTTCAGCGGAACGCGCGGAGAATCCGAAGCCGAGAGCTTCCACCAGATCGGCCACAGCTGCCGGCTCCAGCACAACCGTGTACTTGCCGGGTTCCAGGCGCACCGGCTTCTTCCACTTCAAACACTTCTCCACCGCGCGTCCGGCCAAATCCGCGCCCTTGATCTCCCCGATTCGAACCGCGGAGTGTGAACTCCAACCAGAGCTGCTGCCGTCGGCCGCGCGAACCGTGGTGCTGAACTCCGCATCGGTGGCGCGTTGATATCCGAAATTGCCTCGCTTATTCGCAATGGACGAAATCTCGGCGGCACGGTTGAAGAGGCCGGCGGCAACCAGACCCTTAGAAGCGGCCGTATCAATCACCGCCTTCACCTGGGGCACCAGAATTGGGGAACGGGCACGGCTGGTTTCTTCATCCCAATTGGATGTCTGCGCATACTTCTGCGGTCCGATGGGTTCGACGTATTCCTGATTGGGCGGTGAGATCGCGGCCAGTACTTCCGATCGAGCGACCGCCTTCTGGAGTGCGGCGTCATCCAGATCGTTGATCTGCGCCGTACCGGTTTTTTGATCGCGAGTGGAAGAGATCACCACGCTACGCGTGTTGGTGAATCCAGACGTCGTCACGCCGTTATTCGCAAAGCGGATGAAGGCATCCTCACTTTCGCGAATGGATACGGCGCAATCGGGGAACTTTGAGAAGGCCAGGATCTTCTCGCTCAATCTCTGTGCTTGTTCACGCGTCAGCATGGGCATCCTAGTCCGTCTGAATCACGTTGACTTGCCGGAATCGCGCAGGGGAGCACCCATGGCTGACGGCGTTGATTTGCGGTGGTTCGCCTTTTCCGTCGCGATTGGACCCGTACATCTGCCAGTAACTGCGGTTCGCGATGGAGTCGCAAGATTGCCAGAAATCGGTGGTGCGGGATTGATAGGCGACCTGAGAAACCATACCCCTCTTTTTGCCGCCCTTGATCTCCCAGAACGCGTCGCCGCCGAATTGAAAATTGTAGCGTTGCTGGTCGATGGAGTAGCTGCCGCGCCCCTCAATCAGAATGCCGTCATCCACACCGGAGATCAGATCCTCCAACGTGGTTTCCGGCTTGCCCGGTTCTAGCGAGACGTTTGGCATTCGTTGGAACGGCACGCTCGACCACGAATCGGCGTAACAGCAGCCGCGCGATTCCTTCTCCCCAATCAGGTGAGCCTGATCGCGAATCGTCTGGTAATGGGTGAAGATGCCGTTCTCGATGATAGGGAATCTGCTGGTCTTCACGCCGTCATCGTCATAGGCAACTGTGGCCAGGCCCTTCTCTGTAGTGCGGTCGCCGAAGATATTTACGATGTCCGTTCCAATGCGCTGTTTGCCCAATTTATCCAAAGTGAGAAAGCTGGTGCCGGCGTAATTGGCTTCATACCCAAGCGCGCGATCCAGTTCCGTGGAATGGCCAATACTCTCATGAATGGTGAGGAACAAGTGGCTTGGCATCAACACCAGATCCTTCTTGCCCGGCTTCACCGCGGGGGCAGCCAGATGCTCCAGCACTTCTTCCCGAATCCGCTGCGCATTCTCTTTCAAATTCATTTGCGGAACAAATTCGTAGCCGACGGACAGCGGTGGCGGAACGTACATGCGGCTGCGCGAGAGGCCCTTGCTGATATCGACAGCCGTCGCGTTTAGGATGGCAAAGCTCTGCACAATCAGCTGCTGGATGGAAGAACCTTCCGACGAGGCAAAATACTTGTCCTCCGAGTGAAAGTTCAGCGTGCCGAGGGAATTGAAAACCCGGCGATTCTTCTTCGCTTCCCCAGTCGCTTCCCGCAGCAATTCCAGTTTCTCGGCGATCGGCACATCGAATGGATTGCGTTCAAACGGAGAGGTCCATCGATCTCTATAAGCCTTCACCGGCGCAAGAATCACTCGCTGTTTCGTTATGCTGGCGTTGGCGCGCGCCACGGTGACCGCTTCCGCGGTCATGCGAACAATCTCCGCGGACGTCACAATCGGCGAAGCAGCAAAGCCCCACGCTCCGTCCACGATGACACGAACCCCGAAGCCGAAACTCTCCGTGTCGCTGACGTTTGGAACTTCCAGCGTTTTGCCCGTGCCCCGTTCCGGACTCAGACGGATGCCCACGCTCTGGTCGTGGTAGCGGTTGATGCGAATATCGCAGTAGGTGGCCTTCAGTTTCCTGGCTTCCTGCAGCGCCACTGCCGCCAATTTTTCCAGCGCGGGATTCGGTGACTTGCTCCCAGGCGCCGCTCCGAACAACTCCGCCGCCAGTGCCGCCGACGAAGCGCCAAGAAAGTAGCGCCGCGAAATCATATCGTTTTGTCCTTCGCGTAACACAGCGAATCAAGCGGGCATTCGGCACACCGCGGCTTCCGCGCGACACAAAGCCCGCGGCCGTGGTGAATCATCTGATGGGCAAACAAAATCCATTGCTCCCGGGGAATGATCTTCATCAGATCTTTTTCGATGTTTACCGGCTCGGTGAATTTAGTGAGGTCCAGCCGCTGCGAAATTCGCATCACGTGTGTATCCACCACCACGCCGGACGCGATGCCGAACACCGTGCCTAGCACCACGTTCGCCGTTTTCCGCGCCGCCCCCGGCACCGTCAGCAGGTCTTCCATGTTCCGCGGCACTTCGCCGCCAAACTCAGAAAGTATCCGCTTCGCCGCGCCGATCACACTCTTGGCTTTGTTGTTGAAGAACCCGGTGGAACGAATATCTTGCGACAACTCCGCCTGGCTGACGGCGGCGAAATCGTGAATGGTTGGATACTTCCGGAACAGCCCTGGCGTCACTTCGTTCACGCGCTTATCGGTGCACTGCGCGGAGAGAATTGTGGCCACCAGAAGTTCCCAGCCGCTGTTGTGCGTAAGCGCGCAAGTGACATTGGGATACATCTGGTCTAGCCCGTTGAGGATGTTGCGAACACGCTCTTTTCGATCCGCCGCGGTCTTGGGCCGAGGCACCAGGTTTCTCGGTGTGGGAGGCGGCATGGTCGAGTGAAATACGATGATAGCATTGCGCGAAAAATCGATACTTGTCCTAGCGACGCTCATCGCCTTTGGCGGATGTCTTCTGGCGGGCTTCCAATTTGACGATTACGCGATATTCTCAGATCCTTCGTTGACATCGGCCTCCGGCTGGTGGGAAGTATGGCGTCCGCTGCAGACCAGGCCTCTCACCTACCTCACATTCTGGGCGAATTATCAGTTAGGCGGCCAGCATCCCGCCGGCTATCATGCGGTGAACCTTGCACTCCACCTTGCCTGTGTCTGGGTGTTGTTTGACGTGCTGAAGCGGCTGATGCCAGCGAACGCCGCATTTGTGGCCACGGCGGTCTTTGCGGTCCATCCCATCCAGACGGAAGCCGTCGCCTATATTTTTGCCAGAGGAACTCTGCTCTGCACTCTATTCTGTCTGCTGGCCCTGCGGGATTGGACCGCGGGACGCCATTGGCGCGCGGTCCCATGGTTCGCCGTCGCGCTGCTTTCCAAGGAAGAGTGCGTCGCGTTTCCGCTGTTGCTATTTCTGCTGTATCTTTCCATTTCCCGCAACACCAAGGAATTGAAACCCATCGGCGTCATGCTGTTGCTTTCGGTTGCGGCGGGATTGCGGGTGATGTTGGCCGGGGCCGTCACCCCAGGATCGGGTGTGGGAGCGCAAGCAGGCTTCACCCCATTGCAGTATTTCGCCACCCAGGGCGGCGTGATTCTCCGCTACTTGCGGCTGCTGATTATCCCCTGGGGCTTCACGGTCGATGCGGACATTTCATCGCAGCCGGTATGGTGGGCGTGGCTGATAGTAATCGCCATCGCAACCGCCGCGCTGTGGCGTTTCTCACGAGCGCAGCCTGGCTTCTGGTTTCTCGCCGGCCTCATTCTTCTCCTTCCCAGCTCCTCATTCTTTCCCGCCGCGGATCTAGCGGCTGACCGCAGAATGTATCTGCCGATGATCGGATTCGCGGCTCTGGCCACTTGGGCCCGTCTGAAATTTGCGCTGCCGGTATTGATAGTCCTGAGCGTTTTCCAAACGCAGACATGGCGAACGGGCGAAAGTCTATGGACGCAGGCCGTCGAACGGGCTCCGAATAAACTGCGGCCGAAAATCCAACTCTCACGCTCCGTGGATCCAACGCGCGCCCTGCCGATATTGGAACAGGCGAAAAGTCTTGCGCCTGACGATCCCGTTGTGGCATCCGAAATGGGGAGAGTTTACGTAATGCTTGGTTTTCCAGATAAAGCTTTAGCCCAGTTCGGTCGCGCCCTGGCACTGCAACCCAATAATGCGCAGGCGCTGACCAATCGCGGCGCTGCACTGCAACTTCTACAACAGACAGATGCGGCGCGTCACGATTTTGCGCGCGCGCTGGAGATCGATCCCTGTCTGCTGGAAGCACGCAAGAACGCCGAACAGTTGAATATTCAGCTACCCCCATGCGCATCCAGACATTAGACCGTGAAATGATTTCGCCTGTGTCAGTGCAGCAGGCGTTCGCGGTCTTTGAGAACCCTTACAATTTGGCCAAGATCACTCCTCCCTGGTTAAATTTCCGCATCCTCACCCCGAATCTGGAAATGGGTTTGGGCGCCGAAATCGAGTACGAATTCCACTGGCTGGGAATCCCGCTGCATTGGAAAACGCGAATCACAGAGTATGAACCGCCCTTCCATTTCGTGGATGAGGCACTGAAGAGCCCCTATTTGTTGTGGCGTCACCGTCATACATTCCGCGCGTTGCCGGAGGGTGCACTCATTGCCGACCGTGTGGATTATGCGCTGCCCTTCGGAATCTTGGGCGCCGCGGCCCATCGCCTGATGGTGCGCCGGCAGTTGGATCAGATTTTCGACTTCCGCCAGAAAGTGGTTGCCCAGATGTTGGGAGTAGTCGCGCCGCGATAAGAATGCGCTTCATTCCGCTTCCCTATCAGTGGTAGAATCAACGGCTAGTCCGGGTTCTCTTGTGGGGTCCCGGATGCTGCATATTTAAATGACTGATAAACAAAATTGCATCAACGCGACCCGGGTACTCGCATCGTCTTCAGGCGATCTTTTTAACGGTTTCTTCCAACCGGGAAAGAAGTGGAACTTCCAGAAAAATAACCTGATAGACGCTCGCGGCCGGCGCCTGTTTGAGATGACGGCTACCGCGTGCGCCGCCGGCGTCTATCCCTACCAGGCGCCGTTACAAGGCCGTTCCGGCCCGTGGGTGCAAACCGAGGGACATCAAATGTTGATGCTCTCGTCCTATGATTACCTCGCCCTCATCGGCGACCCTCGCGTGGATGAAGCCGCCATCGAAGCCATCCGAAAGTATGGCACCGGAACGGGCGGAGTCCGCTTGCTGACGGGCACCATCGACTTGCACCTGCAGATGGAAAAGGATCTGGCGGAATTCAAGGGAACGGACGCCGCCATCACGTTTGGTTCTGGATACTTGGCCAATCTGGCCGTCGTCTCGGCCTTGCTGGCGCCGCAGGATCGAGTAATTCTCGATTCGTTTTCGCATCGCAGCCTGGTGGACGCATGCCGTCTTTCCGGAGTCCAGGTTCAACGGTTTCAGCACAACAACGCCGAATCGCTACGCCACGAGTTGCAATCCGGCCCAGCCGCGCAGCGCACTCTCATCATTTCCGATGGTGTGTTTTCCATGGACGGCGACATTTGCTGCCTGCCCGAATTGATTGCGCTGAAGGAAGAGTTCGACTGCTATTTGATGATCGATGAATCGCACGCCTCCGGTGTTCTGGGAAAGACCGGCCGCGGCACCGATGAGCATTTCGGCGTTCCCGTCACTGGCGTAGACATTTGGACCGGGTCGCTGGCGAAGGCCATTCCGTCCAACGGAGGCTTCGCCGCCGTTTCGCAGGAGCTTGCCATTTTCCTGCAACACGCCGCTGCACCGTTTATTTTCTCCGCTGCGTTGTGCCCTTCAGCGGTTGCCGCTGTGCGCGCGTCGCTCGCCATTTTGCAGCAGGAACCGGAACGCGTAACGCGGCTGACGGAGAATGCCAACTTCCTGCGCGAGGGACTTCGAGATCTGGGTTACGACACGGGCCTGTCGGAAACGCCGATTGTTCCGGTAATTCTGCGCGATGAAACTTCCACCGCGATGCTTGCCCGGGGACTGCGCGATCTGGGTGTACTGGTTACGCCGGTAATGTTCCCGGCTGTCCCGCAAGGCTCAGCCCGCCTCCGCCTTTGCGTTACCGCGGCGCATAGCCGGCAAGATCTGGATTTCGCGCTGGACGCTTTCAAACAGCTTCGGCGCTAACTGCCGCGGGCCGTACGCTTCGCCAGTGCGGCGCCAGAACCGCCAATGCCATTAGCGGGAAGTACTGCCGGTAAAGGTGGTAGGTGAGATAGAAAACATTAGGAAACCCTGTGCCGGTGGTGAACTTTTCGTCCCAGGTTCCATCGGACGCTTGGGTGTCCAGCAGATATCGCACCCCTCGTGCAAGCGAACTGGAATGCGTGTCGCCAGCCGCCGCCAGTCCCAGCAAAGCCCACGCGGTTTGTGACGCCGTACTCGGTCCAGGCACGTATTTGTGCACTTCGTAACTGGCGCAGCTCTCGCCCCATCCGCCGTCATGATTCTGTATGGACCGCAGCCACACCGCCGCCTTTTCGGCAACCGGGTCCACCGCCGAATGCCGGCTCGCTCGCAGGCCGCGCAGTGCTAGAAACGTTCCGTAAATATAGTTGACGCCCCACCGCCCATACCAGCTCCCATCCGGCTTCTGCGTGGTCAGCAGGTATTGCACGGCCTTCTCAATCGCCAAGTCCCGGCACGTAAAGCCACGGCTGCACAGTGCTTCCAATACGCGCCCGGTAATGTCCGGACAAGTCGGATCCAGCATCGCATTGTGATCCGCAAACGGCACTTTGTTCAGCATCTGCCAGTTGTTATCCACGTCGAACGCGGCCCAACCTCCGTCCGACGATTGCATGCCCAGCAGCCAGTTGATAGCCCGCCGTTCGGCGCGCGCCTGCTTTTCCGGATCGGACGCTTTCGCGTGCAGGAACGCAAGCAGAACCATCGCCGTATCGTCGATATCCGGATAATATTCATTGGCGAATTCGAAGGCCCAGCCACCGGGACTCAGGTCCGGGCGCTTCACTGACCAATCGCCCTTCCGTCGCACTTCTTTTGTCAACAGCCAGTCGGCTGCACGCGTCATCGCCGCTGGTTCGGCTTGTGCCATCTCTCCCAATGCGAACATGGCGATAGCGGTGTCCCACACCGGCGAGACGCAGGGCTGGAACTGCAGCCGGTCCTCCGTCTCCAGAATCAGCTTATGAAATTGATGCACCGCTTCCAGAAAATCGGGATGGTCTTTCTCGTATCCCAGCGCATCCATCGCCATAATGCTGTACATTATCCCTGGATAAATCGCGCCGAGCCCGTCAGACAGGCGCATCCGGTCCAGCATCCAATGTTCCGCATCGCGAATCGCGATCTTACGAATATCTTTAATGCCGCGCCGCTCCCACACTTTGACCAGCCGGTCCGCCTGATTGAAAAAGATGGACAACCCTTCGCGCTTCGGCAGTGCGATTCGCTTCCCGGGCGCGTATAGCTCTTCCACGTTCATTCCCTCGGGAACGGGACGGAGGCTTCCCAGCGCCTGCACAATGGA
>JBBRNO010000207.1:0-8359 GCA_038230275.1 Bryobacterales bacterium
GCAGACGTGGGCCTGAAGCGGTATGGGGGTGAAGGCGTGGGTGGCCGAGATACTGATGATGGATGCGCCCGGTTTGCGGAGGAATTCGTAGCCGCCGCGGCAGGTGTTGAAGGTACCCAGCAAATCGATATCGATCACGCTTTTGAAGGCGTTGGCCGACATGCCGAGGACGGGCGCGGGAAAGTTACCGGCGGCTCCGCAAACCAGGAGATCGATCTGGCCCCATAACTCGCTGGTCTTCTGAAAGGCCCGTTGCAATGCGTCATACTCGCGTACATCCGCCGCGCAGCTATCGGCGGATCCGCCTGCCGCGCGAATTCCAGCGACTGCCGCGTCCAGTTTTTCCTGCCGTCTTCCGACCAGCATCACGTGAGCGCCGTGAGCGGCGTAACGCTCAGCAATGCGCAGGGTAATGCCGCTGCCACCGCCAGTTAGGAAGGCCACCTTGCCCGTCAGGAGGTTATCGCGGAACACGTTTGTCATAGAAAGTCAGCAGGCGGCGCGAAGAGGCTGATTACGAAACAAAGCCAATTCGTAGGCGCCGTATACCTTCTCAAATACTGTATCCCATGCGATGGAACACGCATAGTCACGAGCGGCAGAGCGCATGGATGCGAGCAAGCGTCCATTGGTCATCAATAGTTTGATGGCTTCGGTGAACTCTGCGTCATTTTGCGAAACGAAGCCAGTTACCCCTGCGTTAACCAGGAATTTGGGGCCACCGCCGGCAGTGACGACGGGCGGCACCCCGGAGGCCAGCGCTTCCAGAATGACATTCCCAAAAGTATCGGTTTGGGAGGGAAAGGCAAAAACATCCATGTCGGAGTAGGCTTGGGCCAGGGCTTCCCCTTTCAGCACGCCGGGAAATTCGGCGTGGGTCATGTTCTCAGCGAGCCAGTCCTTCTCTGAACCGGAACCGATGATGACGATTCGAAATCCAGAATGCCCGGCTTCCAGCAAGCTACGTTCGACACCGGCTAGAAGACGCACGTTTTTTTCGGGACTGAGGCGGCCTACATAGCCAATGGTAAAGGGCCGGTAGCCGGGCGTGCGTTTGTCCGGATGGTAGAGTTCGGCGTCGACCCCGCGCTGCATCAGGAAGCAGGGCTTTTGGGTTCGTTGGTACAAAAGATCCACCAATTCCTGATTAGGGGCGAACAGGACTTTTGCGATCTTATAGAACTGTGCGGCGCCGGTGAGCGCGCCCCGTTCGGCGGCGGCGGAAATCCGGTGCAGCGATTTTTCCGGGACGAAGTGGTTGAACAGTTTTTCCAGACGCCGGGCGGCATATTCGTGGACATTGGTGTGCCAGGAAGCCGCCAGCGGGATATTCAGTTGATGAGCGATGTAGGCGCCGAGCATGCCGAAATCACCGGGGCCGGTGACGTGAATGAGATTGGGTTTGAATGTGCAAATTTCCTGGGCAACGCGGGCGCGGTGCAGCCAGAGCAACGGGTCGAAAGCCAAATCGGATTCCAGCGCAAACGCGGCGCTGCTGCGCTCCAGCTCAATGGTGGTGACCGAGCCGGTGGTTTCCGTTTGTGGGTTGGGACCCGCATGAATACTGAGGAATGGATAGTTTCGCCGTGAAGCGAAAGCGTCGAATTGCCGGCTGGTGAGGGCTACTCCATTCACTTCATGGAAGGAATCGGTAAAGAAAGCAACCCTGGGAATAGAGGCCATGTTGATTACGACGCTTTCGCCATTCAGATAGTTGCGGAGGTTATGAAATTTCTTTAATTTCCGACTGCGGAGCGAGCGGCTGTTTGGTGGCGCAGATGTGTTCGAAAATCTCGCGGAGCTTCTCAGTGGCTTGTTTGGAAAACATGCCGGAGAGGGCGGAAACGGAGGCCACGCCGTAGGGATTGAGGCTGGCGATAGCGTATTCGTCGTTGCCGCTGATGAGTCCTGCGCGGAGCACGAAGTAGACGACTAACGCGAGGGCGGCACCGATACTGGGACGGAGGAAGTACCACCAACCCCAGCTTTGCAGAAGGCTGCGGTTGCCGGCGTAGTGAACGAAGGAGGTGGCCAGGTGGATGTAGCTGCCGAGCGCTCCAGCGGCGGCGGCGATGATGAGGAAGCGGCCTTCCGGGGACCAGAGGGCGGCGCCTGCGGTGGTCAACGCCACCGGCCAGACCTTGATCAGGACGGCGATCAAGGATAAATTTAGCGCCACGATATAGACGGCGACGGCGGCCTTCAGGGGCGTCGCCATGGGTACAGATGGTGTATCTTCAATCATGAAATCCTCTTTTCAGCAGGCGCTTTTCGAACCTGTCTTTTCGGTCTGAGGATAGGGCGGGGGCGTTCCGGGTTGCGTGACTTTTAGAAGTATGTTGTTGATTTGACGGCGAAGATAGTTGGCAGAAATGTTGGAACGGGAAAATGGGCCAGCGGGGACGCGGGTACCGTGCTAATGATTGTCGGTCACAAATGCACACAGACAACTTCCCTCAAACATCAGAGTGTCATGGGGAGCGTTCGCAAACGGAGGTCCACTGCGTTTTAAACAGCGTTGCCGATGGATGGGGCCAGGGCGACTATGGGGTTTCATCGGCGCCGGCGATGTTCTGCGAATCGGGCGGCAACATCCTACCTGACGACAAACGCGAGCCACCCGCGACGCCTGCGCAGGCAGAGACCTCAGGCCTGTCTGGAAAATCCATTCGCGAAGATTCGCCTGCGTTTCAGTCATTGGCATACTAATGATTATCAGTATGGCCTTGGGCAGGTTGCCGGAGTCAGCATTATAATGGTTATGCGTATGGAAGCAGCCAAGCTATGATCACTTCGCTGAAACTGACCAAGATCGGCACCTCGACGGGAGCTGTCCTGCCAAAGGAAATGCTTGCCCGGATGAAGGTTGAGAAGGGTGACACGCTTTATGCCATCGAAACCTCGGAGGGCTATCTCATCACGCCCTATGACCCGGCCATCGAAGACGAGTTGAAGGCGGGCCGCGAGTTCATGAAGGACTACCGCGACACCTTCAAAGCACTTGCCAAGTGAGTTCCGAACCTCGCTGGATTAGTAAAAAAGCACTCGTGCTGCTGCATGAGGAGAGCCTTGCGGAGTTCGGGGGTGCGCGGGGACTTCGAGATGAAGGCCATCTGGAGTCAGCCCTTGCGCGCCCCCGCAATACCCATGCCCACAATGACGCCGCGACCCTTGCCGAACTGGCGGCTGCTTACTGCTACGGGATTGCAAAGAACCACGCCTTCATTGACGGCAACAAAAGAGCGGCCTTCCTCTGCGCCGGTATGTTTCTGGCGATCAATGGCTACCGCCTGACAGCTTCCCAGGTTGACGCCATCGAAACCATGCTCGGCGTTGCTGCCGGTACGGTATCAGAGCCGGAACTGGCGATCTGGATCGCGCAAAACAGCAACGAGCGTTAAACGCACTTCGCGCTAATCCTACTCTTGGCGACATTCAAAAACAGCTGAGCTGCGGTTTCGAGGAATCACTCCTACCGCGACTGCACACAGATCCCTCAAGCATCAGAGTGTCATGGGGAGTGTTCGCAGGCGGACGTCCAGTGCGTTGTAAACAGCGTTGCCTATTGAGGGGGCCAGGGCGACTATGGGGGTTTCCCCGGCGCCGGCGGAATCGATATCTTTGCGGTCCAGCAGAATTGTTTCCAGTTTAGGGATATCGTTGAAACGCGGGACGCGGTAGCGGGAGAGTTTTCCGTTGAGGATCTTGCCGTCTTCAAATTCGATAGATTCAAAGAGAGCCCCGCCAATTCCCTGCACCACCGCACCTTCCACTTGGTTTTTCAGATGTTCGGGATTCACGATGGCGCCGCATTCGAAAGCGGTTACTACCCGCTCCAATTTGATGCGCTTGGCTGCGGGGTCTACCGAGACTTCGGCGCAGGAGGCGACGTAGCCGCCTTTTTCAAAACCGCAGGCAATGCCGAAACCGTGATTGGGTTTGGGTTTGGACTTGCCCCAGCCGAATTGTTTGGCTGCCGCTTCCAAGACGCCTTTCATGCGCGGGTCTTTCAGATTCCGGTAGCGGAATTCCAGCGGGTCGATTTCGGCGGCGCGGGCCAAGTCGTCCATGTGTGATTCGCGGGCGAAGTGGTTCGCAGTGGCGGCCAGTCCGCGATAGGAACCTTGGCGCAGAGGCGATTTCGCTTCGTGGAACTGAATCTGTTTGTGGGCGATTTCGTAAGGCGTTTCGATGCCCGATCCGCCGGAGTTGTAATTATGAAATTCCCAATTAGTGATGAGGCCATCTTTGCCAACGGAGCTGCGAATGTCGATGACTCCGGCTGGCCGGAAGTAGGCCCAGGTGAATTCTTCTTCGCGCGTCCATACGAGTTTGACCGGTTTGCCGGCCGCTTTCGCTAAGCGGGCGGCTTCGATGGCGCATTCGCCGGTGTGCTTGCCCCCGTATCCAGAGCCGGTATCGGGCATGATCACACGTACCTGCGATTCTGGAATCTGGAAGGCTTCAGAGAGTTCAGTGCGCACTCCGAAGGGGCGCTGCGTTCCGGTCCAGACCGTGAGTTTGCCTTCGGTCCATTCGGCAACGGCCGCTCGCGGTTCCAACGGCACGTGTGCGATGTAGGCGATGTTATATGTGGCGTCCACATTGGCGGGCGCCGGTCGAAGGTAAGTGAACAGGTCTTTGCTGGCTGGCTGCGGATCGGCTTTCCATTCCGTGTGAATGGCCGCTAATGCACGGGGCAGGGTGTGCGCATCGGGGCCGACAACGCCGATGAAGTTCCCATCGCGAACCACTTGCACGCCGGGGAATTTTGCAACGTCCGTCGTGTCAATGGACAGCAGCTTTCCATCGAAGGCCGATGGGCGAACGATGCGGCCATGCAACATGCCGGGGCGCTTGATGTCAGAGGCGTAGCGGTGCTGGCCGGTGACCATGTCCCGTCCATTGACCTTGGCTACGGATAGCCCACGCGGTTTGCTTACCGGGCCTGAGCTTACCTCCTTGACGAGTTCCTTGCCTTTGGTGAGTTCGCCAAATGCGGCGGATTTGCCCGAGGCGGCATGGACACGGCCGTTGTCGATTTTCAATGCTGCCCGATCGGCTTGCCATTGTTCGGCGGCCAGGTCGAGAAGCCATTCGCGCGCGGCGGCCGCTACGCGGCGTAACTGCGGAGCCATGGCGGGCGTTGTGCGGCTGCCGAAAGTGCCCATGTCGAAGGGCGTCAGGTCCGTATCGCCCATCACCATTTCGATCGACGCGACAGGGGTGTGGAGTTCTTCCGATACTGCTTGTGTGAGTGCGGTACGGCTGTTTTGCCCTACTTCCACTTTGCCGGTGAAGAACTTGATCTTGCCATCGTCGCCGATGTGCATCCAGGCCGCTGCTTGCTTGGGAAGCCCAGTGCCGCCGCGCCCGCGAGCGCCGGATTCCTGCGCGGCTGCGTCCTTAGGCAACAGGAGCAGAACTACGATGCCGCCGCCCAGGATTTTGAAGAAGTCACGGCGGTCCGGCGTGAAATGGTAGGCTGGGCCGCTGAAGAGTTCGTAGCGTTCGGGCTCAAGCTCCTTGGCATCAAACATGGCGGCCTCGCTTCATGGCTGCCGCGGCCAGGTGGACCGCGCTAATGATCTTTGGATAGGTGCCGCAGCGGCAAATATTACCCTGCATGGCTCGGGTGATTTCGGCGTTGGCGGGACTGGCGGACTTGGCCAGAAGCCCGGCGGCGCTCATGATCATTCCCGGCGTGCAGTAGCCGCACTGGAAGGCGTCAGCGTCAAGGAATGCCTGCTGCAGCGGGTGGAGTTCTCCGTTCTTCGCAAGCCCTTCAATCGTGGTGATTGCCTTGGCGGCGGCTACGCGAAGCGGCGTGATGCAGGACCGCACCGGCGCACCGGCGATTAACACCGTGCATGCTCCGCACTGGCCTTCCCCGCAACCGTACTTACTGCCGGTCAGGTCGAGTTCATCGCGGAGGACTCCAAGCAGGTTGCGCTCGGGGTCCCCTTCTAACTTGTAGGTCCGGCCGTTTACTTGGAGGTCCATCCCTCTACTCTAAATGTAATCGGGCGCGCCGTCTGGTCCGTAGGCAAATCCGCGGTGCCAGGGCTTTGGCGGATAGTGAGCAAAGGCCTCCTGGTTCACTTCGTATCCCCAACCTGGTTTGTCTGGAATAGGCAGGTAGCCATCCTTCACCATGATTGGATCTTTGATCAGATCCTTGCGCGGCGACTCGTCGTCGGGATGGTATTCGAGGATCAAAAAGTTTGGCGTGGAGGCGGCGAAGTGCACGTTGATCATGGTGGCCAGCGGGCCCATGGGATTGTGCGGGGCGACCACTACGTAGTGCGCATCGGCCATAGCCGCGATCTTCTTCAGTTCCATGATGCCGCCTGCCAGACAGATGTCGGGCTGCACAATGTCGGCGGCCTGCTTGGCGAAAATCTGGCGGAAATCGTATTTGGTGTAGAGGCACTCGCCGGTGGCTAACGGAATGTTGATCTTTTGTTTTAAGGCTTGGAGCGCGTCTACGTTCTCCATGCGGATTGGTTCTTCGATGAAGTAAGGCGTAGCCGGGCGCAGGGCTTCGGCCATGTTGAACGCGCGGATGGGTTCAAAGATGGTGGCGTGGGCGTCGAAGCCTAGATCGATGTCAGGGCCGACGGCGTTGCGGGCGGCTTCGGCGCGTTGTCCCGCGGCGCGGGTGACGGCGTTCCAGGGCATGGTGCTTGAGCCGTTGGGATGCGGCGCCATCTTCAGCGCGGTGTAGCCGTACTTGGCGATCAGGCGCTTGCAGTTCTCGGCGAGTTGCTGCGGAGTGGCGCCACCCGTGCCCTGATAGACGCGGACTTTGTCGCGGCACTTGCCGCCCAGCAGCATGTAGACGGGCAGGCCGGCAGCTTTGCCTGAAATGTCCCACAGGGCGTGCTCAATGCCACTGATGGCCGCGTTGATCACCGCGCCGCCCGGAAAGCGGGTGAAGTTGTACATGGTGGACCATAGATACTCGACGTTGCGAGGATCTTTGCCGACCAGCCAACTCTTGAAATCCTTGATGGTGGCCACGGTGGCTTCGTCCGGGCCCACGGAGTAGGCTTCGCCCCAGCCGTCGATGCCCTGATCCGTGATGACTTTCACGAAGCAGAGGTTGCGGCCGCCGGCGTTGACCAGGAACGTCTGGATGTCTGTGATTTTGAGAGCGGGCTTTCCGTTATAACGGGGGCTCGATTGAGCCATGGCCTGGGCTTGCAGCGGGAGGCCGATGGCTCCGGCTTGGAGGAAATCGCGGCGTTTCATGGGGGATAGTCTATCCCATTCGGTTGGCTCGTGTTGGTGGCTTAGTTTGAGTCTTAGCCGTGAAAGGCCTCAGTCTATTCAGAGTAAACTGTTTTGTTACCATTGGTAAACACATTAGTATTCTTGTAGACTCATGACCGTCAACGAATTCAAGCGGTGGCTGCGAAGGAACGGATGCGAGTTTATAAGAGGCGGAGCCAAGCATGAGGTCGTTGTACGCAAGGGACTCGAAGCCGTCATTCCGCGTCATGGTTCACACGAGATTCCGATTGGAACGATGAAGGCGATCAAGAAACAGTTGGGCCTGTAGGGAGAGATGAATATGTATCGTTACTTAGCGCTTTTTGAACCCTGCCCGGATATCGCCGGGTGGTACTCGGTGACCGTTCCTGACGTTCCAGGAGCTATTACATATGGCGAGAACGTCACTGACGCCAAGGAAATGGCTACCGATGCGCTGGAAGTAATCCTGGGCAGATATATCGCGAAGGGAGAAGATCTTCCTATTGGGAAAACCAAACGCGGCAAGGGCGCGCAGTGGATAGAACCGTCCGCATTGGCGCAAATCAAATTGGCGCTGTATGAAGAGTTTCGCAAGGCTCGTATATCGAAAGCAGCGCTGGCTAGGAGAATGGGAATCGCCAAGCAGCAGATTGACCGGCTGTTCGATCTTCAGCATTCTTCGCGAATTGAACAATTGGAGTCGGCCTTCCGGGCGATCGGCAAGACGATTGCGATTTCCATTCAAGATGCAGCGTAACCGCGATTAGCGCTTGGCCGATTCAATCTGGACAAGCGGTTCCGATGGGGCTGGTGGTTTGGGCGGACGCAGCAGGCGCTTTGGCAGCTTCGACAAGTACGTGAGGCGTTCCACGAGCGGTAGCAGGTTGCGCACCGTGCGACCATGGAAGATGAGACTGCCCGCTACCAGAACCGGGTGCGGGATGGTGGTGCAGCATTTCGAACAGACATCGATTTCGCCGGCGCGGTTCGCGACGTGGAGGCGGCGCATGCGCTGCATGGCCTCCGAGTTCCAGATTTCGGTAAGCGGTGCGTCGCCGATGCGGCCCACGGGTGCGCCATCGAGCATGTAGCTTTGGCAGCA
>JBBRNO010000208.1:0-8261 GCA_038230275.1 Bryobacterales bacterium
GTTTGACCTCACCGGCCTCAATCCGGCGACAGCGACGCTGACCGGCCGCTACGCCACGGCGGGCGCCGGAGCCATCCGGCTCAACCAGACCACCGTCGGCCCGTCCAGTTCGTCCTTCTCCTCCTGGACCACCTTCACACTGAGCAGCGGTTTCGCCCCCGGCCTCAACACGCTCGACTTCATCGTCACCAACGGCGGTACAGGCGCCAACCCCACCGGTCTGCGCGTCGAAATCACCGGAACCGCCTCGCTGCTCACCACCGGCGTCAATGTCACCGTTGCCCCGTCCACGCCCGCCGTTTACCCATCCCAGGCGCTGCAATTCGCCGCCTCGGTAACCGGCAGCGCCAATACCGCTGTCACCTGGTCGGCCACCCCCGCTGTTGGCACCATCAACGCCAGCGGGCTGTATACGGCCCCGGCCACCGTCACCACGCAGCAAACCCTCACCATCCGCGCCTCCAGCGTAGCCGATTCATCCCGCTCCGCCGTCGCCTACGTCACGCTCAACCAAACCGCTGGAGCCTTCTCCGCCATCCGCGTGAACTCCGGCGGCGGCGCCTACACTGATCCGCAAGGGCATCTCTGGAGCGCCGATTACGGCTATACCGGTGTTGGCGGAAGCACCGGCACCGGAAATGCCATCGCCGGAACCACTTCCGATCCGCTCTACCAGTCGGCCCGCTACGGGGACACAACCTATACGTTCCCTGTTCCCAACGGCAACTACACCGTGACGCTGAAGTTTGATGAAAGCTACGGCCCGGTAGCCGGACAGCGCCTCTTCAACGTCAACCTCAATGGGACCACCGTGCTGCCCAACTTCGATATCGTGACCGCCGGAGAAACGGATACCGCTGTGGACCGCACCTTCACCATCGCCGTCACCAGCCATCAGATCGTCATACAAACCGAGATCGTGCAGTATGCGGCACTCATCAGCGGCATTGAAATCATCCAGAACTCAGCCACCACGGACGTCACCATAGATCAGCAGCCAGTCACCCTGGCCCCCGGCCAGTCGCAGCAGTTCACGGCAACCGTCCTGGGCAATCCCAACACGGCGGTGAACTGGTCGGTCACTCCGGCCGGGTCCGGCGCGATCTCGTCCACTGGCTTATTCACCGCTCCCGCCAGCGTAGGCGCGCAACAAATCGCCACCGTCACGGCCACCAGCATCGCCGATGCCACCCGCACCGCGTCCGTCTTCGTCACGCTGAACCCGCCCGCTGGAGCCTTTGTGCCGATCCGGATGAAGGGCGGCGGACCAGCCTACACCGACCCGCAAGGCAGGCTCTGGAAAGCCGAATACGGTTTGACCTACACCAACGGCGGGACGGCATACTCAGGGGCGCTCATCTCCGGAACCACCACGCCCTTGGTATACCAGGGCGTCCGGTATGGAGACGCCTTCTACACCTTCGCGGTGCCAAACGGAAACTACAACGTCACTTTCAAACTCGCCGAACTGTTCCTGAACAGCGCAGGCCGCACCACGAACTACGCCATCAACAACACCACGGTCCTGCCGGCCTTCGACATCTTCGTGGCCGCGGGCGGCGCAAATATCGCCATTGACCGCACGTTTCCGGTCACGGTTACCAACGGCCAGATCGACCTGGTCGCTTACTCGGTAAACTATGGCTCGATACTCAACGCCATCGAAATCACCCTGCAGCAAACGCCTGGAACGGTGAACATCACGGTTCTTCCGGGACCGGCGACACTGACAGAACGTCAAGCTCAACAGTTTGCCGCGTTGGTCACCGGCAGTTCAAACGGCGCAGTTACTTGGTCAATCAGTCCCGCTGGTATTGGGTCCATCTCTCCTGCCGGAGTATATACGGCGCCCAACACGCTCACTTCCGCGGCGCAGGTGACCGTGATCGCGACAAGCCTGGCGGATTCTTCAAAAAGTGCTACCGCCGTGGTTTCCCTTTCGCCTCCGTGCCGGCAATTCTGATATCTAGATGCGACAACTATTTTTTGAAGTGCGTAGAGGACCGAAGTTTAAAGCAAGGAGGAAACACATGTACACCGTGCTGCTGTTATCGATGCTAACGGCAAGCGTTCTTCTATCTCAAACTGTAAATCGCTATACAGACTCTATCTTTCTGTCAGGCGCCGACACGTTTGGGTCCTGCCTGGTAAATACACCAAACCCGGATTACAATCGCACAATCTGTCAAGGATACGTGGCCGGTTCGAGCCAAGTAACGACGAAACTCCTCGTGGATCGTGTTATCGGCGCGACCGACACTACGGGTAAGCTCATTGATCCCGCGGGACTAATTTCCAAAGGTGTCGTCGCTTCGTGCATGGACGTAAGCATCGTCTACACTTCGGCTTATACTGCCGCCCTAGGCGGTGGGCCATATCACCATACGGTTTCACTCAACGGAGACGTTGTTGGACATTTTAGAGACTTTGCCAACTATGGCCAACTGGCTGTATCACCGAAATTCTGCGTGCCGATCGCAAACCTCAGATTCGGAATACTACAGAACAGTGGGCCTCCCGCGCCTGGAGAAAACATTGTGACGATCACGTCAATCCTGGATGAACTACCACCGGCGTTTGGACCGGCGGATATCAATGAAGGAATCGTCCGCGCGGATGCCCAACTCAAGATAAATGCAATGTACCCGGTCGTTCCCGTGCACGGATGGCGCGCCGATCACCGGTGGTTTGAACGTGTGCTGCCGGGCTCAAGTTCGAAATTCACAGACGTGCTCGAAAGCGCAGGTCTCCAGGTAATCGCAGGCGAGCGTGGAGGAATTGACTTAGGACGGGAACAGACGATTGAACAAGGCGCCGCCAGACTTCAGCAAGCGCTTCACAAATTCGTACTCGTCAGATTCGGAGTGGACCACGTCCATTTCATTGCCCACAGTAAAGGAGGACTCTACGCTCGAAAACTACTCAAGAACGCGGCTGCCGGACCGCTCTCTTGGGGCCCAGGCGTGACCTACAATTTGGGCGCATACTCTCTAACTACATTGGACACTCCTCACCATGGCAACGCTGGCGCGGATTATCTCTTCCCAGTCCTCTATGGCTTAGCTTTTCCAGAGTACTATTTTAGTCGTAATTTCGTGGCAGGCCTGCGGGACCTGTCGATAGCTCGTACGGAGCTATTCAACCATATGACGGGACCCGCCCCACCCGAGTTTACGCTGCCGATTTCGGATGGTGGAAGTGAAACCAATCCCGCAAGATATTACTCCACCGCCTCGGACGCAGATATTGACGGCAACGGCGTACTTGGCACAACTCCAGATTTAATTCAGGAGTGGGCGCCCTATGGTCGGCTGAAAGCGAACATCATGCACCTGGTTACCGGTGGAGTTGTCAACATTCCATTCCAGACAGCCTTGGGTATGGTAATTCCTGTGCTTCCCACGTGGACGTTTCACAAGAACGATGTAATGGTCGAAATTCAACGGGCTCGATACCCTGATTTCGCGCCCCTAACAGAGGCTTCTTCGCAAGTATTCGCAAAGAATCACAGTATGCTGGCAAAGCCTACGGTCGCGGCCATCGTAGTTGAACAAGCGATCAAGACCGCTCAGTCGATCAGCCTGTCCCTGCCATGAGATCACTTCGAAGTCGACATGGCCTTAACCCAAACTGCGGCTCCGCCGGCAAGGGGCTAATAGTTATCGGTCTTCTCAATACGATTTCTCTATTTGCCGATAACGTCAGCTATTCCGTGGAAGGTTCGGCAGCGAATTGTTTTCCTGTTAAGGTTTCCAATGGTTGGTCGCTTAGCAGGCTGGATTCATCTGGCGGAGTGATTCCTCAGGCACATCTCGTATTCAGGAAACCTGAGAGCGAAGGCGATCTACTTGTGACCTTTGACTCAAATTACGGGGTGAACTACAACCCGAACAAATATCGCGTGGCGCTTAGACGAGGCGCCTCGCCTAAACGGGCGAGCGAAGAGGATTGGCGACTTGCAATAGACATTCCGAGCACCCGGGCTTTGGCAACAACCGAAAGCTACAAAGGAGATCAACCGCGACCCGACGCCATGATCGATTTTGGAGGCCATCGATATTCGAAGTTGGGCAAGGAATGGTTGAGTTCACCGACGCGGCTTTCCCCAAATCGCAAGTATTTGGCGTTGCAAAGTTTCAATGGCAAGGAATCACCATTCGACTGGCTCGGAGATGACCCGCTCCTCAGGACACGCGGCACCATTTTTTCCGAAATCTACGAGGTAAGTACTGGTGAGAAAAAGCTATCCATTCGAGGAAGCTATCGAAGAATCACGGAAAGTGAAATGGGAGACTTTATTTTCTGGCTAACCAATCGATACTTCATCTTGCCCATGAGAGGCCTACAGGAACGTATCTTCGTCTGTGATTTTGCACCAGAGCCAAAATTGGAAAAACGATAATATGCCGATCCCCTACCGTATTTCAGTGATCACTGGTGCCCTCCTTGTCGGCTTTTCACTAACCGCCCACGCCCAAATAGCTCCAGTGAAGTCCGGCACGCTCGCCATGACGAATTGGGATACTAAAACGGGGCTACTGCCTGCCAACACAGCGTCCACGCTCTTCAACTTCACCATCGAGTCCGGCACCGCCGGAAAGGACGTGATCGACGTCAACTGCGCCAGCGCACAAGCGGTCGTCTCGCTAGTCACCCCTGGCGGAGTGGAAATCACTGCGGCGAACGCCACCTCATTGGGCTATACCTTCACCACCGTGGCAGCCGGGACGCAGGACGATGATGACATCATTTCGCCCATGACGCTTCCCGGAACACACACGGTGATCGAATTTCCAACGCCCGCCTCCCCCGGAGTATACAAAATCAAGGCCAATACCACCGGCGTGAGCAGCGCTACTTCGCTCATGGCCGTCTACTTTTCCTCATCCCAGGTCAGATTGGGGGCGGCGGCAAACGCCATGGAATACAAAGTCGGGGACACCGTCGTTCTCTCGGGCGTGCTGCGCGACGACAATATTGCCGTCAACGGCGCCACGCTAACCGCCAGCATCAGTGCGCCGCTCGATATTTCCCAGCAAGTCTCCATCGGACCCTATCAGCTTGTGAGCCAGCAAGCAGCCGATGCCGACGATACCGACTTCACCTATACCGCTCAACTCACCAACAGCGGGCCGGCCAGGACCTCCATCGTTGCCACTCTCAATGTGGATGACCCCTCGCTCGAAATCATCGATGGTGCGCTTATCTTCGGACCTGTCGCCGCGAACGGCACCGTAACCAGTACGAATTCCTTCACCATCCGGCGCGCGACGAATTCCGCGCTCGTGCCATCGCTGTTAAAGTGGCAGCCGGTGGCCACGGGAACGGCCACTTCCGTGTCCCTTGTCGACGGCGGGCCCTTTGACAACTCCACTGGCGACGGCGTCTACACAGGCACCTTCACGCCGTCTCTGCCCGGTGACTATTCAGCCGTCGTGACCGCGACCGGAACGGCCGCCTCGGGTCAGGCATTTTCCCGGACATCCTCCGCTCTTTTCCGTGTCTCTCCAGCCATGGCCAGCTTTCTTTCATTCACGAATACACCCATTGATTACAACGGTATTGGCGTGGCAAACAAAGTCCGGGTCACCGCTTCCATCGCCGTGCAGCAGGCGGGAAAGTACCGCTTCGGCATCAGCATGGACGACGGAACCGGCGCGCTGAAATCCATGGGCTATGCAACAGCGGTGCTAACAACCGGAACGCAAACCCTCTCCATCGATTGGACCCCCAAAGCAGCAGTTGACAATTTTCAATATGTTCTTCGCAATGCGATGTTAGAGCGGCTTGATCTTCCAGAAGAAGTCATGGCGGCATACGTCGAAAACCCCGGCACTCTTGCGCCGTACGTTTATGCAAAGGCCCCGCTCGCACTTTCCGGCTCCTATACGGCGGTGGGCGTAGACGACAACGGCATCCCGGGATTCGAAATCTTGCGCATCAACGTGGGTATCACCCCTTCCAGGCAGGGGCATTGCGTTTGGTCGGGAACCCTCGCCACGCTGTCCGGAACCTTAATCGAAAGGCTCTCTCGGGAAGGGTTATTTGCGTCGCCGGTAGGGTCCATTTCGTTCGATTTCAACGGCTACAACCTGCGGCGGCAGAATCAGGGAGGGCCCTACACTCTACGCAACGTCGAAATTAGCTGTTGGCCGGATACCGCAAAGCTACAAGGGATTGCGTTTACAACCGGAACCTTTCAAGCCACCCAGTTCGAAGCGGGAACCGCCGGTTTTACCATTGCCGTGGATAGCGCCGTATCGGTGCAGGCAGGCAGCAGATATTCATTCTATGGCGAGATCGCCAGGCTCGCGGGCTTCGACGGAAAGATCTGTTTCGCGCTCACCGGTCAGCCCGCCAATTTCGATACTCGCATTTTCGGCCCGTGCATCTTCGATTCGCCGCGCACCTCCGTTATGTTGACCGCTCCGGCCAATGCGACCACCGGGTCGTACCCGATGGTCTTGACGGCAACCGGTGGCGCTATCACGCAAACCTATCCGATAAACCTGACGGTTCGTTCCGCTATCGCCGATGTCTCATCGCAGGTGTCGGTAGCAAAGTCTGGATTGCTCTGCGGTCCCTCCACGCAAGACGGTACAATTCTGATCACCAACACAGGGATCCAGATAATTCCAGCACCGCTGCAAATCGTGTTGGCGAACATCCCAGCGGGGCTGACCTTAGCGAATCTTACTGCGATCACCAGCGGAAATCCCTACATTACGGTCAACCGCAGTCTCTTCCCAGGCCAGTCCGTTGTGGTCCCTGTACGATTCACGGGTTCGGCGAGTTTGACCTCCACCACCACGATTACCACCTACTCCGGAACGTTCTAACTAAGAAGGTAGTCAGCTCAAACCGCGTCTCTCGCCCATGCGCCGGGTCACCCCGGTCATCATGGCCCCTGCTTTCCTTACGATCTCGGATGACAGACCTTTTCCAACTTTCTTCGTTAATAGCTCACCAGCTCACAAGGAAATCCAAAATCGCCGGTACGGAGCCATAGCAGCCGGGGCGAAGTCCCCAAAAGGAATCCAGACATCCTCCGCGAACGCCGTGCGTCATGGACTCCTGTCGAAGGTGCCGGTCCTATCCAACGAATCCCCAACCCCATTCGACGAAATCCTCAACATGTACATGGAGAAATCCTAACCCCGGGACGGAGTGGAAACAGACCTCGTGTACGAAATGGTGGCGGCCAAATGGCGTCAACAGCGTCTATGGATGATCGAAACCACCGCCCTCGAACTGGAGATGGACGGACAGCAGCCCGCCATCGACGCGAAACCAGCTTCAGCCGTATGCATTCCGCCATCCGTCCTGAAATCGTAAGGTCTCCGTTGCAGCCCCCCCGGACCGGACGCTCCAAACGCGCCAGAGTCGGATCAGCCTATATGAAAGTGAAATCCAGAGCATAACTGGGACGCAGTCACCGGGCAATACGAGACATTGCTGGCCGGGCTGTGCCAACGTTAGAGTATGTCGACTTCTCCATACCGGTCGTGGGTGGAAGTATCGCTGCAACAGATCGGTGATAACTTCAGCGCCATCAGATCCGTGGTAGGACCAGCGGTGGAAGTGATGCCGGTGGTGAAGGCCGATGCCTATCGCCACGGGGCGATTGAAGTCTCTCGCGCACTGGTAAGCCGCGGAGCCCGCTGGCTTGCGGTAAGCAACGTGGAAGAAGGTGTCGCTTTACGCCAGGCAGGCATCGCCGGGCGCATTCTGGTGATGGCCGACTTCCTGCCTGCCGGGCGAGACGCCATGCTGGAGCACCAGCTTACACCCGTGCTTCATTCGCTGGAGGATCTGCGGGAGCTTGATGACCTGGCGCGCCGGCGCGGCTCATCCGTGGATTACCATCTCAAGATCGATAGCGGCATGGGCCGGCTGGGCACGCGTGCCGCAGCTGACGAGATTTACCAGGCAATCCGTGGCGCGCGACATGTGCGGCTGGAAGGATTGATGACGCATTTCGCGTCAGTCTCGGATTTCAGCTCCAGGCAGACCGGCGAACAGACGCGATACTTTCTCGACGTTCTTGCCGCTCTGCGAACCGCGGGCATCGTCGTGCCGATGGCGCACATGTCCAGCACCGGAGCCATCGCCTACGGGCGCAGGGAAGCGTGGTGCGACATGGTGCGGCCGGGCCATGCGATTTACGGCTACACGTCACCTGCTCGCGGCAAAGGCCCGCCGAACCTGCTGCATGTAAAACCGGCGCTGGCGTGGAAGGCTTCGGTACTCACCGTGAAGGA
>JBBRNO010000209.1:0-8240 GCA_038230275.1 Bryobacterales bacterium
ACGCTATCGGGTCCGAAGAAGGACCGGCGGCAGGTTCTGGAACACACACGGGCGCACTTCGGGCAGATCTTCATGGTCTATTCCGATGTGGATTGCCAGGTGGACGGGCTCTTGGATGCAGCTGCCAGCGGGACGCCGGTGGCCAACGTGACTGACGAAGATGGCACGATCCACCGTGTGTATCAAATCAGCGACCCGGCACGGATCTCCGAAATCCAGGCGCTGCTGGCCGACAAGAAATTGCTGATTGCCGATGGACATCATCGTTACGAGACCGCGCTGGCGTTCAAGGACGACAACCCGGAGTTGGCCGACGCCGGATTCGTGATGATGACGTTCGTCAACATGCATTCGCCTGGACTGCGCATTCTGGCGACGCACCGGGTTCTCAACGGACTCGACGACTTCGACTTCGAGCGGTTTTTGGAAGCGGTGGAGAAGGACTTCATCGTGACGCGGGTGGATTCGATCGCGGCGTTGAAGCAGATCTTCGATCAGCCGGATCCGCAAAATATTCGGATTGGCGTGGCGGCGGCCGGGACGAAACACGCTTGCCTCTTGCAACGTCCCCGAAACGGCGGCTTAGATGTGAAGGCGCTTCACGAAGAGATTCTGGAAAAGGCGATGGGGATTACTCAGGAGGCGGTGCGGGAAGAGAAGTACGTAAAATACGTGCGCGGGGTGGATGCGGCCGCGGACCTGGTGAAATCGGGGGCGGCACAGGTGGCATTCTTGTTGGAGGCGACGACGGTGCAGCAGGTGGCGGATACGTCGTTCTCCGGAGGTGTGATGCCACAGAAGTCCACGGACTTCTATCCGAAGCTGTTAACCGGATTGACGATTTACCGGTTGGAGCAGTAGAACAGGCGGCCTGCGGGGGCCGCCTGTCCGGGGCGTGCGGGAAACTACTGGCTAAGGCGCAAGATCATCGACGAGATCTTGAGGAACGCCGAATTCAACTGGCCGGGGTTCGATGCATAGATGAAGGTGCCCACGGGCTGAGTTGGGATGTTGACGTAGGCGCCGTACAACGCGGGCGAATTGTACAGATCCGCGTTAGGATCGTTGGTCATCCGCTGCATCAACCTGTAATCCGGTGGCGAACCGCTGGTGCCGCCGAGGCCGACTCCAAAGACGTAAGCCTGAAGCGTACCGTTTGTTCGAGCCTGGGTGGCCGCCGCGTCGCTGGTGTTGAAGGAAACGTTGTCAGTGTTGGAAGGGCTGTTCGCTTGAATCTGGCCACTTATGCGAGTGATCGCCTTATACCCGCTCAGCGAATTACCGAAGATATCGTTCTCAGGCAAACTGGCAATATCGTTCGCAAAGTTCGCGGGACTGCCGGGAAACGCGCAGCCTGGAGCATTTGCCGAGCCGGTGGTCCCCTGTCCGTAGCTTGGTGGATTATTGGTGGCGCTGTACCAATAGTTGACGCCGAAGTTCTGACCGATAGCTCCGATCGGCCCTGAGGGAATGGTGCCGAACAACCCGCCTAAGGCGACCGAGGCATACCAAGCCCTGGGATTGAGGTTCATGTCCCCACCCGCGTTCATCGCAACTCCGTTACTGTCTTTGCAAAGGCTTGTGGGCTTTATTCTCGCTTGGTAATTCCCCACCACCACGTTCGGCAGCCCGTCGGTCATGAACATGAGAATATTCAGCGCACCGGGGAGAGCCTTCTTGTAAAGTTCGTTATACCCGATCGACATCGCCCCTGGTGTTCCGGTCCAACCGTTACATTGAATCGTATCGATTAGCCCGGCGCCGCTTCCACTGGCATTCGAATAGCCAAGCGTAGATTGAAATGTAGTTGACGGAGCGGTTCCCATGGAAACCGTCTCACCGAAGGTGACCATGCCGATCTGGTCTCTACCCGCCGCAAACTGGCCAGTGAAGATCTTAGACGCATTCTTCATATTGGCGCAGCCGTTGTTGGAGTTCATCGATCCAGAGCGATCCAGCACCAGCATTACCACCACGTCCCGGCGGGCAGCGTTTCCAATCGCACTGATCGACGTGTTGGTGAAGTTCAGCAGCCGCATGAAATACGTCGGCACATTTGTGCTGGCGGACACAGTTACGTTTCTGATGCGCGGATTGACGGCATCGTCGGCCACAATCGCTAAAGGCACCACGGTGCCGCTGGTTCCCCAAACGCCATTTGGAAAATTAGCATAGAACCAATTGGTCGCATTGGTTTGGGCGCTGGTTACCTGCGAAGCTGTCGAACTGCCCAGATTGAGCGCCCGGGCAGCGGCCAGGGCTGCGCCATCGACCGCCGCCTGCAGTTGCGCCTTGGTGTTGTAGAGAATGCCCACGTCTACGGCCATGCCAACCATTGGAATGGTGACAAAAAGGGCCGCGACTCCGTAGATTAGCGTGATTCCGCGTTGGTTCTTTCTCGAGCTGGTGACTGGTCGCATAGCTTTGCCTCTAGAAAAAATTGTACGTGTGCACGGGCGATCCGCCCGGATTCAAAGACGTAAAGTAGGTTTCCGTAACATAGGGCGTCTGGCCTTCCACCAAGGGAGTTAGCCAACGCGCGCGAAACCCGGATTGATTGGGCAAAGCCGCCCCTGCATCCCAGGCGTAATTCTGCACGATGCCGCCGCTGTTTACCGGCGCGCTGGGGTTGCCAAGATCGCTTGTATACAGCGAGGTGTCGCCTATACTGAGGCGTTCAGTGAATACAAAGCTGTCGTGATTCGTGCAGGCATGACCGGCAGCCACAGTGGCGACGCAGATGGGTCCAGTGGTCGGTCCGATGTACATCACCTTCGAGAGAATGATTAAGCCATGGCCGCCGGAAAGTTGAAGATTCAGTCCGCCGGCAAGGCGAATGGCCAGATTCTGGTTCGCCAGTTGGGAGAAATCAATACCCTTAATGTACATACTGTTGATATCGCGGCCCACCTGGTTCGCCTGATTTGCGCGAATCAAGCCGAGCCCGGTGAAGAACATTCCGCCGAATAAGGGAACCATCAGCATGGCCAGCATCCCGAACTCGATCATCTCGTTGCCCTTTTGGGACAATCTGCGCCGCAATGTCGCGCCCGCCAAATTTAGCTTTCTCATCGACCCCCCCATGCACAGCTCACTCTACAAACAGGCCGTCTTATCAGCCCTCACCTACCCTGTCCACCTACCCTGTCCACCTACCGGCCTACTCCAAGAACTCCAGCCGGATAGCCGCCCATCACATCAAAAGAGGAAACATTGATCGCCAGTGGATTGGTATCCCGCAGCGCAGAAGTAAACGATCCACTCAACGGCGCCAGATATCGCCACGAATAGTTCTGGACTTTCACTTCCACGATGTTTCCCGGCGCATTTGACCCAACACCGGTAACCGCGACGTTGGGTGTGGACGGCGGGTAATAATTGACCACAATTTGTGCGGGCGACGCCGTTGCGGAGACAAATCCCATGCTGTATTGCTGCACCACCGCCTTAATTGCGGCATCCTGCCCACCGCCGCCGGTCTGATAAGTGATGGCATAGCGGCATCCTTCGCGGACCGCGTTCTGCAAGCTCGTCCAGGCGAAAATTGCCATTCCAAAATCGATAAATGCGAATAGCAGCGCGAACGTAGGAAGGAACGTCAGGGAAAGTTCGATCATCGTGTTTCCACTGCGACGCCGATTTCGTGGGTCTCTAATTCTTGGTTTCATATGTTGACTACCATCCGAGCGCTACGAATCATTCTTGATTCGATATGTAGATAATACAAGATGAAAGAGGCAATTCATATCCGTCATTCGGGTATTTTGCATGGGTGAAATAGCTTAGGAGTACTAGGGACTGCGGGCCTAATACCCTCAATTTTTCTCCGTCAAACCGTCGATGTGCAATATCATGTAATCCAGCCAACAACTCTTTTGATGGGTACAACCGTCACACACCCGAGGCTTCTATCGACACATTCGAGCGAACTGGATAGACCTATTGCAAGCTCTTAGCGGAGACAGAAATGGCGTCCGCCCCGGATGTGCAACGGGCTGGAAGGTTGCTAACAAGGTTGTGAACATTTTGTAAAGAAGTGGCGTACCCCTCACTCGGCCTGTAAAAAGTGTTAAATTAATCTACCAAGAGAAGAGAGGAGCACCGTATGAAAGCGTTCGCATCGGTCCTTTTAGCACTACTTACATTCGCCAGTCCGGGTGTTGCCGACGATTCCGCCGTGCGCGCGCGGCAGATGGAGAAGGAGGGCGATGCGGCGGGCGCCCGGCAACTGCTGTTGCGCGCAGCGCAAACCTCGCCGCCTGACGCGGGCGCGCTCGGCGTCTATGCGGAGTATTTGGACCGGCACCGCGATCCGGGTGCCCGGCCTGCATACGAGAAGTTGCTGAAGTCACTGACCCGGGCGGAGGATCGCGGGAGCGTGGAGACCACGATGAAGCGTCTGCTGGCGCTGGATCTGCTCGAAAACGATTCCGCCGCGGTGGATCGCCATTTTAACGAGTACAAAGCTGCGGGTGGCAGCCAGATATCGCTGGACGCGCTGCACGGCGCGCCCAAGCCGCCTGCATTACCCACGGCGGAGATTCCAGGACCCCTGCGCTCTTTCGCCCGCATGGCGGCGCTATCGCCGGATCTCAGCCCGGCCGAACTGCTTCCCGCTCTTGCGCGCAACGTGGTGACGAACGGATACCAGGCCTCGTCGGGCAACGAATCGCTGGAGCCCACCGAATATCTGAAGCTCATCATCCGCTATCTCTCGCAGGTCCGCGAGCTGGAAAAGCTGGCTGGCGCGGACAAGGCGATCAAGATCGAAACTTGTGATTCCACGCAGACCGGCGATCTGCTGCGGGTGCTTGGCTATCGCATGCGCGGCGGTTGCGGCAGTGAAGTGGTGCTGGAAACTGTCAACGCCACGCGAGCCTTCCTGACTATCGATTCCGGCTTCCCGCTGGCGCAACTGGAGCAGTCGCTGCGGACCAACCGGCCGTTCAGCTACGACTACAAACCGACGACGGTGCCCGTGCTCTACGGCAAAGAATTCTGGACTCCGGCGAAGGAGAAGCAGGGCGGGGAATTCATCGATTTCTTCCTTGGGGACCCGTCGCTCTGCCGGCTTTATCTGGGGCTTTCTAAGTTGGACCGCGAGACTGCCGACGATTTGAAAAAGCAGATGCCGGCGGCGCGGTTGAAGGCTTACGCGCATGTGCTCGATTTTTATGGCGGTATGTTCCAGATCCGCAATGGCCATGCGGTGGTGCCCGGCGGCGCGCGGGCGATTGCCGCGTGGAAGGAGTTATCGGGCACGTCTCCACAAGACGGTCCGGCGTTTTTCGAGAAGCTGTTGACTCGCGACGACGGTTGGATGGCCAGCCTCTATGACGGTATCAGCCGCATCAACGGACCGGTCCGCGATTACCTTCTGGAGCCAAAACGGTTCGTGCGTTTCTACACGGCGATGAAGGGGCGCATTACCAGTCCCGGCCCCGCACGGCCGGTGTTCCGCGCCAATACCGACATGATGCTGCTGACGCAGCGGCTGCGTGTGGAACCCGACGGACGGGCGCACATTCCGGGCAACATGGAAGTATGGAAGAACCTGTTCATCCACCATCCGCACGGTAAGTATGATGGGAAGCTGACCAAGCTGGCCGTCACCTGGAAAGAGCCGGACGATCTGGTGGAGGCGTTGTTCGCGCTATGCCGCAAAGCGGTGGAAAATGAGCCGCTGAAGATCTACATGGCGCTGAGCGATCTGAACCGTTTCCGCACCAAACCGCTGGAACCGGCTACGGTAGACCGCCTGGCGCGAGACTACCGTCTCTATGGAGCGCAGTATTCCATTTTCAGTGAAGTGCCTTCGTTGAGCGATAAGACGATCGTTGCTTATCTGGATACCGCGCTGAGCATTTCGCAGATTCGGGACCAGGCCATTCGCGCCGATACCGCGGGCATGATGCAAGGGCTGGTCGGGCTGTGGCAGATTTTCTGCCGGCAGGGTTCGGTGCAGGCCGCCGACGCCGACGCCACCATGGCCGGGATGCTGGCCGAGTTCGGTAAAACACACAACAACCGGGAATTGTTTGACGCTGGGCGCAATGCGACGAAGATTCTGCTGAAGGCCACGCATCTGCCGGAGGACGCTTCGCCACAAGACCGCATGGTGGACTTGCTGGCGGGCTCGGCGCGGCCAGCCGATTCGGAATCTCATCGCCAGGTTGTACAGAACATGATTCAGATTTTCGAATCGCAACGTCTGATATCGCTGAAGACGATCTTCGATCTGGCGGACAACCTGGAAAACGTGACCAAGGGAGAACGGGCCAATAGCGCGCTGATGGCGAAGCTGGCGGCGAAGATCGCCGAGATTCAATTGCCGCGTGCGGCCCTATCCACGGTGGAAAAGAACGCACTGGCCTTCGGATACTGGACTGAACGGCACGTGGAAGCGCAGCGCCGCGTGAATCTACGCGGCTCCATCGATAAGGCGGCTAACGATCCGGAAAAGTTGAAAGATATTCGAGGGCAGTTAACGCCGTTCCTGCGGGACACGCTGGTTGGGCTGAACTATGTTCACTACGCGCCGCCCGGGGCGCAGATATTGCAGACGAACCCGCTGTTTGTCAGGACGCACGATTTCCTTGGCGTCCAGGGTACCAACCAGACCTGGCGTTCGACTGAGGTGTTCGGAACGGGTTGGCCTTCCAGTGCGGGCGGGAGGCTGGTGGGGTCGCTTTCCGGTTTGCCCTATGCACTGGCGGAGGCGGAACAGAACTTCCTGATCCCTTCGCGGGAGCAAGCGCTGATTTGGGGCGATCTGGTACCGCAGATGATCTTGACGGCGAAGGTGCCACGGTGGTGGAACGTGACGCCCGGACAGTTGCACTGGGTGGCGCTGCATATGAGCCAGGGTGAATCGTTACTGGCCGAGTCGGCGATCGATCCAAAGCAGCGGGCTGAAGTGATGAACCTGCTGTACAGCAACGCGCCGCCCGCTCGAGTGAACAAGGTGAGTGATTTGCTTGAACAGGGCAATGTGCGTGGCGCGCTGGAATTGGTGACCCCGTCCGAGCTCTACGTGCTTTCAGAGGGGTGGTGGGCGCAAAACAAAGAAGACCGCGGCGTCTTCTCAATGGAAGCGCGCCGGCTGACCGCGGACGCGCCGGACCAATACAGCATGCGCGCGGTCTCCAGAGCTTTTGGGACACCGAAGCCGATGTTGGCGAATTCCTATCAACCAGAACTGC
This sequence comes from Bryobacterales bacterium, assembly GCA_038230275.1. Lineage (GTDB taxonomy): Bacteria > Acidobacteriota > Terriglobia > Bryobacterales > Bryobacteraceae > JANXXV01. The sequence continues at coordinate 7,203 of JBBRNO010000209.1, forward strand.
TGAACCTTCGTACTTTCCCCACTTTGATGGGCTTTTCCAGCCGCATTATGGCGGAGAGTTGGGAGTCGAATATTCTATACTACGCGGCGCTGGCCGATGAATTGAACATGCAGCCGTCGCAGCTGAACGTGGTGGTTCCGCAGTGGACGCAGGCGACGGTGGAGAAGATCTTTGCCACCCATCTGGAAGACTGGCCGGCGCTGTTGCGTTCGCTGCGGCTGGTGGGAGATGATGTGCGCATGAAGGCCAGGAAGCAACTGGCCGCGGCAGGCGATCAAAAGGCTTCATTGCAGTAGGTGCGTTTTAGGGGGGATGCGTGAAATCGTATATAAGAATTGGGATCATCGGCGCAATCATTGCCTGTATGGGCGCGGGAATGTGGGTATACGCCCAGGACGACCGGCCGGTATTCCGCGTCAAAGTGGAACTGGTGGTGTTGGGCTTCACTGTCACCGACAGCAAGGGCCGATACATTAACGGTCTGAAGCACAAAGACTTCCGGATTTTGGAAGACGGCATTGTGCAGAAGGTTTCCACGTTTGCGGAAGGCAACAAGCCGCCGGTCCAGATTCTGGACGATGGCAGCACGCAGCCGATTGTGACCGCTAACGCCGAGGGCGAGGGCAAGGGGCCGGACGTTCGCTCCGACGCGTTTGTGGGCACCAACGTATTCGTATTGTTCGACACCAGCAACTACATGTATCGCGGCTTTGTTTACGCCTCCGATGCGATTGCCGATTTTGTGCGCGGGTTGGATCGCGCGGATTCGATCGCCGTCTATACGTATAGCCGCAACCTCTCCCGCGCCTCCGGGCTGAGTAAAGATCGGGGCGATGCGATTCTGGGCTTACGCAAGGCGGTTGCCGGCGACGATTCGGCGCTCTATAACGCGCTGCTGTTGACGCTGCGCGATGCGGCGAAGGTGCCGGGGCGCAAGGTGGTGATCGTCTTCTCCAACGGACCGGACAACGCGAGCATGGTGGCTCCGGACGATGTACGCGCCGTGGCCGAGGACGAAGGGATTCCCATCTACGTGAT
>JBBRNO010000210.1:0-7995 GCA_038230275.1 Bryobacterales bacterium
CATTGAGCGCAAGGAAAGCCGCGGCGCGCACTTCCGCGACGATTTCCCCGACAAGAGCGACGAGTTCTCAAAATTCAATATCATCATCCGTCAGGGCCCCAATGGCGAAATGCAGGTCAGCCGCGAGGCACTTCCTGAACTGCGTCCCGACCTGCAACAAATCATCGAGGAGATGAAATGAGCCAGTCCGCCACATTCAACATTTGGCGAGGAGACCGCACCAGCGGCGCGTTTCAGTCCTACGCCACCGAAGTCACCAGTGGCATGGTAGTGCTGGACGCAGTCCATCAGATTCAGGCCGAACACTGTAACGACCTGGCCGTTCGCTGGAACTGCAAGGCGGGAAAATGCGGCTCGTGCTCGGCGGAAATCAACGGCATGCCGAAGCTGATGTGTATGACGCGCCTCAACTCCCTGCCGCTGGATAAGCCCGTCACAGTCGAGCCCATGCATGCCTTCCCGCGCATCAAGGATCTGGTGACGGACGTATCCTGGAATTACCGCGTCAAGGAAAAAATCAAGCCATTCAAACCGCGCAAGCCCGATGCACCGGACGGCACCTGGCGTATGCAGCAGGAAGACGTCGATCGTGCCCAGGAATTCCGCAAGTGCATCGAGTGCTACCTCTGCCAGGACGTCTGCCACGTACTGCGCGAACATCATATGCACGGCGAATTCATTGGCCCGCGTTTCCTGGTCTACGCGGCCCAACTGGAAATGAATCCGCTCGACACCGAAGACCGTCTCCAGGATCTGAAAGACCAACATGGAATCGGCCTGTGCAACATTACCAAATGCTGCACCACCGTCTGCCCGGAAGGCATCACAATCACCGATAATGCAATCATCCCGTTGAAAGAGCGGGTAGTGGATGAGTTTTTTGATCCGCTGGCAAAACTGTTCAAGTTGTTTCGACCCTCAAACTCCAAGTAGGAGGGAGTGCAGATGTTCGATCTTAAACCGATATCCCAAGACGCGATACCGGAGGCTATGGAGAAAGCGGTGCGTTACCGTCTGCTCAACGAGCCCGCCGCGGCGGAAAGTATCTGCCTCGATATTTTGCGTATCGATCCCGAGAACCAGGAAGCGTTGGTAAACATGCTGCTGGCCCTAACCGATCAACTGGGTTCCGCAGGCACCGCCGGCCGCGCCAGAGCCGTTGCATCCCGGCTGAAGAGCGAATACGACCGCGCGTATTACAAGGGCATTATTTGCGAGCGAGCCGCCAAGGCGCACCTGGACCACGGCGTTCCCGGCGCGGCCTTCCGTACTTACGATGGGCTCCGCGAAGCCATGGAATGGTATGAAAAAGCCGAAGCGCTGCGGCCCCCGGGCAATGACGACGCAGTCCTGCGTTGGAACACCTGCGTCCGTACGCTGGCCAAGAATCCAAGCCTGCGCCCACGCCCGGAAGAAAGCTTCGAGCCCGTTCTAGGAGAGTAACCAGCATGCAGTACCGCGAGTTCGCACCATCGCCACAACTCGCCGATTGCGTCAAGTGCTTCTGGAATCTCGAAGCCGAACCCGGCTTGCCCGTGCAATCCATCTATCCGGATGGTTGCGCGGAAATCGTGTTTCAATACGGCGACCACTTTCTACGGCAGCCGCGCAGCATCTTCGCCGGTCAAATCTATCAGCATTTGGAAATAGCTCCCTCAGGCCGCACAGGCACTTTCGGAGTCCGCTTTCACACGCAAGGCGCCGCGCGATTCTTCCATCAGCCACAATCGGAATTCACCGCGCACCTCTATTCGCTGCGGGAAATCTGGGGCGCGGACGGCGCCTCCCTCGAACAACGGGTTCTTGACGCGAAATCCGCGGCTGCCCGCGTGGCAATCGTGGAAGCCGCGTTAATTGCCCGTAAATCGGACCGCTCTGCTCCGCCTATACTAACCGCCGCCCTCACTCAAATTCAGCGCCTGCCCATCCGGAAGATTTGCGCTGCCCTGGCCGTAAGCCCGCGCCAATTGGAACGCGTCTTCCAACGCGAAGTTGGTCTCAATCCCAAGCTATACGCGCGCATCCGCCGCTTCCAGCAAGCTCTCCAACAGAAAAACTCCACCTGGTGCGACATCGCCTATCACTGCGGTTATTACGATCAAGCCCACCTCATCCACGACTTTGTGGAGTTCACCGGTCAGCCGCCGACCGTTTGCTGCGCACCCGGCTCGGAGATGTCTGTCGCATTTTTACAAGACAACCTCAACCTTCCGGCCTAAGCTGAATCTCATGGACATCGCACAACTGGTTTTCATGGCCGGCTGCTGGGTAAACGGCCCCACCGAAGAGGTCTGGCTCAAGCCCGCCGGAGGGTCCATGTTAGGAATCAGCCGCACCGTAAAGGACGGCAAGACAACCTTCACCGAGTACATGCAGGTAGTGGAAGAGGATGGCACCCTGGTGATGAAGGTGCAACTGCGGCTGGCCGGCAAGCTGACTGCCTTTAAGCTCATCCATCTCACGAAACAGGAAGCCACTTTCTCCAACCCGGAACACGACTTCCCGCAACGCATCATCTACCGCCGCGAGCCCGGTGGATCCCTCTTCGCCCGCATCGAAGGCAACCTAAACGGCAAGCCCGCCCACGAAGACTACCCCATGAAGCGGGTTAGCTGCGACTGACACCGCCTCCGCGAATCGTGTAGCATCAAACAATATGGATCCCAACCTGACGCGTCGCGGATTTATCGCATCAGCAGCAGCGGCCACGGCACTCGGCGCCACCGCAATTGACGAAAAGCTCGCCCTGCATGGCGGCCCGAAGGTCCGCAACACCCCATTCCCCGCCTGGCCCGTAATCGGAAGCAACGAAGAACAAGCCTGGATGACCGTCCTCCGCAAGGGCCGTTGGAACCGAACCGGCGGCAACAATACCCAGCAGTTTGAAGAGCGCTGGGCGCAGATCATCGGTGCCAAATACTGCGTAGCCACTGCCAACGGAACCTCGGCCCTCATCGTCGCTTTAAACGCCCTCGGCATCGGCCCCGGCGATGAAGTCATCATGCCGCCGTACACCTTCAACGCCACCCTCAACGCGGTCCTGATGCAACACGCTCTGCCGGTTTTCGTGGATAGCGACCCCGAAACATTCCAGATCGACGCCTCCAAAATCGAAGCCGCCATCACCAAACGCACTGCCCTGATCCTGCCGGTACACATTGGTGGAAGCGCCGCCGACATGGACACCATCCTCACCGTGGCGAAAAAGCACAACATCCCTGTTCTCGAAGACGCCTGCCAGGCCCACCTCGCCGAATGGAAAGGAAGAAAGGTAAGCGGCCTGGGCGACATGGGCTGCTTCAGTTTCCAGGCATCAAAGAATCTGAACTCCGGTGAAGGTGGCGCAGTACTCACTAACGATGAAGCTCTCAGCCACCGCGCCCGTGGATTCCATAACAACGGCAATTCCTACGGCAGCCCCTTCACCTACACCGGCGCGGGCGCCAATCTGCGTATGACCGAATTCCAAGGTGCACTTCTGCTGGAACAACTCACACGGCTGGAAGCGCAATCGCAAATCCGCGCCAGGAATGCGAACCACCTCACCGGTCAGCTCAAAGAGATCGAAGGCATTATCCCAGCCCGTCAATATGAAGGGTGCACGCGCAACGCCTATCACCTGTACATGTTCCGTTACAACCGCGATCACTTCCACAACACGCCGAAGCAAATGTTTGTCAAAGCGTTGGCGGCCGAGGGCATCCCGTGCTACGGAGGCTACACGCCGCTGAACAAATCAGCCGCCTTGTCCAATACTCTGAACGGCAAAGCGTACCGCTATATCTATTCCGCCAAGGAACTGGCGGACCTGAACGACCGCAATCATCATTTCCAGAAGAACGATCAGCTCTGCGAAGAGGGCGTGTGGATTCCGCAGACGGCATTGCTTGCCGACACCCAGAGCATGGACCACATCGCCCAGGCCGTCCGTAAGATTCAAAAACACTCCGCCACGCTCTCCGCCTAGGCCCATCCATTGGGTCAGGCCGCCCACTCGCTGGACCTTCGACGCTGATTTCAAAAAATAGGTCGAGGCGAAGACCCCAAAACTGCGATACAATCGCCCACGATGAAGACTTCCCGCCGCTCCGCACTAGCCGCCCTCGCAGGCGCCGCCGTTGCACCTCATATCGCACGCGCCGCACAGAAGGCAACCGCCTTCGGCCTGATCGGCGATCGTTATCATAACTCCGACTATGCCCGTACCGGTCTCAATCGCAACATCACTCAGGATCTCGGTGTCACCATCGATTTCACCGATGAGACCAAACTGCTTAACGCCGAAACGCTGAATGGATACAAGCTGCTGATCATCCTCCGCGACGGCATGATCTGGCCCGACGGCTATCCCGACGAAACCAGCAACGCCGCCTGGGTGGCCACCGGAAAACCGAAGCTCACCTTCGACCCTCCAACTCCAAAGACCGCCGCCAAACCCGCCTTCTGGATGAAGCCCGAGCAAGGCAAGGCCGTCCGCGCGTTTGTGGAAAACGGCGGCTCCGCGCTCTTCCTGCACAACGTCACGCACGTGGGCCTGACTGACCCGGACTTCCGCCATGTCCTGGGCGCCGCCTACGCCGGACACCCGCCCATTCGTACCTTTAAGGTGAAAGTCACCAATCCCGATCACCCCATCACCAAGGGTGTGAAAGATTTCATCATCACCGATGAACAGCACTACATGAAGTACGACAAGGATCCCAAGCATCTCTTCCTGCAGACCGTGAATGAAGACGGGCTGGATTACGACAAGCAGGGCACCACTGCCACCGCGGGCTGGTCTTACGATTACGGCAAGGGCCGCGTCGCCTATTTGTCGCCCGGCCACATGCTCTCCGTGCTCTGGAATCCGGAATACATTAAACTCCAGCACAACGCCGTGCGCTGGCTCTTACGGCAAAACTCATAGTCATCGAAACTCGCGCTCGAAGCATTCCGCCGTGCTAGCATGAGATCCGCCGGAGACTCACTTAATGATTGAAACGAAGCACAAGCCATTCGTTCCAAATACCGTTCAAATGCGCGAGTTCACCTTCCGCGCCGTCCTGCTCGGACTCTTCATGAGTATTATTCTGGGGTTCGCAAACGCCTACCTCGGACTCCGCGCCGGCGTTACGATTGCCGCCACCTATCCCGCCGCGGTAATTGGAATGGCCGTGCTCCGCATCTTCAAGGGAACCATTCTTGAAGAGAACCTCGCACGGACCGCGGGCTCCATCGGCGAATCCGTTGCCGCCGGCGCCATCTTCACCATCCCGGCATTCGTCATTTCAAAAGCCTGGCTGGATTTCGATACGCCCGCCGCCTATTGGAAGTCCACCATCCTAATGGTCACCGGTGGCGTCCTCGGCGTGCTCTTCGTCTCTCTGATGCGCCGGGTGATGGTGGAAGATCCCGAACTCCCGTTCCCCGAATCCGTAGCGGCCGCCGAAATCCACAAAGCGGGACAGACCGGCGCACAAGCGGCAAAGTATCTCTTCTACAACATGGGCTTCGGCGCGGTCATGTATTTCCTCAGCGTACTGAAGCTCTTCCCGCTGGATACAGACTTCGCGCTGCATATCGGTCAACTAGGCAAGAGCACCGTGCGCCTGGGCCCCGCGGGCAGCACCAATACGTTAACCACCGGCGGTGTCAGTCTCATTTCGGCGCCCAGCGTCAGCCCTGCCTACCTCGGCGTAGGCTACATCATTGGGCCCAGCCTGGCATCCCTCAACTTCGCCGGCGGCGTGTTCGCATGGGGCTTAATGGTTCCGTTGTTAATCTACTTCCTCGGCCCGCAATTGCAATCGTTCCTCCCGCCGGGTTCGGGTGACGGCGGATGGGAAGCGGTTTCAAATTCCGTCTGGCGGTACATTGTTCGGCCGATAGCAGTGGGCGGTATGTTGGTCGGAGCAGCCTACACCTTGTTCCGCATGCGCAGAAGCATTTCCGCCGGCTTGGGCCGCGCCATTTCCGAACTGCGCCAGGCCGGTGGACCCCCAGCCGACGTCGGACGCACCGAACAGTACATGAGTTCGAAAATCGTCTTCGCCGGCATCCTTGGCATCTCCATCATGATGGCCGGCGTCTATATTTATTTCTCCGGACAAGTGCTGGGCGGCATAGTTGCCGCGCTAGTGATGCTGGTGGCGGGCTTCTTCTTCGCCACCGTCTCCGGCAGCCTCGTCGGCTTCATCGGATCCTCCAACAACCCAATCTCCGGCCTCACGCTTTCCACCGTAATCATCGCCGCGCTATTGATGGTGTCGTTGGGCGTATCCGGCATTCAAGGCGTAGCCGCCATCCTCGCCGTAGCCGCGGTCGTTTGCGTCTCATCGGCCGTCGCCGGCGAGTTGCTGCAGGATTTCAAAGTCGGATACATTTTAGGCGGCACACCGAAAACCATCCAGATCGTCGAACTGATAGCCGTCGTAGTCTCCAGCCTGCTCATGTACTTCCCCCTCCTCATCCTGCACAAAGGCAACATCAACGCAGGCGGAATCGGCTTCGGAGATCGCCAGCTCTCCGCCCCGCAGGCCGGGCTAATGGCCACCATCTCGCAGGGCATCATCGGCGGCGACATGCCCTGGGCTTTGGTCGTAGTCGGCATGATGCTGGGCATCGCCCTCATCCTGGTCCAAGTGAAAAGCCCGATGCTTTTCGCCGTGGGCATGTACCTCCCCTTCGCCACCACGTTCGCAATCTTCGTCGGCGGCTTAGTCAAGTGGCTCTCAGACACCCTCCGAGACCGCAACGGATACAACGAAGCCCAGAAAGCGCGCATCGAGAACATCGGCATCCTCGTAGCTTCCGGCCTCATCGCCGGCGAAGCCATGGTGGGGCTGGTAGTGGCATCGTTTAACTTCGCCAACAAACGCATCCCGGAGATCTTCCCGCACCCATCGTTCTTTAGCGGAATGATCGCCTTGGCCGTCATCGTATTCATCATGCTGAAAGTGCCGCTCTCCAATCCAGGCAGACCCGACGAGCCCGCGCCGCCAACGGCGATGATGTAATCGAATCCCATGTCGCTAATGCAAGAGATCCGCGGCTACCCTGTGCCCAAGCATGCGGTAGCGCTCTGGTGGTTCGGGCAAAACGGTTACATCTTCAAGACTCCCGAGGGCACGCTCACCAGCGTCGATCTCTACCTGAGCGATAGCTGCGCTTGCCTCAGCCCCGGTTTCAACTCCAGCCGCCGCGTGCCCATCCTCATCTCACCGCAAGAGCTGGATGTAGACATCTTCACCTGCACTCACAACCATCAAGACCACACCGACCCCGAAACAATTCGCAATCTCCGCAATAAAGACACGATGCAATTCGTAGGCCCGCATCCCAGCTGCGACGTGTATAGAAGGGAAGGCATCGAAACCGGCCGAATCTTTCCCGCATGGCCGCAGTGTGACCTGGAATTCCGCGACGTCCGAATCCACGGCGCCTTCGCCTTGCCCACGGACACAACGGACCTGAACCACATGGGCTTCGTACTAGAATTCGGCGGCGGCCCGAAAGTCTACATCACCGGAGACACCGACGATACGCCACTGCTGCACGAAGCCGCGCGCCATGCGCCGGACCTGATGATCACCTGCATCAACGGCGGCTTCAACAACCTCTCGCACTGGGAGGCCGCGGACCTTGCCGGCCACATCAAGCCGAAGCTGGCCATCCCATGCCACTACGATATGTTTCCCGATAATTCCGCCGACCCGAAACAGTTCCGCGCCGCCATGCATCTCAAAGCTCCGGACGTCGCCTACCACGAACTGGACTATGGAAAACCGTTCGTCTTTTCCACTGCAAAGTAGCCCGCGCGCAATCGCACCCTGATGTACAATATTCGCTAACAGTCCACAAAAAGAACTAGTACTTAGTTGCAGAAATAGGCGTTCTGGATTTTCGCGGCTCACACTGCGTTTCCGAGCCGCGACCGTGAGAAGGTGTGAAAAAATCGAGAATGGCCACTTAAAACATGTTCACTCTAAAATGTTTTAGGCGATAATCGGTTTA
>JBBRNO010000211.1:0-7924 GCA_038230275.1 Bryobacterales bacterium
AGTGCTGATTGCAACGCCAGAGCACTGGCATCATCGCATGGTGCTGGATGCGATGGCGGCGGGGACGGATGTGTATGTGGAGAAGCCGCTTTGTCAGACTCCAGAGCAGGGCGTGGAGCTCGTAGCAGCCGAGAAGAAGTCCAAATCCATTGTGCAGGTTGGGATGCAGCGGCGGAGCTACGATCTGTACATCGAAGGACGGAAAGTGGTGGCGGACGGAACGCTGGGCACGGTGCGGATGGTTCGGTCCTGGTGGGTGAATACACAATTGGGCGGCGGCGCGCCAAGGAAACTGGATGGGCCGCTCGATTGGGAGCAATGGCAGGGACCGGCAAAGCGGCGGGATTTCGAGCCCGGGCGATTCCGGCAATGGCGGCTGTATTCCGATTACGCGGGCGGCATTGTGGCAGACCAGGGAGCGCATATTTACGACGGGATGCACATGCTGATGAATGCGAGCTATCCTCTGGCGGTGAACGCGTCGGGAGGCCGGCCCCATGTGGAGGGTGTGGATACGCCGGAATCGGTGGTGGTCATCGCGGAATATCCGGAAGATTTCCTGGGCGTGTTTACGATCAATTATGCGGCTATGCGGTATCAGACGAAGAACGATCAGCTGAACCAGTTGGATGGGGATCAGGCGCGCATGGACGTCAGCCGCGAAGAGTACAAAGTCTACAGGAAGGGCGCGGAAGAGACGGTGGCGATGCAGGGCAAGTCGGCTCGCGGGTTTGATTATGCTACGCAGCTGCACGTCGAGAATTTCCTGGAGTGTGTGAAGACGCGGAAGCCGCCGACGGCACCGATGTATTTGGGATTTCAAGCGGCGCTGGTGGTGCAGATGGCAAATATGTCGCTGCGTGCCGGGCGGCGGATGCGGTGGAATGCGGCGGCCAGCCGGGTGGAGAGTTAGACGGTCGCGGTGGGCGCGCACATCCATGCCGTCCAATAAGGGTACCGACGAACAACTACTTGGCGGTGTGTCTTTCCAATGGATAGGACTGTCCGTAGCCACCCAATTTGCCTTCCCTGGAATTGTGCCTCACATCAACGCCGCGAACCAGGAAAATGACGTCCTCGGCTATGTTGGTCGCATGATCGGCAATGCGCTCCAGATTCCGCGCTATAAACATCAGATTGATGGCCGGCTTCACCACTTCCGGATCGTTCTGCATGGCAGCGACCAGTTCGGTGTAGATACCGTCGCGAAGGTCGTCCACTTCGTCGTCGGCGGGCAGCACCTTGGCCGCCAGATCGGCGTCGCGAGTAACAAAGGCGTCGAGGCTGCGGTGAAGCATATCTTCCACCAGGGCGGCCATGCGCGGAGTGTCAACCAGGGGTTTGACTGGAGGAACGCTGATCAAAGAAATCGCCCTCTCGGCTATGTTTGACGCCAAATCGCCCATTCGTTCCAGGTCGGTGTTGATCTTTAGAGCCATGATCAGCAAACGCAAGTCGCTGGCGACCGGTTGATTGAGTGCTAACAAACGAGTGACGCGGGAGTCTATGTCCAACTCCATCTGATTGATGCGAAATTCGTCTTCAATCACGCGGCGGGCCAATCGTTCATCTCGCTCCACCAGAGCTTGAACGCTGCAATGGATGGAGGATTCAACCATTGCACCCATGGCCAAGATCGCTTCATTTAGTTCTTCGAGTTCGACGACGAAATGGCGCACGAAAATCTCCACTTGGGACCCGCTGGCAGCTCAGCCCGCTAAGGAATGACTTAGACAATGATCGTACACTGATCGCGCCCCTGGGGCAAGACCTGTTGTAACCTCACTTGTAACCCCACCGAGCGAGCATGACATCAGCCCGCGCGGACGCAAACCTCGCAAAATCAACGAGTTCAAGCCTGTCATCGAATTGAAACTGTTTATTCATCATAACTACATCCCGAATCGCTACAGTGGTGCGATCGCGCTCGCTGACCCTAAGGTAACCGACTGTCCTTTCCTACGAAATTGGATGTTTTCTTTTCCATTTAAGGTACTTACTTCCGGAGCTAATTGATGAATCACGATACCATATGGCCCTTTATTGGGCGGACCTTGGCGGCCTGTACTCTCTGCCTCATGCTGCCCTTTGCCCAGGCCGAGGAGAGCACCAGGACTAACACGGAAGCTCCGCACCAAGTTGCGGCCCCGGCTGCGATGGCCGTAGCTTCGGAAATCGCGCAGCTGAAGGCGATGCTGCTAGCACAGCAACGTCAAATTGACGAGCTACGCAGGGAAGTCGCGCAGCAACGGAACGAACATTCGGCACCGGCCGTAACTGCTGGAGCCGCGGTTGATTCAGGGGTTTTGGCTGTGAGGCCGAATTTGGGAGAGGTAGCCTCATTGAATCCCGTGGTTCCGCTGGGAATGGCAGCCAGCCTGCCGGTGAGTACCGCAGCTTCGCTGGCGGCATTAGCCCAGGCTCCGCCGGCTGCTGCTCCGGTGGCGTCTGCGGCGTCGGTCAACGCAGTTCAAAAAGCCGTCGAGGCGATCAACGCCAACCTACGCGGCTTCCGCTTGTCGGGTGACCTCCGCTTCCGGTCTGACACGCTGATTCGCGAAGCGAACACAAGCTTACCTCCCGGGGACAACCGGGCAGTGCCCGCGCAACGAGCCCGGGAGCGGTATCGCTTCCGCCTCAACATCGACAAGGACCTATTTTTTAGCGATAAGTCCGATCGCCCCATGGCCCACGCTCATGTGCAACTGGCCACGGACCCGTTCAACAACCCCAGCACGATGGATACAGATTTCACCGGCATTTCGACCCGCGCTCCGATCTCCATTGCCGAAGCTTACATGGACTTCATGCCACTGAAGAGTCTGACCTTACGCATTGGTCGAACTTCGGAACTTTTCGCCGATAACCGGCAATACGTCTATGACGATGACATCCGCTTTAACGGCTTCCATGAAACCTATCGCTGGGCAGGTAAACAGAATGGGCTGTTTGTCCAACTTGCAGCTGCGCAATACATCCTCACTGATCCCAACGTGCAGGTGCTTCCGGCCGGCTCGCCTTACCTCGCCGCGGGTTATTCGGTGGGCCAGCGGGTGCCGTCATCGAATCTCTTCGATCAGGGCATCACAGTGGGAAGCAACCTAGGGAAGAAATGGAGCCATAACGAGACCTTCAACTACTTCACGGTCCGGGAGCCCAATCAGATCCAACTGGCTTCCACGGCAGGTGGCGCGGCGCTTTTCGCCAATAGTGCCGTGCTGGGTGCAACGCTGATTGGAAATTTACCCGAAACGGGTAACGCGACCACCACCCCAGGCGGAGCAACCTATTTCGCCAAGGACTTTCACGTACTGCGCGGAGCGTTCAATCTGAACTATTCCGGCGGCGAGTGGAATGGACACAAGTTTCCCGTCCAGTTCTTCGTGCAGGGTACGCACAACACAGGCGCAAGTATTGAAAACAATGGCTATATGCTTGGAGCAAGTGTGGGGCAAGCGGCCAAGTTTGGCGATTTTCAACTGCAATACCAATACTTCAAGAAGCCGGCTAACGGATTTATTTCGCAATTCACCGACGATGACGTTGGATCCGGCTCCGGCGTGAACCTCAAAAACAACCAGATCCGAATCAATTTTGGCCTCACGCGGTTCCTGGCGTGGGAGAATCGGCTTTACATCCAGCAGGGGCTTGCGGTCAACAATCCGGGGATAAACTTCTTCGTGCCTTTCCAGCAAGGATATAAGACCCAGTACCGGATTCACTCGCAGTTCGTTTTCACATTTTAGGCCTAACGCGAGACCGCGGATAGGTTGTTCTGTAATGTGTTTGAAACACAAGAATGAGACAATAGGAGACTAGTAAATGACTCGACGGTTCGCTATCGTTAGTGCGGTTCTGGCGGTATCACTCGCCGGGAATATCGCGTGGGCACAGCAGGTTTTGATCAATGCTGCCGGAGCGACATTCCCGTACCCGATGTATTCAAAGTGGTTCGATGAATACCACAAGAAACACCCCACTGCCCAGATCAACTATCAGTCCATCGGTTCAGGCGGCGGCATCGCGCAAGTGACTAATGGAACGGTAGATTTCGGAGCCACGGACGGCCCGATGAATGATAAGCAAATGAAGGATTTTGAAGAGAAGAGAGGCTCGGCAATCCTGCATTTCCCTACAGTTCTCGGGGCAGTGGTACCCACCTACAACATTCCCGGAATCACTTCGCAGCTAAACTTCACCGGCGAAGCGCTGGCGGAAATCTTTCTGGGGAAGATCACAAAATGGGATGACCCGGCAATAGCCAAAACCAATGCCGGGGTTAAATTGCCATCGAACAATATCGTGGTGGTACACCGTTCGGATGGCAGCGGCACGACTTACGTCTGGACTGACTACCTGTCAAAGGCCAGCAAGGAGTGGGAGACGAAAGTTGGCCGCGCGAATTCCGTAAATTGGCCGGTGGGGCTCGGTGGCAAGGGAAATGAAGGTGTTTCGGGATCCATCCAACAGACTGCGAACTCAATTGGATACGTGGAACTCATCTATGCCGTCCAGAACAAAATGAGCTACGGAAAGGTGAAGAACGCCGAGGGTGAATTTGTCCAGGCCAGTTTAGCCAGCGTTACAGCGGCTGCGGCGAAAGCGGTAGTACCCGACGATTTTCGCGTTTCGATCACCGATGCCCCAGGAAAAGGCGTGTATCCGATTTCGAGCTTTACTTGGTTGCTGATTCCCGCAAAAATTACCGACGCCGCTAAGAAGCAGACAATTAAGGACTTCCTCAAATGGATGCTGGGGGATGGTCAGAAAATGACCGAAACTCTGTCCTATTCTGCTCTGCCAAAAGCTCTAATAGCTAGAGAACTGAAGGCGATCGAAAAGATTCAGTAATCGGACGCTCATGGCAGCCCCTTCGACACCCGCTTTAGACGCCCGCCCGGAAGGACGCGCGTCTGCTTTCTGGCAACGGCTGCGGAGCGGTGACGATATTGCGTATGTCATTACAATGACATGCGCATTTACCGTTCTGGCCGTCACCGCACTGCTGGTTTTCGAGCTGTACTTAAACTCCGCGTTGCCGCGCCAGAAATTTGGATGGTCGTTTCTCGCCACCTCGGTATGGGATCCTGTGGCTGGGGAATTCGGGGCTCTTCCGTTCATCTACGGAACCGTAGTTACTTCGGCCGTGGCGCTGATTCTGGCGGTGCCGCTGGGCGTAGGCGCCGCGATATTTCTGGCGGAGCTGGCGCCGGCCCGGATTTCCAATGCGCTCACCTTTCTGATTGAACTGCTGGCGGCTGTTCCCAGCGTGATTTACGGGCTACTTGGAATATTCATCCTGGTGCCGGGGCTGATCTCGCTGGAACCCGCAATTCGTGCGGTTTTAGGATGGACTCCGTTATTCTCAGGTCCATTCTACGGCGTCAGCATGCTTTCGGCCAGTGTTGTGTTGGTCGTGATGATCATCCCGTTCATCATTTCCATCTCGCGGGAAGTGATTTTGGCCGTGCCGAACGAACAACGGGAAGGGGCGCTGGCTCTGGGAGCAACGCGGTGGGAAAGTACCTGGGACGTAGTTCTTCCGTTCGCCAAGAAGGGCATTATGGGTTCCATTTTTCTGGCGTTGGCGCGTTCCCTTGGCGAAACCATGGCGGTAACCATGGTGATCGGAAATGATCCAAAAATTCATGGCTCGTTATTCGCGCCTGGCTATTCGATTGCCGCGGTGATTGCGAATGAGTTTGCCGAGGCGACCGACGCGCTGCACCAGGGCGCGCTGATCGAGCTAGCCTTGGTGCTTTTCGGCCTGACCATCGTGATTAACGGCGTGGCGCGGGTTCTGGTGCTTAGCACTAACACGAAGGGATCGACCTAGATGTTAAGTTTCCGGCGGAAGGCCATGAATGCGGTGATGCTCAGCCTGACAGGTGTTTGCACCCTGGTGGCTGTGGGCGTACTGCTGTTTATCCTTGGATACCTGTTCATCCACGGCGGGATCAGCTTGACGTGGGATTTCTTCACGCAACTGCCAAAGCCCGTAGGAGAACCAGGTGGCGGAATGGCCAACGCACTGCTAGGCAGCGCGAAGTTGCTGATGATCGCCATGCTGATTGGCGTACCTATCGGGTTTCTGGGCGGCGTCTACCTGGCTGAATTTGGCGGGTCGAGTTTTTCCTTCGTCGTCCGCTACACAACGGACCTGCTGAACGGCGTGCCCTCCATCGTGATTGGGATTTTCGCGTATACGCTGCTGGTACTGCCACAGAAACATTTCTCGACATTGTCCGGTGGACTCGCACTGGGCGTGATGATGATTCCCATCGCCATTCGAAGCTCGGAAGACTTCCTGCGAGCTGTTCCGTTGTCACTGCGTGAGGGCTCCATGGCACTGGGCGCGTCGAAAGCAAGATCGATTTTGACCGTCGTGATTCCTGCCGCGAAAAGCGGTCTCATTACGGGTATTATGCTGAATCTGGCGCGAGTGGCCGGCGAAACGGCACCACTGCTTTTCACCAGCTTCAGCAACCGGTTTTGGAGTCCAGGCTGGGAACAGCCGACGGCTGCTTTGCCGGTAATGATTTACACATATGCTATTTCGCCCTATGCGGATTGGCATCAACAGGCATGGTCAGCGGGCTTCGTACTTCTGATGCTCGTGCTCGCCATTAACATAACAGCCAGGGCCATCCTTTCAAAAGGCGGTCATGTGGCCAGATGAGTCCTATGCAGGCACCTATTCCCCAACCTAAACCTGAAGAGACGATGAAAGGTTTCACCCTTCCCAGGGAGTCCATCAACGAGAGTAAGAAGGTGTTGGCGGTCACTCCTAAGTTATGCGCCACGAATCTGAATTTTTATTATGGTTCGTTCCAGGCACTGCATGGGATCTCAATGCAGGTCTACGAAAACCGCGTCACGGCATTTATCGGACCGTCAGGCTGCGGCAAGTCCACGTTTCTGCGCACGCTGAACCGGATGTACGAAACCATCCGCAGCAGCCGGGTGGAGGGCGAGGTTCAACTGGACGGCGAGGACATCTTCAAGCTGGAGGTGTCCGCCTTGCGCCGGCGGGTGGGCATGGTTTTCCAGCGGCCGAACCCGTTCCCGAAATCGATCTTTGACAATATCGCCTACGGGCCCAGGATCAATGGATCGATCGGCGCGTCCGGAATCAAGGACCACGTGGAGCAGAGCCTGCGCCGGGCGGCGCTGTGGGACGAAGTCAAGGACAAGTTGCACGCCTCCGCTTACGGATTGTCCGGCGGCCAGCAGCAGCGGCTTTGCATCGCGCGGGCACTAGCGGTGAATCCCGAGGTATTGCTGCTGGATGAACCGTGCTCGGCGTTGGATCCGATCGCGACAGCCAAGATCGAAGATCTGATCTTCCAGTTGAAGGATAGTTGCACTATTGTAATCGTCACTCACAACATGCAGCAAGCGGCGCGGGTGGCCGACTATACGGGATTCTTTCTCATGGGAAAACTGGTGGAGTTCGACAACACCACGGTGATATTCAAGAACCCTGCCAGGAAAGAGACCGAAGATTACATTACGGGCCGATTCGGCTAAGGTGGCATGCCAATGGAAGTGGAAGCCAGACCGGTACGTCACTTTGAGCAGGAACTCGGGGAGCTGAAACAAAAGCTGCTGGAGATGAGTACGCTCGTGGAGGCCGCTGTGCAACGGAGCGTAATCGCCATTACGCAGAAGGACCGCAGCGCGGCCGAGCAAGTCTTCCGCGATGAAGTCCGCATCAACGAAATTCAGTTCGAGGTGGACGAGGCTGCCATCAATCTACTTGCGACACAGCATCCGGTTGCGGCGGATTTGCGCCTGGTGGTGGTGGCGCTGAAGATCAACACGGATCTGGAGCGCATGGGGGATTTGTCGGTGAAGATCGCCAGACGGGCGATCTCGTTACTCGCTGAACCGGTGATCAAACCGATGGTGGACATCCGGCATA
>JBBRNO010000212.1:0-7690 GCA_038230275.1 Bryobacterales bacterium
AGTTGATCTTTCTGATAATAGTTGCGCAGCAGCGGACCGGCGATCTCCAGGAAGTAGGGGTCGGCCGTGAACTCGCTGGTGGGCTGCCCCAGGGCGGCGAGTTTCAGATTGATGTAACGTACTAGTTCTTCATCCCGTCCGGACGCCTTGGCGGCTTGAGGCTTCGTTGTCACCGGTTCTCCTGAATCTTTGTTTGTACGCGGCGGGCCGGCGAAGGGACGGGGTTCGCGGGGCCGGTTTGCGTGCTAAAGAGTTAGTTTAGCAAGGAGAGACCGGGGCTACACGTGGAAAAACTGGCTGTTGCCTAAAGCCTGATCGCGGTAGAGGAGCCGGCGTGATGGGCATGTCCGAGTCCCAACGCCGCTGAACGCCATTGGTTCAATTTCGAAATGGTCCGGACATCGATGATCCTTAGACCAACTTCATACAAATCGGAGCCGATCTTGCTGCAATGCCGCGCCTCCGCGGTTATGAGAAGCTCGTTCATCGTGATGGTTACTTCGGCGCCATCCAGCACTTGCCGGTTTAGTTGAATCCGGAGACCTGACTTGGAAATGTCGCAAACCTTCGCTTCTCTATCTTCACCGCGGCCCAGCCGCATGATCCGTACATCGGCTGAGCCATCCGTCGGGAAACGGACCTCGCTTCCGCGGTTCGCGATATCCAAGGCATCACCTCTGGTGTTCGAATTGAGCGGTGCGCGCGCTCAAAAGTTCGTAGTCTCTGGGAATTTCCGATCCCATCTAACTAAGCGTTTGAGTGGCCAAAAGTTCAATAGTACAGCGGCTATATTTTCGATACCCTCAGTTGCGGCCTGACGCGACAGTACGGACTTAAGCGGCTTATCGCGTCAGGCTGCAATTTTCTAGGGCCTCGTTATCGCTTCACTGAATCTGAATTGTGACCGTGTTCGCGGTTTGCCCATCCACGGTGAGGACGATATCCACCGCACCTTTTCCCGTCAAGCCCGGAGGCACTTGCACATTTACCTGATCCAGCGCAGGGAAGGCGCCCTGCGCGCCCGCGAACAGGATTGGAGTGTCCACGCCGCCGATGGTGCATTTCACGCCCGTGAGTGCAGTGCGGTTCCGGATACCCGTTCCGTATAGCGTTAAATACACTGCGCCGTTGGACAAATCAATCGGCACGCCGGAACAACCGGCAGCGGCACATTGCAGAACATTGACGGCACTTTGCGTACCGTCGGAGTTTATGCGGATGGCAGTGGCCGCGGCCACTCCCGTGCCGCCGCCATTCGCCGAAAACAGACCAGGCGCCACTTTGGCTACCTGCACGGTTCCACTGGCGGTGGCGCCATTATTTGCCGCTACCGTGATGGTGGCCGTACCTGCCGCTGTTGCCCCAGGCAGCACGTAATTGATCTGCGCGGGAGATGAGAAAGAGAGACCACCTAGACGCAGAGTCCCCGCGGAATCCCGGATGGCAACGCTGCTCCCGGCAAGCACGGTTGGATAGTTCGAGGTTGTCGCGCCCAGGGTTTGATCGGCAAGCCGACCGCCCAACGCCGTGACGAAACTATCGGGAGCGATTGAGGCGCCCCCGCTGGCGGCCAGAACATTTCTGAGCGGGCCAGGCGCGTCCGGCGCGATGACCGGCGTGGAGGCGTCGATCGACAGCAGAAACTTGATCAGTTGCTGGCGCTGGGCAGCGGACCCCAGACGATCGGTCCCGGTGCCCGCCGAACGATGCGTCACGTTGGCAAGAACCGCATCCAGAGTATCGGCCGATCCGTTGTGTAAGAACGTCTGAGGGAACGCAAACAACGAGAGCAGCGGCGCGGGGCTGAATCCGGCTGCGCCCAGCGGCGCGGCGGCATTGGCGCGGACTTCATTATTCGTACCGGCGGTGAAGGTGCCCACGTTGCGCAGCTCCGCGATCAACTGCGCGCTGGACACCAGAGTGGCATCCGGCGGCGCGGCGGACCGCACCCGGGAAGTGCTCCATTGCGCCCCGCCGTGGCAGTTCTGGCATTTCGATTCGATGAAGAGCGTACGTCCGGCCACCACATCGGGATCGGCCTTGGAAGACGGTGAGATGGGGGCGCGGATGCCGCCTACAACGTATTCCCGGATGGCGTCCCAGGCGTTGACGCCTCGTACCTTCAATTGCCGGCGTCCGCCGCTTGCCGGGGTGAACGCGGCCAGGCTGGGGTCTTGCGTTACGCCGTCGGCTTGCACCAGCAGGCCCAGCCCGCCGGAGGTGCCGCGGATGTTTCCTTCAAAGTCTTCCTCTTCGTCGAAGATCGCGGACCAGTTCAGCGCGCGCAGGGTAGCGGCGTCGCCGCGGACAAAATCCACGTGCTGGGGAATGGTACGGCGGGGCCCGGCGCCGAAGATCCAGACGACGTTGTCCGTCAGGCCGAAGGGATGACAGGCACCGCAAGCACCCCAGCCGTTATTGGACATCCGTCCGGTGATGGCGGCTTGTCCCGATGCCGGAGCATCGAATTCCCCGACGGAGGTGTTATAGAGTTCCTTGCCGATCTGCACTTTCTCTTCGGCCGAGCCTGCCGCCGGCTGGCTGCTGGAAACCAGCGTGGCGGCTACCTTCTCCACTGTGCCGGACAGGTCGATCACGGTGACATCGCGCGATACATAGTTCTGCACATACGCCGTCTTGTCGGCCGTTCCGATCACGATGCCGCGGGGATTCTTGCCGGTGGGAATCTCAAGCACGCGCGTGGTATCGCCGGGATCGCTCTGCACCGTGGGAGCGCCAGTGGCGGGATCGATCTTCACCTTCACCACGATGTTGCTGGCGGCGCTGACAACGTAGCCCTCATCCACCTGGTGCTTGAATGCCATGGCCCAAGGCTGCGTAATAAAACGCTTCGCGGGATTGGTCTGGCGGCCCACGGCCTGGTGCATGTTAATTGTTTTGCCCGCGTCGCTCTTAGCGGTTATGTCCAGCACACTGAGCAGGCTCTGGGTATTGACGTCGAAGCGCACCGGACCATTCGGAGACGCGCCTGTATTGGGCACAAAGGCGAAGCGTCCGCGGATGGCGATATTGTTCAGTTGATTCGGATAGGCGCCGGTCACGAATTTGAAGTCGTCGGCCACGGGCGTAGCCGGAGCGGCGATGCGAGCCAGGGCGTCGCCGGCACTCTTGAAGCCGGTATCGGCGATGGGATTCAGTGTGACCTGTCCGGTGACCGTGTCGGTGGCGGCGGAAATGATGGTGACGTGGCCGGCCTTGGCATCGTCGCTTCCATCAAATTTACCGGCAACTGGTACAGATAGAAATTGAGTGACCAGAACGGTTTCCAGCGCGTCGTCCCCGCCATTATTGGTGATGGCGATGCCGCGAGGCTCAGGACCCACATCGGTGATGGTCTTGACCACGAGGTTGGTGCTGGTGTCGATGACGGAAATGCTATTGGAGCGGGCGTTGGCAACGTAGAGTTTCTTGCCCGAGGGTGTCAGTGCCAGCGCGTACGGTTCCGTTCCCACGTTGATGGTGGCGACGGCGGCTCCGTAGGCTGCATTCACGCGGTCGGCGGCCAATACGGTGACCGTGCCGGTGACGGTGTTGGCGACATAGATCCGCGAGCCGTCCGGGGAAACCGCGACGCCGTTCGGCTCGACGCCGACGGCGACTTCCGCCACCTTTGTGTTGGCCCCGTTCCGGACGTCGAAGATGCTGACGGAATTGTTATCGGGGTTGGCGACGGCGAGCAGCCAATCGTCGGCGCTCAAGGCAAGCGGTTGGGAACTGACTGGACCAGTGAACCGGGCTGCGCTCTGCGCGGATACCGTTGTCGTGGTTCGGTGAAGGGAGAGCGCCGCCGCGGCTAGCACGATCGCGGGGAGTACAACATTTCGAAGGATGGGCCGATTCTTCATGCTGAGCCTCGTTAGTCTGTTGAAATCTATTACAATTGGCCGGCGAATCGATTTTCGCCACCAGCGGTCACTCGATTATACAGACGCGGAATGGGGAAATCCATGGGGGATTTTCACCCACAACGCTTATTCTGGCCAAGTCGTTAATTTTTGATAGAGCTGTATCAGGTCATGGGGCTTTCTTGTTCGGGAAGCCTGGGGCTGGCCTGTCAATCCCTTGAGGCCACCCGGCGACAGCCTGAGATCGGGCAATGCGGCTAGTGCTGAGAGGACGATTTGCCAAGGTGACCTTCATGGACCTGAAGGTTTGGTGAATATCATGGGTTTGTTTTGGGCTAAAGAAAAATAGCCTCTCATTTTCTTTGAGGCAAGACAGACGCACCAAACTCAAGAACTCACAAGTGCGATTGGCTGAACCTCGCTGAGGCAAATGACGACCATTCAACCTGAATTCCGACGTGAGCGGATTCCAAGCTTTTGGAGACAATGACAAGCGGCCAGGTGACAAGCACTGAATTCAATTTCGGTGTGATTGGAATAACCCACGTTAAGATGCTGGAGAGCATTGAGATACGCTGTCGTAGCCGACCCCATCCAGTGGATAGGGACAGGATCAAATCATCTCCTTTCGGCTTCAGTTCCGCTGCGCACAGAAATACTTCCGATCGCAGGCTTCCCGGCTCTTTGTGCCAGGGCATCCGGGTGACGCTGCGGAACTTACTCAGCAGGTTGAGCAGCAGCAGGATGCTCCGGAAGGCGGCGCCGGTGGCATGGAAGTTTTTGAGACAAAACCGATCCGCGTTCAGGTCGTGCTTCAACTCCGCTATCCGGTTCTCCCTGTCCGCCCGGTGATTGTAGTCCCGCCAGATTTCCTCCGGTGCGGCCGACAGGCTGGTGACGAATACCCGAAAGGTGTACTCCGGCCACTCAAACAGCTTCCCGCCAACCGATGCTTTGGATTCGCGCCGCACCACTACGAATCGCCGCGCGCGGTTCCAGCCCAGCAGTTTGATTCGGCATTCTCCAACCGCATAGTCCTCGTCCAGCCCGCTCCATTCCAGGATCCGCGTGATCTCTCGTTTGACGTATGCCGTTAAGCGAGCCACCCGTGCCGCCGGATTGACGTGGTGGGCGCGGCAGGCTACCGTGCGAACGATAACGACGCATTCATGGAACAGGATTTCGGCTTGATCGCCGTGCACCTGGATTTGCAGACATCCGCAACACTCAAGCGCGGCCACATTCGCCTGCGGGATGATCGGAAAGTGGTGAACTGGATCCTACGTTCACCTTTAACTTACGCCGAAAATCTTAGCCCGAAACTCCCCAGGCTGAATGGGCCGCCCGGTTCTTACCTGAACAGCAGAACATCCGCATTGACTTTTAGCCCGTTGACCGAACACACTCCACAAGCCATCTTGTACGATGGCATATGTGAAATCACAGCAGCCTTGATAGCGGCTGGCGGATCTTCCAGTTCTTCGGTGGAGATTGCGAGCCGCGGGCGATTAGCGGCAATTGTCTGGGAGCCTCCCTGCAAGGCTCTTACCGTCGCGCCTTTGATATCCATCTTGATCACGTCGACCCGCCCCAGCTTCAACTCCTTCACCAGGTGATCGATGGCCAAGAGCCTGACCTTCGTCACGTGGTCATTCGGCCCTTTGATAACGAAACTATCAGCCCCGGAATTCTGGGGATCTTCATAGAGTGGCAGCACGTCCTCTTTATCCCACACACCCACGGGAGCGATGATCACGCGGCCCGCGGCTATTTCCTTGGGGAAGTTGCGCCTGAGGCATTCCACATTTACCGGAGCTGGCTCAATAGCTACGACAATCTTGGCGCCGGCATCAAGGGCGTGCCGTGTATATGTGCCGACATTCGCGCCGCAATCGAGGACGATATCACCAGCGGCGATGCCCCATTCGCCAGAGCCGTAAATGCCCTCCCTTTGTTGGATCGCAAAGCCTAACGTGGGCCCATCGCTACCACTTGGCACCCACCAATTTCCAGTCGATGTCTCCCAAAGATTCAGCTTTCCGTCGCTTCGAAGGAATCGGGCTTGCTTGCGAATCTCTTGGCTACTGTCGTAAATCCGTGCGTGTTGCTGTGCCCCTGCGAGGATCTGGTAAGTGGGGCAGATTTGATCGCGGTCCATCGCGCCAAGCCCCCAGGCGACCAATGGCGGATGAATCCAACAGGCAGCCTCGAAGATTAGAAAAATGCATCCAGCACCAATGAAGGTGCGCAGAAACGCAAAAGTGACCCACTTTGCCATGTGTATCGATTCTCCCATTTCACTCGACGGAACCCATCGGCACTTGTTCATCGGCACTTGTTCCAGAAAGGTTTAGCCCACAAACGCGCCACTATCATGCCCGGCCGCGCGCGGTTGACTTGATCGAGGAGGCTTGGGGAAAGCCGATCCGGGCTGCATCGACTACGGGACGATTGCAGGGCGAGCGGTGTTTCTTGCGTAAGCGTCGCGGCGACACGCGTTCGAGGCGGAGATCTCGAACGGTCCGTGCCTGTGCGCTGGGGAATCCGGGAAAGCCCGCTGACTCGGCCAGTACTGCGAGCTTGGAGCGGCGGGTGATCTGCGCTGCCGGCACGTAGCGCGCTGCAGCGGATATCGACGACAGGACGAGGGCGTTCATGCGCTTGCTGGAAAGCGCGTAGACCAGTTCCCGGAGCGTTTAGCGTTCGACGGCCAGCAGTGCAGTGTCGCAGCAGGACCGGACGAGGTCGGCGGCGGCGTTTCGCGAGTATGCGACCACAAAGACGCGGCGGTGGGGAGAGCTCGGGGGATGCGCCACGCTCGCTGGAATAGCCAGCGATTTGTTGGACACTACACGAGCGGCGAGCCGGTCATACAGAACGATACGATATCCGGCCAGCGGCGATGCAGCGGGCTAGATTTTGATAAAGATTTTCTTCTTGTAAAGCCAGTAGCACATGGACCACATCGCCGCCAGAACCAGCAGGTTTTGCGGGATGGCTCCCAGTTCGCCGAAATACCAGAAGTTGCCGGTGAATACGCCCAGGCCTCGCTCCAGCCAGCCGCGAAGCACTTGCGAGAAGGAATAGATGAAGATCGAATTCATCCCCAGCACCAGAAACGGGAAGGCCCACTTGCGCTTTTGCTTCACGTCTACGATCCAATAGAGGGCCATCAGCATCGCAATCACCCAGCCCGCGCTGAATAGCGTGAACGACGCGGTCCAAAGCCGCTTCACCATGGGATTGAAGGGCTCCAGTGCTAGCCCCAGCGCGAAGGCCGCGATGGCGCAGGCGCCCAGCACTTTCAGCTTATAGGCAGGCGTCCTTTCGAGGCGCATCAACATTCCCGCCCAGCAGCCGAATAGGATGGTGATGCCGTTGCCAATGAAATTGATGGTGGTGTAGTAGCCGGAGTAGTTGTAACCCAACAATTTCAGATCGAGCGCTGCGCCGATGTTGGCGGTCTTGGAGAAAGCTCCGTCCGGCCCTGGATACAGCACGAATAGCGCCCAATAGCCGGCCAGCAGTCCTACGCCACACGCCACTTGCAACGGGAAGCGAAGTCGCGTGATGAGGAAACAGAGCAGGTATCCAAAGGCAATCTGACAGAGTACGTTGATCAGTTGCAGGACGGGCCGGCCTTGTCTGGAGTTGAAATTCGAAAGGACGTTGCTGAGGAGAATTAACACGAGGGATCGCCAGGCGACGTGTTTGAAAAGGTCGAATGTGGATGCGCCCTTGGCCGTGCGCCGTGCAAAAGCGAAAGGCATCGCCATCCCCACCATGAAGGTGAATGCGGGCTGGATCAGATCCCAAAAGGTGCA
>JBBRNO010000213.1:0-7684 GCA_038230275.1 Bryobacterales bacterium
GCTGCTGCCGGAAGTGAAGGACGTGATCGCGGTGATTGCGAAACATCAATTGACGCTGGCCACCGGCCATTCGACTCCAGCGGAGGTCTTGCTGCTGATCCGCGAGGCGCGGGCGCAGGGAGTCGAGCGAATTGTGGTGACACATGCGATGCTGGCGCCGGTGCGGATGTCCGTAGCGCAGATGAAGGAAGCGGTGCAGCTGGGCGCGAAGATTGAGTTTGTCTACAACGCACTGATTGGCCCTAGCAAAATGTTCGAGATTCGCGAATACGCAGAGGTGATCCGGCAGGTGGGCGTGGACGCGTGCGTACTTTCGAGCGATTTGGGGCAGGCGGGAAATCCGCTGCACCCGGACGGCTTACTGGCTTTCTTTGCCGGGCTGCGCGGCCAAGGTTTTAGCGTGGCTGAAATTGAAACCATGTCGAAACGGAATCCGGCGAAATTGCTGGGTTTAGAATAGAAGAACAAGGTTAGTAAAAGTTTTGAACCCACCCGAGCCGGCCTCATTCTGGACGGCTGTCGCCGATTCACTGAGAGGAAAACAGCACGACTACACCACCGGCAACCTGGGCCGGGCGATACTGTTGCTGTCGGTTCCCATGGTACTGGAAATGGCCATGGAGTCGCTGTTCGGATTGGTGGACGTCTTCTTCGTAGCGCATTTGGGATCGGATGCGACGGCAACGGTCGGCATCACTGAATCGATCTTCACGCTGGTGTTCGCCGCGGCCCTCGGTCTGGGAATGGCTACCACGGCGATGGTGGCGCGAAGGGTGGGCGAGAAGAATCGTGAAGCCGCGGCGGTGGCGGCGGTGCATTCCATCGCACTTGGTGTTGCCATCTCGATCATCGTCGGGATTCTAGGCGTGCTGGACGCGCCGCAACTGCTGCGTTTGATGGGCGCGAGCGAGGCTATCGTCCGGACCGGCAGCAGATATACGCGGATCATGTTGGGGGGCAGCGGGACGGTGTTTCTGTTGTTCCTGATCAACGCGATTTTCCGCGGCGCCGGCGATCCTGCGATTGCGATGCGCGTGCTCTGGATAGCAAATGCGATCAACATCGTGCTGGATCCGTGCCTGATATTGGGGCTGGGTCCTTTCCCGCGAATGGGTGTGACCGGAGCCGCGGTTTCCACAACAATTGGACGGTCCATCGGAGTGATGCTACAGCTCTGGTATCTGTTCAACCCGCGCAATACGGTGACCATCCGGCGCAGTCAATTGGTGTTGGACGTGGATGTGATGAAGCGCCTGGCGCGAACCGGGGCGAACGGAATGTTTCAATATCTGGTGGCTACGGCGAGTTGGTTGGCATTGGTGCGGCTGGTGGCCCGGTTCGGCGCCGACGCGCTGGCTGGGTATACCATCGCTATTCGAATCATTGTTTTCGCCATTCTGCCTTCGTGGGGCATGAGCAACGCGGCCGCGACGCTGGTGGGGCAGAATCTGGGAGCGCAGCGTCCAGACCGTGCTGAACAAGCCGTGTGGCGAACCGGGTTTTACAACATGGCGTTTCTTGGTGCGGTGGCAATTGTGTTCATCACGTTTGCGCATCCCATCGTGGCGCAGTTTACCAACGAGCCCGCCGTGCAGATTCTAGGATCGGAATGTCTGCGCTTCGTCAGTTACGGGTACGTGTTTTACGCGTGGGGTATGGTGATGGTGCAGGCGTTCAATGGAGCCGGCGACACCGCAACGCCGACCTTGATAAATATTGGCTGTTATTGGCTTTGGCAAATTCCATTGGCGTATGTGCTTTCGAGCACCGCGATGGGGCCGCGCGGTATATTTCTGGCGATTGTGATTTCGGAATCCACGCTGGCGGTTGTAGGCCTGCTCGCATTTCGGCGTGGAGGATGGAAGAATCAAAAGGTATGAATAAACGTGTAGCGGTTACGTTTAACGAACCCGACAGAGTGGTGGCCTATGAAGCCGCGCTCACCGGCGTGGGGCTTGTTCCCGTTCGCAATCCGGAATCGCTGGACGGGCTGGCCGGGTTGTTGCTGACTGGAGGCACGGATCTGAATCCGGCTCTTTATGGGGAAGAACCTCATCCGGAAACGCAACCCTCCGACGACGGGCGCGATGCGCTGGAGATTCGCTTGTTGCAGCAGGCGCTGGCAATCGATCTGCCCGTATTGGCTATCTGCCGCGGATTACAACTGTTCAATGTGGTGCATGGCGGTACGCTGATTCAGCATCTGGACGATGGCGCTCACGAGAAGCGGGAGGATCTGCCGGTGTCCGCGGATAACCACACGGCGGAAGTGGAGCCGGAGACGAAACTGGCGGCGATTGTTGGCTGCGGCAAGATTGCGGTGAACTCCCGGCATCATCAGGCAATCGGGCAACTGGGTGACGGATTGCGCGTATCGGCGGTATCGGAAGACGATGTGATCGAAGCGGTGGAGCGGCCCGACAAAGCATTCGCGCTGGCAGTGCAGTGGCATCCGGAAGACCGCTGCATGGTGGATGCGCGGGACCGCCGTCTGTTTGAGAGTTTCGCCAGGGCCGTAGCACAACATCAGTAAATGGCCGCCCCGACCAAGAGCCTGAACTCGAAGCAGTTTTTCTCCCGTCACGGGGTGCTTTCGAAATGGCATCCGAACTACGAGCACCGGTTGGGGCAGCTGCAGATGGCGGAGGCGGTGGAATCCGCGCTGGCCGACAAGCAGCACCTGATTGTGGAAGCAGGTACGGGCACAGGCAAGACGCTGGCGTATTTGATTCCGGCGATTCTTTCCGGTAAGCGCGTAATCATCTCCACGGGAACGAAGAACCTGCAGGAGCAGTTGTTCTACAAAGATATTCCGTTTTTGCAGAAACACCTGTCCACGCCAATCGCGGTGTGTTACATGAAGGGGCGCGGCAATTTTGCGTGCAGGCAAAAAATCTACGACGCCGAGAAGACGCCGATTCTCAGTGGCATGGAAGAGGTGGCGGATTTCGAGATCATCCGCGAGTGGGAGAAGACCACGCTGACCGGTGACCGCGCCGAGATTAAGACTCTTCCCGAGCAGAGTGGCACCTGGGCCAAACTCGATGCGCGGCGTGATCTTTGCAGCGGCCAGAAGTGCCCGCAGTTCGAGCGCTGTTTTCTTACGCTGATGCATCAGCGCGCGGTGGAAAGCAACATTATCATCGTGAACCATCATCTGTTCTTCGCGGACCTGGCGTTGCGCGAGGAAGACTTCGGCTCCATCCTTCCCGAGTACGCTGCGGTGATTTTCGATGAGGCGCATGAGATTGAAGATATCGCCGGCCAGTATTTCGGCGTCTCGGTCAGCAGTCACCAATTGCACGATTTGACGCGCGACGTGGCGGCGCTGGCGCGGGTGAAGAAGTTTGGCGGCGTGGAACTTGATGAAATTTTGAGCGTCGCGGGGCAGGCAGCGGAAATGTTCTTCCAACTCTTCGGCATGGCAGAGGGGCGCGCCGGCTTTCGCGAACATGAAGCATTCCGGGAAAAGTACGCGGAACAGTATCATAATTTCCTGCGCGCTATTGAACTGATCGGCTTGCAATTGCAGTCGATCAAGAACGCTCCGGAAGAGGTAAACCCGTTGTACAGAAGAAGCCGCGAGTATTCCGAGAAGTTGCGGTTTTGGATGGAGATGGCCGAGAAATCCTTCGTGTATTGGATAGAGCGGCGGGGGCGCGGATGTTTTCTGCAGGCCACACCGATTGATGTTTCTTCGCACTTGCGGCAGAAGCTCTTCAGCACCGTGGACAGCGTGATTCTGACTTCGGCCACACTCGCCGTGGCTGGAAAATTCGAGTTCACGGAAACGCGGCTGGGATTGAAGAATGCACGAACGCTGACCGTGGACGGGCAGTTCGATTATCAGAAACAGGCGCTGCTCTATGTTCCGCAGCATCTGCCGGACCCGCGTAGTCCGGTGTTCTTCCGGGCAGCGGCGGAAGAGATAGTCAAGATTCTGAACCACAGCCGCGGTCGCGCTTTTGTACTGTTCACCAGTTATCAGCAAATGCGTATGGTGCACGATCTGGTATCGATGGAAATTGAGTACCCGACGCTGCTGCAAGGCACCGGGCCGCGAAGCGCGCTGCTGGAGGAATTCCGCAACACTCCGAATTGCGTGCTGTTCGCAACGTCTTCCTTTTGGCAAGGAGTGGATGTGCAGGGGGAGCAGTTGAGCTGCGTGATTATCGACAAACTGCCGTTCGCGGTGCCAAGCGATCCGGTGGTGGAGGCGCGGGTGACCAGCATTCGCGAGGAGGGCGGCAATCCGTTTTACGACTACCAGATTCCGCAAGCGGCACTGGCGCTAAAGCAAGGATTCGGCCGTCTGATTCGGAGCAGTGCGGACCGCGGAGTGCTGGTGATGCTGGATAATAGGATTACGAAGCAGCGTTACGGACAGGTGTTTTTCGATAGCCTTCCAGACTACGCTTTCACGACGGAGATAGAAGACGTGGAGAGGTTTTTTGATGTATGAAGTGATTGTAGAGCAGACTTTCGCCGCCGCCCATGCGTTGCGGAACTATCACGGGAACTGTGAGAAAACTCATGGGCACAATTTCCGGGTGGAGATTACGGTGGTTGGCAACGCGGTGGATGAAGCCGGCATGCTGGTGGATTTCCTGGACCTCAAACGCTACATGGATAAAGTTGTGATGCGATTGGACCATACCTTTCTAAACGAGATTGAACCGTTCACCACGTTGAGTCCTTCAGCCGAAAACATCGCGAAACATTTGTATGAGGAAATGGGCAAACTGACGCCGGTGGCCCGGGTTAGAGTTTGGGAAACGAACGAGATGAGTGCGGTTTACTATGAATAACCCATACGCAAAGAATCTTGGCGACGGCGATCCGATGAGGGTCCTTGCGTCTACGGTGGATCGCTTGGCGAAGTTGACCGCGGGCATGAGCGCAGAGCGGCTTGCCGCACCCATCGCGCCCGGAAAGTGGTCCATCCACGAAATTGTCGCGCACCTGGCAGACCTGGAGTTGGTAACGTCCGCCCGCTGCCGCTGGATCTTGTTTGAGGACAATCCCACGCTGATCGGTTACGAGCAGGATCCTTGGATAGATGGCTGGCGGCGAGAAGAGGAGCCGTTTCCGGAAACGTTGCAGCGGCTTCGCGTGCTGCGCCAAGCGCAGCTTCGTTTGTTCCGGAAGTGTTCGGAAGCGGAGCTTGAGCGGACCGCGACCCATCAGGACTTGGGGCCGATTACGCTGGGGCTTTTGCGTTCGCTGGTGGCCGGACATGACTTGAATCACCTGCAGAAATTGGGGCTGACGCATGGGCAAAGTAAATCGGCAAACGATTGATCTCTCCGGCTATCCGAATCTGGCGGTGATCTATCTTGGCATGCGTGTGAACGCGCTGACAGGGTTGAAGACTGCGTTTGGGTTGGGCCCGCAAATCGCAAGCAGCGCCGCATCGAAGCCCGACGGTCTGCTGCTTCACGAGGATATGCTATGGGGCTTGTTTCCGCCTCACGTGGGCATGAGGCAATATTGGCGCGATTTTGAATCGCTGGAGGCTTGGACCAGATCTGAGCCGCATCGCACCTGGTGGACCAACTTCCTGCGAAATTCCGGAGGCACAGGCTTCTGGCATGAGACGTACTCACGGCAGGGCATCTTTGAGGCGATTTACGACGATCTTCCCGTACCCTTCGGGATGATGAAATTCGCACCGGTGAAACAGGCGCGGGGCCCGATGTTTTCCGCACGCGACCGTGCCGGTATGAAGCGCGCCGCGGAGGCGCCGGTGCCGGAAGGCGATCTGTACGGCAGTTAAATCAGGAGAGCACTTTCTCAATCACGTTGCCGCGCACTCCGGTGAGCCGCTGATTAAATCCCTGGTAGAAGTAGGTTAGCTTCGTGTGGTCAAGCCCCATGATGCGCAGGATAGTAGCATGCAAATCGGAAACGTGCCATGGGTCCTCTACGGCCTTGAACCCAATTTCATCCGTAGCGCCAATCGCTTGTCCGCCTTTCACTCCGCCCCCGGCCAGCCACATGCTGAAGCCATGCCAATCATGATCGCGGCCGAATTTGCCGATCCCTTCGCTGGTAGGCGTGCGGCCGAACTCCCCGCCCCACACCAGCAGCGTGTCTGCCCAGAGGCCGGTTCGTTTCAGATCGGCGATGAGCGCACCTATCGGCTGATCAGTTTCGGCTGCGTGCAGTTTATGATTTGAGATGCAATCGTTGTGGCCGTCCCAGGTATCCTCAATGTGGCCGCCGCCGGAATAGAGTTGCACAAAGCGGACACCGCGTTCCAACAGACGGCGCGTGGTGAGGCACTTGCGTCCGAAGTCGGCTGTAACCTTTTGATCCAACCCGTACATCTCACGTGTGGCCACGCTCTCCAATTCCAAATTCACCGTCTCCGCAGCGGTAGTCTGCATGTTGTAGGCAAGCTCATAGGATTTAATGCGCGCCGCCAATTCCGATTCGTCCGCGTGAAATCCTTCGTGCTGATGGTTCAGTTTGGCGAGAAGATCGAGCGAGGCCCGCTGCTGCTTCGGAGTGACGCCTTCGGGCGTGGTGAGATCCAGCACCGGCGCACCGGTGCTGCGGAACAGTGTTCCCTGATAGGCCGCAGGCATGTATCCCGCTGTCCAATTGCTGGCGCCGCTGATAGGCCCGCCACGCGGATCGGTCATCACCACGAAGCTGGGCAGATTTTCATTCATAGCGCCCAGGCCGTAACTGAGCCACGTTCCCAGGCATGGCTTGCCGATGAGCACACTGCCCGTATTCATCTGCAAGCAGCCGGAAGCATGCGCGGCGGTGTCTGTATAGAGGGAGCGGATCACGCAAAGATCATCAGCATGCTTTGCGGTGTGCGGGAACAGACTGCTGATTTCCAGGCCGCTTTGCCCGTGCTTGGTGAACTCAAACGGCGACTGCATCAGATTGCCGATGGCGCGTCCGTTCGACCCGACAACCGCGTCGCCCTTATACGGAGTGTTGTTGAATTTGGTGAGCGCGGGCTTGGGATCGAAAGTATCCACCTGACTGGGCGCGCCGTTCATGAAGAGGAATACGACGCGCTTCGCCTTGGCCGGAAACTGCGTGGTGGCTGCGTTCGCGGCGAAGAAGCCATCGCGAGAGAGCAGGTCGATCAGCGCCAGCGAAGGAAATCCAGCGCCCACTCTCGAGAGAAAATTACGGCGGTTCATCATGTTAATCCGGATAGACAAATTCGTTCAGATTCAAAATCACACGGCACATTTGCCGCACCGATGACGTTTTCAGGAACTCGAGCATGGTGCGCGTTTCGTCCTTTGTTGGCGGGCGCGCCAGGGCCAGCCGGTACGCGAGTTCGATGGTCTTGGCGGGATCGGAATTCCTGCCCAGGCGTTTTGCCAGATGCTCGGCTTGCCGGTTTACAAAATCGCCGTTGAACAGAGTGAGTGCTTGCGTGGAGACCGAAGTATTCACGCGCTTAGCCGAACTGCGCGAGGTATCGCAGAAATCGAGGACCTCCAGCATGGGCACCACCATCGACCGTTTGATGAACGCGTATATGGTGCGCCGCGATGCTTCTTCTTCCTCGGAATTGGTCCAGATCTTATCCGGATCGCTGCTGCCTTCCAGCGCCGCTTTCGGAACGAATGGATACATGCTGGGTCCGTACATCTTGGTGTTCAGCCGGC
Organism: Bryobacterales bacterium; assembly: GCA_038230275.1. Taxonomy (GTDB): domain Bacteria; phylum Acidobacteriota; class Terriglobia; order Bryobacterales; family Bryobacteraceae; genus JANXXV01. The sequence continues at coordinate 7,644 of JBBRNO010000213.1, forward strand.
CACTGACGGAGAGCATGGAATCGCGAATCGCCTCCACTTCC
>JBBRNO010000214.1:0-7663 GCA_038230275.1 Bryobacterales bacterium
CTCGCAAATGGTCGCCAGGTTATGCGTCAGCGGCTTGGTCACCCAGGGATTCGAACCCACTGAGACTTTCGTGCGAAACGTGGACGTGCTCACCGAAACTGTATAGGTGGAATCCGGAAACAGATAGTACGGAATAAACTTGTTGTACCCTTCCATCTTGTCGGCAATGAGATCGAAAAACACCACACCGCCGGAGTTGACCGCCGCATTTCGGATCACGTCAATAGACTTGATATGGCGCTCATACATTGGCACGTAAAGCTCTTGAATGTCGGGCTGCTGGATGATTTCCGCCAGCGTCAAATGCCGCATCCAGCGGATGATCTTCTGCACCGTTTCGGATCCCTGCGATCCCTCAATCACCAGCGTCAGTTGCATCGCCGGAGCTCGTAGTTCCACCGCTTCCTGCGCGCTGGCATACTGCGCGCCGTCGATAATATCGGCCCACGTCACCAGTTCATTCAAATCGGCCGCCTCATAGCCAAACTTCTCCTTGGCCACCGTGCGGATGAATTTCGTACACGACCGGAAACTCGGGTCGTACAGTTTCTTGCCGCTGCGGTCCTGGCGGAAATGCTCCGCGTCCTCGGCGGAAAGAAAAGCGCTCTGGTGATGGTCGAACCACCAGGTCAGTTTCGGATTTGGGCTGTATTTGAAATCGACGATCGCGTTCTCATCGCCATCAAACAAGCTGTCTTCGAACAACTGCGATGCTTTATGTGCCATTCCGGTGAACAGAAATTCGGAGCCGGGATGAAATTTCTCCTCCAGGAACCGGCTGAAAAATGCCGCCGATGCAGCCCCGTCGAAGCAGTGATCGTGATAGAGAACTCGTATCCTCATGAAGGTTCGGTTAACAATAGGAAAACCGTCCAGTTTGCCTTACTGGAGCCGTAAATGCAAGTCGGGCTGTCCGGACACCACACTGGCCTTCTGAATTTCGGCGGGAAAATCATGACGATTGTTGGGGACGGACCCTCGCGTGCCTATTACTGAAGGCCCACCGCCGGATAAGCGTGTTACGCTGAAATTTCAGGGAATCAAGGCGGGATTTGCGCATTATTAGACTCTTCGTTGCGGTCACGCTTCTCTTCACGGGCAGCAGCGCCTTCGCCTCCGAATGGCTGAAGCTCACCAGCCCGAACTTCGAACTGTTCACCACCACCAGCGAAAAGAAGGGCCGCGAAGCAATCCTTTACTTTGAGCAGGTTCGCGATCTGTTCTTGCGCATGCGGCCCACCTCATTGGCAAACCCGTTGCCGGTTCGCCTGATTGCTTTCCAGAACGAAAAAGAATACGGACGATTCCGCATCAATGAATTCGCCTCCGCCTACTATATCGGTGGCGATACGCGCGACTACATCGTACTGGGCGATATCGCGCCGGAGCACTTTCCCGTCGCCGTTCATGAGTATTCGCACCTGTTAGTCCAGCACACCGGCCTGAAGCTTCCCCGCTGGCTTGATGAAGGCTTGGCGGAGGTCAACTCCACCATGCATCCGGAGGGATCCCGCGTCACCATCGGCTCGCTGATCCCGTCACGCATGCAAACGCTCATCCGTAATAAGTGGATGAGCCTTGAAGCACTGATCGCCGTCAACTATAAGTCACCCGAGTACAACGAAAAGAGCAAGGCCGGAATTTTCTACGCGCAAAGCTGGCTGCTCACTCACATGCTGTATTTGAGCGATGCCTACCGTCCAAAGTTCGCGGCCTTCCTGACGCGGTTGAGCGCAACTAATTCGTCGGAAACCTCGTTTCGGGAGATCTACGGCAAGTCTCTGGTGGATGTGAGCAAAGACCTGGAATCCTATGCCGGTTCGAACGCTGTCAACATCGCCGTTTTCGAGGGAAAGCTGCAGACTCCCTCGGAGCGCCCCGTCGCCCAGGCGGCGTCGGATCTGGAAGCAGGTATCGTGCAGGCCGATCTGCTAAACCACTTGCGCAAGCTGGCCGAGGCAACGGCGATTTACGACCGTCTCGCCCGTGAAAATCCGAAAAGCTGGGAAGTGGAACAGGCTCTGGGCTATCTGGCTTGGCGGGCCGGCCAGAACGAACCGGCAAGACAGCACTTCGGGCGTGCCGTGGATCTGGGCTGCACCGACGGTCAGGCCTATTTCGATTACGCGAAATTGCTGCAGGGCGATCGCGCGAATGACGCCGTGCTGAAGTCCGTGCTGGCCAAGGCTCTGGAATTGCGGCCCGATCTTACCGAAGCCCGGCTCTTGCTCGGCTTTCACTTGTACAACACGCACGACTATCCGGCCGCCATCGATCAGCTGGGAAAGGTCAAGAAAGTAGCCCCAGACCGCATCGCTTCATACTTCCAGGTTCTGGCCTATTCGCAACTGGAGCTGGGAAATAGGAGCGCCGCCCGGCCGCACGCCGAAAAGGCGCGAGAAAACGCCCGTACTCCGGAAGAAATCGCGCAGGCCGAAGAACTTCTTCGCTTCATCAATAGCAATACCGAAGGCAATAGCGCTCCAGCTATCTCCGCTGCGGAAGTGCTCAGCACCGAAGGCAGCCTGCAATCCGTGGAGTGTCTTGGCCAGAAAACAAAGATTCACATCGTCGCCGGGGGACGCCCCCACACATTCCTCATCGCCGACCCGTCTCAAGTCCAGATGAAAAAGCCCGTCACGCTCGAAATCGTTTGTGGGGAACAGCGCGGCGAGCCCGTTCTGGTGGTATACACCTTGAACACAGACGCTTCCTTGAACGCCGAAGGAATCGTCAAGACCCTGGAGATCAAGAGCCGGTGAGCGAGCCCATCAACTTTGATCGCGCCGACTTCGTGGAAGTGTCTTCGCTGCAGTGCAAGCTCTGCCGCCAGCCGCTGGAAATCAAATATTACGATCTGGGCGGCGCCACAATCTGCACTGCATGCCGGGACAAGATCGAACAGGGGCGCTCAGCCGATGCCGGACCCCACCGCTTCCTTCGCGCCAGCGGATTTGGGCTTGCCGCTGCCGCTGCCGGCGCGGTAATCAATGCATTGATCGTGAACCTGACGGGTTTCAAGATCGGCCTTATTGCCATTGCAATCGGATACCTGGTTGGCAGGTCGGTCAGCGTAGGCGCATACCATCGGGGCGGCCGGCGCTACCAAGCCCTCGCCATGGCGCTAACCTATGGCGCTATCTGCGTGGAATATGTCCCGCAAATGCTCAGCAGCTTTGGAAAAAACCACTCCGTCGTCCTGGTTGCCGCAGCCTTCGTCATCTCGCTGGCCGCGCCGTTTCTCGTACTAATTGAGAGCGGCGCGTCCGGACTGATCGGCTTATTCATTATTGGGATTGGCGTCTATGAAGCCTGGAAGCTGAATAGAGGCGGAATCCGCGTGATTGCCGGTCCATTTCCCATCGCCCCAGCCAGAGATAGGAGTCTCCCCTTTGCAGGCTGAAACAGCAGTGGTCTGTCCCTCATGCGGAATGAGCGTGTCTCAATCGATTTTGAGCTGCCCGTCGTGCCAAAAGCTAATTTACTCCGATGAGCTGAACCGGCTGGCCTCCGATGCGGCAGCTGCCGGTGATCCCCGCCTCGCCCTGTCCGCCTGGCGGAAAGCTCTGCCGCTGGTGCCGGTCGGCACGACGCAACACGCCGCCGTTTCGGAGAAAATTCGTACACTGCAGGCCGAAATCGACGGAACAAAAGAGCCATTCTCCTTCCGGGGCTTCCTTAAAAAGATCGGCGGAATCGGTCCGGTCGGCGTGGGTTTGTTAATCCTCAGCAAGGCGAAGTTTCTGTTCCTGGGCCTTACCAAGGCGGGAACATTCTTCTCCATGATTGTCGCCTTCGGTGTGTACCTCACCATCTACGGTTGGAAGTTCGCCGCTGGCCTCATCGTCACAACGTACATCCACGAAATGGGACATGTGGCCGCGCTGCTGCGTTTTGGCATTCCAGCATCCGCACCCATGTTCATCCCCGGCTTCGGCGCCTACGTCCGTTTGCACCAGTATCCAGCCAGTCCCGGTGAAGATGCGCGGGTCGGCCTCGCCGGACCGCTCTGGGGCCTTGGAGCCACCCTCGCCTGCGCAGCCATCTGGTATGCCACCGGATCGCAAACCTGGGCTGCCATCGCACAAGTCAGCGCCTTCATCAATCTGTTCAATCTGATGCCCTTCTGGCAGTTGGACGGTGGCCGCGGCTTCCGCGCATTGTCGAAAATGCAGCGCTGGATTGCGTGCGCGGCCGTGGGCGGCCTCTACGCCATCACATCCGCCGGCCTGCTGATCATTCTGCTGATCCTTGGGGTCATCAGAGCTGTTTCGAAAGACGCTCCGGACGAACCAGACACAACCATGCTGTCACTCTACATCTTCCTAGCCGCCGCACTTTCCTTTCTCAGCCTCATCCCGGTGGCGGGTGTCCCGCGATGATCCAGGCACTGGATGTTGCGCTGCTCGCCCAATCCTTCGCCGTGGGAATCGACGGCGAAGCCGAAAAGAGCAGGGAACTGATCTTCGCCCTTCTGTCTCACTCGCTGGCGCCCTTCTCGCGAGACCATTACACGCCAGGCCACATTACCTGTACCGGAGCGGTACTGGCTCCTGCCGGCAACGCGGTATTGCTGGTGCATCACAAACGTTTGAACCGCTGGCTGCTTCCGGGCGGTCACGTGGAGACACAAGACACCACCATTGGCGCCGTTGCCTTCCGGGAAGTAGTGGAAGAAACCGGCGCGGCACTTGTCGCCGCACCGCCGCTACTGGTGGGTATGGACGTGCATCCAATTCCGCCGAATAAGCGAGAACCGCTCCACCTGCACCACGACCTGATCTTCGCCTTCCGCGCCCGCTCGGAACAGTTTCAGGTCTCAGAAGAATCCCGAGCCGTGGCCTGGTGCCCGCTAGATCAGTTCAACCGTTATGATTTACCCGCTAGTATTCGCCGCAGTGTTCTACGCGCCGCATCAAACATCCAGGCCCACTGACCGCATCAGTTCCAGCGCATTGCTTTTCTTCACCACGCCCGGCCGCATCAAATAATCGAATGCAATCTGCCCACCTTCCAGATGATCTTCAAAGTGGACATTCAGCGCGTGCGGTGTCAGCGATTCGGTAATGTGCGCCAGCGCCAAATCATGCGTGGTCACCAGCCCCACGTTTCCCCGGCGCACCAGGCTGGTCACAATCGCCTCCGCACCAATCCGCCGGTCGTGCGAATTGGTGCCGCTCAATAATTCGTCCAGCAGGAACAGCAATGGTATTTTCCCGGAGCCTAAGTCCACCACCTGCCGCAATCGCGTAATCTCCGCATAGAAGCGCGATTTGCCATCTTGTAGCGAATCCTGCACTCGCATCGACGCGCCAACCACCAGGGGAGACAACCGCAGCCGCCTGGCACGCACCGGAGCGCCAGCCCAGGCCAGCACCGTGTTCAAGCCAACAGCGCGCAGCATCGTACTCTTGCCAGACATGTTCGATCCGCTCACCAGCAGCAGCCGCATCTCCGCGTCCAGCCGGATATCGTTCCGTACACCGCTTTGCACCGGCAGTAAAGGGTGTGCAATCCCTTCGCCATCAAATAGTGGTGCTGCCTCTGAAAACTCGGGATACGGATCACCGGGATGTTCGGCCGCATAACCCGCCAGCGAACTCAACGCCTCCATCTCCGCCACCGCCGCCAGCCAGCGGCCGATACTGGGACCGGACCGCTGCCTCCAATCCTCAATGGCAATCGCGCATTGGGTGGACCAAAGCACCAGGCGCGCAAATAACGCGAAGCCTTGATTGCGGCTGGCGTCCTGTTTCTCAATTAACTTGTGCAGCAAATGAATCTGCCGGGAAGGCGGCTTCCCCTCGGCAGCCAGCTCTGCCCGCAACGCCAACAGCCGCGGCGCGGTGAACGGCTCCCGCTCCAATCGGCGTAGCAATTCTCCCAACAACTGTAAATCGCGCGCAGGCGCTTCCACCGATCCCAGAATATGAAGGACGCGCTGGCGCAGCCAGATGGCGAACCCACTTTGGAGCACCAGAAATAACACCACCGGCCGGTAATTCCAGAATTGCAAAAAGTATCCACCCACCAACAACACGGTGATGGCCGCCATCGCCCGCGCGATCCAGCGCGCAGCGGCCGGAAGGGGGACTGGCGGAGCCGCTCCCCAGCGTGCCAGCGCCTCGGGGTGAACCTCCGCACGAATGTCGTCGCCCAGCAGCGCCAGATCCTCGCGCAGATCGATCCGCGTCCGCAGATCGTCAATCGCCACCTGCCGCCCGGTCGCTGTCACCGCGTCGGCAGGCTTCATCAACCACCCCGCCAACATTGCTTCCCCAGCTCCGGTGCGGGCAGCGCTCAATAGTTGGAACAGGGAACCCTTGCCGAACAGATCCAGATCGTCCGCATAGGCGTGTGAGGGATCGCGAAACCGTTCTCCCGTTTCCCCATGCCCCGCCCAACGGTCCTCCAGCCTTGCGATCCCGCGCTCATAGTAGGCAATGGCTCGTGTCTCGTTTGCCAGGCTCCGCACCACTTTCTCGTGATACACAAGCAGCCCGACGAAGACGGCCGCCGGTATGGGCAGCAGCCAAAAATTCAGCCAGGTCAGCGCCGCCCCAGCCACCACCACCGCTAGCCGCCAATTGCCGATCGTCTCAAATGCTTTTGCGTGCCGCGCCGCCGCTTCCCGTCGCGCCTCTAACCGCTTCTTATATTCGGAATGCAAATTTTAGTGTAGGGTACGGGGGACCGATCGGCGTTTTCCTCGTCCAACGGGCCATGAGACTTTCCATCATGGCCATAGCGACACTCGCGGCCGGCCTTTGCGCCCACGCCCAGATGCAGGACAACCAGGATCGCCAGCTAAGTTGCGGCCAGCAAAATCAGGGGCGCGGCGATAAAACGGCCAGACACTGTGAAATTAGGGAGCAAACGCTGCCCGCCACCGGCAGAATCACCGTGGACGGCGGCCAGAACGGAGGCGTTTCCGTAAAGGGCTGGCTCCGCAACGACGTGTTGGTTCGCGCCCGGATTGACGCCAGTGCACCCACGTTTAGCGAAGCCGGCGCCATCTCGCAGCAGATCTTCGTCAGCGCTGCGGGAGGCCAAATCAGCGCCAATGGGCCCCAAACCGGTAATGACCGCTCCTGGGCTGTCTCGTATGAAATTTTCGTCCCGCGGCAAACCGCCGTTTCGCTCAAAGCCCACAACGGAGGAATCGCTATCTCCGATGTCCGCGGCACCATCGAGTTTGACACCGTCAACGGCGGGACTAAACTGAATCGGCTGGCCGGAACGGTGCATGACAAAACCGTGAACGGCGGCCTCTCGGTAGAACTCGCTGGCGACCGCTGGGACGGCACCGAATTCGATGCCACCACCACCAACGGTGGCGTAAACATCGTGATTCCCGCGAACTATTCCGCGCGGCTTGAAACCGCAACAGTTAACGGGCATATCAACGTCGATTTCCCGATAACCGTATCAGGAAAGTTCAACCGCGAGTTGTCCATGAATCTCGGCAATGGCGGTCCGCTGGTTCGCGCAGTAACCACAAACGGCGGTGTCAATGTGAAACGCAAGACGTAAAGAGCAAGACATAGAGGGACAAGTTTTATAATGGAAGTTCATGGCTTCCACGTTCCAACTTGCGCAAGTCAACGTCGCGCGAATGCTCGCGCCGCTCACAGATCCTGTAATGGCTGGCTTCGTCGCCCGC
>JBBRNO010000215.1:0-7649 GCA_038230275.1 Bryobacterales bacterium
CTGGAACAGCGAACTGCACCTCACCCCCGCCGACACCAGCCAACTGGACGCCTGGCTCGAAATCTTCCGCAAGATCGAAAACGCCGCTCCTGCCTCGCCTTCCGCCCCACTGCTTCCCAACTACCTCAGCTTCTATCCCAGCCTGAGAGCGAGGCACCGCATCGTCGCCGCCGCCGTTGAGTCCCGCTCCCCCGAAGACTTCCGGCATCGCGCTACGAAATTCATCAACCCCGTAGATGCCGCCCGCCTCAGCCAGGTGTTGCAACACTTTCAGCGCCGCCTCCACCCCTGGTGGATCGCCGGCGGCAGTCACTCCACGGAAAGTCATCTTCGTCAGGTCCGCCAAAAGATCCGCTCCTCTGACCTTATGCCGCTCGCCAGCCAGGTGGCCGCCTTCCTCGAAACGGATCTGCCGGCGCGGAACATCTATATCCATACCATCCCCTCGCCATTCCCAACTTCGAAGGACGCTACCGCCACCGTGATCGCCAACCACTTCTTCGTAGAGATCGTAGCCACTGACAAGCCGCAGGACACGATGTGGAAAGCGATGCATGAATTAACACACGCCTTTTACGACGCCGCGCCCCCGGCCCGCCACCTCAGCCTGATGAATGAATTTGCCGCCGCCGGATCGGCGCAGCCCTACTACGCGTTCTTGAACGAAGCCGTAGCCACGGCGGTGCAATTGCTTGTATACGAAAGGAACGGCATTACCGACGACGATCCATACCACCACCCCTACATCCCGCGTCTGGGCCGAGCCACCCTGCCGCTACTCAAGGATGCACTTGCCAACCACCGCACACTTTTCGAAGGTTTCGCCGGACCCTATCTCCGCGCGGGTGCAATTGAGCTGAAGGAGGAGTCGGCAAGTCCGAAATTCATCCTCTCCGCAGCAGCCGTATTGGCAAGCGAGAAAAATCACAATGCATCCGACATGTTCTTCGAGAGAATCCAACCGAATTTCTTTCTCACGACGGAAAAGGAATGGATTCTCTTCACTCAGTTGAACGCGGTGCGCCTGGTGACTTACGACGAATTGCCTGCAGTCGCCTCCGCTATACCAAACCTGGATACGCTAACCAAAGCTCCCTCGTTCGCCTACGCCTCTCGGCAACCCGGAAAGGGCACGGTCTTTCTGCTGGCCGGCCGCGATACCGATGCACTGGTGGACGCCGTAAAGAGACTGGCCAAGCTAACGTCCTTGCCCGCCGATGGGCGGATCTTCTAGAGCCATTGCGGTACGATCCGACAGGCCTGGGGACAGACCCCATTCGCAGGCTTGACTTGCTAAACAGTGATTAGTATCGTGATTGCCTGATTGAGCACTCGCAGCTTATCAGGAGGTCTATGTATACGAAACACGCCTTGGCCACTCGGTTGATGCTGTTAGCTATGCCCTGCGTCAGTTTGTTCGGTCAAACAGTCTCAACTGAGATCTTTGGACTGGTCACTGATTCTTCGGGAGCGGCGATACCAAGTGCCACTATCCGGGTCACGCGGTTAGCCACCGGAGACGTCCGGGTGACCAAGACGAACGACGCCGGCAATTTCGTCTTTCCGCTGCTCGACATTGGGGAATTCGAAGTGACCTGTGCCGCGCAGGGATTTAAGACAGAGGTCGCACGCAGCATAGTGCTACAGCTTCAGCAGAAGCTCAGGCTCGATTTTCATCTACAGGTCGGAGAACTGGCCGAGATAGTCGAGGTGACCGCGGTAGGGCCTTTGCTTCGCACAGAAGACGCAACCTTGGGCTCGGTTGTGGAAGCCAAGCGTGTGGTTGAGTTGCCTCTGAACGGGCGCAACTTCTCGCAACTGGCAACGCTCATGCCGGGGGTCACTTTCGGCACCAGCCGCATCGGAACCAGCGGCACTGGCGGCACACCCATCCCCGGCCAGACCGTGCAGATCGCCGCCAATGGCCAGCGTGACATTCAGCAGCGCATCACAATGGATGGCGTTGTCGCAACCGAGCCACGCATCAACACCATGAGCTTTACGCCCTCTATCGAAGCCATAGAGGAGTTCAAGGTGCAGAGCGCCGTCTATTCGGCGGAATATGGCGTGAACTCCGGTGCGCAAGTCAATGTCGCGATCAAATCCGGAACCAACAGCCTACACGGGACGCTGTTCGAATTCCTCCGGAACGATAAGTTCGATGCGCGCGGGTTCTTCCTGCCGCCGGCACAGGCCAAGAATGAATTGCGGCGCAATCAGTACGGAACCGTCGTCTCCGGTCCCATCAAAAGAGATCAAACCTTCTGGCTATTCAACTGGGAGGCGCGCCGCGAACGCCGCGGAACCCCATCTTCCACCTCCGCCCCCACCGAGGCCATGCGTGCAGGCGATTTCTCGGAACTGCTGCAGCCTGGTAACCGCTGGTATCCGAACACTGCCAATCCGGCCTCGGCTCTAGCCATCCGCTATCCTGGTTCGGCGGCGCCGTTCCCCAACAATGTCATTCCCCCGAGTTTGCTGAATCCGGTTTCGGTCAACCTTCTGACCTCTAAGGAACACGCTCCATTCCCGCAGGGAGGCTATATGGCGTATCCTACCAACGACGCGCAAGCGCGCCTGAATCGTAGTCCCGTCAATTTGTTTGGAACCGACAGCCTCAGCATCGACAGCAACCAGTATCTGGGACGCATCGATCATCGCGTCGGCGCCAACGACCGGATTTTCGGACGCTACGTCATCGTTCAGGCGACCGCGGATACCGTTCCTCTTATCAAGATTACCGAGTCGCTGATCACAAATCGTTCGCAGAACTTCGCGTTTGGCTGGACCAGGATCATCACACCGCGGGTGCTGAACGATCTTCGCTACGGTATGAACCGAACCCATAGCGATTTCGCCGGACCCTTGACCGGTAACAGCTTCAAGCAGCAGTCGTTGGGACTTGATTTTCGCATTGCCGGCGATAATAATCGAACACTCGCCGCCAACGAACAGGGGCTGCCCATCATCTCGATCACGGGCTTCAGCGGTCTGCCTTACCCGCGCGAGCCGGGACAACTGGACCTCGTCACGGTGCATGAGTTCAGCGACAGTCTGGTAATGAATCGCGGCCGGCACAATTTCAAGTTTGGCGGATTGTACAGCTTCAACAACGCGGTAAGCGCCAGGGCAAACGTACCGCGCGGAGCACTCACCTTCACCAACAACATCACAGGCATCCCGGATGGGTTTGCCGCCTTCATGCTGGGTTTCCCAAATACTTCTCAGTCCGCCGAAGGCCAACCCTACCTCAACACGCTCCAGAACAGAATTGGTTTCTATGCGCTCGACGACTTCAAAGTGAATTCGAAGCTCACCATCAACCTCGGCATTCGTTGGGACCTGTTCGGCCACGTCTTTGATCGGGACCAAAAGGGAAGCATCCGAACGCTCTCCTTCGAATCCGGTAAGGCCCGGACAATCAATGGCATGTTTGTTCCCGAGCTCATCCCGAATCCAGGAGGCAATCCAGACCTGTACGACATCAATTGGAAGCAGGTTATGCCCCGTTTGGGAATCGCCTACCGGTTCATGGACAAGATGGTTTTGCGAATCGGAGGTGGTCAGTACTACAACGTGAATCAGATAAACAACTTTCAGATTCTCAATCTGCAACCGCCGCTTTCCGGTTCGAATGTGTTGCAGAACGACCGCGTGAATCCACAGGCAACCATCGACCGGCCCTTTCCCGCAACTGCCGGTCAAGCCCCAACCGCGTTACTCATGCTTGGCAACGTTCAGCCGAATGGCAGGTCGAAGTTCCTCAATAACGACATTTGGCAATGGACTGCTGAAATAGAGCGCACTTTTGGAAGCGACATGGTCGTCGGAGTCGCCTACGTCGGAAATAAGGGCAGCCACCTGGACCAGACCGTCAGCAATTTCAACAATCCGGACCCCGGGCCAGCGGCGATCCAGCCCCGCCGCCCCATCCAGTTCTACATCGATTCCTTGAGCCCCGATGTCCTCCGGCCCTTGAGTACCCTGCGGTATTTGGACAGCGGCCGCAACTCCATTTACAACGCGCTGCAGGCCCGCGCCGAAAAACGTTTCTCGAACGGATACACCTTCGTTGGCTCTTTCAATTACCAGAAGGGCTTGGCCGTCGGATACAGCGTGAACGAAGCCGGTCCCTTCGCAAGCAACATCCCGCAGGACCCCCGCGATAGCAACAACAGCCGCGGCCGCTTTGCGCTCGACCAGCGATTCCGGTTCGTGTTCAGCCACGTCTGGGAGTTGCCTTTCTTCCGCTCATCCACTGGAATCCAACGCTTCGTTCTGGGCGGCTGGTCCGTCAATGGAATCGTCCAGTTGACTTCCGGTTTCCCGCTCACGATCAGTCAGTCGGGTGACTCGATGAACACCGGCGCCGCCAGCGCCCCGCGGCCGAACATCGTGCCCGGCGCCATGGTCCCACGCGTGATGGAGGGCCGTACACTCGGCCGCTGGTTCGATACTTCGGCCTTTGTCCGCGCGAAATGTGCTGGATGTCCCGGAGACGGAACCACCACTGGGAAGGGCTACGGCAATGCCGGTGTCGGCCTGATTGACAGCCCCGGGCAGAAGACCTGGGATTTCGCCCTGTTTAAGGAGTTTCGCATTCGCGAATCGCAGCGCGTCCAATTCCGCTGGGAGGCGTTCAACTTCCTCAACACTCCACAATTCAACGCCCCTGACATTACCCTCGGTAATGCAGCTTTTGGCCGCATCACTTCAACCATCACCAACAATCGCGAGATGCAGTTCGCACTCAAGTATTCTTTTTAGGAGAAAACCCATGAATCGACGCAAGGCATTGAAGGTCTTTACTGGCGGATCCGCGGCAGGGCTGGCCGCTTCCATGGCAAGCACGCCCGGACCTCTGCAGGCGGCGCAGGCGGCCACGCGAAAGGGTCTGCCGGCTTTGAAGATCACGGACCTGAAGGTGATCCTCACACAACCTGGCCCAGACCACCTGGTAGTGGTAAAGTTGATGACCAGTGAGCCCGGCCTTTACGGGCTTGGATGCGCGACCCATCGGGAGCGCCCTCTGGCGGTTGCGACCCTTCTTGAGCAATACGCCAAGCCGTTCGTAATCGGCCGCAACGTGGACGAGATTGAAGACATCTGGCAGTCCTCCTATCTTCAGCCGTACTTCCGGAGCGGCGTTGAAGCAAACAACGCTCTCAGCGGCGTGGATGGCGCCCTCTGGGACATCATGGGTAAGCGCGCGGGCATGCCCGTTTACAATTTCCTCGGCGGCAAGGTGCGATCCGGGGTTCCTCTGTATGCACATGCGTCGGCGCTCGAGATGCCCGATCTCATTGAGCAGGTCCAGAAGTGGCGGGAGCAAGGCTATCGCCATGTTCGTGTACAACTCGCTGTGCCCGGCTTTTCCGGCTACGGTGTGACAGCCAAAACCTCCGGCGAAGTGACCAGGAGCAGGCCTAAGGGCGTGGCGGATTCGCCGGTGTTTGAGCCCACGCCCTACGTGAATAACACCATAAAAATGTTCGATCAGTTGCGGGCGAAACTCGGGTTCGACGTGGAGTTTGTGCACGACGTCCATGAGCGTATTCCGCCGACACAGGCTATGGTCCTGGCCAAGGCGCTGGAGCCGCACCGGCTGTTCTTCCTGGAAGACATTGTGGCGCCCGAAGATGTGGCCTGGTTCCAGACCATCCGCCAGCAGACCACCACTCCTCTCGCGATGGGCGAACTGTTCGTGAACCGCCACGAGTGGTTGCCGCTGGTGACTAACCGATGGATCGATTTCATCCGCATTCACATCTCGGCCGCGGGTGGACTCAACATGGCTCGCAAAGTTGCCACCTTCTGCGAATTCTTCAACGTCCGCACCGCGTGGCACGGGCCGGGCAATGTCTCGCCGGTGGGGCACGCAGTCAACATGCACCTCGACCTTGCCTCGTCCAACTTCGGTATCCAGGAGCAGAACTTTTTCTCGCCGACGGTGCGGGAAGTGTTTCCCGGTGCTCCCGAGATCGTTGGCGGCTACATGTACGCGAACGACAATCCGGGCTTCGGCATCGATATAGACGAAAAGGTCGCGGCCAAGTTCCCCTACAAGACGCCAGGGGGAAGCCGCGGCAACGACCGCCGGCTGGACGGCACGATCGTCAGGCCATAACGGGCTGCATGCGGCTGCCTCGCCGCCAGGAGAAATTGCAATGCTTCGTAGACGGCTTCTGCAGGGAAAACTCGCTCTGGGACTTTTCGGGAATTGGCTCTCGCGGGCCACGGCGGCGCCCGCGCCGGCCAGTCGCGATTATTTCAAAGAACTGAAAGTACGATCGTTCATCAACGCCGCCGAGCCGTTCACTGCGCTGTCGGGGTCCCTGATGCCGCCTGAGGTACTGCAGGCATTGCAATATGCGGCGCCGCGCTACGTGAGGCTGGATGACTTGCACGATGCGGTGGCGCAGCGCATCGCATCCATGATCGGATGTGAAGCCGCTATGGTGACTTCGGGAGCCGCTGCCGCTCTCACGCTGGGAACGGCTGCTTGCATGACCGGAATCGACCGCGGCAAGGTCCATCGGCTGCCGGATACAACCGGCATGAAGACCGAGGTAATCATCCAGAAATCGCACCGTTACGGCTACGATCATGCAGTTCGCAACTGCGGCATACGCTACATCGAGGTGGAGACGGTAGAGGAGCTCGAGCGTGCTGTTAACGAACGTACCGTGATGATGCATTTTTTCAACACCAATGATCCGTTGGGGAAAATTAAGATCAGCGAATTTGCCGCCTTGTCGAAGAAGCACGGAATTCCGGCGCTGAACGACATCGCCGCGGACGTTCCGCCTCTGGACAACCTCTCGCGATCCATTAAGCTGGGCTACGATCTTGTGGCCGTCTCAGGCGGCAAGGGGCTGCGCGGCCCACAGAGCTGCGGGTTACTGTTCGGGCGGACCGGCCTGATCAAAGCCGCCCGGCTGAACGGTCCGCCGAATAGCGATGCGATTGGCCGCGGAATGAAGGTGAATAAGGAAGAGCTGCTGGGCATGATGGTGACTGTCGAGCTTTATTACAAGCGGGACCACCAGGCCGACTGGCGGGAGTGGGAAAGGCGAGTCAACGTGATTCGCGGCAGCGTTTCGTCGATCAAAGGGGTAGCGGGCGAGATGTTTGTGCCCGAAATCCACTACCGGGTGCCGCACGTGCGTATACGCTGGAATCAGGCTGCCACCGCGCTAAGCGTGCCCGAAGTGATTCAGCGTCTTCGTGAAGGCGAACCGTCCATCGAAGTGCGTCCGAATACCAGCGAAGGTCTGGAATTGGGTGTGTGGATGCTGGAACCGGGAGAAGTCGAGATCGTCGCCCGCCGCGTGCGGGAAGTTCTGAAAAATGGGTGAGAGACCACTATGAAAAGTCGCATGATGTTCCTGTCTGGCGCAGTTGCGGCACTCACTGCAGTGGTTCGGGGAGCGCCTCGCAGTTCCGCTAAGCGAGTGGTTTCCTCCCCGGATTTTCCCAAGCCGCTGGGACCCTATTCTCACGCGATAGTTTCGGGAGGTTTCGTATTTGTCGCCGGACAGGCGCCTATCAATCCGGCTACGCAGAAGCTCGAATTGGGCGACATCAGGTCGGAAACCCGCCTGGAACTGACAAATATCTCGAAGATTCTTAAAGCCTCAAGCAGTAGC
>JBBRNO010000216.1:0-7541 GCA_038230275.1 Bryobacterales bacterium
CGGACGGGATGAAGAACTAGTACGTTACATCAATCTGAAACTCGCCGCCCTGGGGCAGCCCACCAGCGAGTTCACGGCCGACCCCTACTTCCTGGAGATCGCCGGTCCGCTGCTGCGCAACTATTATCAGAAAGATCAACTGCTGGGCGACCGTCTCTGTCCCGCCGATTCGCGCATCCAGGCCTTCCTGGACGCCTATCTCGCCGAAGCCGTCGCGACAAGTGGGAGCGTACCCCGTCTGCCGTCCAAGACATTTGCCTTGGACCGCTCCGGCCTGGCGCGCGTCATGTCCCTGCCGCCGGATGCCGACGTCCTCTCGTCGCCCTACGTCCAGTCCTACCGCATCCCGCAGGGCATCCTGCACAATCCGAAAAGCGATCGCCGGACAACCAAGGGAATCTTCCATATCGTGGAAGGCGGTCTGCCCATTCCGGCGGACAAAATCGGCGTACCCAAACAGACCTTCGCGGCGCTTCTGGGGCAGGCTCTCCGTCCGCCAGAAAGCGTCCTGGCGCTGCCGTTCACAGCCTCGCAACAAAATCAGGTGCGGCTGTTTGTCACTCTGCTGCTGCGCCCGTTGGTGTGCCCGGCCACCGGCTCCGCTCCGGCAAAGACCATGGAGACACGCTTTTTCGCCCCGGCCAGTCTGGTCAGCAATCTGGATTTCGTGGAAGGCATTTTCGGCAATGGCGGCGATCCCTATCTTCCCGAAAACGACGCTGCGCTCGACTCCATGCACTGGACCGGCCATACCGGCTGCGTGATTCTGGCGCCGCACCTGATCGGGCTGAAGAAGAAGGCGCTGGGCCTGCCGCACTTCAATGACGCCAGCGAACGCCAGCGCCGCGAAGGCATGTGCTGGCGCGGCGAATCGGAAATCTACAACGACGGCGGCGCCTTCAAAATCGCCTGCCGCGATCAGCGCGGCGTTATGGTCACCATCATCGCCGACAACTATTTCGGCTATTGCAAGAAGGACGTGAAGACGCAGATCAGCTACGCGGCGAACCTCTTCGGCCTGTGCGAGGAAGAGCACGCGGGCGGCGCCATCGCATTTCCCGCCTACGTGCTGGGTCCGCAATTCTATGCCGGCCGCACCGTGCTTACCAAGAAGGTTACCTTCGACCAGGCCATGATCTGGTTGGGGGATCGGGTGGAAATTCAACCCGAAGGGTACGCCACCGATCGCCAATATCCCGACATTTTCTACGTTCCCGAAAACACCGAATTCAGCGTGCTCGAAGGATCTGTCAAGTGGCAGCGGCAAAATGGCGAGTGGCATCAATTAACGCTCCGCGCCAAAGAAACTTACGTGCTGCCCTGGGGCACCAAGATTCGCCTGGAGAAACAAACCGGTGGCGCCGCGTGGCGCCTGGTGGCATCGCGCGCCGATGGAATTCTCTGTCACAAACCGTGCACGGTATCCGGCGGCGGTAAATCGGAGATCTCGAAATCCCTGGGCAGCATCATCCTCAAGGGCCCGGTCTTTGTCAGCGACTTTGCGCTGGAAATGGATCAAGTGGAGCAGATCCTGCAGAAGGATTTCTCGCGCATCTACAAGCGCACCCACTCGGAGGCGCGCGCCCAACGCGCCATCCTCAGCCCTGAACGTTCCCTCGGTTCTGTCATCAAGCTGATGACCCCTTCCCCGGAATATGTCGACGATCACAACCAGTGGCTGGCCACCATTCCGCAAACCGTGCGCCAACTGCTGATAACCGTGAAGCGCTATTACCGGCCGGATTGGGGCGACGCCTGGCGTGAGCACTTCAGCGTGGACCGCATCAACGGCTTCCTCGGCCATGAGTTGAAGTTTGAGAATCAGCAACTGGTCGGCAACTACCTGCGCATGGGGTACGATCCGAACGGCTCCTGGCGCATCTACAAACTCCGTCCCGATTTCCATCCCGCTGATAAAGTGCAGGTGGAAGACGACATCACCGCCTCTGTCGTTCTGCCCAAGGAAAGCCTGAATAATCTCGACCCGGAATATCACAACCCCAGCGTCAAGCTGGTGCAGAACTGCGAGACGCTGCTGTTCCAACGCCCCGACGATGCCATCCACCGCGGCTTCGATAAGGACGCCGAAGCGGACCTCGCCTCGCCCGGAACGTTCATCTCGAATTTTGAACCGCTCTCGGTGGCGCAGGCCCAGGCGCTGGTGGATCATGTGGTGGAATTCGATAAGTTCACTGAGCCCATGAAGCGCTTGCTTTTGGAGTTTGCCACCAATCCACAAACGTCTTTCGCGGTATCGTCGGCGCATCCGCGCATGGTGGACGGCAGTCCATCGAAGAATCCCCGCTACCTGCAGAAGCGGCCGGATCTGGTGGATCCGCGCAGCACCTACCTTGCCGAGATCGGCACACGCCTGGCCCGCGAGATCCCTTCCGAAAACACCGTGCACTTCCCGGTGAGCGGGGTACTGGCAGGGCGCCGCAACAATCCGCCGGATGCGAAAGCGGGCCTTCCCCCGCTGGCCGTTTACAATCCGATTCACTATCAGGATCTACCGGAATTGTTTATGGATTTCATTTGCAGCCTGACTGGGAAGTCGCCCTCCACCACCGGCTTCGGCAGCGAAGGCGCGTTGACCAAAGGCCCGTTCAATGCCCTGCCCCCGGTGGTGGACATCAACAACGCGGTGGTCTCAGCCATCGTCACTGGATACTCCGGCTTCACCACGGCAGCGGGCCACGTCGGCCCCCATTACCGCGTGGACCACGACAACAGTATGCTGGTGCCGGAACTGTGGTGCCGCATGAGGGTGGCCGAGCGCGATGCCGCGTTCCTGCGGGAAAACGGGTACTTGGAAAAGCTGGACGACTTTACATACGAAGGCCGCACCATCCGCGCCAGCCGTTTGGGCTTCCGCATCACCGCGTCGTTTGTAGACCGCTTCCTGGGCCGCATTTTTGAAATGCCGAACGCTGTGTTCCCTGACGATCTGCTGCGTCCGGAAAAGCAGGATCTGGCCGTCTTCGTGGCCGGCATCGACGCTATTGTGGAAGCACAGCGCACCGTGGCGCTGCTCTATTTTGAAGACGGCAGCGTAGAGTCCGCGTGCCCGCCCATTCAGGCTCTGCTGCACATCATGGCACATGGCGAATACATGGGAATGCGGGAAGACGATCCTCGTATCCGGGAACTCTTCACCCGAGATGCGCTGCTTGCCAGCGGCTGGTACAAACAGCGCCTGCAGGCCAAACAACGGGTCGATATCGCTCTCTGGACGCGGCACGTAGCCGCGCTTGCGGGGGACCAGCGGCAGGTGGCAGCCATGGAAGAACTGGAGCGCGTAAAGCGCGATACCTACCTTACAGAGCTTGTGGGGACAATTGGCGCGGATCCATGCTTGCAGTAAAATTGCCACCCACTGCGGCAACTTCGTTGGAGTTCACATGGAAGCCGGACAGCGGCGCCAGGCCGAACGACGTCGTAAGCGCCACATCGGATGCATCGCGGCCCACAGCCAGCGGCCTTCCAGATACACCTCAAATCAGGCGCTGAAATCCATCGGCGCCGGCACCTGCGGCACGCGAATGTCTCCCAGATAACCGGTGGCGTAACGCGCCGGAATGTTCAGGCAACGGCATAACGTGATGGCCAGATGCTGGAAGTCGCGGCAGACGCCCGTGCACTCGCTGTGAACGTCCAACGCGGTCTTGGTGGAACGGGCAAATTGATAGCCGAAAGTGACTTTTTCATGGACCCACTCGCAAATCGCCTGTGCCCGCGCCCATCCCGGCCGAATATCTCCAAATAACTGCACTGCCAGCGGCGAGAGCCGGTCCACTTCGCAGCACCGGGAATTCATCAGAAATTGCAGCGTCTCCGGCGGCAGTTGTTCCACCGGGACCTGGCGCGCATCCCAGCTCACGGCATCCGGTTCGCCGGAATCCTGAATAATCGTGGAGTTGTACAGCCGGAGCGAACCCTGCGGAGCCAGGAATCGCGAACAGAGATTGCCGAATCCGTCAATGTATTGCTCTACCGGAACCGCCGGGTCGATCTGGACCCGGTCACTGTCCAGCAGGTCTTGGGTGCGGGAAGGGTGCACATGCAGCATTGCTACCATTGCTACCGGTGCGGGAACTTGAAATTGTAGGTCGTAGCCTATCTGAATCAGCATAAATTTGAGACTCGGAAAGTGGACGAAACTACGTGCTGAATTTTTCATAGCCGACATAGAATGTAAGCAGATGACTTTTTGTCTAGGCATTACGGTAGAGGACGGACTGGTGGGTATCGCCGACACCCGTGTGCTGTCTGGGAACGAGTCGCTGATGGCGAAGAAGGTGGCCACCTATCAGGGCCCGGGCTTTTCCTTCTTCATCCTGAATTCCGGCCTGCGATCCTTGCGCGACAAAGTGCTGCTCTGTTTCGAAGACGCTTACGCGCGAAAAAGTGAATCCCGCGATCGCCTGTTCAAAATAGTGAACCTCTACGCGCAGCAGGTGCGGAAAATCGCCGAAGAAGACGGTGTGGCCCTGCGCGAGGCCGACCTCCGTTTCAACATCCATTCGCTGATCGGCGGGCAAATGTCAGCCGATTCCGCGCATCGTTTGTTCTTGGTCTATCCAGAAGGCAACTGGGTGGAAATCGGCCCCGATACGCCCTACCAGATCATCGGAAATTCCGGCTTCGGCAAGCCGATCCTTGAGCGCGCCCTGACCCAGGTAGACCCGCTTCTTTACGCCTTCAAACTCGGCATTCTATCATTCGATGCCACCCGGCTCTGTGCCGCCGACGTGGATTTTCCATTGGATGTATTGCTCTATACACGCGGCAGTTTCAAGCTGGTGGAACACCGCTACGAACGCGACGACTTGAAGCAGATCTCCAACTGGTGGCAGGAACGAATGCGAGCCGCCATTGATGAACTGCCTTCTAAATGGGTGGAAAGCGCATTCTCCAAACTAGCGGCGGGTACGCGTATTCCGCCTGCGGTGCCGGATAGCTAGCCGGTTATGTTCTACCGCTCCCTTACGTCTACGGCTCAGCCGCCGTTTCCGAGCCGTGACCGTAAGGGAGCGGTAGACATAAGCTCTTTGTTAATGCTGAGCCGGAGCCGATTGCTGCGCCGCGGCTTTCCCCTTAGCTTCCACAATCCCGGAAATGCCCTTATAAGACAGCTGCCCGCCCACATACAACAGCCAGATGCAAAGCGCCAGTCGTAATTTCCTTGGCGACATGGACGCGGCCAACTGCGTCCCCACCAGCACCCCAGGTATCCCGCCGATCAACAACTTGAACAGAATCGCCGTTGGCAGCCCGGTCATTCCGACGTGGATGCCACCGCCAAACATCGACAGCAACAGCCCAAATGCCAGATCCGTTCCAACCACCTGCGCCGGCACCAGACTGGTAAAGCGCATCAGTACCACCGAACCCAACGCCCCAGCGCCGGCCGAAGAGAATCCAACCTCGAGCCCGATCGGAAAAACCAGGCAGGAAAGCCATTTCTCCTGAATCGGCTTCGACACCACATGACTCGCCAAGCCTCGCATCAATGAGGCGCCCGCGGAAAACACAATCGTGAACCCAACCAGAATCAACACCGGCTCGTTCATCGCCGCTTTGTCCATCGACGCCAGCAGCAGGCTTCCGAAGAGCACTCCAGGCAGTCCACCGGCCGCCAGGTATCCCAAAATCCGAAAGTTGATATGACCGCGGGCGAAGTAGATCGGCGCCGCTATCATCTTCACCACCGTTCCAAATACCAGCGCGATGGTAACGGCCTGTGTGGTGGATTGTGCGAAAAAGAGGATCAGCACCGGCGCGGTAATGCTGCCAGCGCCGATACCCGTCATGCCGATCGCCATGGCGATCAAAAATCCCGCAAGAATTTCCATCTGCTCCCACTGAGCGTAGCACATATACCCCATTAACGATCAAATCGATAGGGTTTAAGTGTCCTAGAGGATAAACCGCAACGCCATTTGCACGGTCCTGGCCGGTTTGGCCGAACTGATGATGCCGAAATCGGAGTTCCCCAACGTGTGGCCGGGGATATCGAAATTGGCGAAATTCCCCACGTTGAAGAACGATCCGCGGAACTCCGTCTTCACGCGCTCGGTTACCCGGAACACCTTGGCCACGCTGAAATCCACCACATTGCTGCCCGGTCCGCGCAGCACGGAACGCGGCGAGTTGCCGAACTGGAAATTCGGCGGATGCGCGAAGGCTGCGGTGTTAAAGAGTCGCTGCAGCGTGCTGCCGGAACTCAGCCATGGGTCGCCCACCAGGTTCGGCCGCAGCGTGCCCGCCGGGAAACCATTCGTCGTATTCGCGGAATCGAAGACGGTAAAATTCGCGCCCGACTGGACGTTCATGTAAATGCCAAGCTGCCATCCGCCGGCCACCAGATGCAGTGCCCGGTTCGTCTTGAACTGGCGGACTTCATAGAGGCCGGTGAACAGCAGATGATGCGGCACGTCGGTACCGCTGAGGCCCTTATCCAGCCGCCGGTTGTACTGGTCCATGTAGCTTCCGGGGTCGCCGAATTCATCTCCCGACGCCACATCGTCAATGAACTTGGAGAAGGTGTAGTGTGCCAGGAACGAAAGGCCGTTGGAGAACCGCCGCTCGGTCTTGAAGAATACACCGTGATACGAAGAGTTGCCCACGGTCGGGTTCAATAGCGTTACGTTGCTGAACTGCGGGAACGGACGCAGCGGCTGTGTGTCGTCCGGTCCAAACCGGTTGGCCGGCACCTGATTAAGACTCAGGTCATTCGCAGCCAAATGGTGACTCAGGTTGCCGATGTATCCGGTCTCCACCAGCACGCTGCCGGGTAGCTCTTTTTGCAGGTCGAAGTTGAACTGGTAAGACGTAGGTGAGGGCCGCTTGCGGTCGAAAAACGTAACCGCCGTGGTGGGCTTCTGTCCCAGTCTCACCGCGCCAAAGCCCGGCGCATCAATCGAAGGCCGCGTATAGGCGGGGTATCCGTTCGCCAGTAGCAGAGCATACGCCGTGTCTCCCTGCGAAGTAACGAAGCTCGCATTATCCGCAAAGCCCAGCGATGCGCCCGTTGTAACGGAGTTGCTCAAGTTCGGGCCATAGAAGAATCCCCCTCCCCCGCGGATCACCAGATCGCGAGCAAACGGTGCCTTGTAGGCAAAGCCCACGCGAGGACCGAAGTTTTTGTAGTTGGCATCGAACGACGTATTTGGCACATCCGGCTGCCCGGCGAACGTCACCACGCCCTGCGTTCCCGACACCGGATTGATTGCGTTTCGATCGAACGCATTCAGCTTGTTGTTGTCCACCGCGCGCGGTGTTTCCACGTCCCAGCGCAGCCCCAAATTCAGCGTAAGCCGGTCGGTAATGCGGTAGTCGTCCTGCACGTAAGCCGCCCAGTAAGCCGCCCTCGAGGTAATTACGTCCGTCTTGCTGAGAGAGGCAGAATTCGCCGCGCCCACCAGAAAGCTTGCGTAGGCCTCACCGGTATTGGATGCACCGGGCAGGTCTGTGATCAGCCGGTTAAACACCAGATTCCCTGACGACGAGAGATCGTTCGACTCGTTGTTATATCCGAA
>JBBRNO010000217.1:0-7488 GCA_038230275.1 Bryobacterales bacterium
CTGGGCAATTCGTATTCGGTGACTTACTATCCGCAGACGAATCCGAACGAAGGTTTCCGCAAGATTGAGGTGCAGATCACGTCGGATGTCGGCAAGAAGTATCGAGTAAGAGCACGGCCTGGATATCGTCCGCGCGGCGGCTTCTAGTTCTAAAGAGCGTGGAAACCGCTCCCTGACGGTCACGGCTCGGTTGGCGACGAGCTGAGCTTAGAACGAATAGCTCTGGAACACGTAGAAATAGAGCGTATGCGGGTTTGGTGTGGTGTTCTTTAAGAACTCGCCGGGCATTAACTTGGCTACGCCGCTGCCGAACATCAGGCCCTTCACCAACTGATACGTGCCGAACAGATCGAACTCCTGTCCCACATGCCGTCCGGCAGTGCCCTTGGCGGACCGCACAATGCTCTTGCCGCTGCCATCGTAGAGCGAGTCCGTTGCACTGGCCAGCCACCAGTTGTCGTACATGAAATTGGCATTCAGGTGTTTCGTCAACGGCACTGTGGTCAGTGAGCGCAGGTCGTGAATATTGCGCCAGCCAAAAAGGTCGGCGTGACCGAATTTGTCGTGATTGGCGGCGTAGAGTTGATCGAAAGTGGTCTCTCTGGCCGGGTCTTTCCCGCTATCTCCGGAAGCGTAGATGTACTGCACGGAGATGTTAACCTTGCCGAATGTCTTGCTAATATCGCCGAACGCGCCGAACCCGCGATGTTGCTTGAGGCTGTTCTTGCCAGTCTGGAATGCCTCCTCCGTTTTGTACCGGATGCCGCCGGGAAGCGTGCCCGCGATGTTCCCGCCGAAGGTGTTGATGGCGAGGGTGCCGGGGAGCGTGAATCCGCCAGGGCGATTTTGATCGCGTCTCAGGATGTACATGTCGACGGTCGCCTTTGGCACAAAGTGTAGAAACGTATTGTAGACCCCCCACAAGCGGTCGCCCAATCGCGGCTTGTTAAACGCGTCCGGCTTTACATCCACCATGGAAATGATCAGGAATTCGAGCCGTGCGACGCTGGAGCGGTGATAGAGCCGGGCCGCATCGTAGGTGCGTGAGGTATTTCTCCACTGCGGCACGCCGATCACCCGGCCGTCGCCCAGGTTGAAGCTCTGACGCCCGGCGATTGCACCGAACCCCTTCTTATCGGGAAAGAACTCGGCGTAAGCCTCGTGCAGGTCCAAGGTGTCTCGCGCGGATGTGGGCGCCACGCCGCCATACTCGGGCGCTCTGCTGTCCTGCCCTACCGCGGTAAGTTTTAACCACTCCGCCGCTTTAAACTGCGCGCCGATCCGGGTGCGAAACAGCGGGTTCTGCAAATCGGCGGAGCGGCCGAAATTATTGTCCGCGCGCGTCTCAAACCGGGTGCGGAATTCGAACGTGAGCTTGAGACGGTTACCGGTCTCGGCGGCAAGATACTTATTCACTTCCGCGCCGGGGTCCTGTGCGAGTGCGGCGGAAAGTGTTCCAAGTGCAACAATGGAACTGAACTTCATTTCCTCGATGCTATCTCATGTCCTCTTTAACAATGCGATTTGGCCCGCGTGATAGAGAGTGTGTTGCACCACGCCATGCAGCAGGAAATAGACGGAGTAGTCTTTGCCGGGGCAGGTGGCGTTTAGCTGTTCATCCTTAGACAGTGGCGGTGAGGCCGGCGAGCGTCTCTTGTTTTTGCGCCAGCGCCCGCACTGCATCCTGCCATGCCCGATCGCCCAACCCTGTGTACCGCGACATCGGCTCAGGCGGCAATGTGGAGTGCAAGTTCCCAAATGCTGTGAGCTCCGGCGATAAGCGGGGCGGCGGCCTGCTGCCAGCCGACGCCGTTGAGAAGTTCCATCACCGAAGGGCCATGCCACGCCTCGCCGTGGATGCTTCGGCGAAGTTGATCCGCAATCCGGCTCGATTCCATTTGGGTATTGTTGCAAAGAGGCCCGGCGAAGATACAATGGACCACAAATGAAGCGCATCGCCTTCGGCGCACTATTACTTATGGCCCAGATTCCCGCGATCCCACAGAGCCGTTCCCACGCCCGGTCCATGGTGATCGGCACTTCCGGTATTGTCGCTACTTCTCAGCCGCTGGCGTCGCAGGCGGGCGCGCAGGTGCTTGCCCGCGGAGGCAGCGCGGTGGATGCGGCCATTGCGGCGAATGCGGTGCTGGGCGTAACCGAGCCGATGATGGATGGAATCGGCGGCGACCTGTTCGCCATCTATTGGGAAGCCAAGACGGGCAAGCTGACGGCGATCAATGCCAGCGGTCCCGCGCCCGCGAAGTTGACACTGGAGTTCCTGAAGGAGAAGGGAAACAGCCGCATGCCGGACGCCGGCATTCACAGCGTGACGGTTCCGGGTGCGGTGGACGGATGGGACAAGATGCACCGCAAGTTCGGCCGGCTGCCGTGGAGTGAATTATTCGACGCCGCGATCCACCATTCGGCAAACGGCTTTCCGGTGACGGAAACCATTCACGGCCACTGGCAGGATTCGCGTATGCAGCAGTCCATCCGTGCGAATGAGAACGCCCGGCGGGTGTATCTGCCGGGTGATGCCGCGCCGCAAGTTGGCGAGGTGTTCAAGAATCCAGGCCTGGCCCACGCGTTTCAGTTAATCGCTAAAGACGGGCCACGCACGGTGTACGAAGGCGAGATTGCGAAGGCGATTATAGCCACTTCGCAGCACCTTGGCGGCACCATGCAGCTTTCCGATCTAGCAAAATTTTCCTCGGAATGGGTGACGCCGATCTCTACGACTTACCGCGACTGGACCGTGTATGAAATGCCGCCCAATGGGCAAGGCATTGCCGCCTTGCAGATGTTGAACGTGCTTGAGAATTTTCGCGTTAACGATCATGAACTGCTGAGTGCGGAGACATTTCACACGCGGATTGAAGCAATGAAGCTGGCTTACGCGGACCTTGGTTTCATTGCCGACCAGCGGTTCGGCAAGGTTCCAGTAGAAGGGATGCTTTCCAAGACTTATGCCAAGCAGAGGGCGGCGCTGCTTGATTCCGAGCGTGCGCGATGCTACGTCAGCGCGGGTGATCCGCCCACTACGTCGAACACCGTTTATCTGGCGGTGATCGACAAGGATGGCAACATTGCGTCGTGGATCCAAAGCATCGCCAGCGTGTGGGGTTCGGGCGTGGTGGTAGACGGCATGGGCTTCGCGCTGCAGAATCGCGGGTCCTACTTCGACTTTGATGCGAATCACCCAAACCGGTTGGAACCGGGCAAGCGGCCACGCCACAGCATTATTCCCGCCTTCATGGAGAAGGGCGATTTGCATATGGGCTTCGGCATCATGGGCGGATCCAATCAACCAATGGCCCATGCGCAATTCGTTTCCAACTTCGTGGACTACGGCATGAACATTCAAGCGGCCTTGGAAGCTCCGCGGTTCACCAAAGTGTACACGGGCGGCTGCGATTTGATGGTGGAGGGACGCGTGCCGCAGGCGGTTCGCGAGGGCCTGACGCAGAAGGGACACGACTTGACGGTGCTGAGCGATTACTCGACCGGCATGGGCCGGGGACAGGTGGTGCTGCGCGATGCCAAGGCGCAGGTGAACTACGCGGCGTCGTCCCCGCGCGGTGATGGGTCGGCCATTCCGGAGCCCGCGCCCTCTGTACTGCCGGCCAAGCCAAAAAGTAAGCGACAATAGAAGAATCCAATGAGATATCCAGAACAGTTGATTGTCCCCATGCGGGAAGATTTGACGCGTCACGGTGTGATGGAGACACGGACGCCGGAAGAAGTGGACCAACTTTTAGGCCCTAACAGCGGCACGGTGATGATGGTGGTGAACTCGGTGTGCGGTTGCGCGGCGGGAAAAGCGCGGCCGGGCATTGCCGCCTCTTTGAAGCATTCCACCCTACCTGACAAGGTGGCGACCGTATTCGCGGGTGGCGACGTGGAAGCGGTGGCGCGCGTTCGGGAACTTTCGGCGGGATTGCCGCCGTCGTCTCCTTCGGTGCTGTTGTTCCGCAATGGCAAGCCGGTGTACATGCTGCACCGCCATCAGATTGAAGGCAGGCAGGCGCCGGAAATTGCGCAACTGCTCACGCAGGCGTTTGATCAACACTGCGTCAAACAGAACGCCTGATGCGCCCGGAATTTGATGCCGTCGAGGCCCGGGTGCTTGGCGCCCTGGTTGAGAAGGAAATTACCACTCCGGAATACTACCCACTCACGTTGAACGCGTTGGTGAACGCTTGCAATCAGAAATCAAACCGTGAGCCGGTGGTCGCCTACGAGGAAGACACTGTGGCGGATGCGCTGGCTTCGCTAAAGGAAAAGAAGCTTTCTTTCACACTCACCGGCGTGGGCATGCGCGTGCCGAAGTTCGGCCACCGCATGGTGGAGACCATGAACATGGGCCGCCGTGAGGTAGCCATTCTGTGCGAGCTGCTAAACCGCGGTCCGCAAACGGTGGGTGAACTCCGCACCCGCAGTGAGCGTATGCACAAGTTCAGCGACTTGGATGAGGTGGAGTCTTGCCTGCGCGGATTAGCGGACCGGGAACCTCCGTTCGTAGTGCGGCTGGAGCGGCAAACCGGTATGAAGGAACCGCGCTGGGCGCATCTATTTTCGGGTGAGATTACCGAGATGCCCGTTGTGGCTACCAGTGAACCGGTGCGCGGCGATCGCGTCAGCACGCTGGAATACGAATTGAATCAGCTTCGGGATCGCGTGCAATTTCTGGAAGAACAGTTTCATGATTTCCAGAAGAAGTTCGAGTGACCGGCGCGATCCTGCTAACGCACGGCGCAGGTTCCGATTGCGACTCGCCGTTACTGCTGAATTTGGACCGAGCCTTCACCGCGGCCGGATGGAAGGTGGCCCGGTACAACCTGCCTTACCGCCAGCGCCGGCCCACCGGCCCACCGGTGCGCGGCGGAGCGGAACTGGACCGCTTGGGACTGGCTTCTGAAGTGGACTCGCTTCGTGGGCAGGGCTTTGGTCCGGTGTTTCTGGGAGGCCACTCCTACGGGGGCCGGCAATCCACGATTCTGGCCTCCAGTCAACCCGCGCTGGCCGATGGGTTATTGCTGCTTTCCTATCCGCTGCATCCGCCACGGAAGCCGGAGGAATTGCGGACGGCGCACTTTCCCGAACTGCGAACGCCATCGTTATTCGTGCATGGTACGCGCGATGCATTCGGCTCCATCGCGGAAATGGAAACGGCGCTGCAATTGATACCTGCCAGGCACCGGCTGGTACCGCTGGAGGGTGCCGGACACGAGTTGAGAAATGCCAGCACGATTGTGCCGGCATTTCTCGATTTCTTCGCGCGATTGCGCTGAGCCGGGCATTGAAGAATAATGGGGGCTGCATGTTGAGACGACGAGAATTCCTGGCCACTGCTTTCGCCGCACCACTGCTTGCCGCGAAGAATCACATCGGGCGTTCCCGATTCAGCTTTATCACCGACGAGGCCGCGGCTACGCCGGCTGACGCCATTGCC
The DNA here is from genome assembly GCA_038230275.1 of Bryobacterales bacterium. Taxonomy (GTDB): domain Bacteria; phylum Acidobacteriota; class Terriglobia; order Bryobacterales; family Bryobacteraceae; genus JANXXV01. Next base: position 5,453 of record JBBRNO010000217.1, read on the forward strand.
TTCGCCCACAAGTACGAACTGCAATCTGTGGAGTTGCGCGAAGTACCCGGCGCGAAGGTGCATTACTGCAAGCTTCCGGAAGCGGAACTCAAGATCGCCGCCAAGGAATTCAAAGACAACGGGCTAAAAGTATCGTTCTTCAATTCGCCCTACCTCAAGATCACTTTGCCAGGCACCGAACCGATTCGGCGACGGACGGAAGCGCCCGGCGTGCGGGAAAAAAGGATAGCGCGCGACCAGGCGGAATTCGACCGGCGCATTGACGACTTGCACCAGGGCATCCGCGCCGCGCAGATTCTGGGTGCGGCGCAGATGCGATTGTTCACATTTTCGCGCGTGGCGGAACCGGCGAAGGTGGAACAGCGCATCGCCGAAATCCTGGGCGAGATGGCGCATGTGGCTCAGCAGGAAGGCATGAAAATTCTGGTGGAGAACGAGGGTTCGTGCAACGTGGCCACCAGCCCGGAACTGGCATCCATGGTGAAGCTGCTGCCCGAGAAGAGCGTCGGGCTCAACTGGGATCCCCACAACGCGTTCGGTGCTCCGTTCAAGGAAATTGCGTATCCGGATGGATATCAGGTGCTGCCGAAAAAGCGCATCGGCAATTTGCAGACCAAGGGCAAGAGTTTGCTGGAAGCCACTGAGAAGATCGATTGGACCAGCATTTTTCGTGCGCTTGAGAAAGACGGATACCAGGGGCAGATCGGCCTGGAGACTCACTATTTCGATGGGACTAAGATTGAGAAGTCACACCTCTCGATGCAGGAAATGCTCAGGATCGCGGAGACTTCGTAGTGAATCGGGGCACGCTGATCGCCGGGCTGATAGCTGTGGCCATTCTGGGCGCCATGATCGGCGGCGGCCTCTATTTGACGCGAAATAATCACTTGGAACTGAAGGGCCAAGTGCTGAAAGTCCGCAGTTACTCAATCGATCAGGATTACACCGTGGCAGTGATCGACTTTCGCGTCACCAATCCGTCCACCTCCCAATTTGTGGTGAAGGATATCGACGTCAGTTTGGATACGCGGGAAGGCAAGACGTTGGACGGATCCATATTTGCTGAAATCGAGGCGCGGCGTCTTTTCGATTACTACAAGGTTCTGGGTACAAAATTCAACGCAACGCTGCTGGTGAAGGATAAGGTGGAGGCCGGCGCCACGTTAGACAAAATGCTTGCAGTGCGGTTTACCGGCACCGATGCCAATATTCAAAACCGCAAGGCAATTCATATTTCGATTCACGATGTAGATGGCGCGGTTTCCGAGATTGTCGAAGCGCGGCCCTGATAGATTTCGATTACCTATCATGCACTGGAATTACACTCGCCTCTGCTGCGTTCTCTTATTCGCCGCACGCATGTTTGCAGGCGAACCCTTCTTTCTGAAGAGCGGCGACATCATTCTCTTCTACGGCGACAGTCTTACCGATCAGCGTCTCTACAGCACCTTCGCGGAGACATACGCGGTTACCCGATTTCCAAACCTCGATTTAAAATTTGTGCATTCCGGATGGGGCGGCGATCGTGTCTCCGGGGGCAATGGAGGCGCCATTGATGTGCGTCTGACGCGTGATGTCTATCCGTACAAGCCGACGGTGATGACCATCATGCTTGGGATGAACGACGGCCGCTATCGATCGTTCGATCCCGAAATCTTCGAGACGTATGCCGCCGGCATGAAGTCCATCGTCACGAATGTGAAGAGCACCGTGCCCGGAATTCGGATCATGCTGGTGGAACCGTCGCCTTACGACGATGTCACCCGTCCACCGCTGTTTGCCGGTGGCTATAACGGAGTGCTGGTGCGCTATGGGAAGTTTCTGAGAGAGCTGGCGGGCGCGGAAGGGTTAAGTGTTGCCGACCTGAACTCCCCGGTGGTTGAGGACCTGGGCAGGGCGAACACCATCGATCCGGAAGGCGCGAAGAAATTGCTGCCGGATCGGGTGCATCCCGCCGCGGGCGGACATTTGTTGATGGCCAAGGCGTTGTTGAAGGCGTGGAATGCACCATCCATCGTCACCGTGGTTGAGATCGA
>JBBRNO010000218.1:0-7371 GCA_038230275.1 Bryobacterales bacterium
GCAGTGCATAAACTACCTAAAGGCCTCCGGCCTAACCCTCTGTCTCCTAATAAACTTCCAAAAACCCAAAGTAGAATGGAAGCGCATAGTCAACAACTTTCAGACTCCCGGACTGCTTGAGTTCCAGGATATAGTCGATCAAATCCACGCAGAGTAACGCCGATAAACCAACCACAAAAGCGAAATCACAGGAATCTTCAATAAATCGTCTCAATCCCAGCAACAACTTACAACCAACCCGCCATAAGTCCCAAAATCCCCTGCCGTACCCTGATCACGCACGAAGAAGAAAAGGAACGGTACATCACAATGGCAACCGATAAGCAGATCAACGCAAACCGCCTCAACGGAAAGCAGGGCGGTCCCAAGACCCCAGCCGGACGCGCCGCCGTCCGCTACAACGCACTCAAACACGGACTCTCCGCCCATCACCCGGTAATCGGCGGCCTCGAAGACCAAGCCGCCTTCGACGAATTCCTAACCCAGCTCCAACTCGATCTCCAACCCCTTGGCCTAATCGAGCACATGCTGGTAAACCAGATAGCCGACTCCCACTGGCGCCGCCAGCGAATCATCCTGCTGGAAACCGGTCTCTTCGAAGGCAACAAGGAAAAACTAGCCAGGCACTTCAAAGCAACCTACAAATCCCTAACCACGGCGGACACCCTGCACCTGGTAGCCGAAGACGACGCACAGAAAACCGACATGCTAGGCCGTTACTACCGCTACGACGCCCGCTTCGAACGGTCGTTCTTCAAAGCCTGGAAAGAACTAAAGTCCCTCCAGGCAGCCCGTAAAACCAAGCCCGAAGCAGTCCGCCAGCCCATTCCGAATCCCACTCGCCCCATGAATCCCAGCCAAACGCATTTTCGCCAAACAAACCCAAATCCAGCCCGCACAACCACCCCCCAACCACCCGAAAAACCAGAAAATGACGACACCACCATGTAACCCCCAAGCCCATCCGACCCGCCAAAAAGACAACTAAGCCCAAAGTGTACCCACCGGCGACGGCCCAATTCTCAAACCCATGCCTACAATTAAAATCATGCCCACCCGCGCAATTCTGGCCGCTCTTTTACTACTCCAAACCGCCGCAGCCCAGCCCCAGAAACTCGATTCCCTGTCGGATTTCAGCCATTCCATCCGCGCGCTAACGCAAAAGGTCTCCCCAGCCGTAGTCCAAATCGTAGTCACCGGCTACGGCGCCGCCGGCGAAAGCGAGGGCCAGCCAGCAGCCTCCCTCACTCGCCAGCGCTCCACCGGTTCCGGAGTAGTGGTAGACCCCGAAGGCTACATCATCACCAACGCCCACGTAGTGAAAGGCGCAATCAACGTACGTGTTCTGGTAGCTTCAGCCAAGCGTTCCGAATCCGGCGCACCCCTCGAAGCAAAAATTATAGGCATTGATCGCGATACCGACATCGCCCTCATCAAAGTGGACCGCGGCAACCTGACGACTCTCCCCTTCGGCGACTCAGACACACTGCGCCAGGGCGACCTCGTCCTAGCCGTAGGCAGCCCGCTAGGCTTGCAAAACTCCGTCTCCATGGGCGTAGTCAGCTCACCCGCCCGCCAGATCAATGAGGATAACCCGCTGGCTTACATTCAAACCGACGCCTCCATCAATCCAGGCAACAGCGGCGGCGCACTCATCAACGTCGATGGCCAGCTGATGGGCATCAATTCGTTCATCTATACCCAGTCCGGCGGTAGTCAGGGAATCGGTTTTGCCGTCCCCAGCAATGTGGTGCAGAACATCTATCAACAACTCAAGCGCAAAGGCCACGTTCATCGCGGCGAGGTAGGCGTGTACGTGCAAGACATCTCACCCTTGATAGCCGCAGGCCTCAAACTTCCTCAGGACTACGGCGTCCTGGTAGCCGACGTCGCACCAGGCGGTCCAGCCGATAAGGCCGGCCTCAAGCCCCGCGACATTATTTCTTCTCTCGAAAACAAACCCATCGAATTCGCCCGCGACTTCGAACTGGTCTTCTACCGCCGTCAGAAAGGAGACGAAATTTCGTTGAAGGTTGTGCGTGCAGGAAGAGAACTGCCCGAAGCCATCGTGATCGAAGTAGCCGAACAGGAAGACGAAGACGACGCCCTGGCCGACTCCGTAAAACCGGAGACCAACCTCATCACCCGTCTGGGCATTCTCTGCATTGAGCTCGATGCCAGAATCGCCAAACTGCTGCCGGACCTTCGCCAGCCCGACGGCATCATCGTAGCCGCCAAATCGCCAGCCGGACAAGGCCGCTATGTCGATCTCGAAGCCGGCGACGTAATCCACTCTCTGAACGATACGCCCGTAGGCTCCCTCGAATCGTTCCGCACAAACATAGCGAACTTCAAGACGGGCGATCCCGTAGTCCTCTCCATTGAACGCTCCGGAGTTTTCCGTTACCTCGCGTTCGAGATTGAGTAACCATATAATGACTTCCATGGATCGCCGACAATTTCTAACCACCGCCGCCGGCTACGCAGCCACCGCAGCCGCCGCGCATGCGGTACCGTACGCAGACCAAAAGCCCCGCCGCGTAGGTCTAATCGGCTGCGGCTGGTACGGCAAAAGCGATCTGCTCCGCCTGGTTCAGGTGGCCCCGGTGAACGTAGTGTCTCTCTGTGATGTAGACAGCAAGATGCTCTCCGACGCAGCCGACTTGGTCTCCACCCGCCAAGTCTCAAAGAAGAAACCGCGCACCTACGCCGATTATCGCGAGATGCTGAAAGAAAAAGATCTGGACATCGTCCTCATTGGCACCCCCGACCACTGGCACGCGTTGACCATGATCGCCGCCGCCAAAGCCGGTGCCGACATCTATTGCCAAAAGCCAATCAGCGTAGACATCAGCGAAGGCAAGGCCATGCTGGCCGCGGCCCGCAAATACAATCGCGTAGTGCAAATCGGCACCCAGCGCCGCAGCACGCCGCACCTCGTTGAAGCCCGCGACCGTTTTATCAAGGAAGGAAAACTAGGCAAAATCTCGCTAGTGGAAACATACTGCTACTACCACATGCGCGCCACCACAAATCCGCCGGACACCGCCCCGCCGTCCAACCTCGATTACGAAATGTGGACCGGCCCCGCCCCCATGCGCCCCTACAATTCTCTGGTCCATCCCAGATCCTGGCGTGCCTTCATGGAATACGGCAACGGCATAGTCGGCGACATGTGCGTCCATATGCTGGACATGTCCCGCTGGATGCTGGACTTGGGTTGGCCCACCAGCGTCTCCTCGCAGGGAGGCATCTTAGTAGATAAGGCAAGCAAGGCAAACATCACCGACACGCAAACCGCGACCTTCGATTACGGCGATCTGAAGCTCATCTGGCAACACCGCTCCTGGGGCACTCCGAACGATCCGAAGTATCCTTGGGGCGCCACAATCTACGGCGATAAGGGAACACTCAAACTAAGCGTGATGGGTTACGATTTCATCCCGGAGAAGGGCGAACCCATTCACAAAGACGTAGTGTATGAACTGGAGCAATACCCGGAAGACAAGACGGAAAAGGAATTGGAAAAACACGTAGCGCCGGCTATCAGACATCACATGATGGATCTTCTCGCAGCCGTGGATACCCGCGCCAAACCAGTAGCCGACATCGAACAAGGCTACATCTCAACGGCGACCTGCATTCTGGCCAACAACGCTCTCAAGCTAGGCCGCACGTTGAAATGGAATGCAACGAAACAACAGGTGATCGGCGACAACGAGGCGAACCACATGCTTACCCGGACTTACCGGAAACCATGGGTTCACCCCTCTACCGAGCCGCGACCGTAAGGGAGTCGGTTACCACTCCACCCGGCCGACCAAAATCGCGTGCCACCGGCCAGTCCCGATGTCAGAGAAACTGCCGCGCGTACCGGTAAACGTCCCAAACCCGGACGGGTCCGTCTTGTTGTACGTAGAGTTCGGCGGATTGAAATTATGATACTTGTAAATGTTATTAACATCGCCCCGCATGGTCAGCCGTAGCCGTTCCTTCACCATCCAGGTCTTCTGGATGGAAGTCTGCGGCCAGATGATACCCGGCGCCTGCAGCGTGTTACGGCCCAAAGTTCCAATCGTATAGGCAGCCGGATAAGCAAAGCCGTTGATATCCAAATAGCGCTTCTGGGCCGAGAACGGAAAGCGGTTCGGTCCGATGTCCACATGGTCCAGTTTCACCTGCGCATCGGGCAAAATCTGGTTTGGACGGTTACCCACGCCCGGCAGGTAATTCGACGGGCTGCCGGCGAAGTTGACCGTGAACGGAGGTCCGCTCTGGAACGTCTGTACCCAGACCACTTCCCAGCCGCCGAAAATCGTGTTCTTCAAGCCGCCGCCGCTCATAAATTTGCGGCCTTTTCCGAACGGAAGTTCGTAGGTAATGGTAGAAACCCAGCGGTGGTGAATGTCGTAACTGGCACGGCCCTTCTCCAGGTTGCGGCTGTAGTAGGAGATGGTGCCAAACCCGCCGGTGTTCGGGACTGCGTCATCGTCGAAATTGTTGATTGTCTTCGACCACGTGTAGAACGAGTTGAACGTCATGCCGCCCCCATAACGCTTCTCGAAGCGCACCGTAGCCGCGTGATAGGTGTTGTGGCCCAGATTACTCACCAGGTTCACGTTCCCGAACTGCGGATAGGGTTTGTAGGTCTGGAAATTCGTGCGAATCTTGTCCAGCGTCGCCGTATCTGACGGGAACCAGCCAATCGGCTGAACGTTGATGTTCATCGCGTTCTGCAGCTTCACGCCGGCCGATCCCTGATACGAGAGTTCGGTCAACCAGGTCGGCTTGAACTGCCACTGAATGCCGCCGGACCAAGTCGCCACGTAAGGTGTGCGGAAGTTCGGGTCGTACCACGTGGCGTTGCGGCTCCCAAAGTTCGTGCCAATGTACGGCACGCTGCCGTCGGCAGCCGCCGGGAAGCTGATGTTAGGCGGTCCTTGCGAAAGCCGGAACACCGTTCGCGGGTCGCCCGTCGGCGCCTGTACGTTTGCGGTCGCAACGTATTCTTCGAAGTTCTGATTGATGTCGTTCGTCATCAGATCGCTGTTGATGATGGTGAAGCTGGAGCGGAATACGAACTTCGGCCGGAAGCTCCAGGCCACGCCGATGCGTGGTTGGAAGTTGTTCAGATCTTTATTGGCAAGTTGTCCCGCCTTGTGCACGATGGCCCCTTTGAAGCCGCTGGCCGGGTCAATCGCGTTTGGATCGAATTGCGATTGCTGCCCGTATTTGGTGGAAAACGGGGATTCATAGGACCAGCGAAGGCCCAGGTTGAACGTTACGTTCTTAAACGGGCGGAAGTCATCTTGCACGTAAAGCGAGTGACTGGTCCAGCGCGGCAGCCAGGTGGCGTTGTTACGCGTAAATTGGGCGCTGGCGACGTTGCCCAGCAGGAAACTCGCGAACGTGTTCCCAGTGTTTGGCGTGAATGGCTGCTCAGTGCCGCCCATGTTATAGATGCCGGAAGGAAGCGCTTCGGTCAGCGAGTTATAGCGGGTCTTTACTAGTTCGTAGCCCACCTTCACGGTGTGCTTGCCTGTTACTTTAGTCAGGTTCTCCTGCAGCGTGTTGTCTTCCGCGACGTTCTGGAAGCGGCCGCCGGGATTGCCATTGTAGCTGGTGATAATTCGAGGGAACGTAGCGTCGCTCACGTTCGGTATCCCCAGCTTGCCGGCCCAACCCTGGCCGTACGTGACCGGGTCTTTGGTTTCATGACGCCGGTTGTATCCAAGCCGGAACTCGTTGATCAGCGTCGGCGAGAGCGTGTACGTGTCGGACATTACGATGTTAGTGAAATCGTTTGGAATCGTTAGGACCGGATCGTAGATTTCCCAGGCCACGTCAGTCGAATAGCGGCCCGGCGCGCGATTGCGCATCCGCGACACACGTCCGAAGATGCGGTGATTCGTGTTGAACTGGTGGTCCACTTTGGTGTCGAACCGGGTAAAGAAATACAAGCCTCTGGTGGGAAGGATCAGGTTCTGCTGCTGGCCCGTGGGAGTCAGAACGCCGGGTCTGTTGGATTGAGGCCATGGATTGTTAGACAGCAGCTTTACGGAAACCGGGTCGAACCGGTTCACCGGAATCTGGTTGCCTGGGAACGGATCGCGAATCCACTTGCCCGTGGGGTCCTGGCGCGTAGTCGCCGGGTCGTAAATCGGAAAGCCCCTGCCGCCCAGGCCGAAGTCGCCTTTGTACATCTCAGGCGTCGGTACGTTGGTGATCGCAGTTTCGGATACGTGCTCCTGGTGCCGCTGGAATCCGAAGAACCAGAAAGTCTTGTCCTTGCCGTTATAGATCTTCGGGATGTAAACCGGTCCGCCGGCGGTGGCCGACATTTCGTGGTAACTCCACGGATTGCAAGGCAGGCCGACGTCGCAGCGCTTCAACGAATCGAAGTACTGCCGGTGTACCAGCTTCCCGTTCACGTAGCGGTCTTCCGCCGAGCCATGGAACTGGTTCGTGCCGCTCTTGTACACTGCCGACATGAGGCCGCCGCTGGAATGTCCAAACTCGGCCGGCAGTCCAGTGGTCCACATCTTGAACTCCTGAATCATGTCCAGCGTTCCGGTCATGATTCGCTGGTCGTCGTTGACCGCGCCGCGAACCGGTTCCTTGCCGCTGACTCCGTCGAGTGTCATGCCCAGCGAGCGTTCCCGCTGGCCGACGCCGTGGATTCCGTTGATGACGTTCAGACCCGGCATATATAGCGTCATCCGTTTGATGCCCTTCTGCATCACCGGGATCTTGACCACGGTTTCGCCTTCCATGATCTGGCCGGTGGCCGATGTCTCGGTCTCCAGCAGCGGAGCCGAGGCGTTGACCTTCACCGATTCGGCGATGCTGCCGACTTCGAGTTGTACGTCGATGCGCGGCGATTCGTTAGTGCGCAGGATAAGGCCGTCGCGGACGTGCATCTTGAAGCCGGTCGCCTCAATCGAGATGCGGTACATGCCCGGCGCCAGATACGGAACGTAGTAGGAGCCCTCCGAGTTGGTCACCGTCTCGGCGAGAAACGACGTGGCCGTGTTCAGTACCTTCACCTGTGCCCCGGCCATCACTGCCCCGGTGGTATCGGTGATGGTGCCGACCAGTGTGGCCGTACCTGTAGTCTGAGCCCAAAGGCTGGAAGCAAGTGCAAGTAACGCAAGTATCCTGTAACGCATGAAACCCCCTGTCTCCGGTCAACCTATAACAATTACCCCCAGATGTCAACGGGAGACACGGAACCCTAATCGCTCGATAAGGTTTGATACGCACGCGACGGCCGGTAATTGCCCGGCAGAATTGACTCTTCTCCGGTTGCCCGCGTGCAAATGGCGGTGATCGGCGTCCTGCAATCCGCCGGAGGCCGGTTTGGATTGAAAC
>JBBRNO010000219.1:0-7305 GCA_038230275.1 Bryobacterales bacterium
GGGGTTCCTTTTCCTCCCGTTCACTCTGATCGCCTACACTTTTCTGGCCAACATGCATCAACCGCATGACGCTACATATCTGGTTGTATTGTTCATTGCAGTGGTGGTGGATCTGGGCTTGATTGGCGGCGGCAATAGAGTGCGGCGGCGGAACTGAACATGAAGATCACAGTTTCGCTGGCACTGCTGCTGACAGCGTTTGCGGCGGCGGCGCCAAAAGCAAAGAAGGACCCTGCCCCGCCCGCTGCGCAGAAGATGGATGATGCGTATTCCCAGAAGATTCGTAAATACACCACGGAGCCTTACTTTCTCACGGAGATTGTGGACCACGTTCCTGCTTCGGCCACCGTGCCCACTCCGGAAAAAGTGCTGGGCTACATCATCGGCACTCCGAATAAGCTGACCTATACGAAGGATATTTACCGCTACATGCGGGAACTGGCGAAGGCCTCGCCCCGCGTCCGCGTAATGACCGTGGGCCAGTCCGAAGAAGGCCGCGAGATGATGCTGGTGGCCATTTCCGACGAAGCCAACATCCAGAAGCTGGAGCAATACAAGCAGATCACCGCGCGCCTGGCCGATCCGCGAAAGACTCCACCCGCCGAAGCCGCTAAATTGATCACCGACGGCATTCCCTTCTATTGGGCTTCCGGCAGTATTCATTCCCCTGAAACAGGCTCGCCCGAAATGCTGATGGAGCTGGCCTACCGCCTGGCCGTGGAAGACTCGCCGATGATCCAGAACATCCGCAAGAATTCCATTGTCCTGCTGACTCCGACGATTGAAGTGGATGGCCGCGATAAAGCGGTAGATCTCTACAATTACCGAAAGGCGTACCCAGCCAGAATCCCGCCGTCGCTGGTCTATTGGGGAAAATACGTCGCTCATGACAACAATCGCGACGCCATGGGCATGACGCTCGAACTCAGCAAGGTAATGATGCGGACCTTCCTTGAATACCACCCCACGGTGCTCCACGATCTGCATGAGTCCGTCCCCTTTCTCTACATCTCTACCGGCATGGGGCCTTACAATCCGTGGCTCGATCCAATCGTCATCAATGAATGGCAAAAGATGGCCTACAACGAGATTGAAGAGATGACCAAGCGCGGAGTGCCCGGCGTTTGGACGCACGGATTCTATGACGGCTGGGCCGCCAATTACATGTTCTATGTCGCGAACGGCCACAACTCCATTGGCCGCTTTTACGAGACCTTCGGCGGGCGCGGCGCGGATACGGGAATGCGCACCGTGGCAGCGTCGCAAACGTCGCGAACCTGGTTCCGTCCGAATCCCCCGCTGGCCAATGTAAACTGGTCCCTCCGTAACAACATCAACCTGCAGCAAAGCGCGCTATTGCTGGGGATGAACTACGCCGCATCCAACAAGAAACTGTTTCTGGAAAACTTCTATCTCAAGAGCACCCGTTCCGTTTCTAAGGCCACCACCGAAGGCCCCGCCGCCTGGGTGCTCCCCTCTGATGAAACACGCCCTGCACAAGCCGCTGAGTTGATCGGGCTGCTACAACTGCAAGGGATTGAGGTCCATAAGGCGGGCGCCGAAATAGAGCTTGCCAAGTCGAAGATACCGGCCGGAAGCTACGTCATTCGCATGGATCAACCCTACAGCCGCATGGCCGACATGCTGCTGGATACACAATATTACAACGTGAACGATCCGCGGCCGTATGACGATACAGGCTGGTCCTTGGGCGCCTTGCGCAATGTGAAGACGGTCCGCGTCACCGAGGCCAAAATATTAAGCGCCTCCATGGAATTGCTCGACCGCGCTCCAGCACCGCTGGGCCGCGTTATCGGGTCCGGCCCAGTTTATCTGATCAACCACAACACCGACAACACACTGGCGACGCTCCGCTGGACTCTGCCCAACGCGAAGATATCCGCGGCGGAAGTTCCTTTCGAAGCAGCAGGCAAAAAATATAACGCCGGCAGCTTCATTCTCCGCGCCGGCATCGAGCGCGCGGCTCTGGATCGAGCCGCTTCCACATTGGGACTGGAAATCGCCGCGGTAGCCGATGCGCCGAAAGTCGCGATGCACGATATTCTGCCCGCCCGCATCGCACTGGTCCACAGTTGGCTCAACACCCAGAACGAAGGTTGGTACCGCATCGCCTTCGATAAGTTGAAGATCCCCTACACCTACATCTCAGACCAGAAACTGCGGGAAATCCAGAACCTTCGAGAGCAGTTCGATGTGATTCTCTTCGGACCCACGCCCGGCAGTTCCCAGCGCATCGTGAACGGAATTCCCAAGAACGGACCGGATCCAATCCCCTGGAAGAAAACCGACCTCACGCCAAACCTCGGCATGTCTCCCGACACCACCGATGACATGCGCGGTGGCATGGGCCTGCCAGGAGTGGCGAACGTTCAGCGATTCGTCGAGGACGGCGGGCTCTTCATCACCATCGCGGCGAACAGTTCCATCCCAATCGACTACGGCGTGGTGGATAGCGTCTCCATTCTGCCGGCCCGCGAGCTGAAAGCTCAAGGCAGCGTGCTCAATTCCACCATCAGCGACAAGGGCAGCCCCATCACCTACGGCTATGGCGACAGGCTGGCGGTTTACTTCAATCAGGCCCCCGTGTTTCAGGTAAGCCGGACCGCGGGCTTCACCATTCCGGCCGACGGCGACGCCACACGGCCCAGCGGCAGAGGGACCATTGCCGATCCCGATATACCGCAAGGCCGGCCCTACATTGCCCCGCCTGCGAAGGTGGAAGTGAAGCCCGGCGAGGACCCGCCATTGAACGACGAAGTGCGCGAATCTCTGCGCGCCTACCTGCCAGCCCCGGGAATGTCGGCGCGGGTTGTGGTGAAATTCGTGGAAGAAAAGGACCTGCTCGTTTCCGGAATGCTGGCCGGAGGCCGCGAGCTGGCCGGCAAGCCCGTGGTGGTGGACATCCCGCGTGGGCAGGGTCACGTTCTGATGTTCGCCAACAATCCCATGTGGCGCGATGAAACCCAGGGCAGCTACTTCCTGCTATTCAACGCCATGATGAACTTCGCGAGTCTGGGCGTAGGGCAAAAGGCCGAGCAGAAATAGACCCTGCACGAATCGCCCCGGAAGGCCGTCAGTTACAATAGAAGATCAGACGTGAAAAGGCTAACTCTCAGTGTGCTCTTTGCCGCCGCGAATGCCTACGGTGGCGAATTCGCCGTACTGCAAAACGGCTTTCGCATCGCCTCGGATTACCATCTGGTCGCCGGTTCGCTGATTGAACTGCACACCAGGCAAGGCACTGTAAACCTGCCCGCCGAGAAAATTGTCCGCTTTGAACAGGAAGAGTACATCGCCCCGCCGCCGCCCGCTCCGCCTGCCCCAGCCCTGCCCGCGCCGGTGATCGCGAAAGCCGCAACCACAAAGGAACTGATTCATGAAGCCGCCAGGCGCAACGGACTGCGTCCCGAGTTCGTGCAAAGCGTCGCCGCGGTCGAATCCAATTTCCAAATCGCCGCCGTTTCACCCAAAGGCGCCATAGGACTGATGCAATTGATGCCCGGCACCGCGGCTGCACTCGGAGCCGATGCGAAGGACCCCGCCCAGAATGTAGATGCGGGCGCGCGCTATCTGCGCCAACTTCTGGCGCGGTACAAAGATTCACCCGATCCCGTGCGCCTGGCGCTAGCCGCCTACAACGCCGGACCAGGCGCGGTGGATCGTCATAAAAATATCCCGCCCTATCGCGAAACCCAGGCCTACGTCGAAAAGGTATTGAAGAACTATCTCAGCCAGCTGAAGTAGTTAGATTTTCTCGCGGCCCAACCATCGCAGCCGCATGACAAACTGCCTGCCCTGGCTGCCGTAATAACGCAGAAAGTCCGGACCGCCCACCACATTATTTGCCACGCTGTAGTTCCTGTGATCGGTAATGTTGTTGAAGCCGCCGCGAATCGCCAACAAATTGCTGCGATAGTGAAAACGCCTCTCCACATGCAGGTTGATGTTGAAATACAACGGCAGCCGCAACGAATTCACCGCGCCCGCAATCTGCCCGTTAGCCCGCTGCATGGAAAACGGAAATCCACTGCGCGTCTCAAACAGGTAGGCAACTGACCAGTCTTTCAGCGGCGTAGGCAGAAATCCCCAACTCAGCAAACGGTTCGGACTATCCCATGGCAGCGGCCCGTAATTGTCCGCCGTTCGCAAAATCTGATCGATGCTCTGATCCAGCACCGCGTTGGAAGTAGCCCGGGATCGCGTATAGCTGGCCATCCACTCATATTGCCCGCCAAAATTCTGCCGCACCGCCACCTCCGCCGAATCGTAGGCGTCCTTCCGGCCATTCGTCAAATTGAAGATGCCATCGAACACGGTGGTGCCGTATAGATCCGCGAATGCCGGCGGCGCAATTCCAGATGTCAACTGGTTTATATACGTAAACGCGTGATCCCCGCGACGCCGCAGCAGATTCACCGAAGCATACAGTTTTCCCGTCAGATGCTGGTCGATGCCCAAAGTCCAATTCCTCGCTCGCGGCGGACGCAGGCCGCGCGCATCGTCACGGAAGATGGTGGCGGCCGGTCCCCTCGCCACCTCGCCGTCGCCATCAAAATGGGTAGTCAACGAGTACTGATCGCGCGACCGCGAGAAGAAGTCCATGCGCGACGCATCGTAAATCACCGCGTATCCTCCAGACAGCCTGGTGCTGCTGGAGGCGAATGGCGAATAGGAGAAGGACGCCCTGGGAGAGAATGAAACACGATGGACCAAATCGTCCCAATCCTGTCGCAGCCCGATCTCGAGCAGCAGATTCGCACGCACCCTCCAGGCATCCACCACATAGGAAGAGGTCTCGTAGTTCTGCGTATGCACCCTGCCGCTGCCCGCGAAAGTAGTCAGCGATAAACGCTCTCCACTCACGCCGAACAACTCGTACCCGGTGCGCGTAAAATCCTGGTCGTATCGCAACCGGTTGAGATCCATCCCAACCTTTACCTGGTGGCTCCCCGCGAACGAAAAGGACGGCAGAAACAGATTCGACAGAAACTGATCGCGCCGGGAATTCTGCGTTGCATCCAGAAACGAATTTCCGCGCCTGCCAAACGGCGTCAAAATCGAATAGTCATGTCCCTGTGGAATACGGCGCTGGTAAACCCTGTTGTCGGCGAAGCCAAACTCAAGCAAGGCTCCATGCGGCAGGTAGATCTGGTCCTTCGCACTATAAAACCAAGTTCTGGACCTACGCGTCAGGGTGCTCGATACCGGGTCCAGCACGCCCAGCCCAACCCGCGATTCGTTCCCGTAATTCACCAGGAAATCGGAATAGACGATGTTCGACGGCGTCAAATTGATCTGCGTGTGAATCAGATTCGACCCTCGCAAACTGGACGCCTGGTCCTCGCCCTTCGGCAAATCGTCGACCACCAGTTGCTGATACTCGGTGTCCAGACTGTCGGAAAACCAAACTCGTCCCTTCAAAATCGGTCCAGAAAGATTTCCCCTTGGCGACCATGTTCCCAAGTGCAGTCCTTTCTTAATGTCGAATCCAGGTATGAAATTCGTTCCTGAATAGCGCCATTGGTCGGTCCCGGTCTTGGTTTGAATCGCCAGCGCCCCGGCCGAGCCCTTGCCGAATTCCGGCGAGAAGCGGCCCGTCGAAAACTCCAGGGACCGTACCGACTCCACGCTTAGCCGCGTATCGAAGCGGCCTGTCAGCGGATCGCCGATATTGAACCCGTTCAGCGTATACAGCACCTGGTTTTCCGCCCCGCCGTTGAAGTGCAGCTCCCCTTGCGGGTCTTGCAGCACACTGGGCATCACCCGGAAGGAGTTGCGAAGTGTGTGCGCCGATTGCACCGGCACATTCATCACTTCAGGGCCGCTCAGCCGTTGGCCGGCGCTGGTCTTGTCAACATCAATGGCCGGCGGCGCATCGTCCACGTCCAACGACTGAAACACTTCACGAACGTGATTCAGCACCAGCGTCAGGTCCCCTCTCTCGCCAAACACTTGCAATGGGCGGTCCCGCAGTTGAAAGTACCCGTCGTGCTGCACGTTCACCAGGTAGGAACCATCCCCGGACAAACGAACTTCGAACCGGCCATTCGGAGCCGTGACGGATTGATTGCTCTCCGGGGAACCGCTGGCGTGAATCGTCACCCGCGCGCCACCCACAGCCGCATTGTTCTCATCCAGCACTCGGCCGCTGACAAGGGTTTCCGCGCTGGCAAGCGGAATCAGCAGCAGCCCAATCGCAATCAGCACCGGGAACATGACACAGAATACCTTCCAACACTATATCGGTTCTGGTATCGTAAACCCTTATATGACTCGCCGCGATTTGCTAGCCGCGTCCCCAGCCCTCGCCATGGCCGCCAGAAAACCATCGTTTGAATTGTGCCTGCACCAAACCACGTCGGCCTCCGCCGGCTTCCGGCAATCGCTCGAAGGTTATGCGAAAGCGGGTGTTCACCTGGTGGAAGTGATTCCGCCGAAAGTAGCGGAGTACGCCAAGGCGGAAGGCATCGCCGGCGCCAAACGGCTGCTAAGCGATCTGGGAATGAAGGCAGTTTCCAGCGGCGGTGTGCGAGGCTTAGCCGAACCAAGCCCCACCCGGCCCAAGCTTCTGGAAGACCTGAAATCCACTTGCGAACTGATCTCCGGACTCGGCGTGGACCGGCTGGTGTGCCCTTGTGGCACCACCGCCACCTACACGGCGGACGACTATAAGCGCGCTGTCGACAACCTGCGCGAAGCCGGCGAAATCACCAAGCAGTTCGGACTCACCGTCATGCTGGAATTCATGCGCGGGTCCACCTTCATCGGCACCCTGCCCACGGCGCTGAACACGGTGCGGGAAGCGGCCCATCCCAACGTCAAACCGATGCTCGACTGCTATCACTTTTGGGCAGGCTTGAGTAAGTTCGAAGATCTGGAATTGATCCGCCCAGGCGAACTGCACCACGTTCATTTCCAGGACGTGGCCAAGATCCCCCGCGAAATGCTAGACAGCCGGACCCGTGAGATTCCAGGAGACGGCGTCAGCCCGCTGGCCAAAATCCTCCGCATGCTGGCCGCGAAAGGCTACACCGGGCCGCTCTCCGTGGAATTGTTCTATCAGCGCTTCCAGGATGCGGATCCGTTCACCGTAGCCACTGAGATTCGCACCAAGTGCGAGGCCGTGTTGCGAACGGTCTAGTGCTTAGTTGCAGAAATAGGCGTTCTGGATTTTCGCGGCTCACACTGCGTTTCCGAGCCGCGACCGTGAGAAGGTGTGAAAAAATCGAGAATGGCCACTTAAAACATGTTCACTCTAAAATGTTTTAGGCGATAATCGGTTTA
>JBBRNO010000220.1:0-7292 GCA_038230275.1 Bryobacterales bacterium
AGTGGGCCGCACTCCCAGAGCCGCCGCCAAATTCCTGGCCGCCCATCGCACCCGCGTGCTGTTCGGTTCCGATATGGGCCGCGAAAAATCCATGTATCAGGCCTGGTGGCGCTTGTTTGAGAGCGCCGACGAGTTCATGCCCGGGCGCATGTGGTGGCGGTATTACGGCCTGGAACTTCCCGATTCTGTCCTCGCTGGCCTCTATCGCCAAAACGCACGCACGGTAATGAACCTCAACCCATGACCAACGAAATCCAGACCGAGCCGCAAAGCCCGACGGACTCTCCCGCATTCCGCCGCCGTTGGTGGATTGTGTGGGCGCTGTTCGGCTCGACGGTCCTGAATTACCTCAACCGCCAGACGCTCTCCGTACTAGCGCCGCTCATCTCCAAAGAGCTTCACCTCAGCCACAGTGAGCTCTCCCATATCTTCGCGGCGTTTCAAATCTCCTACGCTCTCACCTGGCTTCTTGGCGGCATCTTTCTCGACATTGTCGGCACCCGTCTGGGACTTTCCGTCGCCGTCATCTGGTGGTCCATCGTCAGCTTCGCCACCAGCTTCGCGAACTCCGTCTCCTCCTTCACGTCCCTTCGATTTCTTCTGGGTATCGGCGAAGGGTTCAATTGGCCGGGCGCCAGCAAAGCCGTAGCCGAATGCTTCCCGCCGCAGGAACGCGGCCTCGCCGTAGCCATCTTCGACAGTGGATCCAGCGTGGGCGGAGCCCTGGCCGCGCTCTGCATCCCGTGGATCGCGCTGCAATACGGCTGGCGCTCCGCCTTCGCGTTCTCGGGAATTCTGGGCATCGCGTGGCTGGCCTGGTGGCTGTTAGTCTACCCATCGCCCGCCCGAAACATGCAACTCAGCACAAAGCCGGAAATTCCCAAACTGCAAGCCGCCAAGCTCTGGCTTCCCATTCTGAAGAGACGCGAAACCTGGGCCATCGTGCTAGGCCGCTCCCTCACAGATCCGGTCTGGTGGTTCTACGTCTTCTGGTTGCCCCAATATCTCAGCGACACGCGCGGGTTCAGCCTTGAGAAGATCGCCATGTTCGCCTGGATTCCCTTCGTCGCCGCCGACGCCGGCAACTTCGCCGCTGGTTTCGCCTCAGGCGCGCTGATCAAACGGGGAATGTCCGTAATGGGAGCCCGCAAACTAATCTTCGTAGTCAGCTGCATTCCCATGCTGGCAGGAATTCCAGCCGCGCTAGTCCAAAGTCCGTTCTGGGCCCTGACGCTGATTTGCTTCGCCCTCTTCGGCTACGCCAGTTGGTCCACCATGGGCCTCACACTGCCCTCAGACCTTTTCCCGCCGGACGTAGTAGGCTCAGTAACAGGGCTCAGCGGACTCGGCGCAGGCGCGGTGTCCACAGTCTTTACCCTATTGATAGGCGCCCTGGTAGACCGCTTCTCCTACGTTCCGGCCTTCATCGTTGCCGGGACAATGCCCCTGTTGGCCACAGTCTTCATCCTGCTTCTCATCCGGACAGGCAATCATCAACTCGCGCCGGACGCCATGTCTGGCAAACCATAATCCAAGGAGGCTTCCAATGACGAAACCAGAATCGAGAAGAAATTTCATAGGCCGGGCCGCCATAGCGGCACTGCCATTAACCGCACGCTCCTACGGCCGAATCGTCGGCGCCAACGACCGCATTCAGATTGGCGAAATCGGCTGCGGCCATCGAGCCTCCGGCCATCGCCGCATGCTCAAGAAATCCGCCGCCACCGACCCCAAGTTCGATCTCCGCAGCGTCTGCGACCTATGGTCGGTCAACCGCGACAGAGCAGCGGAGGACGCAAACAAACTATTCGGCGCCCGCCCCAAAACATACAAGTATTCTGAAGAACTCCTGGCCGACCGCGAACTGGACGCCGTCATGATCGGCACCGGCGATCACCAGCACGCCCGAATCCTGGCCGAGGTCGTCCGCGCAGGCAAAGACTGCTATTGCGAAAAGCCCATGGCCAACACGCTGGAAGACGCGAAACTGGCTCGCGACACCGTCCGCGCCAGCAAGCAAGTGGTGCAGATGGGCTCACAATGGCTAAGCGATCCCTACCAGCAGCAAGTCCGCGA
Source organism: Bryobacterales bacterium (assembly GCA_038230275.1). GTDB lineage: Bacteria > Acidobacteriota > Terriglobia > Bryobacterales > Bryobacteraceae > JANXXV01. The sequence continues at coordinate 2,077 of JBBRNO010000220.1, forward strand.
AATCGTGCGCAGCGGAAAGCTCGGCAAAATCGTCTCCATCAGCCAAAACTGGAACTTCAACGGTCCTCGCTGGGACGTCCCCAAGAGCCCCGACATCGCCGCCATCCGCGAACAGGACACCGACTGGAACCGCTGGCTTCTGGGACGCCCCGCGCGCCCCTTCGACCCCCGCGTCTACTTCGAGTTCCGCATCTTCAAAGACTTCTCCGGCGGCATCACCGACCAGTGGTACAGCCACGGCTCCGGCCTGGCGCACTTCTACCTGGATACCTTCATCCCGGACGATACAGTTTCCAACGGAGGCATCTTCGCCTGGCACGATGTCCGCGAAAACCCCGACACCTTCCAGTGCCTGTCCACCTTCGCCGAAAAGCAGGTGCTCTATTCCTACGGCACCACCTTCGGAAGCAGCTTCGGCGACCACACCATCATCAGCGGCACCCACGGCACGCTCCACTCACCCGGCGGCGAAGGCAGTCCGCAGTGGTGGTTTACTCCCGAAACCCGCAGCGCCTGGGGATCGAACGTCGTCTTCGATCTGCACTCCGGCAAGGCCCAGCCGGAACTGGTCACCATCCCCGGCAATACCGAAATGCCGCCAATCAACCAGGACGATAATCTGAAATACCATACCGATAACTGGTTTAGCTGTATGCGTACCCGCAAGACGCCCAATGGCAGCATCGATACCGGATTCGCCCACGCAGTCGCCGTAGTAATGGCCAACCGCAGTTATCGCGAGGCTAAGAAAATGCACTGGGACCGCAAAAACGAACAGATCCTGGACCATCCGGCTTAGCCAGCAAGCAAAGGTTTCCGCCGGTGCCAGTCCGTACCTAACTGGTATGCATGGCCCACCCGGAAAAGCGTAGCCTCATCAAACGGCTTGGCACAGAACTGGATCCCAAGCGGCAGCGACGGAGGCCCCGCTGTGAAGCCGCAGGGCAGCACAATCGCGGGAATTCCCGTCAAATTGGCAATGTTAAAGGAATCGGGGCGCGACGACGGCGGCGGATCCAATGGCGCGTCGCTGCCAGTAATCTCGCCTTCCAGTTTAGGCGGAGCATTGCCCGCCGGAAGCATCAGCACGTCACAGGACTGGAACACCCGCCACATCTCTTCCATCAGCACCGTGCGCATCCGCAGCGCCTTGACGAAGTCGGTGGCCGAATGAAATGTGGCCGCCTCTAATCGTTCGCGAACCAGCGGATCCAGCAGATCCCCGTGCTGCGCGACAATCGTCTCATTCCGCGTGTGTGGCGATGACGCCAAGGCGCTCGTTCGAGAATTCGCCGCAAGCGGAGAGGGCCCACGAATGGCAGAGCAGATGTTCGATGTGTTCATTCCCGCCACGGAGTTACAGAATCTGCCCGATTACAAGCTCTACATCAAGACACTTCTTCAGGGCCGACCGCAGGAACCGTTTCTGGTGGAGAGCTTTCCGCCGTTTGGGAAGAGTTGCAACGAGACGACCGCTAATACGGTAATCCGGACGAGCTTGCAGCGGTATGGCCGTGACCGCGCAGGGGTTGAAAGAAGATCGCGGACACGTTACCGGGCGGGGCATCACCCTCTGCGTACAAAAGCTGCCCATTCGGCCAGATGCATTCTTTACGATCGAAGATCGTGGCCGGCTGGAAGGGGAGCGTCGTGGACACTTCTTTCTCGAAGCTGATCGTTCAACAGCAACACATACTCGCTTCAAAGAAAAGATCCAGGCCTATTGGCACTATCTCGAACAAGAGCTTCACGCCGCTAAGTTTGGAATCAAGACGTTTCGCGTACTTACGATGACTCTGACTGAGGCGCGTGTAGAATATCTGTCTGCACTCGCTGCTTCACTCTTGCCCCAACGCGGTGGCAAGCACTATCTGTTCACCTCGCTCAAGAAGTTTTCTCTTGAAGATCCAGCGCCCGTCTTCAGCGAAATCTACTTCTCACCACGTCCTGGAGGAGCGAATGTCCGCTATCCACTTATTCCGCCGCCGAAGCCTTCGCAGACAGACGCTGCGGTGGTTTAATTGACGTACGGAAGCGCGACTCGGCTTTCTCCGTTCCTGCCATCTCCAGTGAAATCCACTGAGCGGAGGAAGGGGACAAACGACACGAGTCCCCAAAGTCCGCGACGATGATGCGTTAATGGCGAGGATTGAAGAGAAGCCGCGCTGGATTCACGATGCACGCACTCTTAAGCGTCGTCGTGATCGGACGGGAAGGCCGAGTGACTCTTTCAGAAATCCAAATGTCGAGACGTTTGGCGGTCGAGTTGGTCTTTTGGTTTTTTTATATCCGCTCCAGCACGCCTTCACACTTTTCAATCCCCTTATGTATCTTTTTCAAAAGGGGGCACATCACGGTTGAAAGAATACCGTAATATCTCACATATTAGCGACACTCGACATTTTTACCCATTTTTACGTTGACACCAATTCCCCGTTATGGTATAGGTACCCCTAGAGGAAAAGACTTGCAATTGGTCATTCCTGCTTGTAACTCGGCGCTAGTCGCGGTAAATGCCGCTTTAAACTTCGAGTCGTGAAAGTATGCCCTGTAGCTTCGGCTTTCTATTCGGCTGTGTGATGCTTTCGTGGCTTGCTTCGCTCGTTCCCTCCCGTGTCTTTACGGGCCTGAACACTCCTCCAACTTATACTTAAAGGGAGTATATGTATCATGACTATCAACTTATGGTTGCGAAAATTCGTTTTTGGCACGTCCGTCTTACTTGCGACGTGCCTTCCCGCATTCGGGGGTAGCTGCAATATGCTGCCGTGCTCCGGTGGTGGCCTAGCACGGATTAATTATACTTGTGGCACAAATGGAGGCGCCTACTCGTGTTGTAGCGATTCTCTTGAGTGCATCAACAACGCGTCCGCACAATGCGGTGGTATCTGCGGTCAAGGCAGTTGGGGCTGCTGCTGGATAGATTGTGACCACAACATTGTAAGCAATTCATATTGCTGTATGCAGTAGAGAGTAAAGGAAATCACACACTATGAAGCTACAACAATCCAATCGACGAATGGTCCTCCTGTGTGTTTTGATGGCATCTCTAATCGCAGGGTTCTTCCTCGTGTATGGCAGCCAAAAACTCTGGGGACAGAAGGACACCGACACTGAACCGCTTACAATTCAATCTTCAATCTCCCGAACAAATGGTGGTCCGGAGATCGCGTATACTCTTGTCAACAAGTCAGCTAAAGAAATCGTTGCTTTTACTTTGTTGACTACTTTTGTCGGCAGTGACAACAAGCCCATTGGTCGGCTAACAACCAATCAGGTATTGGGACTGGATGCAAGATCAACACGGGCGAGCCTCCGGCCTAACGAGAACTGGACACCCAAGAAAGGTCTAGGCGTGACTACGGATCAGAATGGAACACCGGCCCAATACAAAATGGCGGTTGACTACATTCTGTTTAAAGATGGTTCTACATGGGGAGCGGATCAGGCGAAGCAGTCTCTCCAGATTGCCGGGATACAGCAAGGTTGGGCGATGGCGCGCACTTCATTAAAAAGCGTGCTTGTCAAAGAAGGTCCAGCTGCAGTTTTGGAAATTGTGGGCCAGGATGTACCGCACAATCACAAATAGATAGAGGGCGAAGCCTCCAGACGGCACAGACATCAGCGCTTGAAAACGCAGCCGTCGACTGTCATCCCGGAAGTCCAATACCGGAGTAGCCGACAGGTCGTTAGAAAGGAAAACACGCCGCCCTTACTGAAACGATTCGTTCTACTTTTGCGCACCGGCCTCGGAAACAGGGGCCGGTGCAATTCTTGCTCCTTCAGCCTCTTCTCATGGAACACCGCGGCCTCGGAACTCAGAATCACCTACATAGCAGGCCCGCATAACGCAGCATTACCCACTTTCACATCCACCAGCACCGCCCCGCGATCTTTCAGCACCGAAAGAGCCAGCCGCAGCGCAGCCTCCGTCTCCGCGTGCACATGCTCGAAGAAATATTGCACCGGCACACCGATGCGCAGTCCTCGAACGTTTCCAGTCAGCGCCTTCGAATAATCCGGCACAGGCTTAGAAGCGGCGGTGCGATCAAGCGGGTCGGCGCCAGCCATCACCTGGAGCATCGTTGCCACGTCAGCCACCGTCTTCGCCATCGGCCCAACGTGGTCCAGTGTCCAACTCAGCGTAGTCACGCCAAACCGGCGGAATCGCCCATAAGTGGGTTTCAACCCCACAATGCCGCAGCTCTTAGCAGGCCCGCGAATCGATCCCCCGGTGTCGCTTCCAATCGTCATCGGAACCATGCCCGCAGCCAACGCGGCACCCGAACCGCTTGACGAGCCCGATGGAGAATAAGCCAGATCCCAAGGGTTTCGCGCCGGCCCATACAACCCCTTCTGGCCGCTGCCCATCGCGAACTCCAGCAGATTAAGCTTGCCTAGCAGAATCGCGCCGGCAGCATGTAAGCGCGCAGTCACCGTGGATTCGTAATCCGGTATCCAGTTGGCCGTTGCCTTCGAACTGTTGGTAGTGCGGATTCCCTTAGTAGCCAGCAGATCCTTCGGCGCGTAAGGCACCCCATGGAGAGGCCCACGATAACGTCCCCCGGCGATCTCCCGTTCCGCCTTCCGCGCCTGCTCCAGCGCCTGTTCGCCGGTCACGGTAAGAAACGCGTTCACCTTTGGATTCACCGCTTCAATCCGCGCTAGCAACACCTGCACCAGCTCAACCGGAGAAAGCTTCCGAGCCTCAATCAGCGCCGCCAACTCCCTCACTGGCCGGAACGGGATTTCAGCGGCAGCCATCGCTTAGTCCAGTATTCCCTGGGTCGGCCCAACGGAGTCGTCAAATCAAAATCGCGCAGAGCACGCAACTGCGGCAGGCTGTGTTCCAGCACCGGTTTCAGTACTCGCAGCCGTTCTTCACTCAGATGCGTGCCGTGAGCGACCGCCGCATCGCGCACCACTTCCAAAGTGATCGATGGTTCCGCGCCCTCAACCGCGGGAGCAAACCCACCGGCCACCACAACAGACTGGAACAAACGCCTGCGGCTGATACTCATGACTCAAACATTCTCCGGCACCACAAACGGCTTCCGATACTCACGCCGGAACATCTTGTTCGCTTCCGCATCGCCGGCAACTTTGTAGTTCGCCGCATCGAAGTTCAACGTCCGCCCCAGCCGGTATGAAATGTTCGCCAGATGCACCAGCGTAGTGGAAATCGCCCCTTCTTCAATCGGCGCATTCAAGTCTTC
>JBBRNO010000221.1:0-7215 GCA_038230275.1 Bryobacterales bacterium
GACCAGCCGGTCCGCCTGATTGAAAAAGATGGACAACCCTTCGCGCTTCGGCAGTGCGATTCGCTTCCCGGGCGCGTATAGCTCTTCCACGTTCATTCCCTCGGGAACGGGACGGAGGCTTCCCAGCGCCTGCACAATGGAGAGCGGTACAACAATCGCGCGGGTCCAGGACGACATTTCGTAAAGCAGGTTTCCCGGAATCAGCACCAGCTCCGGGGGAATGCTGGGGACGTATTGCTTCGGATACAACCCGAACAGGCTGAGATTGATCTTGGTGTAGCTATTGCAACTCTGCAGTCCGCCCAGGGCGAGCACGCGATCACGGGCGCGGGACATGGCCGAATCAGACGTGGCAACTCCGGCAATCTTCATCGCCACATAAGCGCGGGCCGTCGCGTTGATTTCAGAAGGACCGCCTTCGTAAATATTCCAGCCGCCATCCGCCAGTTGCCGGGCGCGGATGCTGGTCACCGCTTTATCGATTCGCCCGCGAGACGGCGGATTCCAAATTCCCGCTGCCGGCGGATGCAGCCACAATTCCAGCAGCACGTAGTCGGATTCCAGTGTGGCGTCGGCTGTCAGTTTGCCTGACCAGTAGCCATCCTTGTGTTGCATGCCAGCCAGCGCTTTTGATCCCGACTTCGATACCTGATCGAATCGCAGTGCCAACCGCGAAGCTGCCGCCCGGCTAGTGCGCTGTACCGTTTGAAAATCTGGCCCGCTGGCCGGTATTACGTAACCGTAGTTTTCTTTCATCGTTGCAATTACGGCTGCGACGTGATCTCAAAGTCAGCTTTGACAAACTGCCAGTCGGGCAATTCATACCCTTTGAGCGCCGTCTGTATCGGAGTGCTGAATTCCTTCGATTCGTACGGTCCGATAGAGGATACGGTGAACGGAACGTCAAACAGCACTTTGCCGCCCGCCTTCACGGAGATCAGCATTTTCAATTCGGGCAGGTCGGCCGCCGAATGATTCACCACGATGAACTGTATTTTGGCTTTCTGCTTCGCGTCCTCTACCCAACGGATTCCAACAACCTCCAGGAACTTGGCCAGAGGATGCGGCTTCTTCCCCGCGGCGCCGGCAACGGGAGCCGCGGATTCAGCCGTTGCGGTTGATCCGGCCGTCGATGCTGTGTCAGTTTTCTTCGGCAACACGTACGTGAAGAGCACGTACAAAACTGCGGCAAGCCCGACCGCGAATCCAACTCCAATGGCCCATCCGGGAATTCCGCCGCGCGAAGGCGCCGCTGGTGCGCTGCCAAAAGGAACGCGCAGCGTTGGATCTGGAACCTCCACCACTGGGGCAGGTGCAGGCGGGGGCGGAGGAGTTGCTTCCACAACCACAGGCGCAGGAAGCGTTGCCACAACCGCTGCTGGTGGCGTCGCGACTGGAACCGGAACGGCGACAGGCTCAGGTGCCGCTGCCTTGGGCGGTCTTGGATTGCAATCGGGACAATCGCTATACGACGGGGGCACTTCTCTTCCGCACTTCGGACAGATCCAAGTAAACATATCGTGTATTTTCCAGTGTAGTGCGTTACCGGTGGCTAACGCTAAATGACGGATGCAGAATGAATAAGGTTTCCAATGAGCGGGAACCTATCGCCAGCGCCCCAAACTCTGATATCGTCATGGACAACCCTATTATGGCTGTCAAAATTTATGATGTCGTAGTGGTCGGCTCAGGCGCCGGCGGAGGAACCCTTTCGGCGCACCTGGCGCGCGCAGGCGTTGACGTTGCCGTGGTGGAAGGCGGACCGAAGGTCAACACCCGGACCGACTTCAACACGCACGCGATGCCGTTTGAATTTGCCGACCGGCATATTCCGACGATGAAGGCCGGCAAGCCCGGCTACGATTCCGAACGCACGCGCGGCGTGGGCGGCAAGACGATGCTTTGGAATGCCGTCGCCTGGCGCCAGAGCGAGCGCGATTTCAAGGGCAAGACATTTGAAGGTGCAGGTGAAGATTGGCCGGTCGGCTATAAAGACATGGCTCCCTACTATGAGCGCATCGAGCGCGAAGTGGGCGTCTGCGGCAACTTGGATCACCTGGAAGATCTGCCGGACGGCATTTTCCTGCCTCCTGTGCCCATGAAGTGCAGCGACGTCCTGGTGCAGCGCGGAGCCGCTAAGCTAGGCCTCAAAGTGATCCACGTTAGAAAGTCGACGCTCAGCCGTGCCACGCGCACCCGGCCCGCGTGCCACTTTTGCGGAAATTGCATGGCCGGTTGCGATGTTGCGGCGAAATACAACTCCTTCGACGTGCACATGTCACCGGCGCTCAAGACCGGAAAGCTCGAGATCTTCTCCAATTCCATCGTTCGTGAAGTTGTAGTGTCGAATGAAAACCGCGTCACCGGAGTCCGTTTCCTGGACCGCACCACAATGAAAGAAGGCGAAGTCCGCGGCCGCAGCGTGGTGGTCGCCTGCGCATGCGTGCAGAGCGTTGCGCTGCTGATGATGTCGAAGTCACGCCTCTATCCAGACGGGCTTGGCAACTCCAGCGGCCAGTTGGGCAAGCACTTCATCCCGCACATGACCGGCGGGGTGGAGGCTTTCATGAAACCGATGATTGGCAAACACCTGACCGCCGACGAAGGCTTCCTGGACCACGCCTACCTTCCGTCTTTCATGCACACGCGAAAGCGCGATTACGCGCGCAGCTTCGGCGCGCAGTTTGGATATCAGAACCGCCGCTCCGTGGGCTGGGCACGCCAACTGCCTGGGTTCGGCAAAGATTACAAGCAGTCGGTGAAAGACCGGTTCCCGTCGTACCTGGTCTTCAGCCCGTACGGCGAAAAGATACCCGACGCGCGAAATTTCGTCGACCTGGACTACTCGCAGAAGGATTCGTTCGGCCTGCCGCTCGCCCGGCGCCAAGTATTCTGGACTGAGAACGATATGAAGATTTTTCACGACATGCAGAACTGGTCGAAGGAGATCCTGTTGCAAGCCGGGGCCGAAATCCTATCGGTGAGCGACAAGCCAGCCACCAACCACGAGCTTGGCGGCTGCCGCATGGGCGAAGATCCGAAGACATCGCTATTGAACGCCTACTGCCAAAGCCATGACGTGAAGAATCTGTTTGTGGTAGACGGCAGCGTTTTCCCGTCAGCTTCAGAAAAGAATCCAACCCACACCATCATGGCGCTGGCGGCTCGGACCGCCGAACATATCGCGGGCCGGTTGAAGAAAGGAGAGATGTAATGGCCGATCGTAGAGAAGCGTTGCGAATCATTGGCGCCATTGGAACCACCTGCGCCTTTCCGTTTTCAAGCGGCGAATTGTACGGGCAGCATCAGCATCCGCCCGAAGGCAAGCAGGCCGATGCCGGGAAACCACAATACTTTCAGCCTGCCGAATTCGCGGTAATCTCGCGTATTGCCGACCTGATCATTCCCCCGACGGATACACCTGGCGCCGTGGCCGCCGGAGTGCCGGCCTATATCGACATGGTGGTCCATACCAACAATCAACATCAGGCCGTCTTCAAGGAAGGCCTTGCTTACGTGGCGGCGCAGGCCGGCGGCGACTTTCTCGGTCTCTCTGAAACCCGGCAGATTGCGCTGCTAACGCCATTGAGCAATGCAGTAGACCGCGGAGAACTCAAAGGGCCGGGCGAGAAGTTCTTCCGCGCTATGAAGAGTATGACCGCCGACGGTTACTACACGTCCAAGGCTGGAATGTCTGTTGAGCTCGGCTATAAGGGTGGCACGGTGCTCTCCGAATATCCCAGCTGCGATGTGCCGGAGCACTAGTCGAAGGACTTCACCCGGATATCCTTGTACTCAATCCAACGATTCGCCTGATGGGCCTGAATCATGATCGGGCCTTTCGTGGTTCGCTCCATCTCGTGATAATCGACCACGGTTTCGCCATTGATCCGCACCAGGCAATCCTTCCCCCGCGCAATCAGTTGGAACAGATACCAGTGTTCGGGCGAGATCTTGGGATATACGGCGCGTTTGTAGCCGTACAGTGAACCGGTGGGATAGACGGCGCCCTCCACGTCATGCAGTTGGATTTCATAATGCGAATCAGACTTCGCACTCTCAGCGCGAAAGATGATGCCGCCGTTGTGGTGATAACTGCCGCGGATGTAGCACTGAAATTCGAAATCGCGATAGGTGGCCTTCGTCGCTAGATAGCCAATATCGTCCGCGCGTAAGACAGCGCCAATCGTCTCCCACTTTGCCTTCCCTTCCGCCACGGTCCATTTGTCCATGTCCGCGGGTGAGGCGTATAGCGTTTCCCACTTTTCCTTTGCCGGCAATTCCTTAATCCGCAGATTGCGGAACCGCAGGGGATAGGAGAGTGACTCGATGCCAAGATATCCGCTGCGCAAACGGTGTCTCAATTCCGGAACCGATTCCACGTTTAGATTCTGCACCTGCTCTTCGTTGATCCACACTTGCAGCGTGGGCCAGTCCATGGTGATCCGCATTGTGTTCCAATCACCCTGGTTCTTCACGTTCACCCGCAGCGGCGGCACCACCGGAAACACCGCGCCGATGGATTCCGCAAGCATCTGATGATCCTGCTTTTGAAACAGGTTGATCTTCATGCCGCACTCGGTGTTGCGGCCATGCTCAGGCGCGTGCAGGTAGATTCCTGAATTGGCCCAGCCCTTGATGAAGAAATCGCAGCGAAAGTCGAAATTTTCGTACTTCTTCACCGACCGCAACCAGGTGGGAAAGCCCGATCCCTCATGCACCACAATCGAGCCATCGTTTACATAGAAAGCACTCTCCGGCCCTTGCTGAACGGTCCATCCGTTTAGGGTCTTGCCATCGTAGAGTGAAGTGAAGCCGTCGTCGGCGCCTAACAGCATTGGCGCAACCGGCAAAGCGGAAAAGAGGGTTCTGCGAGTCATGGTTATCCGCAAGTGTAACTCCTGCCGGACATGAACCCAAATCCATGGGTTTTACGCGGATTGAATTGAACAGATTAACAGTCATCTTACAGGAGAAAATCAAATGGCAGTAACCATTACCGCATCGGTTGGCCTGAACGGAAACAATCGTCCCGCCGATGTCATGGCCATTCAAAAGGCCTTGAACGATATCCCGGCCAGTGCCGGCGGAGCCAATCCCAAGCTGGTCCCCGACGGACAGTCCGGTTCGAAAACCAGGGCGGCTATCCTGCATTTCCAGCAGGTGCATCTGGGGCTGACAAAGGATTCCAAAGTGGATCCGGGCGGGGCCACGCTGCGCGAGATGAATGGGATTCTGGATCCCAATGTACTCGCCGCCGATCCCAAAGCACTGGCGATGACGGACATGGTGATCTCCAACATCTGGGCGAACTTCGCGCTGGCCGCCCTAGGCGGACAGCTTGTGGGAAATACCGCCGCCGCCCTGGAGACACATTTCCATTTGAGCAAAGGAAAGCTGCCGAAGGCGGTCTACTTGCAGATCATCCGGACCAACTACACCCGCGTCATCTCGATCTTCGGCAAGGCTGCCCAGGTGTTTCGCAGCCGCACCGATGCGCAAGCGGTTTCCGATCGAGGCGTGGATGACGACGGCACGCCGTTTCCCGCCTACACCTTCTTTCAGGGCAGCGTGAACTTTACCACGTCGTTCAAGCCGTTCGACGGAACCGATGGCTTCGGACCCATGTGCCGCGCCGCCATGGTGCTGCATGAACCGGTTCACTTCGTAGATCAATTGGCCAATCGTGCCAACGATTTTTACGAACACGGTCTTCCATATCCAAACATCACACCAGAGCAAGCGGTACACAACCCATCCAGCTACGTATGCTTCGCCGAACAGGTGACGTTTGGATCGGATGTACGCTTCGGGGCAGGAAAGCCGGCGGTCTAGCCGCCGCGCTCCCTAGACTTTCGCCGGAACAACAAACAGCGACCGGTAAGCTGGCCCCATGGGGTTTCGGACCGCGCCGCTTTGGGGACTGGGAGAGAGGCTGTTCTTTCTGCATGACGGCAGATCGTCGAACCTGCTGGAAACCATCAGGGCTCATGCCGGCACGGGGTCCGAAGCAAACACGGTGATTGACGATTTCAATGCTCTTTCCTCGTCCCAGAAACAAGATACGCTGAATTTCCTCCGCTCGCTCTAGAACATGGCGCATAATTGGGTTTGCGCAATCCAAAGCGCGAACCCATGTTCACCGGAATCATTGAAGAGCTAGGCACAATTCAAGCGCTGGAACGGCACGGAGAGGCCGCACGTCTCCGCATTTCCTGCGCCGCTGTGCTAGCGGATGCCTCCGAGGGCTGCAGCATTTCTGTAAATGGCGTCTGCCTGACCGCTGTCAATCTTGAACCGGGTTCGTTCGCCGCGGACCTTGCCCCGGAAACGCTCCGCAGAACAAATCTGGGAGCATTGAGGCCAGGCGCGCTGGTGAATCTGGAACGCCCGCTGCAAGCTACCGGACGCCTCAGCGGCCACGTCGTACAGGGCCACGTGGATGGAACCGGCGAATTTCTGGCGTTCACTCAACTCGACGACAATAACTGGTGGTTGAAGATCCGCATTCCCGAAGAGCTCGACCGCTATGTAGTCTTCAAGGGATCGATCGCAATTGACGGGATCAGCCTGACTGTTGCCGCCATCGAAGACCGCGTAGTCTCGGTCACCATCATTCCGCACACCTATGAACACACGGCGCTGCGCACACACAAACCCGGCGACCGCGTGAACCTGGAGTGCGATATCTTCGCTAAGTATCTTGAGAAGATGATCCGGTCTAGAGAATAGCCCCGGTATCGCCGGACAGTAGAATCTGGCGGATCAGCTTGATGGGTATGCCACCCTGCTTCACAAACTCGTTGTGGAAAGTCTCCAGGGAGAATGCGCTTCCCTTCGCCTTCTTGTAATCCTCGCGCAACTTCAAAATCTCCAGCTTGCCCAGCGTGTAATACAGGTAAGTGGGATTAAAGGCGCCGCGCCGTGCTTCTGCATAGCCAACCTTCGGCTCCTGGAATGCCTTCTCCACAAACAGGTCCCGTCCCTGTTCCACCGTCATGTTCTGCGTGTGCAGTTCGATTCCCACCACGTAGCGGACATCCCGCAGCAGAGCTTCCGACAACTGCGCCAGCCGGATCTTCGGGTCGCCGCCGCCAAATCCTTCCTCCAGCATCATCTGCTCGGAATAGTGCGCCCAGCCTTCCGCGTTGCTGCTGCAAAACAGCAGCTTCCTGGTCTTGGTGGGAAACCTGGAAGCATAAAGGAACTGCACGA
>JBBRNO010000222.1:0-7174 GCA_038230275.1 Bryobacterales bacterium
AGACGGGCCGGCACTGCCTGCCCTTCGATCCAAATGGAAGGCTGGACATTGTGCGGGATGCCGGCGCGTGGATGCGCGGCGACGATGGCAACGTGACGCGGGCGTTCGCACATATTTGTTGGGACGGCTGCATGTTTCCCAACGCGGTGATGATGGACCAGCAAACGTGGAACGATGTGCTGCGCGTGATGATTGCAGTCCGGAATGCGCATGGCTGGGAATAACATGAAAAAGCTAAATATTGGCGTAATCGGCTGCGGTTTCATGGGGCGCACCCATTCCAACGCGTTTGGAAGAGTTACGAATTTCTTCGATGTTCCGTATCGGCCTGTCTTGAAAACCATCTGCGCGCGGAGCGGCGAACGGGCGCGAGCGTTCGCCGAGCGTTGGGGCTATGAGTCGATAGAGACGGATTGGCGAAAGCTGGTGGAATCGCCAGAGATCGATCTGATCGATATTGCCAGCCCGAACGATACGCACGCTGAAATTGCGATTGCGGCGGCCAAGGCCGGCAAGATGGTGCTGTGCGAAAAGCCGTTGGGCCGCACGCCCGCCGAATCCGAAGCCATGGTGAAGGCAGTGGAAGACGCCGGCGTGGCGAACATGGTTTGGTACAACTACCGCCGCGTGCCTGCGGTGATGCTGGCAAAGCAGTTGATTGACGAGGGGAAGCTGGGGCGAATTTTCCACTACCGCACCGTGTTTCTTCAGGACTGGACGATTTCCGCCGAACTGCCACAGGGCGGCGAAGGTCTGTGGCGGCTGGATGCGAGCGTTGCCGGCAGCGGCGTGACGGGCGACCTGCTGGCGCACAACATCGATACGGCAATGTGGTTGAACGGCCAGATTGAAGAAGTGACGGCGATGACGGAGACATTCATCAAGAGCCGTAAACATACTCTGACCGGGAAGGACGAACCGGTCCGCATCGACGATGCCAGCGCGTTTCTGGCACGCTTTCAGAACGGTTCGCTGGCCACGTTTGAGGCCACGCGATATGCGCGGGGTCACAAAGCGCTGTACACGCTGGAGATCAACGGCGAGAACGCTTCCATCATTTGGGATCTGCACGATCTGCACCGGTTGCAATACTTCGAGTATCGCGATGAGGGCCGGCTGCGCGGGTGGCGAAGCATTCACGTGACCGATGGCGACCATCCTTACATGAAGCAGTGGTGGGTGCCGGGCTTGCAAATCGGCTATGAGCATACCTTCATACACCAGGTTGCCGATTTTCTTTCCGGACTTGGCAGCGGTGCCGCGGCGGCGCCCACTTTCCGCGAGGCGCTGTTGACGGATTATGTAACTGACGCGGTGCTGCAATCGGCAGCGAATCGAAGCTGGGTAAAGGTGGCATCATGATCGTCCGAAATATTCTTGTACTCGCGGTAGCAGGTGGAGCTTTACTGTTCGGACAGGCGCGTGGGCCGGCGGTGGGTCCGCTGGAAGAGAGTGGATTCCAGAAGATATTCGACGGCGCTTCACTGAAGGGCTGGGATTGCGATCCCGATTTCTGGCGCGTCGAGAATGGTGTGATGGTGGGCGCCACCACCGCCGAGCACCAGCCGAAGCAGAATATTTTCTGCATTTGGAAGGGCGGCTCGCCGGCGGATTTCGAATTGAAGTTGGAGTACAAGCTGACCGGAGAGACTGGAAACAGCGGCGTGCAGTATCGGAGCGTGGAACTTCCCAACGTTGCCAAGTGGGTGATGAAGGGTTATCAGGCGGACATCGACGGCAAGCAGGTGTATACGGGCCAGGTATATGAAGAGCGGGGGCGCGGATTTCTGGCGCTACGCGGGCAGGTATCGTATGTGCCGGACGGGAAGAAGGTGGGCGCGGTGGGCTCTACCGGTGATGGCGACGAACTGAAGGGATTGATCAAGTCCGGCGATTGGAACGAACTGCACATCATTGCGCGCGGGAACACCATCATTCAATTACTGAACGGGCGGGTGATGAGTGTGGTGATCGACGACGACAAGGCGAACCGGAAGATGGACGGCGAGATCGGCATTCAACTCCACGTGACGAAAGCGGCGATGAAGATTGAATCGCGGAATATTCGGCTCAAGACATTTTAGGCGGGGGAGCTGTGCTTTTTATTTTTCGCGTGCAGCCTGTGCGCCGAGAGCCCGACATTCACGAATGACGTCGCTCCAAACTGGACGAATATCTTTTCTTAATTCGCGACATTGAGAAGCGTATAGCCAGCGCGGAGCGCTCCAACGCGCAGCAGAAAGCACCTTCGATGGGTGCGCCCGCGGCAAGTATCCCAGCGGATTTCCTAGAGCACTCGCGGATTCTGTTCGACCTGATGACCTTGGCGTTCCAGACCGACATGACCCGTGTGATGACAGCGCTGCTGGCCATTGAACAGAGCCCGCGGTCCTACGCGGAGATTGGCATCCCGGAAGCGCATCACGGGTTGACGCATCACCAGGGCGACACAAAGAATGGAGCACTGTGGCGCAGATCAATCGCCACCATGCCAGGCAGTTTGGTTAGTTGCTGGACTGGAGAAGTTGAAGGCGACGCCAGACGGCGATGGCACGCTACTGGATCATTGCATGATCGCTTATGGCAGTGGGCTCAGTGAAGGCAACACCCAAGACCACGGGAATCTGCCGTTAGCGCTAGCGGGCCGGCACGCTGCTATGCCGATGAAACCCCGATGACGAACTTGTACGTCGCCATGTTGGACCGCATGGGCGTTCCGGTGGAATCCATGGGCGATAGCAACGGCAAGCTGGGCTATCTTTCCGATATCTAAAATTCGTACGAATTGTGTCCCTTGATGAACCAACTTCACGCTTTCTATGTAGGAGAGCGCGGAAATGCTGACCATCGCCCACAAAACCGTCTTGTTAACGACTCTGATTCTAGTTCGAGCCGTGGCCCAAAACGCCACCGACCCGATACCTGCGTCGCCACTTCCCACAGGGAACGCGGAGATCGATAAATACAATGATAACTACCTCAAGCTAACGCGCAGCCTGATGAGCCCCAAGAGCGTAGCGGACACTTTTGGCCGCCGCATTGGCCGGCGTTATATCGCAATGCAGATCACCGTCGCGAACCGCAATGGGGAGTACCAATGGCTGATGACGGACGCCTCCGTTGGTCTTGCACGTTTGATTAAAGACATGGAGAAGCGGTGCCCGGAAACGGTGAAGTCGCTAATCGCGTTGACTCAGCCTGTTCCGATGAAGTACCCGTTCAATGCGCCGCCGAATCCCGCCGTCACCGGTGAAGATCTCACTTCCCTACGGGGCGTAGCAGAAAAGGGGCAGTCCCTGGATCCGCGAAATCTCACCCTGCGTCTGCTGCGAGGCAGCGGCACAATTGCCGCCGGCTTGCTGGGCGTGACTACTTTTGGACCAGCGTTCGCGCCTGCCGTTGCAGCGTTCAACGGTCCTCTCATTAGCGCGTACGAAACTATGTTTCCCAGCCAGACCGTTAACCAGCTGAACCGCCTGAACGACAGTGCCTACGCCGCAAACACAGTGGTAGCCAAGCAACAGGCCAAGGTACTTACTGTTTTCATTCCATCCTCGTTCTTGCTCACCAAAGCCGAGCAGGCCAAGTACTATGCCGATCCGAACAGTACATACAGCTCATGTGTCGATCTGCGATTGCTCGATGCGTATGTGGACGGCCATTTTGTGGCGCGCTTGAATTTTACGCCGCTGATTACAACCGTCTCGATTACACCCGCGGAAGCCCTGAAGTTTGCAACCGACAATTTCAAGGTGACCGGGACAATCGTGGGACGGTTCATGGACGAATCGACGCTTGGCCTGTCCGGTGCGCCGGACGGCTTGACTATTGCGCGGGAGGGCGATGCGACCGCAGAACGTGTTGGGTTCGTGTTGTCCTCGGTGAAGCCGCTAAATCCCAACACTCCGATCAATATTGAACTCAGAAAAGCCGGTCAACCCGTGGCAAGTTATGCGGTGGCGGCGATGTTCTCAGCCACAAGACCGGCTATCCTGGCCGGCGGTGTCGATAATGCAACGATCAAACAAGGCGAGCATCAGGTGGTGATCATAAACGGAACAGGCATTCTGCCCGGCGCCCGCGTCGCTTTCATGAATGGCACCGGGTTAACCATCGGCGATTCCGAATATGTCAACAACAAGCAACTGAAAGTGGACATCGGTGCCGCAGCCGATGCTGCTGAGGGTCCGCGCGAATTCGAAGTCCAGACCATTGGCGGAGCGTCCGGAAAGGCTTTAATCACCATAGCGAAGAAATAGAGCAGATCTACAAACAAGGAGCAGACTATGATTCAATTCGGACGTAAACCTCTTCTCTATCTCCCCGTTGGTTCCGGTACCGGTGGAACGGGATCCGGCACGGGTGGAACGGTCTCGGGCACCGGTGGTATCGGTTCCGGAGGCCCACGGGTCACCGGATTCAGTGCCGATGGTAGTCCGATCCCGGACCCAAACAGCCGGCGGACGGATTTGGACGCGCTGCATCCGGCCATGCGCGATTCGGTCACTCACCTGTTGACCCGATTGGACTCGGAACAAATCCCATTCCGATTATTTGAGGGATTCCGGTCGCCTTCACGCCAAGCCTGGCTCTATGCGCAGGGGCGCACGCGGCCGGGGGCGAAGGTCACAGACGCCCAGCCGTGGTCGTCTTACCATCAGCACGGCCTCGCCGTGGATTTTGTCTTATGGCTCAACAATCAATGGAGCTGGAGTACGGTTGGCGTCTTCAAACGTTATTGGAATCGTCTTCAGGAGCTTGGCAAGGAAGTTGGACTGGAACCGCTGAGCTGGGAACTTCCGCATCTCCAAGTTGCCGGTCTAAAGCTCGCCGACCTGCGGAAGGGCATTTATCCGGATGGCGGCGACGATGCGTGGCGCGACAATCTGGAGGCCGCCGTGGTGGGTTGGGCCGGCCCGCCCGCTGCGCCCGACCTGACATCACCACGTCCCGATATGCCGGCTGGCGCGCGCTAAGCGGGCAAAGTGCGCCGGCTTAAACCTCCGCAGTATCCTATTAACATTGCGGAGGCGAATGCTCGCGTTACTGAACGGACTTTTATTCGATGGTTCCGGTGCAGCCCCAGTTCATGGCAACGTACTGCTTGACGGGAATCGAATTGTGGACGTGGGATCCCCTACGTATCCAGAGGATTGCGAAACCCTCGATTGCACAGGCCTCGCCATTGCGCCTGGCTTTATCGATCTTCACAGCCATTCCGACCTGCAGGTGCTGGAAGACCGCATGGAGAAAGTGAAGCAGGGGGTCACCACGGAGGTGGTGGGGAATTGCGGCTTCTCTCCGTTTCCACAATCCGGGGATCCGCGCACGTTGCACGAATTCGGCGCCGGCATCCTGGGCCGCGCCGATGACTGGGGCTGGGCAAACGCCAAGGAGTATCTGGAGGCCGCGGGCCGGACCTGCACCAAACTGCATGTAGCGCCGCTGATTGGACACGGGAGTTTGCGCATCGCCGTGGCTGGATTGCGGCAAGGGCTGCTTTCGGCGGCTGAATTGGACCGCATGTCCGGCTTGCTGGAAGATGCACTGGATGCGGGATGCCCGGGGTTCTCCACTGGCCTGATGTATGCGCCTGGATCCAGCGCGGGCAAGGACGAACTGGAGCTTCTTACCAAAGTAGTGGCGCGAAAAGGGAAGCTCTACGCCACCCACATGCGAAGCTACTCGTCGGGACTAGTGGACGCCGTGCGTGAACAATTGGACTTGGCGCGCGCCACCGGCTGCCGTCTGCAGATCTCGCACTTGCAGGCGGCGGGCCGCACCAACTGGGGCTTGCAGAAACCGGCGCTCGATGAAATTGAAGCGGCTCGCGCGCAGGGCATGGACGTGGAATTTGATATCTACCCCTACCAGTGTGGAAGCACCGTACTGACGCAATGGCTGCCGCAGTGGGCGCTGGACGGCGGCACGGAAAAGCTGCTGGCGCGGCTGGTGGACGCGAGCATTCGAAAGCAATTACTGGAAGAGGTGGAGCAGTTGCGGGCGCAGCTGTGGACGGACATCACCATCTCGGCCGTGGCATCGGACGCCAACCAGGACCTGGTGGGAATGAACATTGCGCAGATCGCGGAGCAACGGCGCACCGATCCCGCTGAAACCGCTTTGAATCTGCTGACCGAAGAGCGGGCGGCGGTCAACGTGATTTCGTTCAATCAAAGCGAAGACAATCTGCACGAGTTGATTGCGCATCCACTCTGCTCCATCATCAGCGACGGATTTTATGTGAAGGGGAAGGCGCATCCGCGTTTGTACGGCACATTTCCGGAATTGTTGGGAACGGTGGTCCGCGAGAAAGCCTGGCTCGGCTTGCCGGAAGCGATTCACAAGATCACGGGAAAGCCGGCGTCGCGATTGAAGCTGCAAAAGCGCGGGCTGCTGAAGAAAGATTACTTCGCAGACTTGACAGTCTTCGATGCTGGGCATGTGGCAAGCCGGTCCACTTACGAAACGCCCGCGTTAGACCCGCTGGGAATCGTAAAAGTGTTCAAAGATGGTCAGGCGGTTTATCATGGAGCAACATGAATCGCCGCTGGATCGTGGTCGCTCTCATCTTCGTTGGAATACTGATTAGCTACATCGATCGCGGCAACCTGGGCATCGCGGCCACCGCGATCATGCGCGATTTCCAATTCCCTCCGTCATCCATGGGCATGCTGTTGTCGGCATTCTTTTGGACCTACGCGTTGTTTCAAATCCCGGCTGGCTTCATTGTCGACCGCATTGGAATCAAGCGGGTGTACGCGGGCGCATTTCTGGTGTGGTCCCTGGCTTCCGCTGCCATCGCCATGAGCCGCGGCTTGCCCGACATCCTTGGTCTTCGGCTTGTTCTGGGGCTGGCGGAAGCCGTTGGACCTATCGCGAGTCTATCTTTCATACGGCGGAATTTTGCCGGATCGGAACAAGGGCTTCCCACTGCCATCTACATCGCGGGCCAGAATGCCGGACCTGCAATTGGAACGCTTCTGGGCACTCTGCTGATTGACCGGTTGGGTTGGCGCTCCATGTTCGCTATCACGGGATTGGGCGCGCTGCTCTGGCTCCCGTTCTGGTTATGGCTTGCTCCTAAGGACCGCGTGGTGCCGGTGCAGCCTGTTGTACCGCAGCCGGAATTGAAGCCCGCGGACATGCCGTGGCGAGCAACGATGCGGAATAA
>JBBRNO010000223.1:0-7171 GCA_038230275.1 Bryobacterales bacterium
GTGCTCTCCCGGCGATAGAAAGAGATGGCGACGTTCAAAGCGATCCGATACATCCAGGTGGAGAAACGGCAACGTGCATCGAACGACTCGAACGAACGCCAGAGCTGGACGATGATCTCCTGAGCAAGGTCTTCGCGATCGCCCCGGCTTCTGCAATACGAGTTGCAGACCTTGTAGAGAATCTTCTTGTGTTCGTCCAGCAGGGTTTGGAACCGCTCCTGGCGTGCTGGGGTGGTCATCGATTCCATCTCTCCGGAGCTGTTCCCGCTCGCGTTTTCTTGTTCAGTCTGTTATTCGCACGAACGCTCCCGGGAATCACACTACCACTCCAGGTTCTTGCTGACGGACCTGCACCCATGAGCCGGAAATCGGCAATGGAGGCGCTACATTGGCGTTCCATGCGAGGCGGTCTGTCCCCGCGGGATAGCTACCGATAAGAGTAGATAACGCAGGGCGACCCTTTTGCGGACGGGACGAATCGGCTAATCGGTTTGGGCCGCGCCAAGAATCTCGGCGCGCAGTAACCAATGCTCGGGGCCTGCCGCAATGACTCCTCTACATGACGCGGTTCGGCGGGAGTTGAACCGCCTGCCCGGCCAAGCCCGCAGTTCTTCGGGTGCTATCGGCAGGATGCCTCTAAAGGCGTGCTACCCGCCAGCGACCGTAAGCGACGAACAACGCAAGGATACCAGTCAGCAGCGGAAAAGCGGCCGCGGCGCCTTGCGGTACCGAAAGCGCGGTCGCTCCGATCATGATAATCGCCAGTCCGGCGGCAGCCAAAGGCGTGAGGCCGGGTTTGATCCGCAGGAGCCCGGGAAGGACGAGACCGAGTCCACCAAGTACTTCGCAGACGCCAATAAAGTGTATAAATGAGCCGCTGGCGAGTGCCGCCGGCAGGCCCTTGGTCATTTGGTCCACCGGCATGAAAAACTTCGCGCCGCCTGCGAACAAGAACAGCAGTGCGAGCAGGATCTGAATCGCCCACAGAGTCTTTTTCATAACAGCCTTCCAATATAGCGGATTGGTGAACCAAAGCACGGTTTCGGTCTCGGTAGGCTTTCGACGCCGAAGGCTTAGCGCCATTTCATGTTTTTCGTAGCACCGGACCGCTCCCAAAACTACAACCCCACCGAACGCTTACTTCGGGATTTGGAGGGACCACTTCATGAGTCGTGTCGATGATTTGCGCCATGAAGTAATTCATTGCAGGATCGCCCTGCTACGGCACCTCCGATCAGGACGCCATCGCAAGATTCCGTTCTTAATTGATGTTTGAAACCATCGAGAACGGTCTCTGGCAAGGCGGTTTTTTCGGATGGTTTGGGTTGATTGGCAGCACTTGCCGGGTCGATTTGCCCGCATCTCGGGTTCATTGCGGGGACACCTTGAACTGGACCTTATCAATATGCTGCCCGAAGGCTAGGTCGATGGCGGCGTCAGGCTCCGGCGGTCAGTAGGAGGTGGTGCGAAAATTTATTGCCGTTCCGATGCGGGGATGGAAAACCAGGCGGTAACGTCCGGAAATAGTTGAGGAAGCGAGAACTTTCCGTCTGAGCGAGCGTCGAAGCCGGGCAAGCCGCCGTGACGCTAGGCTAATGCGGCTTCCGACGGGTCAGCGGGCTGAATGGTTACGAAGCCGGCGAGCGTCAGGCCGGAAGCGTCGACGACCGTGCCTTCAATTTGCCCATCGGGTCGGGCGAATTGATCTACCTGACAACCGAATTCACTTGGACTCACCTTGGCTGCCTGCGACCTGGCCAGCTTTCCGAACCCAGGCGGCAGATCTGGTTCGATCGTGTAGGAGCCTGTTGGCAGTTGAGCGAAAGCGTATACGCCCTGATCGTCGGTTTTCGTTGAGAACGAATTGCCTTGAGTGTTCAAGGCACGCACGGGGATGCGGTTCAAAGGCCGGCTGTCTACGAGGTCGTCATAACCTGTCCCGCGGGGTGCCATGCCGATGGTTCCAAAAATCAGGTCGGGCTGTTGGTGGTCACGTACGGCACGCAGTTCACGCAGCACCCCGCCGGCCATCACTGCGGGCGTGGTTTGCGAACAAGTGCCGGTGTGCAGGCGGGGGTCGGCGGCGGTGTGCGAAGCATATACCAGGTAGCTGGTCCCAGGAACAAGGGATAACCGCAGTCGCCGCCTCCGGCGCCCGTGTAAACCACGACCTCACCGTTCGGCGGAGCGGAGCCGCGGAAGCTTTCCTGGACGGTGAATCGCACGGAATAGGAGGAGGGGAACGCGCCTGATTCCGGTGGCGGCAGTTTGTCCAGGACTATGGTTTTGCCGAGGAAAATGGTGTCTCCGGAATTCCATCCTCGATCACATGAGCCGGCGATGTTGACGCAACTGCAGGCACTGAGCAGATGGGGAATCGCAAAGGAAAGACCGAGGATGGCAAAACGAAACACGCGGTTCGCCTGGCTGCGATTTTATCAGTTGAGATTGTTGGTCAGGGTCGTGCGACGCGGCGGAAGGGGGCAACGCAGCCGCTGATTTTACGCAGTGTCGGATTATCGGAAGTCGAGAAGGACAGAGAACTGCCGGGACAAAAACTGGGACTGCGCAATACCTGTCGTTAAAGGGACCCGTCCCGAAACTCACCAGCTTTGAGACTATGTGCTGCTTGAATATCACGGAGCTGAAATTAGCTTGCTGCACATTTCTTACTCGTCCGCGCCGGGGCCGGGGTGGGCGAGAGGCCTGCGCTGCAACTATATTCTGCGCAGTTCCTGATCTTACTTCAACTGGGAGTGGCTGCGGATCACATCCCGAACAGCGCGTATCGATTCGATCACCAACTCAGGTTGATGGAGATGAACGTCGTAACCACTGTTATCTGCAACGATTGCCTTGCTATTGCGGGAAAGTCTCAGGAGATCCTGATTGTGTTCTATGCGTTCGCGTTCCAACAGCTCGGCTTGTTCTTGCGTAACAATACCCCGTATTTAACCTCCCGTGGCTCGAGAAATCACGACGAGCGGCTTGTCGCCGAACAGGGTATCGCCGCGCTCATGGGCCGAGCGCAACTGTCGAATGCTTTCCACTTCGGCCTTCGTGCCGGAGGCCGTTACTTTTCCGTTCGACTGTGCCCATAGCCGAAATCGCTGATCTTCTATAGGAAGCTTATTAAAAGGCGGCTCAATCTTTTCAACTCGCGCCGGCACGGGCGTAGGCTGCGTTGCAGATGATGCTCAAGGGCGTCCGGGTGACCTGTGTCGACGAGAACGGCCCCCGCAATATCGTCGGGCCACGCTGCCGCGAAGACCCTCACCAGTTCTGCGCCGAGTGAATGGCCGACGAGGACAAATCGCCCGGTTTCCCCCGCATGGTGCATCAATGTGTGTAGGTCGTCGGACATTTCGCGGAGTATTTGCGGAGCGGAAACCGGATCACTCCAGGCATTGCCGGCAGGGTCATAGCTGCAAACTCTGCCGAACCTGCCCACTTCCGGCTGAACCTAGACTCCAATCAAACGAGAAAGCCCCTGCTCCATAGACCAGGATGAATGTCGGACTGCCCCGTCCAATACAGTCCAGATGCAGCTTCCGGTTACCAATGTCTACGAGTTTACCGACGGGTTCCGGCTGCAAGGGATGATCCCGGGTCTGCGCACATCACAGCCGACACCCCGCATAAGAACATCGCTAGGACGCGCATGCCATCCGATTCTACAGGATGTGGAGAACTGCCGACGCTCGGTTTAGAGCAGCCTCTCTTAACGAGGTTTTCGGTTGGATGTGGCTACTACTCCTTCCTTGCCCCGGGCCCCGGATATGTGCGGTTAAGCGAGGTCTCGCCTGAAACGACGCGTCCAAGCCAAAGATCTTCGGGTAACACCCCGCTGTCTTTAAGTTGCTGTTCCGTTACCTCAAAAGCCGCTCGAACAGAAGAGCCTTGGCGCAGCAGAATACCAAGGTTGATGTATTGGCCTTGAGGGGGGACGTACAGCAGATCCTCCACCGCAAACGTGGACTTACGGGCCACCCCAGGATTGAGGTGTTCGGTAAGAGGCAGGTCGCACAGACCCGCGCAAGGGCGGTAGATCCTGCGGTCCCTGATTGCAAACTCTTTCCGATCAGGGATCGTTGCCGTGAACTCAATTCTCGGAACGTCGCCAACCGAAACGAATAAGGCTTTCGGAGTTGATGCTACATTCTTCAGAAATATCAGCAGATGGCCGTGGGATAGACCTGGTTCCAAGTGGAGACCAATGCTCAGACCGTTAACGGCAGAGCTCCACCGGATCGCTTCTTCCGCATACAGTCGCGATCCTAGAGCCAGCAAGCCGAACGCTCCGGCTACACTTATCGGAAATAAATCACGGCGCCGCGTCACTGTCGCCATTATGGCCATTATTGTCACCGGGCTGCTTTAGCAATCCGCCCGGCCCACCCCAACCCGCATACTTACTCCACGGGCCTAAGCAGACGCGATCTTATGCGGTTCGGTGCATTCCGCTTCGCGGACGAACCATCCGTCCAGAGCCAGCGAACAACCAACCTTGGTCAACGATGTCCATTCCCAACTGAATCCCACCAGCGTCATTCGTATCGTGCGCCCGGAATCCATCGAAGATCTCAGAAGCGCCATCCTGCAAGCCCGCCGCGACGGTTATGCTCTCAGCATTCCCGGCAGCCGCCATGCCATGGGTGGGCAGCAGTTTGCTGCCGGAACCATTCTACTGGATATGCGCGCCATAAACCGCGTGCTTGCCTCCAACCCTTCAAGCCGCATCCTCGAAATTGAGGCGTGTATCGAATGCCCGAGCTTTTAAAGACCTGGCCGCCCGCCAAACGGACGCTGCCCCTCAACTAGGTATCTTTCAAAAACAGACTGGCGCCGATCGCCTCTCCATCGGTGGCGCGCTCGCCTCCAACGTCCACGGCCGCGGCCTGAAACTTAAGCCTTTCATCAATGACGTCGAATCGTTTCAGTTGATCAACGCCACCGGGGAAGTAACCCATTGTGACCGTTCGAGCAATCCTGAACTTTTTCGCCTCGTCATCGGAGGTTACGGGCTCTTCGGCGTGGTCACGTCGGTATGCCTTCGCCTCACCCCCCGCGTAGAGGTTCGCCGCGTAGTCGTCCTGGCGGACCTCCCGGACATCCCAGGCAACTTCGCCGACCGGATACGCGACGGGTACCTCTCTGGCGATTTTCAGTTCGCCACCGATAGCGGCCTCGACAGCTTCATGCGGCGCGGCGTGTTCTCCTGTTATCAGCCCGTTGACCCCGCCACGCCCCTCACCCAAAATCCCGCACGCTTTCACCCCGATGATTGGGCGCGCCTGACTTACTACTCTCATACACACAAGCGCCTGGCTTTCAGCTTCTACACCAAGCGATATCTGGCAACCTCTGGACAAGTCTACTATCACGATTGGCAACTGTCCGCCGCCTACCAGCCCGATTATCACCTTGAGCTAGATCGCAAAATGCACGCCAAGACGAAAGCATCGGAGATGGTTACCGAAATCTATGTTCCCCGATCCGCTCTTGTAAATTTCATGGAAGAGGCGCGCCCGGCGGTTGCGCGAAGGAATTGCAAAGGTTGGCCAACGAAACGGGCCTCCAATTTCTGGTTTGCCATTTGCCGCCCGGCACCAGTAAATGGAACAAGATCGAACACCGGTTGTTCTCGCTCATCAGTCAGAACTGGCGAGGCAAGCCTCTGGTCAGCCATCAAGTCATCGTCGATCTCATCGCGGCTACCACCACCAAAACGGGCCTCAAGGTGCGCGCAGATTGATGCGAATCTCTATCCTCTAGGCATCCAGGTCTCTGACCAACAGATCGCCGGCCTCAATATCGAAAGGGATTCGTTCCACGGAGAATGGAACTACAAGATCCTACCCAAGTCCGCACCGTAGTTGACTCAGTTATTCCGTGACGGCCCCTTAGATGAACCGAAGCTGGCGTCCGATAGTCCAGGCTTTGATGCAAGCGCTTGCCGTTGTAAAAGCGAAGATAGCTCCCAATGCCGGCTCGCGCGTCAGGCACCCGCGGGTGGTCCTTTAAATAGTTGGTGGCGCGGAGCATCTCAGCCCCGCGCTCTCCCAGAACCGGACGTGAACCTCTCGATTCATCCGGCTCCCATCGGGCCGTTGCTCACAGGATCTAGTGAGAGAAGAATCCTGGATTGCGGCGTTTCACCGAACGCAGCCAGTCCCATGTCGCCATGGTGTGTCCTTGGAACCGCTTGTATTTGCGAGTTGCCCATCACAATAAACGCATCGACCGTGCGCAGTTCCTCCTGAAGCTTCGAGGGGTAAAACCGGCCATAGTAGCGCACCCAGCCCGTAAGGACCGGGCGAACCATTGTGGCGATTTCTGTCAGTTCCAGATCGTTACGGCGATGCAATCGCCACCGGCGCACTCGGCATCGCATTTTCTTGGCGGCCTTGGTACTGACCGCTGGAACGAATGCCATGAAGCGTTCACCCTGACGATTGACAGCCCCTTTTGGACGGAATGTATACCCAAGAAAGTCGAACGATCGCTCCGGATACTTCCCCGGGGCGATTGGCGTCCTTGCAGTAGACGACCTTGGTCTTCTGCGGGTACAGTTGTAGCCTGCATTCCGCAAACCTCTTTTCCAGCGCCTGACGTAACTCAAGCGCCTTCGCCTCGCTTTGGCAATGACAGATCGGGTGAGTAGGCCGGGGAATCTCACCCCCGAGCTCTCTCAGAACCGTACTTGAACCTCTCAGCTCATACGGCTCCCGCCATGGAACCCCTCCGCACACCCATCTGCCAGTGCGCCCACAACTTCGGATCGCGTCTCGAGATACGCGCGACCCAATGCGTCGCCCTGCGCAAATGCCTGCGCAGCTTCTTGTATTTCCGATCGGCCCAGCGGGCCAGCGATCGATCCAGTTGCCGCATCGGCGGATAGAGCTCCGACCGGTAATAGCGTCCATAGTACTGCAGCCAGCCTCGAATGATCGGGTTGAACATCCGCGACAGATCCTCGATGGACTTGTCACTGCGTAGATGCAGGTTCCATCCTCGAATTTCCGCCCGAATCGCTTTCACCGCCTTGTCGGAAACTGCCGGACTGAAGTTGATGAAGTGCTTGCCATTGCGATTCTTCGATCTCCGCGGCCGAAACGTGTAGCCTAGAAAATCGAACTTCTCGTTCGGATAAGCCCTTCGCCGGTCATCA
>JBBRNO010000224.1:0-7081 GCA_038230275.1 Bryobacterales bacterium
AGTCTCCATAGTGGGTTTGACGGTGACAGCGCCGTCGCCGGCAAATATGATCAGTCCGGCCACCGGTGCTACTCTGACCAGCCAGACAGCCACGTTTACCTGGGACTCAGGTGCAGGCGTTTCCCAGTACCAGATATCGGTGGGCTCCGTACCGGGGGGATCGGACTATTTATCTAGCGGCATGGGTTCCGCAAAAGCAGCTTCAGTGACGCTACCGAATGCAAGCTCACCCGTTTCTGTCTACGCGACCCTTGGGTCCTTCATTTCCGGAAGCTGGCAATCCCGGTCCTACAGATACACACTCGACCTTAACCGCGCGGCTAGTCCGCAGCCTTCGACGGCTTCGAAACAAGACATAGCTTCCACTTACTACTTTGTGTATAACAACGGCAAACCAAGAACGCTGCCAGATGGAAAACCTTTCGCTCTTCCATACTGTCAATCACCTACCGATGGAGGGTTTTGCGATACCGCATCCGATGCGACCGCGGTATCGGATTGTAGCGTGAGCGGCCCCGGAGTAACGGCTGTACTGGCAGGATTGGGACCTGGCAGCACTGGAGGTTACAAATATGAATTCGACGTGGTGTTCACCGCCGACCGCTCAGCTACCCCAGGTTACCGGGACCTGACTTGTCATAATCCCGGCTCTCCCGGAGGAAGTTTCGTCTTTCACAATGCTTTGGTCGTTTTTGACGCCACGCCGGAGATTACTGGCATCTATCAGTATCCGCCTGCCGTATCTGGCGGGCCATTCTACATCTCGATTTTCGGTACTAACCTAGGGGGAGTCGCCCGGGGTACACTGGCAATTTGCCGGTCCACAGACAGCTCGTGTGTTGGCACTTCGGACATAAGCATCGGCCCGATTGACCAATACACCCCATGGAGTGACATCCAGATAAACGCTTTGTTAATCCCGAACGTCAACGCAGCAGGGAGCTACGATGTGCAGATAGCCGCTCTCGGCGCAACCGGAAACAGCTTCGTTCCACAGCCCCAAGGTGGATCGCAGGCTACAACTAGGGCAGGACAGGTAAACATAACCGCTACACTGACATCAGTTAGTCAAGTGTCCAAGTACAATGCAGACAGCGTTCCCATTCTGTATCTGTCTACCGGCGATTCTTCAGGTCGAACAATTACAACAAGCGTTAATCCCAATACGGTTTTGTTTGGTGTGATATATAACATAATCGCGTTAAGCAATCCTAATAGTGATTGCCAAGCTACCCTTACCGTTCCCGGCGGGAATTCTACTGGGTTCATCAACTCACCTGTAAGTGCGGGGCCAAGCGGCTGTAGTGGAATTTATTCGGTTCGAGCGCGCGCAAACGGACGCGATAGTTTGAACGATAGTGCAGTGGTAGTTCCACCGCAGATTCTCATTCAGATGATGTACGGTGAGGCTCACATACAGCCTACGGCCGCAAATGACATCGTCTCACAAAGGGCCGTCGGTGTCGCGACCAGGAATCGATTCAGCCAGCAGGGTTGGGGCGGAATCACCACATATCAGCAAGCAATTACCCCCGATCAGTTCATGGGAATTAGCACCGGAACTAATAACGGTCCCGATTACGAACTAGCGGCTGCCGCTGAGGTGTTCTCAGGTACTACAAGCGTAAGCGTTTTGGATGCGGGGTGTTTTTTTAGCCCAACAGCAAGTGGTTGGGCCGCCATCCAACAGGCGTTTGATAGTCAAACCACAACTGTGCCGCAAGTGACCTTCGACCCGAAATGCTATGCTGGCGCGGCTTTTCCGAACGGTCGCCAGATCGTTATAAAAAGATCAATTGGGATGAATGGGGATGGGCGGGGGGCGCCGGCTTTCGTTTTTGAACGGCCACGACCAACCGCAACTGACCCCGCTGTAATTGACATACAGTGAGAGGACAATATTGTGAAGATAATTGGATTGTTTTTCCTCGTTGTGGTAATCTCTGCCTCCCAGACCGAAATACCGACCGCACGACAGCGGTATGAAGATCTTGGCGGTAGATTATTCGAATTTCCGGCGAAAGAGCCAGGCAAAGAGCTATTGACATTGGGGGCAAAGCCGCAGCGGTTGCAGACCGATGAGATCGCGCAGCGTATTCGAGATCTTCGAGCACTTACAACACAGGTCATTACCGGCACACTAAACGCACCCTCCAACGTTCGTGCACCGGACGTGCGCAAAATAATCGAAGACCTTCAGGGCAGTCTATCGGGACGCCATAAGGAATTAGGTGAGCGCGGCCTCCCCTATGCTCAGCAAACGAAACTATCGGGGGCAACGGATTCGATGGTCGTTGCGTTTGCTGTCTTAAAAGGTCCTGCAGTTACCCCGGCACCGGACCCATTCATTCAGTTTTATATCAAAACGCAGACTGGATGGGTGCTCGGCGCGGAATCTACAAATGATCTGGAAGGTCGTACTATCCAAGTTGCCACCCTCCAAAGTCCGAACCCGGGCGAGATTTGGGTGATGGCCTGGGGAGTTAAGTATGGTGACAACAGGGCCCGCTTATCAGTACGCCTGTATGCCTTCAACACGAACACCGTTCACACGTTATGGTCTCGCGATGATCTACCGGGTGGCGAAATTGAAATTCATAAGAGCCTCGTCGTTCTCAAATACTACGAGATGTCGGCACAAGGTGACCACCCGCCAAGAGAGGTTCGAGAGGAACTGCAATTAACACCTAACGGTCTGCAATAGCCGCAGCAAATCCCTCGGTGTCGCTTTCGATCTGCCCCCCGGCTAGTTGGGAGTTTGGACGGAAGGATCGGAGTCTGTTGTGATGAAGCCATCTATCCTCCGCTCAACCTTTCCACCACGCCGGACACCGCTGTCCGCTAACGCAGCGAAGAAAAATGCAGTCTCCGGTTATTTTTTCTATAATGACGGCACCAAGAAGATGCTCACGTACGCCGAGACGGGCAACAGTGGTGTGTCGGGCTCGACAAAACGCCACTTCAGGGGCCAATCGCTTTTCCAACGCTACCGTGAACTCTATGACTATTGAAACGAACTTTATGACTCTGAAATCCGCACTTATCTTGATTTCTCTGAGTTGCTTGTCAAGCGAATTCCTATTTGCCGGTGACGTAGATGATAGGATTCAATTCGAAACTTCAAAGATCACGCCCGCACCGTTCTCTCGCACGCAGGATATCGAATTTTTTGCTTTTGAGAAGGCATTGGAGTCGGGATCGTTTGACACCCAAGCGCAGTCCCTTCTAGGAGCCGCGGAAGAATTTACTAAAGCCGTTTTCAATCTTCGTCAACTCAAGTTTTTGCGGGCAATTACCCGTCGAGATGAAGGTGATGTCCTACTCGCGGAATGGAAGATTGAAGGCCCGTTCGCGGAAGGGCTGCTAACGCTAGAGGATACTCCGGTCTTTTCAAACTACGTCTTCCGGATAGTAGACCCAGACCTCACATCGCAGCAGCAGTTCAAGATGTTATTGCTGAATCTCCTGGTATTTGAGAAATCGCCGATTGACCTGCCACGGCTCAAGATCGATATGGCTGTGGATGGACTTCTTACCAACGGTTTTTATGGGCAAGTCTCGAGGTCGGCTACCCTTAATTCAATTTTCAGGGTGTCGGGATACATGCGCGGAAAGGATCTGTTTCTGGAGGTTCAGATTGGAAAGGTGTTTACGCAGAAGTACTACTATCCGGTAACTCCATTCGTTCCTGAGAGATTTCCACCATTGACCCAAACGGTCAAATCATGGGATTTTTGGCAAATTCGACATGAAATCGGAAGAGAGCTAGCGCCGCGTTCTGGCATCGACGAATACCGGGATACAATTCTCATTGATGAACTTGTACGACGGGGACTTTCCCAGGAGCAGTTTATCGAATTGCTTCAAAATTCTGAACCGCGCCTAAGTTATCGTGCCGGACTCGTCCTAGGAGCGATGGAACGCGCGAATCAGAAAGCATCGATCACGCGGTACTTCGAACCCGCTCTTGCGATGTATGAACGGATCGGAACCCGTGCCAATAGCGCAGTGGACTCCTTGTTTAGGGCAGCTACTCGGAATTGTACGTCGCAGTTTGAACCCACCGCGATGAGGTTGATGAAAAGTTCCAAGTTTGAAGAAGCTGCGCTCCGATACCTGACACGCTGTGCGTCATCTGAGGAGATGCTTCGGCAGATCGAGCTTCTTTCTGTGCCGGATCAGCTAGCTGATAGTAAGAAGTTCGGGCTCGGCGAGATCCGGAAAAGGGTGGGCAAACTCCCGCAATAGAGCCAAATAACCCAAGCAGTTCAATAATTTCCTCTTTCTGATACTCGGGACGCAGGAAGAGGCGCGATTTGATCAGCCCCTCTGACAGCACTACAGAATTCGCGGCAAAGCGACCCCCATTCCCCCTTGACACCACCGCCCCAAAACGCCACAATTAAACAGGCGAACAAATGGCGAAATTACCCACCCTCACACTGCCCGCTCTTGTCCCCTCCGCCCGCCAACTCAGCCTCCAGCAACACCACCTCCGCTGGCGCGGCCACCCGCCGTTTCAAACCATCGAAAGCCTGCAACTGGAGGCCATCTCGCGCAAACCCGTCCATCTTGCCCCCCTGCGCATGGAGGCACTCGTGTAAGTGTTCGCCTGCCTCTTCGGACGTTCCCCACATCTCGCCGCGCTAGCCGCGCAATTTTCCCCGCTCGTCGAAACGGTGGACCCCGACACCATCGTCTTCTCCATCGCCGGCCTCGGCCGCCTGTTCGGCGATACCAACCAGATCGTCTCGGAAATCTCCCGCCGCGGTGAAGAAATGCGCATCGTCGCCAACCTCGCCATCGCAGCCAACCCCGCCGCCGCCATCCTCGCCGCCCGCCACCTGCGCGGCGTCACCACCATCGCGCGCGGCCAGGAACCCAAAATCCTCGGCGCTCTCCCCGTAGCGGCACTCCCCGCCGACCCGGCCCTCCTGGTCACCCTGGAACGCTGGGGCATCGCCACCCTAGGCGACCTCGCCGCCCTCCCGGAAATCGGCATCGTCGAACGTCTGGGCGAAGCCGGAGCCCGTTTACGCCGCCTCGCGCTAGGCCAGGAAACCCGCATTCTGGACGCCGCCACCGCCCCCAAAGCCTACACCGCCCGCCACGAACTGGACCACCCCGCCGCCCTGCTGGAACCGCTGCTCTTCATCATCTCCGCCCAATTGCACGATCTAACCCAACAGCTCCAACAGCAGGGCCGGGCCGCCGGCCGCGTCACAATCACGCTGGAACTGGACGATAAAAACAACAACGAATTCACCTGCACCCTCGACCTGCCAATCGCCATGCGCGACCCCAAGGCACTGCTCAAACAGGTGCAGTTGTCGCTGGAGGCGCACCCTCCCCAAGCCGCCACCCTCGCCGTCCGCCTCACCATCGACCCCGCCGCCCCGCGCATCGTGCAGAGCGGTCTATTCACCCCCGCCACTCCCGAACCCGAAAAGCTCCAGACCCTCCTGGCCCGCCTCCGCGCCCTGGCCGGCGAAGCCAACGTAGGCTCGCCGGAAATTCTCAACACCCACCGACCGGACGCCCACCGCATCCGCGCCTGCTCTTTTGAACAGACGCCCGCCGAACCCGCCCCCGCCCCCACAGCCGAACACCCTCCGCTCCACCTGGCCTTCCGCTACTTCCGCCCCCCGCTGGCCGCCCGCGTCACCCTGCACGCCGGCTTGCCGCAACACATCTTCGCAGACCGGATTTCCGGCGTAGTCCTCCAAGCCGCCGGCCCCTGGCGCACCTCCGGCGAATGGTGGGCCGATACAGCCTGGGACCGCGATGAATGGGACATCCTCCTTCAGGACCGCGCCATCTACCGCCTCTACCAAGCCGCCGACCGCTGGTTCCTCGATGGGAGTTACGACTGATGTACGCCGAACTCCACGGCCGCTCCGCCTTCAGTTTTCTCGAAGGTGCCTCCGCCCCGGAAGACCTGGTCAAGGAATGCGCCCGCCTGGAAATTCCCGCCATGGCCCTCGTGGATATCGATAACGTCAGCGGCGCGCCGCGCTTCTACATGGCCGCTAAAAAAGCCGGAGTCCGCCCGCACATCGGCGCCGAAATCACCGCCGCAGCCGGCGGCCGCTACACCCTGCTGGTAGAGAACCGCACCGGCTACCAGAACCTCTGCCGCCTCATCACGTCCATGAAACTGCGCTCGGAAAAAGGCAAAGCCGCCGCCAGCGAATCCGAATTCCGCCAATACGCCGAAGGCCTCCTCTGCCTCACGGACGGCTCCCAACCCACGGAAACCCTGCAAGACATCTTCGGCCCAGGCAATGTCTACGCCGAACTCCAGCGCCACCTCGACCGCACCGGAGAAGCGCAAAACCACCGCATCCTAGATCTCGCCGCCAAGTGGAATCTCCCGCAAATCGCCACCAACGGCGTCCGCTACGCCCATCCCGAAAAGCGCGAATTGATGGACGTCCTAACCTGCGTCCGCCACAAAACCACCATCCACGAAGCCGGCCGCCTGCTGGAACGCAATGCCGAGCGCTACCTCAAAACAGAACGCCAGATGGCCCGCCTGTTCAAGGACCACCCGCAAGCCCTCAATGGCGCCGCCGAACTATCCCAGCGCCTGCAATTCACCCTGGCCGATCTAGGCTACCAATTCCCCCGCTACCCCGTCCCGGAAGGCCAAACCATGGACACCTTCCTCCGCGCCCGCACCCTCGAAGGCGTACAGCGCCGCTACGGCCCCAAGCACCCCAAAGCCTACAAGCAAATCGAACGCGAACTGAAGTTGATCGAATTCCTCCAACTGTCCGGCTATTTCCTAATCGTCTGGGACATCGTGGAATTCTGCCGCAACCAGGGCATCCTGGTCCAAGGCCGCGGCTCGGCCGCCAACAGCGCCGTCTGCTATTCTCTCGGCATCACCGCCGTAGACCCCGTAGGCATGGAACTGCTCTTCGAACGGTTCCTCTCAGAGGAGCGCGGCGAATGGCCCGACATCGACCTCGACCTCCCCAGCGGCGATGACCGTGAACGCGTCATTCAATACGTGTACCAGCGCTACGGCAAGTTGGGCGCAGCCATGACGGCCAACGTCATCACCTACCGCACCCGC
>JBBRNO010000225.1:0-7076 GCA_038230275.1 Bryobacterales bacterium
CGATGCCGCCGCAAAACTCCGCCAGTTCCTGGTGTCTCCGTGTTCTGTTCTTCTCGCATCGCCACACCCTGCTTCCAGAATGAACCGAACAGCGGCGCTATGGAAGGCGGTGTTCACCGGACGCTTACACTCAAGCTCAACTGGCCGGTGTTGGTCGGTCATTCCATCGCCGGCGAGGACGCTGCCTATTCGTTCGCACACTACCACCGTTCTACGGGAGGTGCCTGGATCGACTCGGTTCAGTTGCGCATCGGAATTTACCGTTGCGCCGCCCCGCTACGGCCCATGATCGGCCACACGTCCACCACCCTGTCGCCTTGCGTGACGTAATAGCGATCGAACGCGTTCGTGCTCTGGTCCAGATTCGTGCAGTAGATCTCGAGCCGGTCGCCCAATTTTGGCGGCGTCGCGCCATTCGCCCATTTCAAATAGCCGTACTCTGCGCCCGCGGCCCCCACCTCCAGCCACGGCATCCCTTTTACCTCATCGGTTTCCTTCACCAAAGCCTTATTGCCGTAGTCGGTCGTGATGATGTTTGGATGATGTTGGCTGTCCACCGTGGTCAGCACCGTCAGCGCCGCGTTCCAGTCGTTGTACCTTTTCAAGTCGCCGTCCCGGCCGCCGACGATGAAATACTCCGTGTCCATGAACACATAGGTTCCGCATTCCAATTCCGTCAGCCCAGTCTCCTGATCGATGTTGTAAGTGCCGGTCGAGCCGCCGCTGATTATGTTCACCGGCAACCCGGCTTTGTTCGCCAGATCTCGGCTCTCGCGCACTCCCCCCAACACCTCCATCGACTTGAGTTTCCGCGCCTCAAAACCCCTTGTATGCGCCGCCCCTCCCGAGTACGCCATGAAACCTTCCAACCGCATGCGCTTGGATGATGAGATCTTTTGCGCCAACTCAAGTGCGGGCTGCCCGCCTTCGATGCCTTGCCGCGCCATTCCCGCAAAAACCGATACCGCTATCCGCGGCTTTGCGCTTTGAACCGCCGCCGCTTCTTCCACCCAATCGATTACTTGAGCGTCGTCGGCCACAAACATGAAAGTCGTGTCCCGCTTCGACAACGCTACCGCGCGCTGAATGTTATTGATGCCCACCGGCTGTTTGGTCCACAGTATGCCTTGTATGCCGGCGTCCGAGAAGAGTTCAGCCTCGGCGATGGTGGCGCAAGTTAGCCCGATCGCCCCGTGCGCCACCTGATGCTTGGCCACATCGACGCTCTTGTGCACTTTCACATGAGGTCGTACATGGATTCCGTTAGTTTTCGCCGTGTCCGCCATGTGCTTGACGTTGGCCTGGAACATATCGAGGTCCACCACCATGCACGGCGTCGGCAAAACTTCCTTCGTCATGCCACGAAAATCACGCTTGGCAATTCGTGCTTCGAATTCCGTGACCGGATACGCCGGGGAACCTGTCGTTCTGGCAGCTCGCCCCGGAATTGCTGTGCACAAACCCGCGGCAGCGGTGGATGTTAAAAAGCGACGGCGTGAAAACATAGGGTCCCTCCTTCAAGCCACTATACCGGTTTGACTCCTGTTGAGCGATACTCAACTTACCATGCCATTGACGGACACATCGCCCGAGTCGCGCCGGGTCTATTTTGGGAGACTGGCCGAGATGACTCCGTCCGAACGAGTTCGCCTGGGGGCGGCTCTCTGGCAGGCTGCCCAATCGCTGCAACGCGCGTCGATGCGGCAGAGAAATCCCGGCGCGCATGACACAGAGATTGCATTCCAAATTGCCGTTACCCGTTTCGGACCCGAGCTCGCCCGCGCGGCATGGCACAGGAATTGATTTCGCTCTCGGATGCCTTTGATCCGTTACGCGCCGCCTTCGAGCAGGCCGGAATCCGCTATGCGGTCGGAGGCTCCTGGGCCAGCACTGCATTTGGCGAGCCCCGCTTCACCAACGACGTCGACATTCTCGCCGAGTTTACGGCGGAAAATCTTCAGGGCTTCCTTCAGTTCTTGCCGGGGACTTTCTACGTCGATGCGGAAGACGCGCTCCAGGCGATCCGCGGCGGCAGACCCTTCAATGCGATTCACATCCCGACAGTGCTCAAATTCGATTTTTTCCCGGCAGATTCCTTCCCGCTTGGTGCCGAGGAACTCGACCGCGCCCTGGTCTTGCACGATACCGGATTGTCGAAGGGTCCAGCCCGTTTCGTGACCCCGGAAGACATCCTCCTCGCCAAATTGCATTGGTTCAGATTGGGACACGAGGCATCCGAAGTGCAGTGGCGCGACATCGAAGGCGTCGTTCGCGCGTGTTCCAACAATATCGATCGGGACTACCTTCAGCGGAGTGCCGACAAACTTGGAGTTCGTAGTTTGTTAGAGAGGGCTTTGAGTGCCGCCTGGCACGAAGCGAATGGTCCGGGAACATCCTCGCCATGATCGATACAATCCGCGGCCACACGCAACGCCCAGCACCGGCCGTCTTCCTCTCGCCCCAGCGAAATTGGTATCGAGTCTATAGTGACCGTCTCCATCAATTCGCTCTCATTGTCTTGGACCGGGAAACTAAGGCAGCTGCTTAAAAGGATTGAACACCTTAAGTCCCGGCCTCCGGAAATCCTTATCGTTGCCCGTGACAATCGTGAGCCCATGCCGCCGGGCCGTAGCCGCAATATAGCTGTCTTCGACCGGCATGCGCTGACCCGCTTCTTCAAGCAGTCGCTCCTGGTCAGCCCAAACATGCGCGACCGACACGTTGAAACCATGAATGCGACCCTGGAGCGCGTCCACCAGCCGCGTCAGCCAAGTCTGCAGCGATTGGCGTTGACGCCCATCCTTCATGCGCACCCAATACGCGAGTTGAGCAATCACGACCGCACTCGTATAGCAGCGGTCTTGTTCCTCTTCGAGCCACGCGATCACCCGCGCGTCGCCATGCCGTTTCGCCGGCTGGCAGATCACATCCGTATCGAGCAGCCAGCTCATAGTTTCCGGCGGCGCGCCGGCGCACGACGGCGCGCCGGGACATCGTCCGGGCTCACGGGACAGGCCTTTAGCACCGCAAGCCAGTTCTCCCCGCTTGCGAGCCGCCGGAACACCAGCGCGTCCTCTTCCGCGTCGAAAAGAGCGTCAAAATAATCCCCAGGCGACGCGGGAGCGAGTGCAGCCGGTACGGTCAGCCGCCGCTTGGCATCAAGCGTTACGATCATGGTGGGATTATCCCACTTCCTCGCGACAGGGTCAACGTTCGTCAGCGCGAAATTTCTACGCGCGGGAAACCAGAGCCGCCTGTACTTGAGCCGAAAGCCACGGGAAGTCTTGACGCCCGGGAGATTCCACAGGATTATCGAAATCCGCCGCGCACGAGAGCAATAGCCGTATCGCTCAGTTGACTGCGAGACCGACTGCGACCTTGCGATCCTCCCTGTTGAGCAAGCTCGTGCGATCAAGGAAGCCAGCCTGTTCGATCGCGGCATCGAGTTCCGCTTTGAATCGCAACGCGGAGCTGTCCGACGGCAGGCCGAACAGTTCCAGTCCTGGAGCTTCTTCCGCCGCGCAGAGATTTTCCAACGCCGCCTGCCAGTGGCCGGCACCTAAACTCACCCTTAGATAGCGGCGCTGCGCCAAGCTGGAAACACTATCGAACCACCGGGAAAGTTCTCTCGCCGGCGGCTCCATTTCAGGATGACCCCGCTGAGAGGATTGTCGGGTGACTGGAGTCGAATCCATGGGCCAACACCGCGGTCCTTCCGATCGCAGCACGGCCTGGTCTTGATCGGAAAGCTGCCTCCACGCGCTGTCCATTTCATCGAGGATCTCATCCTCGTGCACGGACTCCCGTCCCATGTTCCGCCAGCGAATCAGCCAGAGGCGGCGCTCCAACCGGCGATAACGGACGAATTCTCCACTCATGCGAATTGCCTCACTCGTGCAACTTACCCCACGACAGACGAGTCTCCGCAAGATCCTGTTGATACCGCTCGACTGGACAGACTGCTTTGGGCTCTACCAACGCGTGGGGATATCTGTCCAAGCGGACCGACAAAGTGCCGCGGAGCGCGACGGAAGACAAGTGAGCACCGGGTCACGGCCTTCTCCCCCGAACGACCTCGGCAGACGGTGTTTCGGAAGGTTTCGCGAAGCATCAAGCGCCACGGACATTCCACCCGTCGCTGGCGATACCGTTCCATCGAGCGAAACTGGGATATCGCTATTTGGGCCGTCGATGATCACGCCCAAAGTGCGGCGCGATGGTCCAATTACAGGGCGGCCCTCAGCGTGTGCTTTCATCGCTCGCAATAGCGCCTCGCCGTGACAGCCGAACCGATTGCGGCGGCTAGGTATTGCTCTTCAACCACAACGAAATGCTAACAGAAGCTGAAAATCGAATACGCAAACAAATCGCGCCAGCCAACACGCTACTATTCATATGCTGCGAAGTCGCACTTTGGGCCTTCCACCTGAATCTGCCCCCCCGGTGACCTCTCGGATGGAGCCAGAACGCCGGCATGGGCTGCCGGATTTCTTCGTCTGTCGTTGCACTTTAAGCCACTGCGCGCTGTTCCGCGCCTTTGCCCCGGTTATGGACCAGAAACGCCGATTGCGGAACCGACTCCACTCCTAGGTCTCCCCCAACAATATAGAATCAAACAGGAGACAGCTAAAGTGCAACATAGTTTTGACGTCGTCGTTGAGCGCGATGAAGAAGCATGGTATGTCGCCTCGGTTCCTGCACTTCCTGGGTGCCACACCCAAGCGAAATCTTTAGATGAGCTCTCCAGCCGCATTCGAGAGGCGATCGAACTCTGTCTCGAAGTGGAAGGATTCCCGGAGCAGAACTTGGAATTCGTAGGCATTCAGCGCATCGTTATCGCGGCATGAGCCGGAGTTCGCGCGTCACCGGCTCGGAGTTAATCGGGGCACTGAGCCACGTGGGATTTGCAGTCGTTCGCATCCGCGGCAGTCATCATTTCCTCAGTCATATTGACGGACGCCGGACCGTGGTGCCGGTGCATTCCGGCGAAACCATCGGACCAGGATTGCTGCATAAGATTCTCCGCGACTGCCAAATCAGCAACGAAGAAATATCAAAGCTCTTGCGTACGGGATAATTGCCGGTAAACCCGATTAGCTCCAATCCGTTGGCATATCGTCGGCACATCGGACCATCGCTCTCCGTTGCGCCGGACCACATAAAGGGAAATCCCGCCCGCTAATCGCCCCTCGGGCTGGCATGGGCTGGTCCACCCTCGGGAACTACGGAAGCTGCTTAAAAGGATTAAATACTTTAAGTACAGGCCGCCGAAAATCTTTGTCGTTGCCCGTGACAATCGTGAGCCCATGTCGCCGGGCGGTAGCTGCAATATAGCTGTCTTCGACCGGCATGCGCTGACCCGCTTCTTCAAGCAGTCGCTCCTGATCGGCCCAAACATGCGCCACCGACACGTTGAACCCGTGGATGCGACCCTGTAGCGCATCCACCAGCCGCGTCAGCCAGGTCTGCAAGGATTGGCGTTGACGCCCATCCTTCATGCGCACCCAATACGCTAGTTGAGCAATCACTACCGCTCTCGTATAGCAGCGGTCTTGTTCCGCTTCGAGCCACGCGATCACCCGCGCGTCGCCATGCCGTTTCGCCGGTTGGCAGATGACGTCCGTATCAAGCAGCCAGCTCATAACTTGCGTCGGCCTGGCGGCGCACGACGGCGCGCCGGGACATCGTCCGGGCTGACGGGACAGGCCTTTAGCACCGCCAGCCAGTTCTCCCCGCTAGCGAGCCGCCGAAACACCAGCGCGTCCTCTTCCGCATCGAACCGCGCGTCAAAATAATCCCCCGGCGAGGAGGGCGCGAGGGCAGCTGGTACGGTCAGCCGTCGCTTAGCGTCGAGCGTAAAAATCACAGTGGGATTATCCCACTCTTTCTCGGAACTGAAGGTCACCTCCCAGGGCCGCTGATTTGCGCCGGCGGCTCCGGTTCAACCGCCTCTTAGGCGACGAGCGCCTTCTGTCCGGGTGACTGAGCTTGGGACCAGTATGCATCATCCGCGGACCAATGCCATACTGATTTTGGCCGAATCCGCGTTGCAGAAGGGCGCGGGCAAATATGAGATACCACAATGGAGCAGGTCGACCTCAAAACGCTTTCGCTAAGAGAAAGTGACCAGATCGAATGGAAAGAGAATGTCGCCGACACCGATGATGTTGCGGAAACCCTCTCGGCCTTTGCGAACGACTGGTCCAACCTCGGTGGTGGATATGTCATCTGCGGCGCTAAGGAAGAAAAGGATTTACACGGCTTTCCCAGTGTCGTGATGGCTGGGTTGTCAGCGGCCAGACTTAAAGAAGTTGAAGGCAAAGTGCTGAGTGCCTGTAGGGATCGTGTATCACCCGCAATCGCGCCACTCGTGCAGGAACTACCGGCGGACAGCCCGGATCGCCGCATTCTCGTCTTTATGATGGCGGCAACCCGTTCGCCACATATTTTTCGGCGACACGGAGGGGCGGGGAGGTATTACGTCCGAATCAGCCGAGAAACGAGAGAGGCAAGAAACGGCATCCTGCGAGAACTACTTGTTCGGAAGGGGGCGATTGAGGAGTGGGACAGACGTGTTTGTGCCACAGCAACCGTGAATGATTTGGATCTGCTAGCCCTAAGAGACGCGCTACAAAGAATGGGTGTTTTTCACCCAGATCGTGGGTTGGATGAATACCTGTCTGAAAGCCAATCCTTAAGTCCGTTTGTTCCGCCGCTTTGTGTTAGGGAAGCTCTCACAGGAGCGTTGCGACCCCGCAACTATGCAATGCTTCTGTTCGGTCGCAATGTTCAGGCACACATTCCAGGGGCTTTTTCGGTGTTTTCGATCTACCCCGGCGTTGATCGTTCCGAGCCCCACGCGGAGCGAAACGAGCACCAGGAACGTTGATTGATCAGGCGCGGCGTCTACTTGAACTCACTGCTGTCCGGGACATTGAGTTTTGAATTCCCGCCAAAGCCCTGAAACTGGATGAGTTAAGCAGGTTTTTGGGATTTTTCGATTTGAACTTTTTCTGGCCCAAAATGGCTCCCGAGGACGGCGGAGGCCAGCGGCGGCGATTGCCGACAATGAGAAG
>JBBRNO010000226.1:0-7011 GCA_038230275.1 Bryobacterales bacterium
GAGTGTGCGACGTAGATGTGAGGAATCGTTAGTTTTCTTTTTTTGATCGCTGATACTTACAGTATGTGATACTGTAAGTATCAGGAGACCCCCATGCCTGACCCTCTCTCAGCCTTCGTCGATGACAAATCCGCGTTACTCCGGCAGATTTCCGAACTCGGCGACTTCCAGCCAGGTTCCATTACCTGTGCTTTCCGGACCTGCGGAAACCCCGCCTGCCATTGCGCCAAACCCAACGACCCCAGACACGGCCCGCATTTCCAACTCACCCAGAAAATTGATGGCAAAACAGTGACCCAAAACTTGCCTTCTCAGGCGACCGTGCGTAAGGCGGAAAGCGAGATCGCCGAGTATCGCAAGTTCCAGACATTGACTGGTAAGCTGGTCGACGTCAATCGCAAGATCTGCCGTTTGCGGCCAGTCGAAGAGGCTGAACCGACCGTCCAGGAAAAAAAACGGCGCAAGCCATCCAAACGGAAATTGCCCGCGATGTAGACCGGCTGCTGAACATCATCTTTCAGGACCGCCGTAAGACCGGTCGCCTGGACTTGGAAGCCGTCGAAACCGCCTTCCGCTCGGCGTTGCACCAAGCCGGGGCTTCCGGGCTGACGCAGTTGCTGCAATACGACCCGCCGGATGAGGACCACCGGATAGTTCCCTGTCCATGCGGTCACTCTGCCCACTACAAGGAATTGCGTTCTAAAACTGTGCTGACCGTGTTGGGGGCGGTCAAACTGAGCCGCCCTTATTACCTGTGTGCCCATTGCTCGAAAGGGCAGTGCCCGGTCGACGCCGAACTGGGGGTCGCCGGAGTGGAATCCTCGCCCGGCGTCAGGCGCATGGAAGCGGTGGTGGGCAGCGAGATGCCGTTCGCCGCTGCGTGCGAACCGATGAAGGTGCTGGCCGGGTTGGAGGTTCCCGCCAAAGCCATCGAACGCGCCGCCGAAGCCATTGGCGCACAGATCGCCCAGCGGGAGGAGCAAGAAATCGGACGGGCCAAACAATTAGTCCTGCCTGTGGTTTCCAAACAGAACATTCCAAAAATGTATGTGCTGGTCGATGGCGGCCAGGTCCCCGTCGTCCCCGCTGAAACCGAAGGCCGAAAAGGGCGGACGGAAGGCCAGCGCGCCCGCACGCGCGAGTGCAAACTCGGCTGCGTATTCACCCAAACCAGCGTGGACCAGGAAGGATACGCCATCCGCGATCCGGATTCCACCACCTATGTGGGCGCTATCGAAACCGCCGAAGAGTTCGGATACAGAATCTACACGGAAGCCTGGCGCAGGGGTTGGGAGTGGGCCATTATCAAAGTCGTCATCGGGGATGGGGCCGTCTGGATCTGGAATCAGGCCGACCAGCATTTTCCCGGAGCCATTCAAATCGTGGATCTTTATCATGCCCGGGAACATTTATGGAAAATAGCCGCCATGCTCCACCCCAACGATGCCGTAGCGAAGAAACTCTGGATGGCACCCATGAAGGATCTTTTGGACGGCGGTGCAATCGAAACTCTGGTTGGGCGCTTGCGCGAGATTGCCGCCGCGCATACCGTCACCCAGCCCGGGGTGGTGGAAGAAATCCTGAAAGAAGTGGGGTACTTTGAAACCAACGCCAACCGAATGCGCTATCCGGAATTCCGCGCCAAGGGACTCTTCGTCGGTTCCGGCGTGATTGAAGCTGGCTGCAAGACCGTGGTCGGATCGCGCCTCAAGCGATCCGGCATGTTCTGGACCGTTCGCGGCGCCAACGCCATCATTGCCCTGCGTTGCTGCCGACTCAATGGCAGGTTTGAGAATTACTGGGAGGAGAGCCGAGCTGCTTGATTATGCCTTGTCTCTCACTTTTATGACGCCCACCCGTCTTTCCGTGGGATGACCCGGATCAGAGTCTGCGCCAGATTCTGGACCGGATGGTGCAGACCAAAGAGGCCTGGGCTGCGGCACTTACGGGCGGCAGCTGGTCCCCAATGGGCGACGTCCGGGCAGCCGACCCAACTCCTTCGGCCATGCTGGCACGCCTCGATAGAGCGGACGAGAAGTTCCACGGAGTACTCACAGAGGTGCGCAATCGAAGCGCTTGGGACGACACATTTGTCGATGCGCTGTGCGAACCGCCGGAGACCTTCACCTTCGGCGGTATGTTCGCTCACGTGATTACGTTCAATGCCCACCGGCGGATGCTCGCGATGGACGCGCTGCGACACCTGGGG
The DNA here is from genome assembly GCA_038230275.1 of Bryobacterales bacterium. Classification (GTDB taxonomy): domain Bacteria; phylum Acidobacteriota; class Terriglobia; order Bryobacterales; family Bryobacteraceae; genus JANXXV01. Next base: position 2,210 of record JBBRNO010000226.1, read on the forward strand.
GTGAAGGTGGAAGGTTTTGGCTGTCCCAGCGAGTACGTCGCGAGCCTGGCGAGCGCGTGAGACCAATCAGTAGCCGCGACCAATTTCGATGCCGGACTTTCGAAGGAATTCATCGATATTTCCGCCGTGCTGAACGCTCCGTTCACATATAGAGACCGCCGTTCACATCCAGAACGTGGCCGGTGATGTAGGAAGCGGCATCGCTCGCCAGGAACACCGCCGCGGCTGCGACATCCTCGGGACGGCCGATCCGCTTGAGCGGGATGTTGGCCAGCATTTTCTCCTTAAGCTCCTGTGAAAGACCTTCCGTCATGGCGGTTTCGACAAAGCCGGGGGCGATGGCGTTGACGGTGATGTTCCGGCTACCCATCTCCTGGGCGAGCGATTTGGTCAGACCGATCAGCCCAGCCTTCGATGCCACATAGTTGGCTTGGCCCGGGTTGCCCATCTCGCCGACTACGGAAGAGATATTGACGATGCGGCCCCAGCGCTCGCGCATCATCCCTTGCAGCACCTGTTGACACATCAGAAAAGCACCGGTTAAGTTGGTCGAGATCACTGCATCCCAATCGTCCTTTTTCATGCGCACGGCGAGACCGTCTTTTGTGATGCCTGCGTTGTTCACCAGGATGTCAATTCGGCCAAAGTCCTTTGAAACCTGTGTGACTGCCTGCTTGATGGAATCGGAGTTTCCTAAATCAATCGCGGCCACAAACGTTTCGCCGCCCGCCGAGCGGATCTCACCTGCCAGCTCCTCCAACTGATCCGTGCTGCGCGCACATAGTGCCACCCTTGTTCCGGATTCCGAGAGCGCGCGCGCAATAGCCCTGCCGATTCCCCGGCTGGCTCCTGTGATTAAAGCAGTTCGACCGGGCATGTTTGCATTCCCATACAAAGCGTTTGCAGCTCTCCATTTAAAACTTCAGCTTCAATGCAAACTGGATAATGCGGGCGTCGTTGGCGCTGACGATCTGACCGAACCCGGCCCCGATTGTCACGCCGGGCACGCCAAAGTTAGGGTGATTGAAAGCATTGAAAAACTCCGCCCGGAACTGGGCGGATAGCCGCTCCCAAACAGCGATGTTCTTTGAGAGATTAAAGTCCAGATTGACGAGTCCTGGCCCGCGCACGATCCCCACGCCGGAATTCCCGTAGATCTGATTCGGGAAGAAGCCGGGGCTGCCAGGCGTCGCGCTCAGCGCTGTAAAGGCGCTGGTGTCAAAGTAACGGTCCACCGTCCGTTGATCGGAGGGTAGGCTGCCATCGGCCAGCCGATTTGGCCGGAAGCGCCGTTCGCCGCCGATGTTCACGACTTGCCCCTGATTGATGGTCAACGCGAGGCCGGTCTGCGCGGTGAATATGGGCGAGAACTCCCAGCCTCCCAGCAATAGATCGACACCGCATTGCCAATGCGCTCCGTACGCCTGACCGCGGCCGAACGGAAGCTGCCAGACACCGGATAAGACGAAGCGATGCGTGACATCAAACTCGGATGGGCCGTACTCCAGGCGTCGCCTCTTTCCGTCTTGAGGTTCCCTAAATACGCCGACATCGACGCCGTTGCCGGCTCCGCTGGTCGAAAGGTGATCCACGGAATCCGTGAGGGACTTGCCCCAGGTGTAAGAGGACAGCAGCGTAAAGCCGTGCGCGAACCGGCGCTCCAGCTTCCCTTGCAGCGAGTTGTAGTTGGCAATCCCGAGATTCTCAAGATACTGAATGTCGCCGGCGAACCCCAGCGAGGCCAACTCCCTCGGTCCGACTACCGGCGCGCCCAGTGCGTTAAACGTGAATGTGTTTGGATTCAAATTCCGGAAGGCGGGCAATTTCAGGCTGCGGTTTCCGACGTAGGAAACGTCAAGGACAAACTGCCCCATCAACTCCTGTTGCACGCCAAAGTTGTATTGCTGCACGTAGGGCGTGCGCTGATTCGGGTCTTGCGCCTTACGCCCCACGGTCGCGAGATTTACGCGCAAAATATCGACAAAGCCCGGTGGCACCCCGTCTTGTAGGCGGAAAATCGCGTCCGTCGCCCGGAGCGGGCCTGAGCCCGAGATGTTCTGGTCGCCCAAAATAATGAAGGGCGGATTGAATCCTAGCAGGCCCTCGCGACCCGTGCGATTGGTGTGATTGTAGAAGATCCCGTACGCTCCCCGGATAACGGACTTGGGCGTCGCCGAGTATGCGAAGCCAATTCTCGGCGCGAAATTATTTCTATCCGGCTCGATCAGCGACTCCTCTCGCAGTGATCCGCTTTTGGCCGTAACTAACTGCCCTTTGGCACGGTCGAAGTTGGCCCACTTGAAATTCCGCTCACGCGGAGGGGTGGCAAATTCATACCGCAAACCCAAATTCAGAGTGAGCTTGCGCGTAATTTTCCAGTCGTCTTGTACAAAGCCAAAGTACATGTGCTGGTAAAGGTCGAAGGTGGTGTTGGAGTCCTGCAGATAGCGTGTTGGGAATCCGAGCAGGAGATCGGCTAAGGCATTTTCCCAACGATTGTTCACTCCGGTGAACCGGCCGGTGAACTCGAAATTGCCGAGCAGAGAACCGATGTCCCGGACTCCGGTCTCGACGAACAGCAGCTCGCCACCAAACTTCAATGCGTGGGCACCCAGGTTCCATGAAAACGACTCTCGCAGGTTGTAGCTGCGGGGCGTCTGGAACTGCGGCACCGAAGTGGTTCGCCCAATCCGTCGCGAGATAATGCTGGGAACGATATTGAACACTGGAATGCCACCGCAGAGCGCCGGGTCGGTGGGCGCGTTCTTCAGCCCGATCAACTCGCCCGGGCACGCGGACCCGAAGTTCGGGGGCAATTGGAAGTAGTCGCCCGCCGAGAAGCCGAAGCGCGTTTCAGAAACCAAGGCCGGCGACAGCACCCATACCAGACCGGACGCGACCCCCTGCGATTTCAGATCCGCCGTGCCGAAGGTATCGTTGAACGACCCCTCCGACAGGCCAGGACGAGGCGCCGGCCGGAAGAAGTTTGTCTTGGAATAAGAGTACCGGCCAAACATACTGAACTTGGATGTGAAGTTGTTGTCCACGCGAATATCGAACTGGTTGGTGTGATTGCGATCAATCGGCGCGCCGACGAAATTGTTGTCCTGGGTGGCCGATGCGGTATTCGGATTGGGGCTGACGTCAAGTACTTTCCTGCCGACCGGATCGATCAGGTTGCCCGGAATCCGCCAACAGTTGCCCTTTCCGTCATTGCAGTCCTGGGTCGCCGCAATCCTGAAATCGGCACCCTGGTCAGTGGGGTTAAAGGGATTCCAGATCGGAGTCGCAAACATGCCCTGGCGCCAGACAGGCAGCGCTACCGAACTAAACCGTACGACCCCCGCCGCATCGCGCAGACCTTCGTAGTCGCCAAAAATGAACGTGTGATTCTTGATTACCGGTCCGCCGAGGGTGCCCCCGAACTGGTTACGGAGACGAAAGGGCTTGGCCAACCCCGCCTTGTTAGCGAAAAAATTGGTCGCATCGAGATGCTGGTCGCGATGGAATTCATAGGCGGAGCCATGCACGTCATTGCTGCCGGATCGAATCACAGCGTTGATCAGAGCGCCGGCGCTGCGACCGAATTCGGCTGAATACGCGTTGGTCTGAATCTTGAATTCCTGCAGCGCCTCAACCGAGGGTTGAATCACCTGCACGTTCAGTCCGCGAAAGCTGTTGGAGTAGGACGTATTGTCTACGCCATCCAACTGGAACGCGTTCTGGAACACGCGGTTCCCATTCACATTGAAGGCACCGCGGAATCCGACCGACTGCAAGCGCGGCGTCGGCGCAAGCACGCCAGGGGACAGCAGGGCGAGCTGATTATAATCGCGCCCGTTCAGCGGGAGCTCCACCATTTTGGTGTGATCGATCACCGAGCCTCGACTGGAGGATTCCGTCTCAAGAACAGGAGCTTCGCCAGTGACCAAGACCGCCTCGGTGACTGCGCCAACCGTGAGTTCGACATCCAGCCGGGCGGCCTGATTGACCTCCAGGACGATTCCTGAGGAAACGTGCTGCTTGAACCCTTGCAGCGTGACTGTAACGCGGTAGGGTCCCGGCCGCAGACTCGGGAACACATACCGGCCTTCTCCATTCGTCACGGAAGTAGTCTGCAGGTTTGTTGCTTCGTTGGTAGCCGTGACGGCGGCTCCCGGTACCACCGCGCCAGCAGAATCTGTTACCACGCCGGTTAGCGTGGCAGACTCAAACTGAGCCCATCCGAGTCCACAGGACAGCACAGAGCACATCAGAACTTGGAACCAGAGGATCCCGTTGCGTGCCTGTCGATTCAATGTGATATTCATTGTTCACCTCTCGAGGAGTTACAGTGTACTTGCCAATTATGACTTTGGAGTTACTATATCGCACATTTTTGAAGAATGCTTGGCTGCGCCGATGCGCGGGTGCGATAGTGGCTTCAACGTCAAGCCAAGTCACGGCATTCCACAAGGTGGTTGATTCCGCGCGTGGATTGCCAAGCGGCCAAGGTGAGAGAGATAGCCAAGTCGTCGTGATGCATACCTTGGTGGTCTTTCAAATGGATGAGCTCTTTGATCAGCGCCTCTTTGGCGTGGATGGAAGGAGGGATCTTTAAAAGACCCCGTTCCATCATGATTCTCAAGTTGGAGATCAGATCGCGGCGCGGAACGAGGTAACCCCCGTGGGTCAGCGTGGGGATGCCCGCTCCCGGTAATCGTGATCGGGATCAAGTTGGCTCCGAGGCGTACGGCGCGGAATGCTTCGACAATGGGGGCTCCCACTCCGCTGGCATCGACAACCAACGTCTTCGGCGGACC
>JBBRNO010000227.1:0-6917 GCA_038230275.1 Bryobacterales bacterium
GTAGCCCGTTCGGCCCTGCCAAATCTTCCTGCGTCTTGATCCCTTTTAAAAGATCGTCTAATACCTCTGCCTTCAGTTCCATCCTCGTTCTCCTTGTTTAGTATCGGAGAACTCGTTTACACAATCTGTTTTACACCCTCACGGCGATGGCCGCATGGATGCCCTTGATTCGCGGATCCTTGTCACGTTATGCACGCGACCCCGCTTTTACGCCCCATACGCTCTCTTCCCTGCCAGAGATCACCACCCGTCCGGCCGCCCCCCGAACCAATTGCATTGCTTCGGCCGCCTGGCCCACCAGCAAGCTATGGCCACCGCCAGCACCAGATCATCGTGTTCTCCCCGCCTCCGCGTCCCATAGGAATCATGGCCTGAGGCGGACAGCTTCACCCGCATCCCCGCAAGCTCTCTCAAAAAGTTCCCCGATTCCGGCACATTCCCGGCAATCCGCATCTCCTGTTTCTCGAACATCACCTGCAATCCCACCACCAAATCCCGCTTCGGCACGTTCCAACCCGCGCCTGACGGCACCGGTGCGTTCCCTCCGGTAATCGTCACCGGCACCAGCCTTCCTCCCGGCCAAGCCTCGCGCAGCATATCCAACACCGCGCCGCCCACCCCCGTCGCGTCCACCACCACCTCGCACCCGCCCATCATCTTCGGGTTCTTCACCAGCTTCATCACCCGCGCCACCACCGCCGGATATGGGGTGCCCAGCGGAACCCTCTGCAAATACCGCAGGCAGTACGTGGTCTCCCGCAAATTCTGCCAGGTCACCGGGTCCACCGCATCGAAGCGCCGCTGCAGTCGCTCTACAACGCATAAAGCCGTAAAGTCCTGTTTCTGTCCCAGGTCCACACCCACAAAATGCTCGCGGGTCTCCTCCAAGATCCTCACGTCACCACCGTTCCTCAAGCTCAATCGCCCGCAGGTCCGGCAGAATCGCCCGCTGCACCAGGTCCATATCGAACAAGCTTCCTTCTTCGCCCACAAACTCACACCCAAATTCCTGCCGGAACCACCGGTCGCCCAGAGTTGCCTTCTGCCGCTGCAAAACCGCCGCCGGAATTCGCGGGCACTCGGCCCCTGGAACGCTCACCCGCAGCCATTCATCGCCGCCATTAGTCCATTCTTCGTAAAAGAAACCCCGCTGTCCGCAGGGGGTGCTCATCAGCCACAAATCCCCATTTCCCACCGCCAGCATCGGCAAGATGGATTTATACAGCTCGTCGCTCACCCGCGCCGCTTCATCGATCAGCAACAGCGAAACGGCCGAGAACCCGCGCACATTCGCCTCCACATCGGGTAGCCCGACAATCCGCGAACCATTGGGAAACACCAGCGAGCACTCATTGTCGCCATCCCCGCGCGTCGGCAGCCCTAGCTTCCGCACAAATGCTGCCGCCTTGCGCAGAAACTCCCCGCTTTGCCGGCGGCACGGACAGACCACCAGCACCAGACTCCCCGGAAAGGAATACGCGCGATGCACCGCCTTCGCCGCCGTCACCGTACTCTTGCCCCACTGCCGCGAGCAGTTCAGTAAGCCCCGCCGGCCGCCGGGTCCCAAGACAATTCGCTGTTTCGCATCCGGTTCAAACCCCAGTCGTTCGCGGGCAAACCGCACGCAGTCGAAACCGCACATCACGTCACCAATCATTAGCCAGTTCCTCCAATGCCCGCATCACCGCCTCCTGCGCTCCCGCAAATGGCGCAATCGCCCGGTCAATCGCCGCCCGAATCCGCTCCCACTGCGGCGCCCCTCCCTCAGGCGGCGCAGCCGCTTCCAAACGCACACTCACCGGAATCCACCGCACCACCTCATCCATGCTCAAGTTCACGAATTACCCTCACTAAACGCCAAAACTAGCAAAACCCCGAACCAAGCCCGCCCAAATACTCAGCCACTTGTAAGAAAACGAACAAAATAGAGGCGCAAGATTTCCGTGAACGTGAAAAATCGGTACCGGCGGAAAGCTGCCCGCAGGGCTTCTTAGCGTATGGACATTGTCCATCTTCAATGCTATATTCCGAACAGGAGTAAGCCGTTATGCCAAAGGTCGAATCGCCGTTGCGAGACACTAAAGTCCAATTGAGGATGATGCCACTCCAACGAGCGGTGATCTCCCAAGCGGCAAAGCTCAAGCAAACCACGCTCACCAATTTCATGGTGGAGAACGCCTTCAGCGCCGCTCAGCAAATCCTCGCCGATCAAGTACATTTCTATCTCTCCCAGGAAAAATGGGAAGAATTTTGCGTCGCGCTGGATGCGCCCCCGAAGGACATTCCCGCGCTTCGAAAACTGTTGACCAAGCCTGGCGTGTTTGATGACGCTGAATAGGCCGGCTCCAATTGACAAAACGCACCTGCTCGCCTCTTTCGACTGCGGCGTCGCTCCGCTCAACGAATACTTGGTGAAGTATGCCAGTGTGAATCATCAAAACCGATCCGCCAGAACATTCGTTGCCACAAGAGCGGATCGGGTTGTCGGCTACTACACACTGGCTGCGGGATCCGTCAGCAGGGATCACGTGCCTCCGCGAGTTGCCCACGGATTGGGGCAGTATCCCGTTCCGGTAATCTTACTCGCGCGGCTGGCGGTGGACGTTACGGAAATGGGAAAGGGTTTAGGCGCCGGCCTGCTGAAAGACGCGGTTCTCAGGGCTCTCCAGGCGTCAGATTTGGTGGGATGCCGTGCCATTCTTACACATGCGAAAGATCGCCAGGCGGCAACCTTTTACCAAAAGTACGGTTTCATCCAGGCACCGGTGAATGACCTCCACCTGTATCTGTTAATGAAGGATGTAAAGCGCATCGTCGAATTGCAAAGCGGGGCTCGGACATAGGAAGTACTCCAAAGCCACGGGGACTGAAACGGAACATGTTGCCGAAACGATCGCGTCAAAAGCGCAAGGAAGGTGTTCTGCGGTTGCCTCCTCCTGAACTTCTGCCGCCTTACCGTCAGCAGAGGGGAATGAATTGGGAAATGCACTCACTTCATCCCCTTCGGACTCCGCGGCGCACCTGCGTTGCCTGCTCCGGGAGACGCCCAATCGACGGACCGCGCTCTTCGGCAAACGAGCTGACCACGGCTCCACCTGCTTCATGTTCGCGCGTTAAACTTTGTGTGAGCCGCATCCATCCCAAAAAGCTTTTGGACCTCTTGCTGACAGTGTACGAAGCCGCCGAGCGGCCAGAGCTATCGTCGGTTTTTCTGGATTAGCTTCTCAATCGATCGGAGACGCAGAATGCCGCGATTGTGGTTCACGATATAAATACGGGCAAGGCCACGAGAATTCGCCGCGGACTAGACCCTACCAAGAGCGGCTGTACTTTGACCACTACTCTGCCACGAATCCATGGGTCCCCAAAAACAACCGTACTCCTACTGACGGACCAGTGTTCTGGTTTCGGATGTGTGCGACGAAAAACTCGATGAACCGAAAGGACGCTCGGTTCCCGGCGTCGGCGATGATCTTCGGAACACCGTCAAACCCGATGGCCCAAAGTTCCTTCCGCTCCCGAAAGACAATTCCTCCCGCCATCGACTTCCTTGGGAAAGCACTTTTGCAAGCGCCACTTGCAAAAGTGTCCAGCAAGATGCTGGACAATCTACGTCCCTCAGTAAACCAACTGAGTACACTTCAACGTCCTTTATGATACTTTCTATATTCCAGCAAGACCCTATGTTTCAATCGTGTCACTTTCAGAATTAAGTGGCGCACTTCCGTCAACATTATTTGGCATGCTTGGCCTTCCTTGCTAGCGGTAGCGTCCGCGCAAGAAGCCTGCTGACAGTTGCCGGGTGGATCTTGAAGAGCCGTGCAGCGTCGGCGGCCGTCTTGTCGCCCTTCGATACCATCTTCTGGATTTCAGCCTGCTGCTGAGGCGTCAGCTTTGGACGACGTCCGCCGATGCGCCCCTCTTCGCGGGCGGCATCCAACCCAGCCTTAGTCCGCTCTTTGAGCATCGCTCTTTCGAACTCGGCGAACGCGCCGACCATCCGCATCATCATTCGGCCTGCGGGTGTAGTCGTGTCGATGGCTTCGGTCAGGCTGCGGAAGCCCGCTCCTGCTTCCCCGAGCCGTTCCATAATCGTGAGCACGTCGCGGAGCGACCGAGATAGGCGGTCAAGTTTCCAGACTACGAGCACATAACCCTTGCGCAGTTGGTCGAGCAGCCGGTGAAGTTCAGGTCGATCCCAACGCCCACCGGACGCCTTCTCCCGATAGATCCGCTCGCACCCAGCGGTCTTGAGCGCCGCCACTTGAACAGCTGTGTCCTGATCGTTCGTGGAGACTCTGGCGTAGCCGATCTGCATTGCTCAAATGTATCGCCAATTGAATCAATAACGCAATACCTTTTTGCAATGTAGGAAGCCCAACAAAATCAGTTTTCGTCGGCTTGTTGCGAAACCGGACGCTTCCGCACCTTCGATAGTACGGTGGAAGCGCCGTGCGGCTGATCGTTACCTATCGCAGAAACGTCACGCCAGGCATGCTCTATTGCCTTTTACGGGCACTGATATTGTGGGATCTGGCGAGTCGATCCTAGCGGCAGGTACTCGACCTTCTTGCCGCCCTTGATCGTGAGTCGGACAGGTCGGGTTACGTCGTTCCAGTAAACCCCGGTCCCGACAACGACATCGCCGTTCTTTGCGCCGGCTCTTTCGGCAGCACTCCCCGGCTTGACTGCCATCACCCGGTGGTTCTCGATTAGCGCGGTGCGATCCATGCCGAGTTCAAACTCTGGCATGTCGACCACTACCCGCTCAGCACATGGGACACGAACCTTCTGCGGAGCTTCAATCGTGGTACCGGATTCGACTTGCTCACTAACACTGTCGAGGATGACTGCGTCGACATGACGACCAATCGCCGCGAATATCCTTTCCTTCGAAAGATCCGCATGGTGCTTTCGTTGATTGAATAGTTCCCGCATTAAAGTATCGAGAGACGACTTGCCGTCGGAACGACGACGAATTTCGTCATCCAGACGCAAAGCGATCATTGCGCCACGTTCGTATGGAATCCGGCTCTTGCCCTGGTCCTGCCGCGTACGGGTAATAAGTTCTTGCAGCGTGTCATTGCGAGCGGGCGAGAAATGGTAGTCGCGAATGAGTCGGTTGACCGCGTCGAGATATTGCGCGTCCCCGATTACGTCGGCTTGCCAGAGCAACAAATCTTGGTAGTACGTCGTGAAGCCTTCCGTGAACCAGTTGGTGTTCTCTTGGGGTGAGCGGATTCGCGCATCTTCAGAGGATTCCACGTATGAAAGGTCTCGTGTGCGAGCAGCGATAGCAGGCCGGTCGAAAACGGGCCCTCGCTTGAGGTGTACAGATTGAACGCGTTGGTGAAGCCGCCTCCGCCAGTGCCCGATTGACCTGCGCCGTATGGTGCTAGTGTCACCACGAAGTAGGGAAAGTTGTTGTCACGCCAGAAATCACGCTCTAGGCGGATGAGCTTGACGATCCTCTCATTTGCTTCAGTATCGGGGAATTCGAACTCTCCCCGCATTGCGGTCACCAGCACGCCCCGGCCAATCCTCGTACGGACAATGCGAAAATTGCCGGCTGCGAACATCGCATTCGCGACATCATTCCACGGTCCACGCAACCTCTGATGATTCCCGCTCCCTCGACTTACGGTGGTTCCGAAAGACGTGACCAGGGCCCATCCTGCTGGGAGCCGCCAGTCGAAGGAACAATCGACCGACTGTGCCAGATCCAGCTGCGGATGAACCAACGAGTTGGCAGTGCTGATTTCAAGATGGGACGAATTCAGATGCGGCCGGTGTCGGACGCTCTCCCGAAGGGCACCACCCCAGTCTTGGATCAAGTCGTACGCGATTCGAGCGCGTCCCTTGAAGGTCTGCACCTTCGCCTTGCCTGCATCGTCCGTTCTGCTAATCTGTCCTTCGAGTGCGCGTAGATTGGTCACGCCCCGATGTAGGTCAACCGCATCGCCCCATGCGGTCGGAAGCACTAAATCAATCTCGCGTCCCAAGTGGTTGACAACGAGTTCCACCTGCAGCACACCACTATCGGCCCTGAACGAATAGGCCAGCTTTGGCGCGGGTTCCGAGCCGTGTATCGTCGATAGCGTGACTGCAAAAGCGAGGCAGAGTTTCATGTCTTGTTATTCTGACGAACTTTTCCGCCATTGCGTGCAAGTTCGATACCCGGCAAGCCAAAACGGTCCGCATTGGTCACATAGATCGCGCAAACGGCGCAGCGTAGCGTTTTTAGGACTGCCCGATGACAAGATTCTCGCGTGCCGCCTCAACCACCTCTTTGGTCACTGAGTGCAGGGGGTTTATTTCAAGAATCCGCTCGACTTGCGTCAGGAGGCGATTCAGCAGCCGGAAGTTGCCGCCAGTGATTCGGATGATCGACGCGGCGGCGGCCGTATCAATGGCGTCACCTGAAAGTCTGACACCCGGCGGCGTCCAGTGACGTTCCAGAAGTTGCCTGATTTCGCTTGTCGACAGCGGACGAAACTCGTGAACAAAACCAATGCGGAAGTACAACTGCGGATAGCGAGCCAGGCGCTTTTCAATGCCTGGCATACCGATCAGAATCATTCCGATCCCGCCCCGATCAAAAATGCCCGTGTCTGCTCCAGTCCGGCGATCCTCCGCCGCTCCGCTTCATCAATGATCAGCAGCGCGGTCGGATCGGGGACGACCGTTTCTAATCCCATCGCACGATGCCGTTGCTTTAGGAATGCGTCTTCAGCGTCCTCAGTCTCCTGGCTGCGATATCCGTCCGGGTTTTTATGATCCTAAAAAGATCAGTAGTGGGGAGCTCTGAACAGATAAGGGGTTAGGATTGTTGGAGATGAGCGCCGAAAACGAAGTGTTACCGATTCACCCGGAGGGTGAGGCCGAAAGGGCAGCGAATGGAGTGGTGGAAACCGCTA
>JBBRNO010000228.1:0-6900 GCA_038230275.1 Bryobacterales bacterium
AATCCACAGGGTAAAGATTTGGTGCGGTGGAAGTATCAACGCTACATGCAGGATTATCTGCGGTGCATCGCCAGCGTGGACGACAGCGTGGGCCGATTGCTGCGCCATCTGGATGCGGCGGATCTGGCTTCCAACACCATCTTGATTTACGCGTCAGACCAGGGCTTCTACCTGGGCGAGCATGGCTGGTTCGACAAGCGATGGATGTATGAGGAGTCCATCCGCACACCGCTGCTGGTCCGCTGGCCCGGAGTTGCCGCGCCAGGTTCGGTATGCACGAAGATGACAGCGAACCTCGACTTTCCCGAAACGTTCCTGGAAGCAGCAGGCGTCGCGGTGCCTGCCGACATGCAAGGCGCGTCGATGGTGCCGCTGCTGCGCGGAGAGATTCCTGCGGATTGGCGCAAGTCGTTCTACTATCACTATTACGAAAAGGCCGAACACAACGTGGCCCGGCACTATGGCGTCCGCACGGACCGTTACACGTTAATTCACTACTATGAGTCGAATGAATGGGAATTGTTTGATCGCCAGAAAGATGCGCTTGAGATGCGCAGTGTCTACACGGATGCGGCGTACGCCGGCGTTTTGGCGGAGTTGAAAACGGAGTTGATCCGGTTGCGCAAGGAATTAAAGCTGCCGGATCGCGACCCTGACGCGCAGTAGTTCTTCAGCCCGCCAAACCGCTCTTGGCCAAATAGCCGCGCACCTTTACCAGGTCGGATTTCATGGCGGTGAAGAGCTGTTCCGGTGAGATGGTGATGTTTCGTTTGCCGCTGTCGGCGCCGCCAAGCGGGTATTCATAGTGCACTTGCAGCGGCCCGTTGAAATCGCTTTGGGCCAGCAACTGGAAGAATTGTGGGAAGCGGACCATGCCCTCGCCTATCGGCTTCCATTCCGCTTTCCAGTTTCCCTTGGCGTCTTTCTCCCAGAGGAAATCTTTCACTGCCACGCCACGCAGATGCGGGCCCAGGACGCGGAAGCTATCGATCCAACCGCCGAAGCCGCCTTCCACCGTCGCATGGCCGATGTCGTAGTTGACGCCTACCGCCTGCGGATCGAAGTCCTTCAGTAAAACATAGAGGTCCCAAATGGGCGCGCCCACCAGATTGATACCGGAGTGGGTATGGAACATGGCGCCGGTCTTGTACTTCGTATTGAGTTCGGCCAACTTGGCGACGCGCGGCTTCAATGCGTCCAGCTGCTTTCCGAACGCGGGACCTGCGGGATCGTACTTGAAGCCGCCCCAGCGGTAATGATGGATGCCAAGCTCAGAGATGGTGCGGAGAACGGATTCGGCGTGAGGCGTCTCAACATCCTCAATGCCGCTGGTGATCATGGGGACTTTGAGGCCATGAGCGTGGATAAGCTTGATGAGCGGCGGCAGGTCCTGCGCAACACGCTCAGGCTCCACGTGGCCGCCAGGACGTACGGCAAGATCGATGCCATCGAAACCGATTTCGGCGGCTGCTTTAGCCAGCGCCTCCCCTTGCAGGAATTGTAGGTGCTTGGAGAAAACCGATACATTGAGCTTTCGTGGAACAGCGGCCTTGGCGGTGGTGGCCACGGCGGCGGCGAGTAAGAAGTCCCGGCGATTCATGTCTGCTCCTATTAGAAAACGTGCGCGGCCGGGGCCGAAGCTGGGGACGGCTCCGAATCCACCGGTACCCATTCCATTATTATCGAATCGGATAGGGACGAGGTGCTCTTACATTGGCACTGGGCTGCGGAAGCTGAACTATGAATCTGAATAGACGAACTTTTCTGCTGGCGGGCGCGGTACCGGTGCTGCACGCACAGATGCTGCACGCACAGGATCGGACGACGCTCGGAGTTATCGGAAGCGGCGGCCGCGGCACGTACGTTATGTCGGTGTTCCAGAAGAATGCCTCGGTGCAGGTGGGCGCCATCTGCGATGTGTATGAGCCCAATCTGGAGCGCGCACTCTCCGCGGCCGCCAAGGCCGGCAGTACGGCGAAACCCTATCGGATCTACAAGCAGTTGCTGGACGACAAAAGTATTCAGGCGGTGCTGATTGCAACGCCGGAACACTGGCATCATCGCATGGTGCTGGATGCGATGGCGGCGGGGAAGGATGTGTATGTCGAGAGGCCGCTTTGTCAGACTCCGGAGCAGGGCGTGGAGCTGGTAGCAGCCGAGAAGAAGTCTAAATCCATTGTGCAGGTTGGGATGCAGCGGCGGAGTTACGATCTGTACATCGAAGGCCGGAAGGTGGTGGCGGACGGAACGCTGGGCACGGTGCGGATGGTTCGGTCCTGGTGGGTGAACACGCAACTGGGCGGCGGCGCGCCAAGGAAACTGGATGGGCCGCTCGATTGGGAGCAATGGCAGGGGCCGGCGAAGAGGCAGGAGTTCGAGCCTGGGCGATTCCGGCGCTGGCGGCTTTACTCCGATTACGCGGGCGGCATCGTGGCGGACCAGGGCGCGCATATTTACGACGGGATGCATATGTTGATGAACGCCAGTTACCCGCTGGCGGTAAACGCGTCGGCGGGGCGGCCGCATGTGGAGGGCGTGGACACGCCGGAATCAGTGGTGGTGATTGCGGAATATCCGGAAGATTTCCTGGGCGTGTTTACGATCAACTACGCGGCGATGCGGTATCAGACGAAGAACGATCAACTGAACCAGCTGGATGGGGATCTGGCGCGGATGGACGTTAGCCGGGAAGAGTACAAAGTCTACAAGAAGGGCGCGGAAGAGACGGTGGCGATGCAGGGGAAGTCGGCGCGGGGCTTCGACTATGCGACGCAATTGCACGTGGAGAATTTCCTGGATTGCGTGAAGACGCGCAAGAAGCCGACGGCGCCGATGTATTTGGGTTTCCAAGCCGCGCTGGTAGTGCAGATGGCGAATATGTCACTGCGGGCCGGACGGCGGATGCGGTGGAATGCGGCGGCCGGGCGGGTGGAAAGTTAAGACAGGGAGCGGAGGCCGTGGTGATCTTCCTGAATCAGACGTCGCCGAGGAGTTTTGCCGGGAACAGGTATTTCTCCATGAGCAGGGGAGAAACGGATAGGGCATCGGCGATGTTGTCAAATCCATAGCCGGAATCATCCTGCGGCAGGTCGCTAGCTGGTTGAAAATCCACTCCTAACAAGTCGCGCACCGTGTTGTTATATTAGGCGCGATTCAGTCGGCGAGCCGTCACGCATCCCGCCGCAGCGCCGGCGGAAGTTCAGCCGCATCTATAGGCGAGAACCGCAGCCGCGCGAAAACAAGCAACGTTGATCGCTACCAGCCGAGGCGAGCTGTTTGAATCTTATACAAGCTCGCCGCCTTCAGATACGGGCGGCCCCAGCCGTGCTTAACGAAGCCTGCATGAACTGGATTGAATAAGGTCGGGCGGTGCTTCGAGGAAGCCGCGAAGAGGGTGAAACTAGTTTCCTTGCAGAACCTTGCAACTTCACCGATATGGTGTAATGTGGTGAATCTTGTTCTATTCGATGAAAACCAGCAAGAAGCGGGAGGACAGCCGGGTGAGCGACGACAGTCTAGCATCCGTGCGGGCCTTGATCAGCTTCCCACCGGACATTTACCAGACCCTGGAAGAGATCGCCGCGCAGAAGAAAGTCTCGCTGGCGTGGGTTGTCCGCGACGCGGAGGAGCAGTACATAGCGGAAAAATTGCCTCTTCTGAGGAAATCAGCCACATGAGTACGGCGCGGGCCGCGCGGGTTGATCTGGGCGCCTTGGACCATGCGCGCATGGAAGCGACCAACAGGTTGAACCCGGCGCGGAAGATTGAATTCGGGCAGTTCATGACGCCGAGCGCTGTTGCGCGGTTCATGGCTTCGCTGTTCTCAGAACGGCATGGACCGGTGCGCCTGCTTGACGCCGGCGCGGGCATCGGTTCCCTGACGGCGGCGTTTATCAGCCGGTGGGAACACGAAGAGATGTTCATATCGGCCTATGAAATCGATCCGGCCCTTGCGGTCTGCCTGCGGCAGACGTTGGCCCGTTATGGAGGTAATATCTCCGCCACCATCATCGAGCGTGACTTCATCCAGGATGTGGTGTTCCGCCTCAAGCTTGGCAAACGAGCGCAGGGCTTTACCCATGCGATCCTGAATCCGCCTTACAAAAAAATCAATAGTGATTCCGAACATCGGGCGTTGTTGCGGACCGTTGGTTTGGAGACTGTCAACCTCTACACGGCGTTTCTCGGCCTGGCGCTTGAGCTCATGGAAGCGGGAGGGGAAATCGTAGCGATCATCCCACGGAGTTTTTGCAACGGGCTCTATTACAAACCGTTTCGAGAATGGATGCTCGAAAGATCGGCTCTCGATTATATCCACTTGTTTCACAGCCGCACGAGCGCCTTTAACGATGATGAAGTCCTTCAGGAAAACGTCGTCATCAAGCTCGTCCGCGGCAAGAAGCAGGGCAGGGTGACGATCACGACATCCAGCGATACGAGCTTCGCCGACATTCAGACGAGCCGGTATGCTTTTGCTGACATCGTCCATAGCAACGACGAGCAAAAGTTTATTCACGTGCCAACCGATCCTTCGCATTCAGACATCGGCGGCGTGCCGCTCGCGAAAAACTCGCTGGCTGAAATAGGTCTCCAGGTCTCCACGGGTCCCGTCGTTGATTTTCGGTTGAAGGAATTCTTGCGGGAACAACCGGAGAGCGGCGCAGCGCCGCTTCTCTATCCGGCGCACTTCGCCAACGGCTCGCTTGAATGGCCCCGGCAGTCTAAAAAACCAAACGCTATCGTCAACAATGCCGAGACGAAGAAGTGGCTCTACCCGAATGGGTCTTATACGGTCGTGCGCCGCTTTTCCTCCAAGGAGGAACGCCGCCGCGTTGTGGCAAACGTTGTGGAACCGGACGCGTTCAACGATACGGCTATCGGCTTTGAGAATCACCTCAACGTGTTTCACGCAGGAAAAAGGGGCATCGACAAGAATGTGGCACACGGCCTTTCCGTGTTTCTCAATTCGACGGCCGTGGACGACTACTTCCGCCGCTTCAGCGGCCATACGCAGGTGAACGCGACGGATCTGAGGCTCCTGCTCTACCCGGATATCAAGGAACTGGAACAGCTTGGCAAGTGGAGCCAGGCGCAGGGGCACCTCACGCAGGCGCTGATCGATCAAAAGGTTGAGGCGATGAATGGCCGGCGAAAATAAGATTGCTGACGCGCTTCAGGTTCTGGAAAGTCTCGGCATGCCGCGCGCGCAGCAGAACGACCGCTCGGCGCTGTGTTTGCTCGCGCTGCTTGATTTGAAGAAGGGGAAACCGTGGTCAAGCGCGAAGAACCCGCTTGTCGGGATCACGCCGATGATGGAGTTTGCGCGCGATCACTACGACAAGCAATATGCGCCCAATTCGCGCGAGACCTTCCGGCGTCAGTCCATACACCAGTTGGTCGCCGCCGGAATCGCGCTCTACAATCCCGATAACCCAGCGAGACCTGTGAACAGCCCCAAGGCGGTCTACCAAATTGAGCCGGACACGCTCACGCTGTTGCGAAATTTCGGCACAGCCGCATGGAATGCGAACCTCGCGAAATACCTCAAGACCCGTAAAACGCTGACCGCCCGCTACGCCAAGGAACGGGAGATGAAAAAGCTTCCGGTGAAACTGGGGACGGGCGACACCATCCGCCTCAGCCCCGGCGCGCACAGCGAGCTTATCAAGGCGATCGTCGAGGAGTTCGCGCCGCGCTATGTTCCCGGCGGGGTTTTGATCTATGCCGGAGACACTGGGGAGAAGTGGGGATATTTCGATAAGGAACTGCTGGCCAAGCTGGGCGTCGAGGTTGACGGCCATGGGAAAATGCCGGACGTAGTACTTTACTACCCGGAACGGGAGTGGCTCCTGCTGGTTGAATCCGTCACCAGTCACGGCCCGGTGGACGGCAAACGCCATACGGAACTCGCCGATCTATTCGCAAAATCAAAAGCGGGCCTGGTCTATGTCACAGCGTTTCCGTCAAGGACGATCATGGCACGCTACCTCGGAGAAATCGCGTGGGAGACGGAAGTGTGGTGCGCGGATGCGCCATCGCACCTGATACATTTCAACGGCGAACGATTTCTTGGGCCCTATGAATAGACATCTACCCTTCGATGTAGCCGAGATACTGTAGCCGGAACATCAGCGCTTGTACGCTCACGCCGTACTTTTGCGGAAGCTCGGGAATGTAGCTGTCTTCATGCAGGTCAAGCGCGCTCCGGCCTTCCAGATCTCCGCCGGCACCAGAATGCACCCACGAACATCTACTTGGCGGTGTGTCTTTCCAGTGGATAGGACTGTCCGTAGCCACCCGATTTGCCTTCACTGGAATTGTGCCGGACGTCAATGCCGCGAACCAGGAAAATGACATCCTCCGCTATGTTGGTGGCATGATCGGCGATGCGCTCCAGATTACGCGCGACAAACATCAGATTGATGGCCGGCTTCACCACTTCCGGATCGCTCTGCATGGCGGCGACCAGTTCGGTGTAGATACCGTCGCGAAGGTCGTCCACTTCGTCGTCGGCTGGCAGAACCTTGGCCGCCAGATCGGCGTCGCGACTAACAAAGGCGTCGAGGCTGCGGTGAAGCATATCTTCCACCAGGGCCGCCATGCGCGGAGTGTCCACCAGGGGTTTGACTGGAGGAACGCTGATCAAAGAAATCGCCCTCTCGGCTATGTTTGACGCCAAATCGCCCATTCGTTCCAGGTCGGTGTTGATCTTGAGAGCCATGATCAGCAAACGCAGGTCGCTGGCCACCGGTTGATTGAGCGCTAACAATCGGGTGACGCGGGAGTCTATGTCCAACTCCATCTGATTGATGCGAAATTCGTCTTCAATCACGCGGCGGGCCAATCGTTCATCTCGCTCCACCAGAGCTTGAACGCTGCAATGGATGGAGGATTCAACCA
>JBBRNO010000229.1:0-6827 GCA_038230275.1 Bryobacterales bacterium
GACCGCTTCCAGCGCGTGGACAGTGAATTCCGGGCTCGCGATGGGTACGCCATCGAGGCACAGGTGGGCGCGGTGCTGGACGGGCTGGGGTTCCACAAAGACGACTGGAAACGTTTTACCGAAGAGTTCTCCGGCGGCTGGCAAATGCGCATCGCGCTGGCGAAGTTGCTGCTGGAGCAGCCGAATCTGTTGTTGCTGGATGAGCCGACGAACCACTTGGATCTGGAAGCGCGAAACTGGCTGGAGCAGTACCTTAAAACATATCCGAATGCTTTTGTTTTGATCTCGCACGACCGATATTTTCTGGACGTCACCATCACCAAGATCGTCGAGCTTTGGAACAAACGGGTCCACTTCTACAGCGGCAACTATGAGAAGTATCTGGTGCAGAAGGCGGACAGGCGCGTGCAGATCGAATCCGCCTACAGAAACCAGCGGGACCGTATTGACGCTCTGGAGGCGTTCATCAACCGCTTCCGCGCGACGGCGACAAAGGCGAAGCAGGTGCAGAGCCGCATCAAGGAACTGGAAAAGATTGAGCGCATCGAGATGCCGCCCGATGAGAACACGATCCATTTCTCATTCCCGCAACCGAAGCCGAGCGGACGCATTGTGGCCGAGTTCCATGGCGTTTCCAAGGCTTACGGCGAGAAGAAGGTGTTTGAAAAAGTAAACTTTGTGATTGAGCGCGGGGATCGCGTGGCGCTGGTGGGAGTAAATGGGGCGGGAAAGTCTACGCTGATCAAGCTGCTCTCTGGCGCGGAACCGCTGTCAACGGGCGAATACAAGCTAGGGCACAACGTCACCGTCGATTACTTTGCGCAGGATCAGTATAAGGAACTGGACGTGGACGCGAAGCTGTTGGACGATCTGACGGCTTCGGCGCCGCGGCGTACACAGACGGAGCTACGCAGTCTACTGGGGTGTTTTCTGTTTTCCGAAGACGATGTGTTCAAACGCATCGGCGTGCTGTCGGGCGGGGAGCGCAACCGCTACGCGCTGGCGAAGATGCTGCTGTCGCCGACCAATTTCATCTTGTTGGACGAGCCTACGAACCATCTGGATATGCGGGCGAAGGATGTGCTGCTGGAATCCTTGGAAGAATATACCGGCACCGTGGTGCTGGTGTCGCACGACCGCTACTTTATTGACAAGTTGGCTACGCGCGTCTTTGAGATTGGCGGCGGCGAAGTGACGGTGTTTCCGGGGAATTACGAAGACTATCTGTGGCGGAAGTCGGGCAAACCTTTGGATCTGCCGCCGGCGGATTTGGGGCTTTCGCCGAATCATGTGACGGGGCATGCGGGGCACGCGGTTGTGGTGGATAAGGGAAAGCGCGTGAACCCGATGAAGATCCAAAAGTTGAAGGATCGATGCACGGCGATAGAGGGTGAGATCGAGAAGACCGAGTCGGAGATTACTCAACTGGAATCCGACTTGGGGAATTTTAAGAGCACGGAGGAGACAGTGCGGATCAGCCAGCTTGCCGAGAGTCTGCGTGCGAAATTGTCCGCGTTGCTGTCTGAATGGGAGCAACTGTCGCAGGAATTGGAAGCTGCCGGGGAACAGCTAGTGTAGTGTCCGCGAATTGGGTGGACACTAACACCTGACTACCGCTCCTTTACAGTCGCGGCTCGGAAACGAGTTCGAGACCGGGCCGCGCGCGTGAGCAAGCCGTTTCTTGTGTCCAGTTATTTGTCGGACAGTACGCTAGGTTAGCCGTTTCAGGGTAAAGGTTTGGTCTCCGTTTTTTGCTTTTTCGTCTTTACCTTTCGCTTTGACGCCGGCTCGCTCTCTGGTTAACTGAATCTCTTTTGCGGTAATGGTGCCGCTGAAATCGAACCTGGTCTGGGTGGCGTCGTAATAATTTGTGGTGGTGATGAAAAAGGTGATGCGGTCGCCGGAGATCCGCAAATTTTGCACGGGCACGTCGAATTCGTCGCCGAACATTTTTCCGCTGAACGAATTCTTATCCAGCTTGAATTGGAAAGAAATGTCTTGTTTCTCTCCGCCGCGCCCCGATATCTGGCCGGTCCACAAGCCGGCAATATCAGCGGCGGAAAGCGCCAAACTGAGCACCAGCCCGCCCACCAGAATACGCGCCGCACGTTTCATAATTGGCGATCATACCACCGTTTTAGACGCAGCACCGTGTGGTAGCATGAGCTTGAAATCGTGCCTTTCTTTCTGCTGCTCTTACTACTGTTGACCGGTGCCTGGCAGTGCTTTGCGCAACCCGCTTTTTCCTTCGATGACGCACAGATATTCTTGAAAACGTATTGTGCCGCCTGCCACCAGGGAAAAGGGGCGATTGCGGGGTTCAATCTGGCGCAATTCAGTACGCCGGAGAGCTTCCACGAGCGTGGACCAAAGTGGAATTCCATCCTGAACCGGGTGCGGAATAACGAGATGCCGCCGCGAGGGAAACCGGCGCCGCCCATGGCGCAGCGCGAAGCGTTCACCGTTTGGGCTCTGGCCTCCTTGAAGACGGAGGCGTGCGCGGGCGGAATTGTACCGGGCCCAGCGCCCGTCCGGCGGCTGAACCGCACGGAATACTCATCCACCATCCGCGATCTGTTAAATTTGCACGTCGATGTAGGAGCAGGCCTGCCTGCCGACGGGGCGGGCGGTGAGGGCTTCGACAATGCGGCAGAGACTTTATTTTTGTCGCCGATCCACGCTGAAAAGTATCTGGATGCGGCGAAGCAGGCGCTCGATTTTGCCGCTAAGGATCCGCGCTCGCGCGCCAAGTTTTTGACCGCGAAGCCAGGCAACGGTGTTACGCCGCCGCAGGCAGCGCGGAAGATTCTGGAAGAGTTCGTGCCCCGGGCCTTCCGCCGGCCGGTGGACGAAAGTGATCTGTTGGTGTATTTGGGGCTGTTCCAATCGGCGCAGAAAAGCGGCAAATCGTTTGACGATTCCATCCTGTTCGCCATCCGAGGGGTGCTGGTTTCTCCGCAATTTCTGTTCCGGGTGGAGGCGGTGAATCCCGGTTCCGAGCCGCGCTTGCTGGACGATTATGCACTGGCCACCCGGCTGTCGTACTTCCTTTGGGGCAGCACTCCGGACAGTTTACTGTTGGCGCTGGCGGAAGCGGGCAAACTGCATGAGCCTGAGATTCTGAACGGTCAAGTGGCGCGTATGCTGCGCAATACCAAGTCGTTCGATTTTGTACAAAGCTTTGTAGAGCAGTGGCTAGGCACGCGCGCGCTGGGGCAGACCATCCGTCCCGATGCGAAGCTGTTTCCGGAGTATTCGGGCGATGAGGAATTGCAGGGCGACATTCGCTATCAGCCGGTGCTGTTCTTCCGCGAAATCCTTTCCAATGATTTGTCGCTGTTGAATCTGCTGGATTCCAAGTTCACCATCACCACCAAGAAGCTGCAAAAGCTGTACGGCTTGAACGTGAAACCATCGAGCGGCGATAACACCAGCGCACCGCAGCGAATCGAATTGCCGGAGGATAGTCATCGCGGCGGATTACTGGGCATGTCGGCAGTGCTGGCCGTTTCTTCCCATCCGCAACGCACCAGTCCGGTGTTGCGGGGCAAGTGGATGCTGGATGCGATTTTGGGCACGCCGCCTCCGCCGCCTCCGCCGAACGTGCCACCGCTGGAGGAGCCTAAGGGGGATGCGCCGAAGACGGTGCGGGAACTGCTGGACCGGCATCGTGCCGACCCCGTTTGCGCAAGCTGCCACAGCCGGATCGACCCGATGGGATTTGCGCTGGAGAACTTCGACGCACTGGGCCGCTGGCGGACTGCGGATAACGGCAAGCCAGTGGATGCGAAGGGCGAGCTCACGGATGGAACCACCTTCGACGGGCCGGACCAGTTGAAGGCGGTACTGCTGCAGAAAAAAGGCCTTTTCGTTCGCAATCTTACGAATAAAATGTTGGGCTATGCATTGGGCCGCGGACTCACGCTGAAGGATTCCTGCGTGGTGGATAGCATTTTGGCGGAAGTGGAGCGGAACAACTATAGCGCCCATTCCTTGATAAACTCAGTAGTAATGAGTATGCCGTTCCGATACCAGACCGGGGCCGTCCCGGTTGCGCCGTGGACGCGAACGAAAGCGGATAGGAAGCTTTGAATGCGAAATTTCAGACTCTCTAGAAGAACGCTACTGCGCGGTGCTGGTGTTGGCTTGGGATTGCCGTGGTTGGAAGCGATGGCGCCTTTGAAAGCGGCGGCTCCGGTGAAGGCTCCGGTCCGCATGGCAATGCTCTACATGGCTAATGGCATCAACACCAGCATGTGGACGCCGGAAGGGAAGGGGCGCGATTTTGTTCTGTCGCCGACCTTGGCGCCACTGCAGGACCTGAAAAATGAAATTCAGGTGGTCAGCAACTTATGGAATGCCGGAGCCGATACCGGGGACGGGCATTACGTCAAAGAATCCAGCATCCTCACCTGCACCACCATCAGTAAGACGCTGGGCGTCGATATCAACATGCACGGCATTTCCATGGATCAACTGGCCGCGCAGCGCACTGGCGACCGCACGCCGCTCCCCTCGTTGGAGTTGGGGATTGAACCCGAATCGACGGGCGTTGACGGCAATGTGGGTTACACGCGTGTTTATGGATGCCACATCGCCTGGAGCAGTCCCACCACTCCGCTGGCGAGAGAGATCAATCCGCGATCCGTCTATGATCGGCTGTTTCGAGCCGCTAGTCCGCAGGGTAATTCGCTAAAGGAAGACACGGTGCTGCTGGATCGAGTGCTGGGGCAATCAAAGAAACTGCGGTCGCAGGTGGGTGCCGGCGACCGGGCGCGAATCGATGAGTATCTGGAAATTGTAAGGTCGCTGGAAGGGCGGTTGGAGCGGGCGAGCGACGGTACGAAATCGTCGTGGAAAGCGCGCGCGTCCATTGATTCGGTTGCGAAACCGACAGAGGCGCCGCGGGATCATGCTGAACACGTGCGGCTGATGCTGGACATGATTGCGCTGGCGTTCCAGACCGACACCACGCGCATCAGTACCTTTATGTTCGGGAACGCGGTGAGTGGGCAAAACTTCCGCTTCCTGGAAGGGGTGACGGATACTCACCATGAAGTTTCCCATCACACCAAGGACCCGGAAAAGCTGAAGCAGTATCACCTGATCAATCGCTGGCACATTGAACAGTACGCCTACCTGCTGCGCAAGCTGCAGAGCATGAAGGAAGGCGAGGGAACGGTGCTGGACAATTCCATGATCCTGTTCGGTTCCGCGTTAAGCGATGGGAATTCGCATAATCCGCACAAGTTGCCGCTGGTTCTGGCAGGCCGCGGCGGGGGACGGATCGCAGCGGGCCAGCACCTGGTGTACCAGGAAGACACTGCGGTGGCGAACCTTTACGTTTCCATGCTGGACGCGTTTGGAACGCCGGTGGAGCGGTTTGCGGACAGCACTGGTCCGCTTCCCGGAGTGTTGGCCTAAGGCGCTACTGATCCGTTTTCGGACTGTGATCGGCGACGAACTTTTCCCAGCGGGCGGATTCCGCCGGATTGGACTTCACACCACCGCCACCTCTGAACACCATGGACGCATTGCTGGCGGCCAGCACATGGCCGGCTTCGGCGGCCTTCACCCACCACTTGGCGGCTTCGGCGTAATCCTGCTCCACCCCTTTTCCATTGGCGTAAAACATTCCGAGGGCGGCCTCGGCGGGCAGATAACCCTGTTCGGCAGCTTCCAGCGTGTTCTTGAATGCCACGGCAGGCTGCTTGGGCACAGGCTGTCCGGTTGCCAGGTTGTAGCCCAGCAGCGAGGCTCCACCCAGGCAATAGAGATCCACCGGTTCCTTCATGCCGCGATTCCCCGGAAGGTTCGCTGCCGCATGGTTGGTTCCCCAGCCGCATACTTCATAATCCTTCAAGTAGCCGGCGGCCTTGGTTGAGATGTCATCCAACCATTGCGCCCACCCGCCGTTCGGAATCTTTCGTTCCGGCCGGCCGAGGTCGCCGCGGAATTCCCTGTCTCGGATCGGAGCGAGCGTGTTGTTCGCCATAGTGCGCAGCTCTTCATTGCTGTCCTCCAAGAGTCCAGCCAACGCCCGAAACAGCGGCGGATCCTGACGAACGCCTCGAATTTGCAGCCTGGCGGCCTGCACAATCGCATCGGTCGCACTGACACGATCGTTCGCATCGGCGGCGGTATTGGTGGCCAGGTGGATTAGCGCCTGCTGTGCCGCCTCTGAGCGCCAATTGGCATTGAGCGCCAGCGCGCGAATTGCCGAACGGCGCACTTTCGCGGAAGGGTCCGTAAGCTTCTTGCCCAGAGCCGTCATCGTGTCTTCGCTGAAAATGGCGTAGACGCAAGTCTCGGCAGCGGCGGCGCGGATATTCGCGTCCGGGCTGTCGAGCAGCTTTTGCACGATGACGCCCGCGGGCACACCACCCACCAGCGCCAGCGCGGGGAAGTAGCCCTGTGCGTTGATTGCGTCGTGACCGGTGTGCTTCAGCAGTTTCGTCTCTTCGGAGGAGAGCGGCAGGTTCTTGTTTCGCAGCCGCGTGGCCCAGGCGATGGCATCGTCGTTACTCGGGGGATGGTACGTTCTGGCGCCCAGGTCTTCGAACTCCCGATAGATCACGTGGTAACCCTTGGCACTCACGCGCGCATAGGTATCGCGTACGGTTGTCAGGTGGTAAGAGAGATCCCGCAGGCCCAGCACCATATAGAATTCCGGCGCGCTCTTTTGCGGGTCGATCGCTTCGGTCAATTCCGAAGGCATCTTCCACCAGCCCCAACTATACGTAATGCCGGCGGTAACGATGGACGGATTCTTTGTTGCTAACTCGCCGGAGATTTTTCCGCCCTCGCCCTTGCCATACATGTAGACC
>JBBRNO010000230.1:0-6795 GCA_038230275.1 Bryobacterales bacterium
CTGCATAATCCTTGCCAGTCCCCGCCAGCCGCAGCCCAATCGGTGCGTCCGAACAGTTGCGCGATGTGCCGTTTCACTTTCGTGGTTTGCCGGATCTTGAACAGATAAGCAAGGCCCCGCTTCTCACACTCCTCCATCATTCGTTCGGTGCCCCAGCGATGTCGCCCCGCACGAACGCCGGCCATTGCTGGCGTGGCCTGCTGTCTAGCCAAGCCCACAAGCCTGGCTGTGCGTATTGAGATGCCGTCTGATTGCCGGGTTGTACTTCCACATCCAACACCATTCGGATCGCCGCAATGAAGTAGGTTTGATAGACGTGCGATGGCCGCCCTTGTTTGGTGGGATTGTAGCCCCGCACCGCTTGCTCCTGCTCCCCGTACAACGTCTTCACCGTGCCGTCCATGTCCAAAATCCACCGCTCCGTCAATAACTCTTCGTAGCTGGCTTCCAGATGCCTGTGCAGCCATTGCTCATACTCACCGGCCTTTCCCTTCAAAAACGCGCGCCTTACCGCGTCTTCGCTTCGCACGCGCTTCATCCCCAATAGCTGTGGCGTCACACTGTCACTGCGGATTGTGGTTACGTGTGCATAGCGCTTGTGCCCCGCAAGCACGCTCAACAAAATGGTCCCCAGGATGTCTTGTTTGGGCGGAGCGTTCGGGCTGCGGTACGTCAGCGGACACTCCTTCACCCATTCCTGCCACAGACCGTTGGCCTTCAGAAACTCAATGAAATATGTTCCCAGTCCATAGGCCGTCACTGCTGCGTCGGGATCCCAGCGCACCAATATTTTGCCGCCGAACGTATCTACCGGCTGGCCGCGCCCGGCTCGATCCAGCTCCAACTCAACGCTCTTTACTTCACCCTCCGGGTGAGTCGAAAGATTCCCTTCTTTCTCGTCCATGTCTCAAAGTACCAATACCTTACGCCTCGATGAAGGCTTTTCAACTGCCGGATTTAGGATAACTGCTTCCGCTTCACGGTCCGGCGACTCGATCTTGGGCCACGCGTGAACGATATCTTTGGATGGTTCCTTCAACATGACGCTTATCACGCGCGTGGACGGGGTAAATTCCGGCAGGGTCCGCAGGAGTACAATGGCGCGTCCCAATTCGGTTGCTGAAAGAGGTTCCAAGGGGTGTAGCTGAGACATAAGTGCTCCTCATGTAACTGGAAACACTCGAACTGGGAGGGTGACTAGGACCGATTATACATCGGGCGCGGTTGGAACCAACGCGTGTGTTTAGGTCAATGCGCCCGGTCTAATCCCCCCGCCTTTTAGGCGGGAGGCTTTCAGCCACAGTGCTGCAGAATGGGTAGATGGCGGAGTAACGACGGAGTGCGCACGCGGTGTTTGACATAAAGTACCACGTGGTATGGATCACGAAGTATCGATACAAGGTGCTGAAGGGGCGGGTGGCAGAAAGAACGAGGGATCTGATCCGGCAGATCTGTGAAGCGCGAGATGTGGTGATCGTGAGAGGAGCGGTGTCGCCAGACCACATCCATATGCTGCTGTCAGCACCGGCGGATCTGTCGCCGGCGAAGTTGGTGCAGTATCTGAAAGGCCGGTCGTCGCGAAGGTTGCAAGACGAGTTTCCGGAGTTGAGAAAGCGCTACTGGGGATAACATTTGTGGGCACGGGGATACTTTTGCGCGACCGTGGGAGCGGTGGACGAAGCAACGATCCGGGAGTACATTGAGAATCAGAAATGGGACCAGGACGATCAGGGATTCAAGATCACCGCGCCCGCGGAGCCTTAAGCCGGCTCTCAGC
This sequence comes from Bryobacterales bacterium, assembly GCA_038230275.1. Taxonomy (GTDB): domain Bacteria; phylum Acidobacteriota; class Terriglobia; order Bryobacterales; family Bryobacteraceae; genus JANXXV01. The sequence goes on from JBBRNO010000230.1 coordinate 1,778, forward strand.
CGGGACAGCCTTCAGGCGGCTTTAGCCGCAGCCTGCGACTTTCAGTCGCAAGTCAACCCCACCGCCTTTAGGCGGTGGTTGTTTAGACAGCGGAAGATATGCCCTTAGTCATCTCGGCACGTGACCAGGACGCTTCCTAGAGCTGTGCTGGTCCCAGCAAAATCCTTTTCGATTCCCTTTATAAAACAAGCCTTCGCTTTACACCGCCCCGAAATAGTCCTGTATAATTACAAAGCGCAGCCGCAAATGCGAGTTCTACTGGACCGAGAGGACAGCTAGGTTCTCGGCCCCCCCTGGCGTGGTATTGACAACCGGCTGCACGGAGGGTCGAAATGAATGGAATGGACGCCGGACACGTATCGACCGCGAAATCCCGGACCGGGTTCAGCCGCTTCGTCGTTGGCCATTACGATATTTCTGCCACATGTAACCTGCGCTGCGAAGGTTGCTTTTTCTTCGATGTGCCGGAAGCCGAGCGATCCGTCGACACACACACGCCCGAACAGTGGGAACGCTTTTTCGCGGAAGAACAAGATCACGGCGTCAACTTTGCGATGCTCGCGGGTGCGGAGCCTTCCTTGCAGCTCGACCGTCTCCGGCAGGCCCAGCGTTACATTCCGAATGGTGTCGTGTACAGTAACGGCGTCCGGTTGATACCTGCGGACTTGCGCTACAAGATTCACCTTTCAATTTGGGGAGTTGGCTCGACTGACAGCGAATTGAGGGGAGCGGCCGTGATTTCCCGGGCGATGGAGAACTATCGGAATGACTCGCGAGCGCTTTGCGTGTTTACAATCACTGCGCTGAACCTTCACGATATTGTCCCCGCTACCAGGATGGCCTCGGAACACGGATTGCCAATCACTTTCAACTATTTCTCCCCGTCGCTCAATTTCAACGAGAAAATTCGGCGCGGCGATGGGAATGATCACCAATTCTTCCGTATCAGCAACCCTTCCTATAACCCCACGCTGTCACGTTCCGATTTCACGGCCGCCCGCCTCGAAATCGAGCGCGCCATGACGCTGTTCCCCGAAACAGTCTTGTATTCGCTTCACTATGACGACTGGATCACACAAAGTAACCCACACGATATCGATCCGGATACCGGAGTGGCTCGTGACTGCGGAGTTCGAATCACCCATCAAGTGCACTATCGGATCGATATGACTTCCGGTATGAAGTGCGGGGCTCCCCAAACGGATTGCTCCACTTGCCGCGGATACGGCCCGAATTATGCGACTTACTTCATGCGGAGGCGCTCGGCGGCGCAACTTCCTGGTGGCGTGGAGGGCTGGTACGAAACGCGGCGGATCTGGGCTCGCATGTTTTTGAGCGATACAGCTCCAGCAGGCGCATAACAGATATGGCTGAAGTGGCGGGCAGTTCCCGGCGGGATGTGGTGCTGGTTGGTGGACGCTGCATCGGCCGTACCTTGCTTGACCGGTTGGAAGTCGATCCACGGTGGCGAGTGGTTTGTATCATTGATGATGGTCTGGGTGTAAAACATCTTCGGGATACGCCCGTATGCGGATTCGACAATTACTCGCACGATTGCCGAAGCGCGATTCTGGCGCTTGGAAAACCCGCGGACAAACGCTTCTACCGGCAGAAGGCACTTTCGATTGGGCTCGACTTCGTCACCTACGTCGATGCTATGGCGGTGGTTGGAGGGAGTTGCCGCGTCGGCAAAGGCAGCGTTATTCTACCGTTCGTTACGCTGGTCGATGGGGCGCAGATCGGGGAACATGTATTCCTCTCCGTGTACTCAGGCGCGGGCAAGAACGCCCGGGTTGGCGATTATGCAACGCTCATGAACTATAGCTCGGTCCGGGGCGCGAAGATTGGCGAAGATGCTGTGCTGACTGGTGCAGTCCACGTGCTGGATGGCGCCGATGTGGGGGACCGGTGTTGGGTCGCGCCCGGGACAATCCTGCGAAAGCCTGTTCCTCCAGATCGGTTTGTTTGGGGCAGTCCGCAACATTCGCGCCGGCGCACCCAGGCCGGTCCTTCACCCGCTCGTTCCCTCGAAGACGATGCCATGGCGTCGTTGGTCTGAAGTTGGCTCGCCCCCGGCTTACAATTCTTGTTCTGGCTCGCGACAGCGCCAGAAACTTCGAGCGGACCCTGCCGAATTTGCGCAGTGTGGCCGACGAGCTGGTAATTGGCATCGATTCTTTGTCTAAGGACGATACTCCAGAGCTGGCAAAGCGATTTGCCGATCGTGTGGTCCATTTTTCGCATGCCTCGATTCTTCCTGACGGTTCCGGCGCGGGCCCTGGGGTGGACGAGTTTCTGCTACCGCAGTGCACGGGTGATTGGATTCTCCGGATGGACCACGATGAGACGCTGGGGCCGGAATGGCGCGATGAGGAGCTGCTTGAATCCATTTTGTCCGACCGGCGAGTGACGCACGCGTTTGTGCCCCGCCGGTGGGCAGTGGAGGACGGCGAATCGTATCTGTGTGGCCGGCATTGGCATCCGGACGGCAGCAAGCGGCTGTTTCGCAACATCCCATCGTTGATCCGCATGCCCCGCGTGTGGCACCAGGACATTCGGTGTGCCGGGGAAGCGAGCTATCTTGCGGAATTGTACATCGTACACTGGAGCAATCTCTGGACCACGCGGGCGGAACGGGTTGCCAGATCTTGTTTCTACGCCAAACAAGGGGCGTATTCCTCACACGAGTTCTACCTTTATGAGCACCAGCCTTATGCTGTAAGGCCGCTGTTTGAACCGCTTCCCGATGCTCGATTTGACGTTGAGTACCCGATGACCGCCGATCCTCGTTTTCGCGTTTCGCTACGGGTGCTGCGAGCACCTGAAACCATGCTCGCCTCCGACATGGAGCCCGTCCTCATCGGCATTCACAATGGCTCAGACCGGCCACTGAGACCCGATAGCGACCTGGTGCAGGTGCGTGGCCTTTCTCTAACCTGCCACTGGTGGAGGGAACCTCCCGGAACCGAACCGGTAATCTTCGAGGGCCAGCAATGGCCGTTGCCGAAGAGCATTCTGCCCGGCGAATACGCGCTGGCGTGGACTCGAATCCGTGCGCCGCAGCAGCCCGGGCTTTATCGCGCAGGGCTCGATTTGATTGAGGAGAACGTGTGTTGGTTCGGCCAGCATGTCGACATGCCGGCATTTACGGTTAATGTGGTTGCAAGACGAGACGAGAATTGGTTTCCCGATTTGCCGGAAGCGCTTCGTCCGCTAAGACCTTATCCGAAGCAGGCCTGAGCGCTCCGTCTACCTGCTCGCCGGTTGTCATTCAGGCGAAGATATGATCACCGCCTGAGCTGTTACGCATCTAAAGGGAGAAGGCGTGAACTGCCATATGGAAATTCGCACAAACTTATCAACCCTGACAGCCGTCGCAGTTGCTATAGCTGCGTGCCAGCCACCACGCTCAGGCAGGGCCCTTGGCAGTTGCCTCCTGCGGCGTCTAATAACCAGAGATTGCACTAACCTGCTATATTGCGGAGCAGCGCGATGACCCGGAAACTCTCCATCTGCATCATCAATCCTCGGTTCCATCCGTCATTCTGGGGGCATGAGTTCGCGCTGCCAATATTGCCGGGAGACAGGCGTTGTTGGATTGCAACCGGTGCGTTGCCTTTGCTCGCCGCGCTCATTCCCGCCGGCCACGATGTGGAAGTAATCGACGAGAACGTCGATACACTTGACTTTGAAAGCCTGCGCCGCCACGATGTGATCGGCCTAACTGGGATGATTGTTCAACGCGAGCGAATGTTCGAGATTCTGGATGCGTTGAAAGGCTTTCGTGCCGTGGTCGTAGTCGGCGGTCCGTATGCTTCGGTTTCGCCGTCGACGTTTGCCGGGCGGGCCAACGCTGTCTTCGTCGGCGAGGCGGAGGAAACCTGGCCGGAATTTCTGAACACGGTGGCGGACGGCCGGCCATTCGCGCCGATTTATCAACAACGCGAGAAGACCGACATGACTCTGGTTCCGGCGCCCAGGTTTGAACTTCTCAAGACGAAACACTACTTTGCAGCTTCCGTTCAGTTCTCGCGTGGCTGTCCTTTTTCCTGCGAATTCTGCGATATCATTACGATCTACGGAAGAAAGCCACGCACTAAGACACCGGCCCAACTGATCGCGGAGCTTGATCGAGTGTGCGAGGCCGGCTTCCGCTCGTGCTCTCTTGTGGACGACAACTTTATCGGCAACCGTGTTGCCGCGAAGGCGATGTTACCCGAATTGATCGCCTGGCAACGCCGAAACGGTTACCCGCTCAATTTATCCACGGAAGCCAGTATCGATCTTGCCGAATATCCGGAATTGATCGATCTGATGGTGGAGGCCAATATACTATCGGTGTTCATCGGTATTGAATCGCCGCGCTACAGCTCGCTCGAAGAAACGCGTAAACACCAGAACACTCGTGGAGACACTTTGTTGGCAAAGATCTCACGCATTCGCGATGGGGGCCTGGTGATTTCGTCAGGGTTCATTGTGGGCTTCGATAGCGACGACAAGCGCATTTTCGACGAGCAGTACACCTTTATTCAAGGGGCGAATCTAGCCCAGGCGATGCCGGCTGTGCTTTTCCCGGTTCCAACCACTCCCCTTTATGCGCGGCTCGCGGCAGAAGGACGATTGGACGAGTCGAATCCGGAGATTGCGTTTCAACCGAAACAGATGACGCGCGAAGAACTGCGCTCCGGTCATAGACAGCTGTTACTCCGGTTGTACGATCCGGCTGCTTATTTTGAGCGCGTGATCCGAGGTTATCGCCAGTCGCCGGCTTTTCGCCGCCGCCGCGCCGCGCTTGCCCGCTCGATCGGCCGTCGCGTAACGGTCCGGGGGAAGATTCTGCAGACCCTGATGGGCGTGAAAACCGGGGCCAAGTTACTTGTTGCGATGGCCCGTCGCGGGTGCCTGTTATCGGTAGGGTCGTCGTACGTCAAGACCTACCTGCGCGAGAACGTGCCTCTCGGAAATGATGCCATCCCCTTTGGAGCATTCGTGCAACAGTGCGTGCTGCACTGGCATTA
>JBBRNO010000231.1:0-6674 GCA_038230275.1 Bryobacterales bacterium
AAGACATAGTCTGTTTATCACTACATCCATAATGATGCCGACTCCTACACTAACATGGGCAATGCTGGTTTTTATGCTGTCCCTTTCGGTTGCTTTCGGCCAAGTGGGACGAGCGGAGTTGTTCGGCACGGTTCGGGATTCGTCGGGCTTGCCGGTGGCCGGGGCGGCCGTAGAGGCGCAAGATCTGGGAACTCGACTGGCCGTGAAAGCCGTCTGCAGTGCGGACGGCGGGTATCACTTTTCCGCGTTGCCGTCCGGGCAGTTTGTTGTCGTGGTATCCAAGCCTGGCTTTTCCACGCTACGCAGGGCGGGCGTGGACGTGCGCGTGGCAGACCGGATCGCGCTCGACTTACAACTGCAGGTGGGTGAGAGGACGCAGACAATCGAAGTGACTGCCGCGCCGCCCTTGCTACAAACTACATCTGGGACGGAGAGCTTCCTGGTAGACCAACAGAAGCTGAACGCCCTTCCGTTGGACGGCAGAAACTTCGTTCCCCTGGTTGCTCTATCGCCCGGTGTGGCGTTGCCGCCCGGTTCCACTTCGTCCCCCTCGCTGTTGCCGCGCATTAACGGCAGCCGACCACGGACCAGCGAATATATCTACGATGGCATCAGCGTTCTACAGCCGGAGCCCGGACAAGTGGCCTATTTCCCGGTGATCGACGCCATCCAGGAGTTTCGCGTCCAGATCAACAGCTATTCGGCCGAATATGGGCGGTCCAATGGGGGTGTGATTCAAGTTGCCACGAAGTCAGGAACGAATGATCTTCACGGAACGTTGTTCGAGTACTTGCGAAATGAGGCGCTGAATGCCCGCAACTACTTTGCGCCTGCCGCAGCAAAACCGCCTTTCAAGCGGAATCAATACGGACTGGTAGTTGGTGGGCCGATTCAAAAGAACAAGACGTTTTTCTTCGCGGATTGGCAAGGTACGCGACTTAGAATTGGCAACACCCGCATCAGTTCGGTGCCCACCAGCGCACAACGCTCGGGCGTATTTGCCGCTCCAATCTACGACCCCGCCAGCACGCGCCGGAGCGACCCCTTCCCGAACAACACGATTCCCGTGAGCCGGTTCGATTCCACCGCGGCTGCGCTTTTGAATCGCTATCCGCTGCCGAATGTCTTCACCAACGGGCGCGAGGCCTCTACCAACAACTATCGCCGCGTTGGAATCGATACGACGGACCAGGACCTCTTCGATACGCGGCTCGATCGCTACTTTGGCGAACGTCACCGCGTGTTTGGCCGCTACACTTATCTGCGCGACAGTTCGGCTCCGGGAACACCGTTGCCCGATGGCAGCGGGAGCCTGACCGCCGGGGTGATCGGCGATACGTTGACCCGGGCCGACTCCATTGCGACCGATTACGCTTATACGATATCGCCGGATTCGGTCAATCAACTCCGATTCGGATTTGCGCGGAGAGGGCTGAATCGCACCGGCATCGGCGTAAATCAGACGTCTCCTATTTACCAGATCGCGGGATTTCAACAGGTGGGGCCCACGGAGAGTGCCAACTCTCAATTCACCACGTCGGTTACCCAGTTCATCGATACTTTCACCACCATCAAGGGCAGACACAGTTTGAAATTCGGAACGGATATCCGGCTGGAGCAGTTGGACGTTTTGCAGCCGCCGGACCCCTTCGGCCTTTACACGTTCAGCACTGTTTTTACAGCAGGGCTAAGCGCAACAGGAGCCGTTGTAGCGGGCACGGGAAACAGCTTGGCATCCTTCCTGTTGGGCCAAGTGAATACCTTCAATATCGATATCCAACAGCAAGTGTTGAAACCACGGGCCACCATCGCCGAATTCTTCGCGCAGGATGATTGGCGAGCTACCGGACGGCTGAGCGTGAGCGCGGGGCTGCGCTATACCTTAAACCTTCCTTCCACCGAGGCGAACAATCGCGGAGCCGTGTTCAACCTGAATTCGCAGCAACTCGATTTCCTCGGCGCGAACGGAGTGGACAGCGCTGCCAGAAAGCTCGACTGGAACAATTTTGGCCCTCGCCTGAGCTTGGCTTATAAGCTGACGGATTCATTCGTGATTCGTTCCGGCTACGGGCTGGTTTGGATTGAACAGGCGGGCATTACCACACCGTTCACGGTTCCCTTCTTTCCGTTCATTCAGAGTGTCGGTCAGCGGGCGCAGGACAATATCAACCCAGCCTTCGTTCTTTCGCGGGGCCCTTCCGTGCAAGTCACCGCACCCAATCCAAACTCGGGCTTGGGACAGGGGGTCTTTGGTGTGGATCGCCAGACGGGCTCGGGTTACGCGCAACAGTGGAACTTTACGCTGCAGAAGACTTTCGGTACGCAGTGGAGCGCGGAGATGGGATACCTGGGTTCGAAACTGACGCATCTGGGCGTTCCGGATACAAATCTCAATCAGCTTCCCGCTTCCGCCCTGGCACTCGGCGCTCAGCTAACGCAGCAGGTGGCGAATCCATTCTTCGGGCAAGTTCCAGCTTCGTCCTCGCTCGGCGGCCCCACCATCACGCGGCAGCAGCTACTGCGCGCTTATCCGCGCTTCACCACGGTGACTCTGTTTCGCAATAATATCGGAAACTCCACCTATCATGCCTTTCAAGCGCATCTGGAGCGGCGCTTCTCCAAGGGCTTGACGGTTACCGCGGCGTACACGTTTTCGAAGTTGATAGATGACGCTTCTTCGGTATTCGATGCGTCTATTTTGACCGGTCCGGTGGCAAACTTCCCGGTAGCGGACAGCTACAACCGGCGTCTGGAAAAAGACCTGTCCAACGGCGACATCCCCCACGTCTTCTCTTCGGGATTCGTATACCAGCTTCCGTTCAAACTACATGGTTGGGCAAATGTGACTGCCGGGGGTTGGCAGGTAGCGGGTATCATCAAGATTCAATCGGGCATGCCCGTCACAGTGACACAAATTACGAATTTCAACAGCTTCGCCGGTTACGGCACACAACGGCCGAATCGCGTCGGTGATCCGAATCTGCCCAATGGCCAGCGCAGCGTTTCCCAATGGTTCAATACGGCAGCGCTCGTACAGGCAGCCCAATTCACCATTGGCACCAGTTCGCGAAACCCAGTCCGCGGCCCGGGCTATCAGGATGCGGATCTGATGGTAGGCAAGACGTTCCGGCTGGCCGAGCGAACCAGGCTGGAATTTCGCGCGGAGGTATTCAACGTCTCCAATACTCCGCCGTTTGGACAGCCGAATGGCGTGGCCGGGAACGCCGCGTTTGGCAGCATTACCAGTGCGTTCGACCCGCGCGTCTTTGAGCTGGTTTTGAAGTTGAACTTCTGATGAAGCGGCTGTGCCTGGTTGGTGTTCTGGTTGGTGTTCTGCTTGCCGCCGCCTGCCGCCGAAGCGAACCGCCGGAGGTATCGGTTGCCGCGGCGGCGAATCTTACAGAGGTCTTCCAGCAACTGGCGCCCGCTTTTGAAAAGCAGACCGGCATTCGTCCAGTATTCAGCTTCGCCTCCACCGCTCAGTTGGCGCGACAGATTGAAAATGGGGCTCCCTTCGATGTGGTTGCGGTCGCCGACGCAGAGCACTTGCAGGAATTGGATCGAAAAGGATTGCTGCTCGCGGGAAGCCGCACCCCTTACGCCACTGGCGTTCTGGCTTTATGGATTCCGCCTGGAAAACCGGCCGTTACCGCCGTTCACGATTTGATCTCGCCTGACATCCGTGTGATTGCCATCGCGAAGCCGGAACTTGCGCCATACGGTCAAGCGGCAGTGGAAACGCTGCATCACGCGGGAATTTGGGACCAAGTGGAAGGCAAGATCGTCTACGCCGAAAACATACGCATGGCAAAGCAATATGGAGCCACCGGGAACGCGGACGCGGTGTTCACGGCATATTCCTTGGTGATGAAAGAGGGCGGGACCGTCATGCCAGTCGATGAGCGCCTGCACCAGGAAATTGTGCAGGAGTTGGGCATCACCGCAAAGGCGCAGCATCCCGGTGCCGCGCAAAAGTTCGTGGCATTCCTTCTCGGCAGCGAAGGCCGTGCTACCTTGAGTGCTTTCGGCTATAAACTTCCAGCGCACCGCTAACCATCTATAATGTCCCTTGCTCTCCAGTTTTCCAACCCCAGTCCAAATGTCCACCACCCTCGATCAATATCGCGACGCGAAGAATAGCTACTTGAAGTTGCGGAATCAGGCCAAGAAGGAACTGATCGCGCGGTTCCATGAACTTGCCACGGAACTGCTTCAACTCCAGCGTGAGCTGCTGGAAGATTTCGGCGAGAAGATCGCACTCCCTTCGAAATCCAGTAAAGTCCGACCCGGCAAAGCCAAGCCGGCGTCGTTGAAAACCGAGGCACCACCACCACCGCCGTCCGTTCCATCGCCCAAAATCGCCGCGCTCGAAAAGCAGATCGAAAAGCACAAGAAGAAGCTGGCCGAAACCCAAGCAGCCGGAAAGCCCGTGAAGGTGATGGAAGATCGTATCTATGAACTGGAAGACGATCTTCGATTGCTTAAAGAAAACTAACGCCTAACCGCGCGTGCTGGCCGCCGGTATCTTGCGCAGCATCCGCACGGCTCTCGCTGCCAATGCTGAAACAATCCACCCATTCGGCAGCCAGCGCTAATTGCAGGCACTCCTACTGAATTTTTCGCGGACCGAGCGTGATTTTGTCAGACCCGTACTTTTTCGTAGTGGACGCGAAAAGGTGGTACGGAAATGCGTGGAGAGAGAGAGCGCCTAGAGCTTAGTTGCAGAAATAGGCGTTCTGAATTTTCGCGGCTCGCACTGCGTTTACCACTCCCTTACGGTCGCGGCTCAGAAGAATCAATCCGAGCCGCGACCGTAAGGGAGTGGTACGGCAAGCAGGTACTAGAGCGCCGGATTGAAGAAAGTGCCGCCGATTCATTCAGCCTCCTGCAATCCCTGGATTATGACAGGTTGTGAAAAACGCTATTCTTTCGGGCGCTGCCGCTCAAACGGCTTCTTCATATACTTCGCCGCCTCTTCCTGAGCGTTCTGCGTGTTGTCCTTGGTTCGCGTGGCCAGCTGATACTCATTCACCGCCCGTTCGCGCTGGCCGGTGACGTCAAAAATCTGACCCAGATTGATGTGCGCCCAGACTTCGGTCCATTTCGGATCCAGATCGCCGTTGAGCGCTTCGCGAAACTCGTTCGCGGCTGATTGGTAGTTATTCTGCAACATGAACACCTGTGCCACGCGATAGTGCGCCAGCGAGCTGCCCCGAGTCACGTCCAGAGCCTTCTGGTATTCCTTTAATGCCTCCGTATACTCGCCCACTTCAGCGAACTGCTCGCCCTTGCGAATCGCCACCGCCACACGAACCGGGTTGCTGAACCGCAGCATGTGATTGCCGGGATCTATCGTGACGCGCTTCGGCTTTCCGAAAGTATCCACCAGGAATTCCGAAGACGTACCGACGACCTCCACGCGCTTCTCTTCAGGATTACCTTCCGTCTCAATCTTCAAATCCACCGGCATCCGGAAGGTATCCAGATCTTGCGAGATTTTGCCCATCACGCGAAAACCTTTCTGCGTGCGGAACACGGTGTATTCCAGTTTGAACTCCGGCGCTCCGTTGGATTCAATCCATTGAATGAAGAAGTATTGCAGATTCTGGCCGGAAACCTGTTCGGCCACTTTGCGGAAATCCTCGGTAGTGATGGATTTCCAGCTGTACTTGTCCGGAACCATCTTCACCAATTGGCCGAACTTCTCGTCGCCCATGATGGAGCGAAGCATATGCAGGACGGCAGCGCCCTTACCGGCGGTGGCGGCCCAATATTCGGGCGAATAGTCTTCTAGCCGGGAAGACTGAATCAGCGGAATGTTGTCTACGGTCAACGCTTCCACGTAAGTATCGCGGACTTCCGCTTCCAGCGCGGCGACGCCATTCACATGCTCCAGGTAGAGAAATTCCGCATAGCGCGCCATTCCGTTTTGCAGCCAAAGATGATTCCGGTTGGCCGGCGACACTAGCGCCCCCCACCATTGACGGGCGATTTGATTCGACAGCAGGCGGGCATTCACCTGCTTTCCGATGGAACGGGGCGAGAGGAAAATAATGCCGGGCGCGGAGTATCCATTCGGCGTTCCGCCCTCGGTCTCAACCACGGTGAGTCCGGCTTGCGGCGGCAGACCAAAGCAACTGGTCAGATAGGCCATGATCTTGCCAATCTCTTCACCGTAGGCGTTCGCCATGTCTTTCTGTTCGCGGAAATAGAGGCTGGTGGTGACCCCTTCGGAAGACACCTTGGCGGGCTGGCCCTGCACCATGGCGATGCTGCCGGGGAAGGACGGCTGGGTGGTCTTAAAGCGATACGCAATCTTGTCGTCTGACGCGCGGTCCGGTTTTTCTTCGCTGCCACTGCCCACCACATGGAACGCAGCGGGAACAAGGATTTTCATGTCCGCGGTATAGCGGTCGGTGGTGTACTCGTTAATTGGGAACCAACGCGCGGGGTACATCAGAAAGGCGGAGTCGCTCTTGATTGCCGCGAATTTGATGCCGTACACCGGAGACTCCTCATTTCCGGTGAGACGCCCGTCATAGGAGAACGTGACCGAACTCGCCTTGCCCTTCCGCAGCATTTCAGGAAAGTTGAGCCGCACCGCGAAATCCTGCTGGGATCGCGAGGCAGGAACCTGGCGTCCGCTTTCATCCACCACTTTCGACACGTTCAAG
>JBBRNO010000232.1:0-6671 GCA_038230275.1 Bryobacterales bacterium
GGCGAGTGCGCGGACAACAACGGTCACGGCCAGAACCGGCCACCACTCCGGCCTGACCGCCACTAGCAAGATGGCCAGCGGCAGCGGATTGGTGAACAGTTGCCCCACATAACCCGCGGGGCGAGATCGCCGTGTACTGCGCGCCCAGCGTAGCCGGTGCGCCGCATTCACCACCAGCGTCTCGCTTCCAATGCGGTGTTCCACCACGTACGATGACAAGCTGACCGTCCACCCGCAATCCGCCGCAAACTTCCCCATCACGAAGTCTTCGGCCAGATAATCCTTCAGCCGGTCGAATCCGCCGATCTGCTGCAACGCCTGTTTGCGCGCAACGATTGTGGGCCCTACGGCAAACTTCATGCCTTCCAACATGCGCGCTACAAGAATGCCGCCCAGAAACTCCGTGTTCATGCCCACCGCTTCCAGTTGCGACCAGAAGCTTTGTCCGGCCTCCGCGCGGTAGGGACAAGTGGTTACGCCGAGCTTCGGATCCTGAAACTCAGCGGCAACCACTTGCAACATATCCGGCGTGACGCGAATATCGCTGTCACTCATCACCAACACATCATGGCGCGCCGCGGCCATCATCCCGTCCAGGCTAAAAACTTTGGCGTTTGGATAAGGCGGCTCCCCCAGCACCAGCAATCGTGCGGGAACTTGTGGATACTCGCGGCAAAGCGATTCCGCAATGGTAACGGCGGGGTCATCGCGCCGCCGCACCGCCAGCAGAATTTCGAAGTGAGGGTAATCGAGCGTGAAGAAGCTGCGGAGATTCCGCTCCAGTCCTTCGTCCGCGCCGTATAGCGGCTTCAGGATGCTGATGGGAATAGCGCGTTCTAAACCAGAAGGCCGCACGGAGAGATACTTCCGCGCGGCCACGATTACCAGCACACAATAGACCAGCGACCCCGCCACGAACCCTAGCAACAACCACGCCGCGGCAATCGCCATTTTGCGTTTAGGATTTGAGCGGGTCAATACCGCTTGCTAACGCGCGCGGCTCGGTCGCGCCGTGACGGAGTGGTTCTTCCATTTCGGACCTACTCGGAGGGTGCTTTGGAATCGATCAGCTGCTGAATTTCCACCAGGAAATCGGCCACCGGCTTGACCCCTTGATCGGCGTGCTTGCGATTCCTGACGGACACGGTTCCGTTCTCCGCTTCGCGATCCCCAACCACCAGCATGTAGGGAATTTTCTGCAACTGCGCGTCGCGAATTTTCAGATTCACCTTCTCCTTGCGGTCGTCCAGCGTCACGCGGATTCCGGCCGCTTTGAGCTGATTCTGAACCTGCTTGGCGTACTCAGCCTGACGGTCTGTAATGGGCAGCACGATGGCTTGAATGGGCGCCAGCCACACCGGGAACGCCCCGGCGTAGTGCTCAATCAGAATGCCGAAGAATCGCTCGATGGACCCAAACAGCGCCCGGTGAACCATCAACGGTTGATGCGCTTTGCCATCCTCGGCGATGTATTCCAGGTTGAAGCGGCGCGGCAGAGTGAAATCGAACTGCACGGTGGATAGCTGCCACAAACGGCCGATGGCGTCCACCAGTTTCATGTCGATCTTCGGTCCGTAAAAGGCGGCCTCATCCTGCATCACTTTCACTTTCAGGCCCAGGCGGCTGGTGGCGTTGGTGAGTGCTTTCTCTCCCACGGCCCACTGCTCTGGAGTGCCGTCATACTTGCCGCTGGCACCGCCATCCCAGGTGGAAAGCTCAGCCTCATACTTCTCGAATCCGAACGTCTTCAGCGTATCCACCGCGAATTGCAGACAGTTAACCACTTCGTCTTCGATTTGCTCCGGAGTGCAGAAAATATGCGCGTCGTCCTGCGTAAAGCCGCGCACGCGGAGAAGTCCGTGCATTACGCCGGAACGTTCATAGCGATAAACGGTTCCCAGTTCCCCCAATCGCACCGGAAGCTCGCGGTAGCTGTGCATCTTGTCCGCATAAATCAGAATGTGGAACGGACAATTCATGGGCCGCAACTGGTATTCGGCATCGTCCAGTTCCATTCGCTTGAACATGTTGTCGGCGTAGAAACCGTAATGGCCGGAGGTCTTCCACAGGTCCGCCCTGGCGATGTGCGGTGTGTAAACCAGGGAGTAACCACGGGCAATGTACTGATCCCGCATCCAGTCTTCCAGAATCTTGCGAATGGTGCCGCCCTTGGGGTGAAAGAAGATCAAACCAGGTCCGGCGAGTTCCTGAATACTGAACAAATCCAGTTCCTGACCCAGCTTGCGGTGGTCGCGTTTTTTCGCCTCTTCCAGGCGCTTCAGATATTCTTCCTGCTCCTTCCTGGAAAAGAATGCGGTCCCGTAGATGCGCTGCATCTGGTGGTTCTTCTCGTCGCCTTTCCAATAGGCTCCGGCGATGGAAAGCAGCTTGAACGCTTTGATGCGCGAGGTATCGGGGACGTGCGGTCCGCGGCAGAAGTCGATAAAGGTGGGGCCGAGGGTATATTCGCTAAAAACGTCGCCAGCCTTCTCTTCAATCAGCTCGCATTTCATTTTTTCGCCCATCGCCTCGTATTTCTTGAGACCTTCTGCCTTGGGCGACATCATACGTTGATACGGGAGTGCCTGCGCTTGCAGCTCCCACATTTTGGCTTCGATTTTTTCCAGATCTTCGGGGGTGAAGGCTGTATCGCGTTGGAAGTCGTAATAGAAACCGGATTCCGTCGGCGGGCCGATCCCAAGCTTGGTCTCGGGAAACAGTTGGAGAACGGCAAGCGCGAGCAGATGGGCGGTGGAGTGGCGGTAGACTTCCAGTGCCTCCGGATTCTTCGATGTCAGAATCTGTAATGTGGCGTCTGATTCGAGTGGCCGCGTGAGATCGAACAGATCCCCGTTTACGCGGGCAACTACGGCGTCATCGGCTAGACGAGGGCTGATCGACCGTGCAATGTCGATAGGGCGAGTGCCCGGAGGCACTTGCTGCGAACTGCCGTCAGGCAGGGTAATGGAGATGCTACTCATGATAAGGGCTGAAGTTTCAGCGTATCATGAGTGTATAGCTACGCAACGATGACCGAAACTACTACAACAGAGGTGTTCGACGAAGCGCCGCTTGTAGAACGCGCCCGGAGCGGCGATGCGGCTGCGTTTACCGAGTTGGTCAACCGATACGAACGCAAGATCTTCCGGTTGGCCAAACATATCACGCAAAACGACGAAGACGCGGAAGACGTTTTGCAAGAGACTTTTCTGAAAGCATATTCGCACCTGGATTCGTTTCAGGGGCAGTCGAAGTTCTATACCTGGATTGTGCGGATCGGCGTGAACGAAGCGCTGATGAAACTCCGCAAGCGGAAATCGAGCAAGACGGTCTCGCTCGATGAGCCCACCGATACCGGCGAAGACACCATGGTGCGGGAAATTGCGGTTTGGGAAGAAAATCCAGAGGAGAAGTATTCCCGCGACGAACTGCGGGAGATTCTGGACAAAGCGGTGGAGAGTTTAAAGCCAGCATTCCGCACCGTTTTTGTGCTGAGAGACATCGAAGAGATGTCGACAGAAGAAACCGCTTCGGCATTGGATATTTCCATCCCGGCGGTGAAGAGCCGGCTGCTGCGGGCGCGTTTGCAGTTGCGCGAGAAGCTAACCAAATTCTTCCGGCGGAAGGGGGACGACGTTTTTGCTTACCTGTAAAGATTTCCTGACTGAACTTGGCGACTATCTCGACGAATCCGTCGATCGGGAGCTTAAGGTCAAGCTGGAACAACACGTCACCGAGTGTCCGAACTGCTTTGTGGTGTTCGATACAACCAAGCGGACCATCAAAGTTTACAAAGGGATTGAACCGCAAGTGATTCCTGAAGACATTCACTCACGGCTTATGGCGGCGCTTCATAAGAAGATGGCTGCCGGAAAGTGACAGCCGTAGCTGCCACCATGGTTCCAGCATTCGTGCCAGCCGGGCAAAGCCCCTTGTAGAATTCGCAGCGGGCGCACTGGGCGCCTTCGCGTAACGGGAATTGCCCCGTGTCCTGCGCTTCCCGAAGCGCAAGAACCGCGTCACTGGCGGCACGCAGCGAGTCCGGGCTTAAGTCGATTTCGATCGCCTCATTGGGACGTAGAAAATACAGCCATGCCGCATCGGGCAATCGTCCGGTGAGTTTGTGAATGGCCATGGCGTAAATCTGAAGTTGAAGCGCATATGCTTTTGCGCGCGCGGGATCTAACGGCAACTTCACCTGATCCGTCTTATAGTCCACTATGGCGGTCCGCCCGTCCCCTTCGAACCACAAATCGATCTGGCCACGCAGTACCACTCCGTGCAGTTCCATCACGCAATCGAATTCCCGTTCGATAGTGGCGGCTTGCGCGGCCTGCTGCCCCAAAGCACTGGCGTGAAAGCGTGCCGCCAGCGAAACGGCTGCCGGATCCGGGTTCGGGACATCGACACCACCAAGCAGTGCGTGAACCTGGAGCCCGAATTCACTGGCGTCCAGTTCGCCCAGGTCCTTCGATGGAAACTCTTCGCCGGCCTCAAAGCCCGGTGCGTTTCTGGATTCCCAACGGAGATAGCGGGACAAGTAATACTTGCGCGGGCATGCCGCCAATAAACTCACAGACGTGACGGATGCGGAAGAATCGAACTGCTCGTCCACTATGGGAAGGCTCAGAATTGCCGGTTTGTTCTCCTGCGCGACCGCGGATTCCACCGGTACAATCTCGGGCGGTTGGTCGGTTAAGAGTACGCGGATGCCACCGCGATGCATTACCTGATTCTCCGCCGCGGTGCTTGCTACGTCGAGGCGACCACAGAGAAAGCCGGCCCATTTCGGCGCGGCCTTCTTTCCCTTGGCGAATGACAGCACCATATGTTCCTTGGCGCGCGTCATGGCCACGTAGAGCAGCCGGTCGTCTTCTTCGCATTGCCTGGACTTCTGGCGAGCATCGATGGCCTCATAGGCAGCGTCGCCAACGCCCTTCCATCCGTCCGGATCGCGCCATTTCACCCCCAGGCCAAGTCCACTGGCATAAGTGATGACCGGCCTCCCATTGCCTGTGCCCTTCTGCAGAGCGGGCAGGAAAACGATGGGAAACTCCAGACCCTTGGACTTGTGAATGGTCATCAACCGCACGGCGTTACCGAAATCGCTGGGTGGCGCTTCCGCGTCGGGCGAGAGCTTCTCTATTTTCTGCACCAATTCGCTAAGGGAGCCTTGAAACTCCGCGCGGATCAGACTCAGAAACTTCTCCAGATTCGCGCGGCCGCGGTCAGAAAGGCCAGCTTCGTAGTCTGACGCGTCAATCACGCGCCGCAAAAGCCGGTCGGGCGAAATGGAATCGCGCATCAGCCGCAGTTCGGCCAGCTGACGGTGGAAGATTTCGAGCGCCTTCCGGTCTTCGATTTCAAATTGCGTGAATACGCCGCTAGCGAACGCGCTATGAATGCTGCCGAGCTGCCGCAGACGCCACAAAGATTCATCGCTCATACCGGCCAGCGGAGAGCGCAGCACGCCCGCCAACGCCACTTCGTCGCACGGGTTTACCAGCGTTCGCAAGAGCAGAAGTAAATCCTTGACTTCGCGCACTTCGAAGAAGGTTCGTCCGCCTACCAGAATCGACGGGATTCCGAATGCCTCCAAGGCATCCTGCACCGGTCTCATTCCGGCATTGGAGCGGGTGAGAATTGCGATGTCGGCGAACGTCGCGGGTTTTTGCGAGCCCGGCTCGCCGATCATCAGATTGCCCGCCAGCTCAGTGATGCGCTTGGCCACCCAAAGCGCTTCAATCCAGGCCGCGGCTGCGGTGTCGTCCGCAAATCCGGCCATCAACTCAACGCAGGGTTCCGTCTTTTCAGGATACGGATGCGCTGCGATTAACGAATGCGGAACGATACCAGCCGACGCTCCGGAAAAGACGTGATTCACCCGGCTGAGCACTTCGCCGCGGCTGCGATAGTTGTCGCGCAATTCATCCACGGACTGCCGGGCGTTCCTGATCCGATCCTGATAGCCGCGGAATAATTCCGGCTCGGCATGACGGAATCGGAAGATGGATTGATTGATGTCTCCGACGGCAAAGAACCTGTCGGGGCGGCGCAGCAGGTCCATCAGCCGCCATTGGAGGGGGTTGGTGTCTTGCAGCTCGTCCATCAGGATATAGTCGAAGCCGTTCTGGATTTTTGCGCGCAGTCCGTCGTCACTCTCAAGGAGTTCGATGGCGCAGGTTTCCAGGTCGGCGAAATCCAGCAGCGACCGATCGGACTTCATGGCGCGAAAACGCACGTCGATCTTCTTCAGCGCTTCGATGATGAGTTCGCGTTCGGTTGCGTAGAAGGCGATCAGAAATTCTCCGCGCACCTGTTCGAGCAACTCGTCGATCTGGTCGCGGCTTTCCCGCAAGAGGCTGTTTTTCATCAGCGAAGTCTTGTTGAACTTCTTGGCGTTCAAGAGCGCAAAGTGCTCACGAGCGGGAACCGGATGTAATACCAGAATCTTTCCGGCCCACTCAGTGAACCTTGCGTGTTCGGCCTGCTGGTTGGGAGTGTTCGGTTGCACAGGCTCGTTCAGAATAGTGCGCAGCAGACCGCACAAACCAAGAAACGTATTGCTTCCGGACTGCGGCTGGAGCGTCGCGCTATCGATGTCCGCGCCTGCCACGCGCATCGCCTCATAGATCACGATCAGGGATTCGGCAAGATCCGGCACGCGGCCA
>JBBRNO010000233.1:0-6635 GCA_038230275.1 Bryobacterales bacterium
AGAGTCAGTTCGGTCAGGCTCTTCAATCCAGCCAAATGCTTCAGCCCCAGATCGCCAATCTCTGTTCCAGACAAATCGAGCCGTTTGAGGTTTCCCAGATTCCGCACATGCTGAATCGTTGCATCGGTAACGCGCGTAGATGCCAGCGAGGCGGCCGCCACGTGCCCGTCTTCCATCACTACGCTGCCACCCATCGCACGAATCCAACGCGCGATGCTCTCTTCTGAAGTGGAAGAAGGCTCCGGCAGCGGCTTCCCCGCCATCACGGGCGCGGCATCGATAAATACGAACGAAGTCTTCGTCAACGCCGAGCGCAGGCTGTCAATTCCGCCGCGCGATACCCGTGTGTAGCGAAGATCGATCTCGCGCAACGCCGTCAAGGGCTTCAACCGATCGAGCCCTGCGTTTGTCACCTTCGTACGATACAGGTTCAAGTATTCCAGTTCCCGCATCTCCCGCAGAATTTCCAAACCGGCATCCGAAATGGAGGTGCCCATCAGATTGAGCTTACGAAGATGAGTCATCCGCGAAAGCTTCGCCAGGCCTGCGTCGGTAATCGCCGTGCCGTGCAGATCCAAGTCTTCCAGATTCTGCAAACCGCTGATGGAACCAAGCCCAGCATCGGTAACAAGCGTGTCGCCAATCCACAAACGCCGCAGCCCGGCCATACCCGCCAGATTGCCCATCCCGGCATCGTCAAACGGCGTGATGGAAACATCCAGCCCCACCAGATTCTTGAACACTGCCAGGGTATGGCCCTTGATGCCGGACTGGCGAATGGAAAGCTCGCGCAATCCGGTGAGCCCCTGCATGGAATCCAGGCCAGCGTCACGAAAGCGGATGCGATCCAGAAAGTGATAACTGAAGGTCAGCTTCTGCAGTCCGGAAACCGAGTTGAGATAGCGCAGATCGGTGCTGCGATCCTTCCCTCCGTCCGCGTTCCTATTCCACATCGGCCCGGGCAGATAAAGCTCGAGAAGTCCCGTCAATCCCGCCAGCCGCGCCAGATCTTCCGGTTCCACATTGGCGCCAACAAGATCCAAAATGCGAATCTGGAATGCGCCCGCCGGCAGGTCCGCCGTGTTCTCAATGCGGCGCCGGTCACCGTCAAGCACTACGGCTCCGCCCATCACAATAGCCCACTCGGCAACCGTTCGATTCGTATCAACCACAGCGACCAGAATTCTATCATGCAGTTCCCCCGGTTATGATGATGGTGAATGTTCCGATTGATCAGACTGGCCGGTATGGGCCTTGCGGCGCTACCGTTGTTCGCGCAGCCCGGGCCGGAGTTTTTCGAAACGAAGATCCGCCCCGTGCTGGCAGCGAATTGCTATGCCTGCCACGGCGCGAAAATGCGGCTCTCGGGACTGGACCTATCCACGGCCTCTTCCTTCGCCAAGGGCGGGGAGCGCGGCTCGCTGGTAGATCGCGCGAATCCGGAAAACAGTCTGCTTTTGAAGGCGATCAGCTACCTGGGCGATTTCAAGATGCCCCCCAGCGGAAAACTGAAAGCCGATCAGATTGAGAACATCACCGCCTGGGTGAAGTCTGGCGCGCCCTGGCCCGGCGGCGCGGCAGTGGAGCCTCAGCCCACCCAGTCAGTCGCGAAATACAACTTCACTAAATCGCAGAAAGCCTTCTGGGCCTTCCAGCCCATCAAAGACCGGGCACCGCCGGAGGTTAAGGATACGGCGTGGGTAAAATCGCCGATCGACCGCTTCATCTTAAATGAACTGGAAAAGAAGAACCTGAAACCGGCCCATCCGGCCGACAAGTTGACCCTGCTGCGCCGTGTCACCTACGACCTGACAGGCATGCCGCCAACCCGTGAAGAGATCGAAGCGTTTCTCGCCGACAAATCCACGGAAGCGTTCCCTAAGGTAGTGGACCGGCTGCTCGCCTCCCCCCGCTACGGAGAACGCTGGGGCCGCCACTGGCTGGACGTGGCCCGTTACGCCGATTCCGCGGGCGATGACGACGACAACCTTTACCCATACGCCTATAAATACCGCGACTGGGTGATCAAAGCCTTCAATCAAGACATGCCGTTCGACCGCATGGTGCGCCTTCAAATCGCAGGCGACCTGCTGCCCGCCGATAATCCCGGTGAGGTAAATACGGAAGGCATCATCGCCACCGGCTTCATCGCGTTGGGCCAGAAACCGCTGACGGAACAAAACAAGCCGCAAATGTTGTATGACATCGCCGATGAACAGTTGGATACAACCGGCCGTGCGTTGATGGGCCTGACGCTTGGCTGCGCCCGGTGCCACGATCACAAGTTCGACCCCATTCCCACGGCGGACTATTACTCCATGGCGTCCATGTTCCACGACACGCGGACGATCGACATCGTAGACAAGCTGGTCTCCACCGTACTCCTCGTTCCCCTGGCGCCAAAAGACGTCACCGCGCGCTACCGCCAGCATGAAGATCGAATCAAATCGAAAACTTTTCAGATGGACGCGGTAATCGAACAAGCCGCCGAAGCGCGCACCGATCGCCTGGTTGCCCAGACCGCGAGTTACATGACGGCAGCCGCACGGCACCAGAAACCAGCGGACCTGGACGCCGATTTAATAGACCGCTGGGAAAAATATCTGAAGCCGGGCGATGATGTTCGTCCGCACTTGACCAAGTGGAACGAGGCCGTTTCCGCCGGCAACCCAGGGGCCGCCGCAAAGGAATACCAGCACGCGCTGGAAACCAGGACCGCTGCCTGGTGGAAGACCATGGCGGAGTGGCGTGAATCGGTTCGCAATGCAGCGGAGAAGGGAACTGTTCCACCGGAGGCTCCGAAGTTCGAAGGCGGTGAAGATCGCTTCTTCTTCGAAACCTGCCTGGACGGCAAAGGCCCGTTCACGCTGCCGGACAAAGACCCGGAGAAATTGCTAAGCGCAGAAGTGCAGGCAAGAGTAGCCGCGTTCCAAGCCGAGATTGCGGAGCTGAAAAAAGCATCACCCCCGGAACTTCCATTAAGCTGCGGCGTGGAAGAAGGCAAACCGGAAGAAGCCCGCATCTTAATCCGCGGCAACGTCGCCAGCAAAGGCGCCGTGGTGCCCAGGCAGTTCCTGCAAATCATATCCGGTGAGAATCAGACGCCGATCAAGCAAGGCACGGGACGCCTGGAAATGGCCCAGTGGCTGACATCTCCAGACCACCCGCTCACGGCCCGCGTGATCGCCAACCGCATTTGGCAAAATCACTTTGGCGAAGGCATCGTCCGCACTCCCAACAATTACGGCCGTACCGGCGAGCTGCCCACGCATCCCGAACTGCTCGATTTCCTGGCTCGCCGGTTTATGCAATCCGGTTGGTCTTTCAAAGCGATGCACCGCATGTTGCTGCTCTCCAGCACCTACCAGATGAGTAGCCAGACCACGCCAGAGGCGCACGACATCGACCCGGCCAATCGTCTCTTCTCCCGTGCCAATCGCCGCCGTCTGGATTTTGAAGAGATCCGCGACTCTCTACTCTCCTACTCCGGCGAACTCGACCTGACCATGGGCGGCGTGCCCGACCCCGGCCAAAACGTGGACTGGCGAAAAGCCGGCGCCTACATCAGCGCCAACAAGGAACCGTTACTCAGCGTGCGCCGTTCCGTCTACCTGCCACTGCGCCGGTCCAGAATGCCTAGTCTTCTCACGCTGCTGGATTTCGGAGATGCGACAACGCCAGGCGAAGGCCGCGCGCGCACCAACACCGCTCCGCAAGCGCTTTTCATGATGAACAGCGAGTACGTCACCGAGCGTTCCCGCCGGTTGAGCGAATCCTTGAAGCGCGAGGCGAGTGACGAAGCGCGTATCAACACGGCGTACTTGTTTATCACGGGAAGGCCCGCCGACCGCGAACAAACCCTGACGGCCATAGAATATATAGCAGGCGTACGAGCAAAGACGAACGACGCAGCCGCCGCCTGGCAAAGCTTTTGCCGCGCATTATTGGTATCGAATGCATTCCTCTATGTTGACTAGACCTCTCTCCCGGCGAACCCTCTTGCGGCAAAGCGCTTGCGGCTTCGGCTCGCTAGGCCTGATGGGCCTGCTCAACGGCGAAACGGTAGACCCGCTGGCGCCGAAACAACCGCACTTCGCACCGCGCGCCAAGCGAGTGGTTTTCCTATTCATGCACGGCGGCCCCTCCGCCATGGACACCTTCGATCCAAAACCACGGTTGGATCGCGACGATGGGAAACCGCTGCCATTCGATCGTCCCATGGTCTTCGGAAATGGCAAGGAAATGGGGAACCTGATGAAGTCCCCGTGGAAGTTCAAGCGTTACGGCCAAAGCGGTACCGAAGTCAGCGACCTGTTTCCGCACATTGGCTCCTGCATCGACGACATCTGCGTCATGCGTTCCATGGTGGGCGACAGCGTGGCGCATGGCGGCGCCATGTTGCAGCTCCACACCGGCTCACACGTTTTCACTCGTCCCAGCATGGGCAGTTGGATGCTGTACGGCCTTGGCAGCGACAATCACGATCTCCCCGGATACATCGGCATCCGCCCATCCATGACGCATGGCGGTGTGCGGAACTGGAGTTCCGCGTTTCTTCCGGCGGCGTATCAGGGCACGGCCATCGGCAACTCCAAAGTGCCGGTGAAGGAACTGCAGATCCCCATTGAGAACCTGGTCCGCAACGGCATGTCGACGGATCTGCAGCGCTACGAATTGGACATGGTGCAGAAGATCAACCGGCAGCACGCCATGACCCGCGAATTCGATTCAGAGCTGGACGCACGCATTCAGGCGCTGGAGCTCGCCTTCCGCATGCAGGCGAAAGCGCCCGAAGCATTCGACGTAGAGAAAGAATCTGCGGCGACGAAGAAACTGTATGGGCTGGACAATCCAGAAACCGCCGACTTCGGATGGCAATGCGTCCTGGCGCGGCGTCTGCTGGAGCGCGGCGTTCGTTTCGTGGAATGCTGGCATAGCAATTCCCAGTGGGATCAGCATCGCGAGCTGGTACGCCTGCACACCAAGAATGCACGCGAAGTGGATCTGCCCATCGCCGGCTTATTGAAAGACCTGAAAGCTCGCGGCCTGCTGAAAGATACGCTCGTACTGTGGGGCGGTGAATTCGGCCGCACTCCGCTAGTGCAGGGCGGAGACGGGCGCGATCACAATCCATATGGCTACACCATGTGGATGGCCGGCGCGGGCGTGAAGGCTGGTACCACCTACGGCGCCACCGACGAGTTCGGCTATCACGCCGTGGAGGACCGGATGCACTTGCACGATCTCCACGCCACCATCCTGCACATGATGGGCTTCGATCATAAGAAGCTCACCTATCGCTATAGCGGACGTGACTTCCGGCTCACCGACGTAGCCGGAGAAGTCGCACACAAGATACTGGCCTGAAAACCAATTGGCCTGTTACGTCTTAGGCTGCACAAACAGCAGCGGAGCAAACTCCGCCAGATTCCGCCGCCACACCGGCCAAGTATGCGCACCCGGTGTCACAGTCCACTGATGCTTGATGTTCCTCCCGGTCAGCAAAGCGTCAAGCTTGCTGTTCGCCTCAATCAGCCCATCGTCCTTCCCGCAAGCAATCCACAACAGCTTCAGCTTGTCATTCGCCTTGCTGTCCAGATTCGGAAACGTTTCCGCCAAGCTAGCCGGAAGACTGCCGGAACTGAACGCGCCGATCCAGGCGAACTTATCCAGAGAATTCAGGCCGACACGCAAAGATTCCGCACCGCCCATCGACAGCCCGGCAATCGCCCGCTGCGTCCGGTCCTTTGAAACGTGATAAGTCTTCTCCACCTGCGGAATTACTTCGGTGAGTAGGGAATCGCGGAACCCGTCGAATCTTTTCGTCCGGACAGCCGCATCGTGCTGGCTCTTCAGCGCCTCCATCGTTCCGTATCCCAACGGCATAACCACCACCATCGGCTTCATCTTCCCCTGGGCAATCAGATTGTCGAAGATCACGTGTGCCTGCCCAACCGCGGTCCATCCACTCGCGTCGTCGCTGAACCCATGCAACAGGTACAGTACCGGGTAAGCGGGTTTCGCCTTCAGATCGTAACTCGGGGGCGTGTAGACGTACATATCGCGCTGATCGTTGGCAACCGCCGACTTAAAAAAATGGTGATGCAAAGCGCCATGTGGAACGTCATTCGTATCCCAAGGCATTGACGAGGCGCCACGGACGTGAACCATACTGCTGGGCCCCATCAAATTGGGCACCACCAGCGGATTCACCGGATCCACCGTGCCAACTCCGTCCACGTTGAACGTATAGCCGTACATATCGGGCTCCAGCGGGTCTGTCGTCACACTCCAAACGCCCTGTTCATCCTTTTGCATTTCCAGCGGTTTATTGCCCGCCCGGTTCACTGTCACCTTCACTGCATTTGGTGCGCGAAACCGGAACGTGACCCGACTATCGGGCTGCACCTCCGGAGAAACTAAGCGGGGCAGTGGAGCCGGACGCGAGGCCGGCGCCTGTCCCAACAGCGGCAGAATCAAGAATAGAGAACAGACCAAAACGCGCATAATTTCCTCCCGCTCAGTTATGGCATTGCTTGCAAGCCGTCTCTTTTGCATACAGGAGATGCGACTTCACGGTTGAGCCATGGGCGTTATGACAGAGTCCGCACTCCGTAAGCACGTCTGGCTGGTGC
>JBBRNO010000234.1:0-6485 GCA_038230275.1 Bryobacterales bacterium
CCATGCTTCACTGCCTGGGCATCGATCATACAAAGTTGACCTTCAAGTTTCAGGGCCGCCACTTCCGGTTGACGGACGTGCACGGCAAAGTGATCAAGGGTTTGCTGGCCTGAACAGGTGCAAGTCTCAATATTCACGCTGAGAAATGATGGCCAGTAAGCTGAAGTACGGAGCCATGGGAGCGGACCGTCCGGCCCTTAACGCCCTGATCGCTGCGCTGTCCGCCGAAGCCCTTGGCCGTTAGAGTGACCGACAATCCAAGCGCTAGCGCGACAAGGCGGAACACAGTGGGTCTATTATATGGCAGCCACTGCGCTTCTAGACTCTTCTTCCTGGCGCGTCCGATCCCGCTTCGTCACCAGGTCCAGCGCCACATCCACGATCATGTCTTCCTGACCGCCCACCATCCGCCGTTTGCCCAGTTCCAACAAAATCTCGCGAGTGTCGATGCCGTACCGCTGCGAAGCCGTCTCGGCGTGTCGCAGGAAGCTGGAATAGACCCCGGCGTAGCCAAGCGAAAGCGTCTCGCGATCCACACGCACCGGCCTGTCCTGCAAGGGGCGGATCAGTTCTTCCGCCGCATCCATCAACGGGAACAGACTGCAACCGTGCGGAATCCCCATGCGGTTCGCCACCGCAATGAAAACTTCCAGCGGCGCGTTACCGGCGCCCGCGCCCATTCCGGCCAGCGAACCGTCCACGCGCGTCGCCCCATGTTGCACCGCGACAATCGAATTCGATACGCCAAGCGACAGGTTATGGTGCGCGTGCATTCCGGTCTGCGTCTTGGCATCCAGCACATCGGCAAATGCCTTGAACCGGTCGGCAACACCGTCTGCCAAAAGCGCGCCCGCCGAATCCACCACGTACACACAAAGCGCGCCGTAGGATTCCATCAATTTGGCCTGCCGCGCCAGTTCGGCCGGTGGCGTCATGTGCGCCATCATCAGGAACCCGGCCACGTCCATGCCAAGGTGCCGCGCATACTCAATGTGCTGTTTTGAAATATCCGCCTCGGTGGAATGAGTGGCCACGCGCACCGAACGGGCACCGGCCTCGTAGGCGGCGTGCAAGTCTTCCACCGTTCCAATTCCAGGAATCAGCAGAACCGTTACCACCGCGTTGGTCACGTTCTCCGCCGCCGCCGTAATCCATTCCAAATCGGTGTGCGCCCCAAAGCCGTAGTTGAAACTGGACCCAGCCAGGCCATCGCCGTGCGTGATCTCAATGGCGCTTACGCCCGCCGCATCCAGCGCCTTGGCAATCTTTCCTACCTGCTCAACGGAATACTGATGCCGGATCGCGTGCATCCCATCGCGCAGCGAAACGTCTTGAATATAGAGGTTGTTCATACGATTAATTGCGCCTCCCCTCGGCCAGCCGTTCGGCCGTCTTCAATGCAGCCGATGTCATGATATCGAGGTTACCCGCGTAGGCCGGCAGATAGTGCCCCGCACCCTCGATCTCCAGAAATATAGAGGACCGCAGCCCTCGGAACGAACCCAGTCCCGGAATCTTGAGCGGCGTTGTCACTCCCACTCTTTCAAACTGCACCGGCTGCTTCAGCCGGTATCCCGGCACGTACGTCCGAACCTCATCCACCATCGTGTCTATCGAACGAGCGATCAAATTCGGGTCCACGTCATCGCTCAGGCAGAACACTGTATTCCGCATGATCA
This sequence comes from Bryobacterales bacterium, assembly GCA_038230275.1. Lineage (GTDB taxonomy): Bacteria > Acidobacteriota > Terriglobia > Bryobacterales > Bryobacteraceae > JANXXV01. The sequence continues at coordinate 1,680 of JBBRNO010000234.1, forward strand.
ACGGCGGTTCGGCCGGGTTCAGCACAATAATCGCTTTTCCCTTCGTGGCGCCGCCCACCTGCTCAATTGCCCGCGCAGTGGTCTGCGTGAACTCATCGATATTGGCGCGCGTCCCAGGGCCGGCTGATTTGCTGGCAATACTGGCAACGATCTCGGCGTAGTGAACTTTCGCCACGCGGCTCACCGCGGCCACCATGGGAATGGTCGCCTGCCCGCCGCAACTCACCATATTCAGGTTCGGCGATGAAAAGTTCTTCCCGATATTTACTACCGGCACCACGTAGGGTCCAATTGCCGCCGGCGTCAGATCGATCAACTGCTTCCCGTACGGCCGCAGCGATTCATCGTGCTTATGATGTGCTTTTGCGGAGGTTGCATCGAAGATAATCTGGATATCGTCGAACTCGCGCATCTTTAGTAAGCCGTCGACTCCCTCCGCCGTCGTGGGCACGCCCATGCGTTGGGCTCGCTTCAACCCTTCCGACTCCGGGTCGATGCCGACAAACGCCCCAACTTCCAGCGTGCTCGACGTGCGCAGAACTTTGATCAAGAGGTCGGTCCCGATATTCCCCGAGCCGATGATTGCCACCTTCACTGACATGCTGAAACTCTATCACGACTTGGCGCGGGTTCCCATGGCGGGGATGGTATTTTAACTCTCATTGCGTTAACATCTTCCCATGCTGTCACGACGATTTTTTCTAGGTTCTATCGCAGCCGGCGGAGCCGCCAGTATGTCGCTCGCCGCAACCAACGACACCAAGCGCTTTGAGGACGTGGAACAACGAATCGTCCGGCGCGATTTTCGCAGCCTCTATAAAGAAGACCTTCCCACGCCAAGCATGGTCGTCGATTTAGACATCTTTGAGAAGAACCTGCGCACCATGGCCGAGCACTGCCGCACTTCTGGAATCAATCTTCGCGGACACGTGAAAGTGCATAAGAGTCCGGATATCGCCAAGCGCCAAATTGCGCTTGGGTCTATCGGAGTCACTTGTGCCACCATCGCCGAGGCCGAATTGATGGCACAGTCCGGCATCAAAGGCATACTGTTAACCCGCCAACCCGCCAGCAAGAACAACATCGTCCGCGCGATTGCTCTCGCCAAACGCGAACCCACTTTCGCCACGGTCGTCGATGACCCGCTAATGGCGGAATGGTTGCAGGATGCCGCCGCCGAGCGCGGGATTAAGCTTCGCACTGCCGTGGATATCTATGCCGGACTCACCCGGCATGGCTGTGAAGCCGGCCAGCCGGCGCTGGAAATCGCGAAGAAAGTGGATTCTTCGAAGAATCTCGCCCTCATCGGTTTCATGGGCTATTCCGGGACCGCCTCGCACACCCACGGCTGGGCCGAACGGACGAAGAAGTCGATTGAAGATACCTCCGGCTTGCTTGAAACCGTTGCGTTGGCGAAGAAAGCGGGACTGCCCGTGGAGATCGTCACCGGTGGCAGCACAGGCACCTACAACATCGATTCCGGACGCAATGGCCTAACCGAGCTGCAAGCTGGCTCCTTCGTTTTTATGGACACCGCGTACCGCCATATTGGCGCCAAGAACGACCCGGCTGTTTACTCGGATTTCGGCTCGGCACTGACTGTGCTGACCACTGTAATCAGCAAGCGCCACCCGCTGCAATGCACCATTGACGCCGGCAACAAGGCTTTGTTGAAACCGACTGACGAGGTGAAAGGCCGTCCCGAAATCAAGGTGGAGAACCAGGGGGCCGAATACGGCATTCTCACTTGGGCCGCCGGAGTCCGCGACTACAAACTCGGTGATCGGGTCGACGTCTATCCGTCCAATCTCGACATGAGCACCAACGTGTACGATCGCTACTATGTGGTTCGCGGCGAGCAAGTTGTGGACGTTTGGCCCATCATGGGCCGCAGCGGCGCAGCACAGCGGTAACGCGGCGTTAAGAAATGAACCGTGCGGCGCCACTGCACTCGGGAACCAGGTCAAGTTTCCGGTAGAGTTCGGTGGCGCTCAGCGGTTTCGTCAGGTAGTCGTCCATTCCGGCTTCCAGGCACCGCTCCCTGTCTCCCTTCATGGCGTGCGCGGTAAGGGCGATAATCCAGCTTCGGTTTCCCCGCTCACCTTCTCTCTTCCGGATCGCGCGCGTGGCCTCCAGTCCGTCCATGTCGGGCATCTGCACGTCCATCAGTATGACGTCGAAATCTTCAACCAGACTGTCGCGAATTGCCTCCAGGCCGCTCGAAACAACTCGCACGCGATGACCGGCTTTCTCCAGCAGCGCTACCGCGAGCCGCTGGTTAATCCGGTTGTCCTCGGCCAGCAGTACCGACAACGAGGCTCTCAGCGGGACTGCTGCTGCCGGAGCGGCCGTCTGATTGAGAACGGGAAGCCGGCGAACCACCTGTAGCATCGCAGACCGCAGATCGCTCCGCCCGACCGGTTTTGACAGGTAGTGCTCGCGTCCACCGGTCTGGAAGCGGGCAGGCCGGCCGATTGCCCCTCCAGCACTCAGAATCAGGACGATTGTGCCGGGGTTCGAGTCCCTCATTGCCGCTGCCAGTTCGATGCCGTCCACCCCTGGCGTCCCATCGTCCAGCAAACAGACGTCGAACGGTTCCCTGGCTGCCGCGGCGCGAATGGCCATGTCCATTGCCATTCGTCCGTCCTCGGCTGTTGAAGCGAGCATCCCAAGGTTGCTCAGATATCCGCTCAAGATCCGGCAATTCTCCTTGTTGCGGTCCACAATCAACACCCTCTGTCCGGTCAACTCTATGCGCTCGGCAATCCACTGCATGGGAATCGTCTCGGCCACGGGCGGAATAGCCGGGAACCCTGCGGTAAACCAGAATGTACTGCCAATCCCCGGAATGCTTTCCAGCCCAATTTCGCCGCCCATCAGTTCCACTAGTTGAGAACAGATAGCAAGTCCAAGCCCAGTTCCGCCATAACGCCGCGTCGTAGAGCCGTCCGTCTGCGTAAACGATTCGAAAACCATGCGATGCTTATCCGCCGGAATCCCGATTCCCGTGTCGCGAACGCGAAATCGCAGTACCGTATTTTCGGCTGTGGATTCGTCGGAAATTGACAAGTGCACCTCACCGGTTTCGGTGAACTTCAGCGCGTTGCTCAACAGGTTTCCCAGAACCTGCTGCAATCGCATTGGATCTCCAATCAATACTTCGGGGACACCCGGCGCCAGTTCCAGCAGTAACTCAATACCCTTTTGCTGCGCGCGAACGCTGATCGGTCGAAGCATTTTCGCAACCGTCTCTTCCAGTTGGAACGTCGTCTGCTCGATCGTCAGCTTGCCGGCTTCGATCTTGGAAAAATCCAAAATGTCGTTCAGAAGCGTTAACAGTGCCGCCGCTGACTCATACGCCATTTCCAGGCTTTCGCGCTGCTCGGGATTCAGTGCGGTGTCCAGTACCAGTTGCGTCATTCCCAAAACGCCATTCATCGGCGTCCGGATTTCGTGACTCATGTTAGCCAGAAATTCGCTTTTTAACCGTGCCCCTTCTTCGGCTCGTTCCTTGGCGGCGCGCAGTTCAGAGGTTCGCTCCGCCACTTCTGTTTCCAGGTTCTCCTGGTGCCGCCGCAGATTGCTATCGTCTGACTGAATGCGGTCCAGCATGTCGTTGAAGCATTCCACCAACCGCCCTACTTCATCTTCGGTTTCCTGTACGACTCGCAAATCGAACCGGCCCTGCTCGGAAACGCGATGCGCCACCGCTGCCAGTTGATTGAGCGGCTCGGTCACGTTACGCTTCAATCGCAGTACGGCTATCACCGAAATGGACCCGGCGGTCAGCAGCATCAGCATGGCAATCTGCAGGAAGCCGGTAACTCTCTGCCGCACGCTATCCGTACTGGCTCGCACGCCGATGCTGCCTAGAATCCGGCTCCCCTGCCGGATGTCGCGGTACAGCACCATGCTCCTTCCCGCAAATAAAACCTGAGGCGATTTCACCCCGGCTTGATCCGCCGCCTGCCACCGCGGCGAGCCGTAGGTAGCAAGAATCGACCCGTCCGGTGTAAACAACACCGCTTGCTGAATCCGTTGGTCTTCGCGGAAGGCATTCAGCAGTTCCTCGGCTGTTTGTTCGTCTTTGAATATCAAAGCCGCGGTATTGCTGGCCGCCACCACCTGCGCCACCACCGATACGTCGCTAACCAGTGCAGCCCGGCTGGTCCGCAGTTCATAGGCGGTAAATCCCGCCGCCGTCAGGAAGACAGTAAGCCCGGTAGCCAGCACGATCAGCAGCGATAGCTTGGCCTGGAAAGAGATTCGCCGGAATAGTGCGTTCACGGCGAACCTCTTACAGCCACATCCGCCAGTTGCAGCAGCTTCGAACTGAATCGGAGGTGAGCCTTATCGGCTCGCTCCACGTCGAGTGAGAATCGCGTTCGTCCGGCTTCGATTCTTAGTGTCACCATCGCCCTGCGGGATTGGCCGGTCTTTTCTCCACGAATTGTCAGGATGGGCAATTTTTCCAACACATCCAGCCACGCCACCTCTACCGCCGTGCCGATCACCAGAATGTGGCAAGCGAACGCTTCGGGCACCTTCTCAACACCGGTAACCTTTATCGGGTGCCCATTCACGGATTCCCCGCGCACCGCTTGCTCCAGCAACGGAAGCCAGTCGTCATTTTTGAGGACGCAGAGTTCCAGCGGACGATTCGCCGCCGGCAGCGCAGACTGAGGCCACACGACGAATTGCACCAATTGCACTACTACCGCCACCTTCACGGAGTCCGCGCTCTGAACTCGTGCCTGAGCCGCAAGTGGTAAGGCGATCAAGCTTGCGCTTAGCAGCAGCCGGTTC
>JBBRNO010000235.1:0-6477 GCA_038230275.1 Bryobacterales bacterium
GATAGCCGGGCGCGGGCGGCTGATGCAGCAGCAAGGGGAAGGATGGGGGATGCTGGCGGCGCGGTGCGGGGTGCAGGAAGCACACAAGTGGGAGAGCAGGGAAGTGTCAGTAGCGGCGGTGAATGGGCCGGAGCGAGTGACGCTGTCTGGGCGGAAGCAGGAGTTGGAAGAGGTGGCAAGGGGGCTGAAAGAGGCGGGAGTGGAAGTGAAGTGGCTGGGAGTGAAGCAAGGGTTTCATTCGGCGCAGATGGAAGGGATGGCGGAAGAGTTTGGGGCGATGGCGGCGGGGATGGAGATGAAGGGGCCGCGGGTGAGGATGATCTCGAGCGTAACGGGGCGGGAAGTAGGGAAAGAGGAACTAGGGAAAGCGGAGTATTGGCAGAGACAGGTGAGGGAGCGGGTAGAGTTTCAGGCGGGGATGGAGGAACTGGCGAAGCAAGGGTGCGAGGTGTATCTGGAAGTAGGGCCGGGAGCGGTGCTGACGGGACTGGCGCAGGAGTGGATGGCGGGGGAAGGGCGGGTGTGGGTGTCGTCGATGAGGGCAGGGAGAGGAGAGCGGCAGCAGTTGGCGGAGGCGGTAGGGGATTTATATGTGGGTGGAGTGGATCTGGATTGGAAGGGGATGTACGCGGCCGGGAGCAGGAAGCGGGTTGCTCTGCCCACGTACCCGTTTCAACGCCAGCGCTACTGGTTCGACGAATCTAAACCGCAGCCCACGCCAACGCAGGGGGAACACCCGTTGCTGGGCACAAGCCTGCGCGTTGCCGGTTCACCTGATCTGACAGTGTGGTCCACCCAGCTCAGCACGTCGACCCACGGCTTTCTGGCGGACCATGTGGTTCACGGCCGCCCCGTCGTGCCGTTGACCGCGTATCTGGAAATGCTACTCGCCGCTTCACAGGGCAGCCGGCTGGGTGCGATCACGATTCAAGAACCGCTCCCGATCGCGCCGGGCGAAGCGGCATCCGTCCAGGTTATCCAGCGCGGTGACGACTTCGAAGTGCATAGTTTCGAAAACGGCCGTTCCAAGAAGCATGTATCTGCAACTTTGCTTCCCACCGATCTTGCGGGCGACGTGCCGGCGCTCTCCGCTTTGCGCCAACGCATCTCTCAAGAAATAGACGCGTCCGAATTTTACGCCGGGACGCATCGCCGTGGCATTGACTTTGGCCCGTCATTTCGGGGGATTCAAACGCTTTTCAGGGGAGACGGCGAAGCGTTGGGCCGCATTCTCGCTCCGGATGGTCTGTCGGAAGAATCGGCGGTGTACCCGTTTCACCCCGCGCTCCTGGACGCTTGTCTGCAGGTGCTTGGCGCAGCCCTCGCCACGTCCGATCCTCATCTCTACTTCCCCTTCACGTTAGTTGAATTCGCATCGTATGCAAAGCCCGCCGGGCCGCTTTGGTCCCATGCGACGATCCGGAACGGAACGGCGGGGACGGACGGATCGCTCCTTTGCGATGTGACGATTTATGGAAGCGATGAGTCGCTGGTAGCCCAGGTTAAAGGCCTCGCGATGCGGCCCGCCCGCAGATCCTCATCATCCCTGGCATCGGAGTGCTTGTTTGAGACGCAGTGGGAAGAGCTCCCCGCCGAGGCCCACCTCCCCGTGGATCTGGATGCGATTTCCGTGGAGTTACAACGCGAAGCGGAACCGATTCTGCACGCGCACGGTGTGGATCGCTATCAGGAATTGCAGCCCGGCCTGGATGCGGCATGTGCCGCCGCCGCGCTCGCTGCCTTGCGAAAATTGGGATGGCATCCTCGGGCGAACGGTTGCGGCGTCGTAAAGCGTCAGGTAGCGCTCTTGGGACGCCTGGTCGAGATTGTTTCTGAAGCCGGTTTACTTCACACCGAAGGGGCGCCAGACCCCGGCATTACGCTTGAAGAACTCAGCCGAAAATTCCCCGAGTTCGCACATGAGATCGGCTTCGTGCAGCGCTGCGTTCCTCACTTGGCCGATGTCCTGCGGGGGACTTCCGATCCACTCGATATTTTGTTTCCTCACGGCTCGACCGAATCGGCGGAAGCGTTGTATTCCGAGTCAGCTTCTGCTCGCGCGATCAACAAGATCGTGGCAGCCGCCGTTACACGTTTCAACGCAGAAAGGTCCTCCGGCTCCTCCAAAATTCGGATTCTTGAGATTGGAGCCGGAACAGGCGGGACCACCGGGCATGTCGCTCCGGTGTTGGACGCCGCTTCCACTGAATACACATTCACAGACATTTCACCGCTGTTTCTCGAAAAAGCCAGAAAGCGTTTCGGCGGCTATCCCTTTCTGCGCTATGAAACGCTCGACATAGAGCGCGATCCGGAAAACCAGGGTTTCGCAACCGCGCAATTTGATCTGATCCTGGCCACCAACTGTCTTCACGCTACCGCCGATCTTCGCCAGACCATGGCCCACGTCCGAAGCCTGCTGGCGCCCAACGGCGTGCTCATCCTGACGGAGGTGACGCGGCCGGAGCGCTGGATCGACGTCACTTTCGGAATGACCGAAGGGTGGTGGCGGTTTATCGATCGAGATCTCCGTCCGTCTTATCCACTGCTCTCGTCCGCGGCTTGGCGTTCCCTCCTGGCGGATTGCGGTTTTAAGGCCAGTGCTCCGGTAGCCGAAAACCGCGGCGCAGGCAATTCCATCTTTCTGGCCACTCTGGCCAACGTGGTCCCGTCTGGCGATTGGTTGATCCTCACGGATACGCAGGGAGTGGGGAGCGAACTCGCATCGCTGCTGCAGGCACGCGGTGAGACCTGTGCCCTTGTTCGGCCAGACGAGGCGATCCCGGTGCTTGATCTACGCCAGTGGCAAGGAATTATCCACCTTTCCAGCCTGGATGCCGAGCCGTTTGAAGATCTCGATGCAACCTCTCTCCTAACCGCGCAGGAGTTGAGCTGCCGCCGCGTGCTGGATGTTATTCAGGCGCTGAAAAAGTCTGCCCCCGATCCGGCTCCGCGGCTTTGGTTGGTGACTTCGGGCGCGCAGCCTGCCCAGACTCCGCTCTGGGGCTTGGCGCGCGGGATTACCGAAGAACATCCCGAATATCGCTGCCGGTCCATCGATCTGGACCCCGCGGATACGCCGATACGCTCCGCCGCTGCCTTGGCCCAGGATCTGTTGTTGAATCCCTCAAGCAACGCGGTTTCCTGGCGAAACGGGAAGACATACGGACTTCGCTTGCAGCATCTTGCCGCTGCGGCTCCCTTGCATCTCACGATCGAAACCCGAGGGATGATCGAGAATCTGATGCCCCAGTTCGCCAAGCGCAAGACTGTGGGTCCGGGTCAGGTGGAAATTGAAGTAGCAGCCTCCGGCCTCACCTTTCGCGACGTTTTGAATGTGCTGGGACTTTACCCGGGCGACCCGGGGCCACTCGGCGGCGAATGCGCCGGCCGCATTGTGGCATTGGGCGGCGACGTCAACGAATGGCAGATTGGGGATGAAGTGGTGGCTCTCGCTTCCGGCTCTCATGACGGATTCGTACTTGCGGACCCCCGTTTAGCCGCCCGCAAACCCGCCGGACTCTCGCCGGAAGAAGCCGTCTCGCTGGCCATCTCTTTTATCACCGCTGAATACACACTTTCCCACCTTGCGAAGATGAGAGCCGGGGACCGCGTTCTGATTCACGCTGCGGCAGGCGGAGTAGGCTTGGCCGCGGTGCAACTGGCCTTGTGCGCGGGTGCTGATATATTTGCCACGGCGGGGAGTGAGCAGAAGCGAAACTATTTGCGCTCTCTTGGGGTGCACCACGTTTTTGACTCCCGGAACACTGAGTTCGAAGCCCACATTAAGCAGATTACCAACGGGCACGGCGTGGATGTTGTTCTGAATTCGCTGGCGGACCAGGGGATGGCGGCCAGCTTCAGGGTGCTCGCGCACGGCGGGCGGTTCCTGGAAATCGGAAAACGTGGCATTTGGACGCACGATCAGGTTGCCGAACTGGGAAAGTCGATCTCCTATTTCATTGTGGATTGGGGGGAGGTAGCTCTTCGCGACCCGGAACTGATTGGGGGAATGCTTCGCGGAATTATGGACGCGGCCTCCCGACAGGAAATTACACCGCTCCCCCTCTCGGTGTTCTCGTATCACAATGCAGCGGATGCCTTCCGATTCATGGCCCAGGCCCGGCACAGAGGCAAAATCGTACTGCGCCAACCCGGCGCGCCGGTGTTCGTTCGAAGCGAAGGAGACTACTTAATTACTGGCGGCTTCGGTGCGCTCGGCCTGCGTTGTGCGCGATGGTTGATTGGTTTAGGTGCCCGCCATCTGGTTCTGGTTGGGCGTAACGCGCCTTCCCCTGCCGCCCTCCGCGAGATCGAAGCGTTGAGAACTGAGGGAGTGTCAATTCGCGCGCACATTGCGGACGTGGCGGACGGCGCCGCCATGGAAGCTGTGTTTTTCGGTGCTTCCATTCGCGGCGTCATCCACGCGGCCGGGCACCTGGAAGATGGGTTGCTCACGGACCAGACCTGGGAGCGATTCCGGAGTGTGCTGGCGCCGAAGATGGACGGCTCCTGGATACTTCACCATTTGACCGCAAACCTCTCTCTCGATTTCTTCCTGCTCTTCTCGTCCATTGCGTCCATCGCCGGCTCGGTCGGCCAGGCGAATCACGCGGCCGCTAACTCATTTGAAGATGCATTGGCGCATGCCCGCCGCAGGCAGGGCTTGCCGGCCATTAGTATCAATTGGGGCGCATGGGCCGAATCAGGAGCGGCGGTCCAAAGCCCGGAGCTGGAACAACGTAGGAACCGGCTCGGTCTCGGTACGCTGGCCCCGGCGGAGGCGTTTCAACTGTTGGAAGCCGTGATCAAAGCGAACCCTGCGCAGGTATTGGCAGCCCGTGTCGATTGGACCAAGTACGCGGCGCAGAGCCAGCGTTCGCCCGATTGGCTGTCTGCTGTGATGCAGTCCGCGCAAGATGCCATGCCTGCGGGCAAGCCGGTGGCATCGAATCTCTTCGCCGCGCGCCTGGCGCAGACACCCGACTCGAATCGCGTGGAGGTTCTGCGCGATCATGTTCACAGCCTGGCGCTTCGGATCTTAGGATTCGCCAGCGGCCGGCGTGTGGACCCGCTGCAGCCCTTGCAGGAACTGGGCCTCGACTCGTTAATGGCCGTGGAATTTCGCAATGCCCTGTCGTCGTCTTTAGGGCACCCGTTGCCGTCGACTCTGTTGTTCAGTTACCCGGCTGTGGAAGACATCACCCAGCATCTGGCGTCCCAGGTCTTAGGATGGACGTCTTCGGCATCAAAGCCCGCCGCGCAGCCAGGTGAATCGGCGCGCGGGATCGTGGGAGAGATTGAAGACCTGTCCGACGAAGAGGTGGACCGGCTGTTGGCGGAAAAGGCAGGGCAGCGGCGATGAACGACTTTCTCGAACGGATCGAAAAGTTGTCTCCTAAGCGCCTCGCGCTTCTGGCGTTGGAATTGCAGTCACAGCTGGAAGAACATACGCAAGCCATCGCAATTGTCGGAATGGCATGCCGGTTCCCGCAGGCGGCCTCTGTCGATGAGTATTGGCAACTGATCGAAAAGGGCGGGGACGCCATCTCCGAAGTGCCTCGGGACCGTTGGGATACGGATTCTCTTTACAATCCGGACCCGGACGCCGCCGGCAGCGTTTCCAGCCGCTGGGGTGGATTCCTCGATTCCGTCGACACTTTTGACGCTCCGTTCTTTGGCATTTCCCGTCGCGAAGCAGTGAGCATGGATCCGCAACAGCGGCTTCTTCTCGAAGTATCGTGGGAAGCCATCGAGCACGCCGGCCTTTCTGCCCGAGCGCTCAGCGGCACGGCCACCGGCGTCTTCGTTGGTATCGCCACCGCGGACTATCGCAGGCTGTTAATGTCGCTGGGGCATGACAACATGGACGCCTACGCCGCGACAGGAACTGCTCACAGCGTGGCGGCCGGACGATTGGCGTACATTCTGGGGCTGAACGGTCCGAATCTTGCCATTGATACGGCTTGTTCGTCTTCGCTGGTGGCGATCCATTTGGCGTGCCAGAGTTTGCGCAACAAGGAATGCACAGTCGCTCTCGCCGCAGCGGTCAACGTGATGGCATCCCCCGAGGTCACGATCGCTCTGTCAAAGTCGCACATGATGGCGACCGACGGGCGATGCAAGACGTTCGACTCGAGGGCGGATGGATTCGTCAGAGCGGAAGGCTGCGGGGTAGTGGTGCTGAAGCGGCTAAAGGACGCCGCAGCGGATGGGGACCGGATCCTGGCGGTGATCCGAGGATCGGCGGTGAATCAGGATGGACGGTCCAGCGGATTGACGGCGCCGAACGGAGCCGCGCAGGAAGCCGTGATCGGGCAGGCATTAGCAGCGGCCGGGGTGGAAGGGAGCGAAATCGGGTATGTGGAGGCGCACGGGACTGGGACAGCGCTGGGGGATCCAATCGAGGCGCACGCGCTGGCGGGGGCCTTGGGGAAGGGGAGGACAGAGCCGCTGGTAGTGGGCTCAGTAAAGACC
>JBBRNO010000236.1:0-6476 GCA_038230275.1 Bryobacterales bacterium
GCCCGCCACCGGGGTGGGCATTCAGCGGATAAATTAACTTTTGCGGCACGCCAGCTATATTGGTATGGTAGCCTTCTTAGATACGCGGCGAAGCACTTTTCGGCGTCATCCAGCCGCGTGGTGAGTCTGTCTGTAGCTGTAGCCTGCATTCCACGAGCGATTGCAGGGGTCCTGCTTCACCGGACCCTGACGCCAATCTCGGTTTATAGTAGAGTGTTGAGGTTAGCCGCGAGAAGTCTTTTCGCCGGCCAACCAGGAGTCTTGGGTGCTCCAAGACGAGGTTCAACGGATTCCGCCGCCGCCTCGCAAGTTGTTAAAAGACATGTTTAGCAGTCTAGCTATTCAGTTTAGCTTCATGAATCCATTTCCAGACCGGTTGCATGGCCTCTAACGACTTCGTATCCGTCACAATTGTGACTTATAACAGCGGACGATTCATTAAACGATGCCTGGAATCGGCGCTGGCTCAGAAGTACGACAAGATCGAAATTATCGTCATCGACAATAACTCGACCGACGGGACGATCGACATTCTGGAGCCCTTTGAAGATCGATGCCGCATTGTCTACAACGATGCGAACATTGGGTTTGCCGCGGCGCAGAACCAGGCAATCAACCTTTCCAGTGGCGAGTGGGTTTTCACGCTCAATCCGGACGTCCTGCTGCTGCCTAACTTCATTCAGGCGCTGGTGGATGCCGGGCAAATCGATCCGAAGGTTGGAACGGTCTGTGGGAAGCTGCTGACAATTAAGTCCACGTTCGACCATTTCGACACGCCGCTGGTGGATTCCACCGGGATCTACTTTACGCCGATGCTGCGGCACCTCGACCGCGGCAGCCAGGAAATCGATAACGGCCATTACCTGAACTACGAATACGTCTTTGGGGCAACCGCCGCGGCCGCGCTCTACCGGCGATCGATGATTGACGACGTAGCAATGGACAGCGAGTTTTTCGACCCGGATTTCTTTGTTTACCGCGAGGATGCCGACGTTGCCTGGCGATCGCAATTGCTGGGATGGCGCTGTATCTACACGCCAAACTCCCGCGGCTATCACGTCCGCAACGTGCTTCCCGGGAAACGCCGGGCCCTGCCGCCAGAGATCAACATGCATTCGGTGAAGAACCGCTTCCTGATGCGTATGAAGAATATTACCGGGGACCTTTACCGGCGCAATTTTCTATCCATTACGGCGCGGGATCTTGTGGTGATCGGGTGTTGCCTGGTGCGGGAGCAGAGTTCGCTGAAGGCATTTGCCTATATAGCGAAAAACTGGCGCCGTGTATTGGCGAAACGCCGCGATATCATGAGCCGCCGCCGCGTGACGGACGAATATCTGGCCAGCTGGTTTTCCTACGCGCCGGTCAGCCGGCCGGCTCCGAAGCCCTCGGCGCGGGTGCTCGCGCGACAGAAAGCCGCCCGCGGATAGGTTCGCGACGGTATGAAAATCGCCATCCTGGGTACGCGTGGCATTCCCGCGTCATATGGCGGATTCGAGACGTTTGCGGAAGAGCTATCCAGCAGGCTGGTGGAACGTGGCCACAAGGTAACTGTCTACTGCCGCAATAAGTCCGCTTCCCCCTATCTGGGAGTCGACCTGGTGTATCTTCCCACCATCCGGCACAAGTATCTGGACACCATCGTGCACACATTCCTGAGTACCATTCATCTGTTGGGTCACCGGCAGGATGTGGCTCTGTATTGCAATGCCGCCAACGCAATCTTCACCTGGATGCCGCGGGTGCTGGGCATTCCGGTGGCCCTCAATGTGGACGGATTGGAACGGAAGCGCAAGAAGTGGAACGCTGCAGCCAGAGCCTGGTACGGGATCTCGGAGTGGCTCGCAACGTTCTGCCCTACGGCCGTGGTTTCCGATGCACAGAACATAGCCGATTATTACCAGACGCGCTACGGCAAGCCGACCACGTTCATCGCCTACGGAGCGGAGCTTGGCAAAGTGCACGGCAAGGACATTCTGGCGCAGCTTGGCCTGGAATCCGGCGAATATTTCCTCTACGTGAGCCGCCTGGAACCGGAGAACAACGCATTGATGGTGCGCAAGGCATTTGAGCGCCTGGCCGGCACCAAGAAACTGGCGATCATCGGAGACGCTCCGTATGCGGACGATTATATCCGCCGCGTGCGGGATACCAAAGATCCTCGTATCGTAATGCCTGGCGCCATCTACGGCGCAGGCTACCGCGAATTGCAGTCGCACTGCTTTGCTTACGTCCACGCCACCGAAGTCGGCGGCACCCATCCGGCATTGATCGAAGCCATGGGCCGCGGCGCGTTGACGCTCTATTACGACACGGCCGAGAACGAAGAAGTTGCAGGCGGCGCGGCGATTCCGTTCACCGGAAATCTGACGGAGACGATGACGAAAGTGCTGGCCATGTCAGCGGCTGAGCAGGACGAGTGGAGGGCCAAGGCTACCGAGCGCATCCGCGAACGGTATAGTTGGGACGCGGTCACGTCTCAATACGAGACATTGCTGGCCGGGCTGTGCCAACGTTAGAGTATGTCGACTTCTCCATACCGGTCGTGGGTGCGCTTCAAGTTCTCCGGCGCATCCCGCAGCGGCAATCGCGTTAATTCTTCGACTTCCCTCACACCGTCGCACAAAAATAAAAACCTTTCCTGACTTCCAATCGATTCGTCGCCAGTGTAGTGCTCACGCGCGCGGTTCGGTCTCGAACTTGTTGCTGCAACAGTAGTTTCCGAACCGCGAGTGTAAGGGAGCGGTACCGCTAGTGTCCACCCAATTCACGGACACTACACTAGATTTGGAACGCCAACGAAGGCTCTTGTACCGCTGATCGCGGTCTTGATAACTTCCAGCAGGCTTACTCAATCGGGCGGGACCAGATGCTGGTTCTCGTTGAAACCGTCAACCAGAATCCGGAGCCGAAGAAAGCGCCGTGAATGCCGCAGAATTCAGGCCGGGACAGGCACGGCGTCGTCGATTCGGCGGAGGCGGATTTTCACCTCGACGCGCGAGCCGAGGCGGTTGATGATCGACATAAGGCGATCGACAGTGAACCGCCCCAGCTCCGCGTTGCGGATGCGCGAGAAATCGGCCGCCGCGATACCGGTGCGTTGGTGCGCCGCACGGACGCTTAACTTTTCCTTGTCGAGCGTCTTGATGATTTCGGCGGCGAGAATCGCCTTGAACTGGTCCACGTCGGCATTGGCCCGGCCGAGATCGCGGAACACATTGCCGCTGCCGCGCACAACTTCCATTTTCTCCTTCATCGCAACATCTCCTTCAGTCGCTTTAATCGTTCTTCCACCAGATCCATCTCACGTTTGGGCGTCTTGATGCCTTGGGTCGATTTTTTCTGGAAGGCATGGACAAACCAGATATCATTGCCGAGCTGCACCGCGTAAACGACGCGGAAGGCATCACCGGCATAGCGCAGCACTATTTCCAACACGCCGGAGCCGAGTCCCTGCGGCGGCTTGGCAATATCGGCCTTTCCGCTTTCAGCTGCGATGGGGAGTGCGGTGAGGCAAATGGTCTGCGCCTCGGCCGGAAACTTCCCGAAATCCCTAAGCGCCGCCTTGAGCCACGAGACGGGACATGTTTTGCGGGCTTCCGCTATTCCTCAGTGCATACCGCCCATATAAGCATGTTGTCATCTTTGACAAAGGGGGTCAAGCCGCCGATGAATTTGACCTCAAAGCAAGAAAGGGACAGTTACCGTGCCTTTCCCACATGGACGTTTCACAATAACGATGATATGGTCGAGATTCAACGTGCTCAATACCCTGGCTTCATACCACTCACGGAATCTGCTTCCGAAATATTTAAGAAAAATCACAGCATGCTGGCGAAGCCCACAGTCGCCGCCATCGTAATTGAACAAGCGATCAAAAGGGCTCAACCACTTACGCACTAAACGAGGACGCCACTCGAATGAAATCAAGTCACAATTTGTTCCGATATGCTCGCGATGGTGTTTGGGTCTGCAATGTCCTACTCTGGGTCTTCATTCTCAATCAATCTAATCTTCTTGCCGACAACGTCACGTATTTCTCAGACGGGTCCTCCGCGAGTTGTTTTCCGGTCCAAGTTTCGAAGGGCTGGTCACTAGGACGATCTGAAAGCTACGATATGATCTCTGACGCAGTTCTCGCTTTTCGAAAACCGCAGGTTACTTCTTCGACCTCTCTCACACCCGTCGCTAGTCTACTGTCCTACAAGTAGCTGGACACGAGAAACTGCTTGCTCACGCGCGCGGCTCGGTCTCGAACTCGTTGCTGCAACAGTAGTTTCCGAGCCCCGACTGTAACGGAGCGGTACCGCTAGTGTCCACCCAATTCGCGGATACTACACTAGATTTGGAACGCCAACAAAGGCTCTTGTACCGTTGATCGCGGTCTTGATAACGCCCAACGAGCCACCCTGGAATTCTTCCAAACAACACAATTGCGTGAATTTCGGAAAGAATCAAACACTTCTCCGAAAATCAAGAAATTCTCTTGACTTGCATCCAAACTCCGGACTACTCTTACTAAACACGAACGTAACCAGTATCCAACAGCGAGTGGCTTGAAGCTCACAACCCCCCAGAAATGGCGGGTCTTAGATCCAGAAAACGACGCCTGACCAGGCGTAAAGGGAGTCCTTTGCGTTGAAAAGATCCTCCGCCATCATCTTCTTCGCAGTCCTGTTCGCAGCGCCGCAAATTCACGCGCAAACCAGCACCCTCTAAGGCATAATCGTCGATCCGAAAGGCAAAGCCGTCTATAGCGCCGTAATCACCGCGAATCTCGCCCCCCCCCCCCCGCAACTAGGCGCCGCTGACCCCAAGGGCCGCAACCTACACACCATCACCAGTAAATCCGGAGGATTTTCCTTCGCCAACATGCTCCCCGGCATCTACCGTGTCTGCGTGCAAGCCCCCGGCACCGATTTACTCGACCCCTGCCGCTGGCGCATTCCCGTCATGATTAAAGTCGTTTCCGGCAAAAATATCACCGGATTTCACATCGCTTTGGAACAAGGCGTTCCGCTCTCTATTCGCATTGACGACGCCGGGCAATTACTCGACAAAAACGAAGGGAAAACCAGAGGCTCGCATCTCTCCGTCGGACTTTGGACCAGCGGCAAACTCTTCCACGCCATCCCCATTACCGGAAAAGACACCAAGGGCCGCGATCACACCGTCTACGTGCCCAGGAACGAGCAAATCAAAGTAGCCGTCTTCAGCAAAGCCTTCAAAATAGCCGAGCCATCCCAAACCGCCACCCGCGCCACCGCCGCCACCGGCACCCAAGTCAAATTCACCGTCACCGGGCACACCGCCAAATCCGCCAAACGAGAGTCCTCCCCCTGACGCTCCTCGCCACGGCGGCATTGTTCGCGCAAGCCCAGCCGCCATCCATCGGCACTCTGAATCCCAACGGAGGCAGCGGCGCAGGCTTCCAGTTCACCATCCCCATTTCCGACACCTCAGCCGCCGCAAACATCGCCTATACGGAATTGCTTTTCAATAGCAGCCTCAGCGGCGTCAACGCCTGCCTCATCCATTACGATCAATCAGGCGGCGTAATCTACCTGGGTGACGACACTGCGCCCACCTGGATCGATTCCGGCGCGCCCGGCTCCAACGCCACGCTGCACAACAGCCAGTGCACGGTCAATCTCTCCACATCGACAGTGACCGCCACCGGGGCGAACCTCACCCTCTCCGTCGCCGTCACCTTCTCCCCATCTTTCCAAGGCGCGAAGAACGTCTACGCCCAAGCCGGCACGGACACACTGAACTCCGGATGGCAGACCGTTGGCTCCTGGACCGTCCCCGGCCCCACCGGAGCCATCTCGGTCGGCGTCACACCTTCCACCGTCACGCTCGGTCCCACCCAAACCCAGCAGTTCCTCGCCACCGTCACCGGCGACCCCAATAACTCAGTAAACTGGTCTGTGACCCCGAACGGCATCGGCAGCATTTCCAACTCGGGCCTCTATACCGCCCCGCCCGCTGTCAGCGCGCAACAAACCATCACCATCCGCGCCACCAGCACCGCCGATTCCACCAAATTCATCACCGCCGCCCTCACGCTAACGCCGCCCCCGCCAGGGCCGCGGCCCATCACCATCTACAACACCGCCGTGCTCTCGCCCGGAGTCCTCGCCTCCAGTAACGTGCCGGATCCGCACTACGTCCTGGCCGCCAGTCCCGACCCCGCCTTCCCTGGCCCCAACGCCTTCATCCCCGGTGACGGCTATCCCATCGGCGGCCCCTGGATCGCCTACGGAGGCCTCTCGGGCTGGATCTCGCCGCAACTCGGCGCGGGCAATGGCAACGCCGCCGGTTCATATACCTATCGCACCACGTTTGACCTCACCGGCCTCAATCCGGCGACAGCGACGCTGACCGGCCGCTACGCCACGGCGGGCGCCGGAGCCATCCGGCTCAACCAGACCACCGTCGGCCCGTCCAGTTCGTCCTTCTCCTCCTGGACCACC
>JBBRNO010000237.1:0-6458 GCA_038230275.1 Bryobacterales bacterium
CACGAAGTACCGATTTTTGGCGACGACGGAGCGCTGCGGGATGACAAGACGATTCGCGTCACCGATATGGCCTTCGATGAAGGGGTGCTACTGGATCAGGACCGCTTCTTGACGGCGTGCCTGACGCTCCCGGAATTTCAACGCAAGATGACGGGCACTGAGATGCGGCACCGGCTGGGCGCTTATTACGATGCACAGGAACGGAAGAACGGAGTGCCGTCCGGATTGCTGTCGACGTGTAACCGGCTCTCCATTCCAGTGTTCGTGGGCGCACCCGCGGACGGCAGTATCTTCCTAAATTCCATGAAGCTGTGGGCCATGCACAAGGCGGGCTTGACGGAAGAGCACAAATTCGATCTGGATCTGCACGCGGAAGTTTTTGAGGCTTGCGCCTACCACCGCTGGGGACTGTTCGATCATCCGGTAAAGGCTCTGGCGACGCTGGTGCTGGGCGGCGGTGTTCCGAAGAACTACAACCTCCAACCCGAGCCTGCCTTGGGACAGGTGCTGGGATTGCCGGATGTGCGGGGATACCACTTCGATGTGCAGATCGTGACCGCGCCGATTACCGATGGATCGCTGTCGTCCTGTCCTCCGGCGGAAGCAGTGACGTGGGGCAAGGTGGATAAAGACACCTATCAGCAGGCGACGGAAAGCATGCAGGCTGATTATTCCATGGTGATGCCGTTTCTGGTGAAGGCGCTGCTGGACAACCGCGAGCGGTACGCGCGGGAAGTGGAAAAGCACGGCGAGGAAGGGCTCTTTGAGCGGGACGCGCGGGCCAAGGGCTATCTGCGGCCGCAGTCGGGATACCGATTGTTTGAACAGCGGGAAGCGCTCTGCGAGTTGCTGACCGCGGATGTGCGCAAGAATCGCGACTGGCTTTTTGAGAGCCTGGAATACCCTCTGGCCGGCGCGCCTAAGATCTGATTATTGGAAGAAGATGGTGTCGTTGCGAATCTCGTCGCCGGTAAACAGGCAAGGTCCGCAGCGGAACCGGTAGTTCGGCGCAAGCTGGAGCACGGCGGCCTTGATTGCCGCGGGGTCTTCCGGTGCTTCTTCCACGGAAACCACAATTCGTGGATGGAAGGCGCGAATCGTGTTGGCGGCGCCCGCGACCATGCGAGTCCCCGCGCCTTTTATGTCAGCCTTGATCAGGTCAACGCGAGTCAGACCGAGTTCAGCCACCATCTTGTCCACGGTGGTGACGGGAATGTCAGCGATGATTCTGGACCCCGGCCCGTGTTCCAGGAAGCTATCGCCCGCGGCTCCGTTTCCATTGGAGTAGAAAACGAGCCGCTTTTCTTCGTCCCATATGCCCTTCGGGTAGATGATCACGCGACCCGACGCAACGTCCCCGGCAAAGTTGCGGCGCAGGCACTCCAGTGCTTCCGGTGACGGCTCGATTGCAATCACTTTGGCTGCTCCGGCATCCAGGGCAGTTCTAACATAGGTTCCAACGTGCGCGCCACCGTCAAGAACGATATCGCCGGCCCTGACTCCCCCGCTTTCCGCGTCGCCATAGATCTTCCGCTTCTGCTGCGCCAGCAGCACGCTGATGATTTCGTCACTGGTGTCCGGCACCCAATACTCGCCGCTGGGTGTAGCCCAAAGCTTATAACCCTTCTCCGTCCGAATCAGCCGCGTATTGGCGAGTATTTCCTGCTGCAGCTTACTCTGCCTTACCTTTACACTGGCATCCTGGACAGCCTGCCAGGTGGAGCAGAAAGGGCTTTTCCTGGCACTCCCGGCGAACGGCAATATCGAGAGTCCCGGATAGAAATTGAGGGCTGTCCACAACGCTACAAAGGCGATTGCGAGGAAGATGATCGATCGCAGTACCACCTGCGCCGGTAGGGTGAGGGGTTTCGTTTGCGTTGGCGGCATTCAACGGGACTATCGGCACGAAGTCCTCTTCTCATTGAGATCGTTAGACTCTGGCAGCCGCATCCAAGCAGCGTTAGACTGAGAACTTATGCAGCCGTTGACCCAGCTCAGCGAAGAAGAGCGGATGTTCCAGTTGTCCGTGCGGCGGTTCGCACGCGAGCAGATCGGTCCCCACGTGCGGGAAATGGACGAGACCGGCACGTTCCGCAAGGACATTCTGGCCAAGCTGTTCGAGATGGGGCTGATGGGAATCGAAGTGCCGGAAGAGTACGGCGGGCAGGGTGGTTCCTTTTTTCAGGCTGTCCTCGCGGTGGAGGAATTGGCGGCGGTCGACCCGTCGGCATCGGTCGTGGTGGACGTGCAAAACACGCTGGTGAACAATGCACTGATCCGCTGGGCAAACACGGAGCAGAAGCGGCGCTATCTACCGAGGATGGCGGAAAGCGTAGTTGGATCGTATGCGCTTTCGGAAGCCGGATCCGGATCGGACGCCTTCGCGTTACAGACCCGGGCGGTACAGGATGGCGACCATTACGTGCTCAATGGCCGGAAGCTGTGGATCACCAACGCCGCCGAGGCAGGTGTGTATCTGCTGTTTGCGACCTTGAATCCGGAGGCCGGCTACAAGGGCATCACTTGCTTTCTGGTGGAACGCGACTTTGCCGGATTCCGCGTTGGCAAGAAGGAAGACAAGCTGGGAATCCGCGCGTCGTCCACCTGCGAGCTGATTCTGGACGATTGCCGCGTGCCGGCAGCCAACGTCATTGGGGAGTTGGGAAAGGGATACAAGATTGCGATCGAGACGTTGAACGAAGGCCGCATTGCGATTGGGGGCCAGATGCTGGGCCTGGCGCGCGGGGCGCTGGACCATGCGGTGGCTTACGCGCGGCAGCGGAAGCAGTTCGGAAAGGCGATTGCGGAGTATCAGGGCGTGCAATTCGAGATCGCGCAAATGGCAGTGGACGTGGAAGCGGCCCGGCTGCTGGTTTATAACGCCGCGCGGTTGCGCGATGCGGGCTTGCCCTTCGTAACGGAGGCGGCGATGGCTAAGTATTTCAGCTCGCAGATCGCGGAGACGGTGGCGTCGCGAGCGGTGGAAATCTTCGGCGGAGTTGGCTTTACGAAGGACTATCCGGTGGAGAAGCTCTATCGCGACGCAAAGATCGGCCGCATTTACGAAGGCACCAGCAACATGCAACGGGTGTTGATCGCGAAGCACTTTTTGGAGAAACCGGGTTAGACTGGTAGTCGTCCATCCAAGAGAGAGACCCATGCGCCGTCCATTCCTATCAATCCTGTTGATGCTGTTTGCCAGCGGCCTTTCGCAGGCTGTTGAAAAACCCGAGCCATCCAGCGGCGAAGTAGAAAAGATTATTGCTGCCTTCGCCGACAAAGAATCGGCGTTCGCCAAGGCGAGGGAGAATTACACCTACCGGCAGACCGCTAAGCTGCAGGAATTCGAGGAAGGCGGAACGCCGGGCGGGCGCTATGAGATTGCTTCCGACATTGTATTCACGAATGACGGGAAGCGGACTGAGCATGTAGTACGAGCTCCCCCGAATACGTTGCGGCTGATTCAGATGTCTCCGGCGGACGAACAGGATTTACGCAATGTACTGCCGTTTGTGCTGACCTCGAAAGACATCGCGAACTATCACGTTCGCTACCTGGGGCGGCAGAACGCCGATGAGATTCCGTGCTACGTTTTCGCGGTGAAACCCAAATCAATGGAGCAGGGGAAGCGATACTTCACGGGCCAGATATGGGTGGACGAACAGGATCTGATGATTGTTAAGTCGTACGGGCGCGCTACGGGTCTGCTGAAGAAAGGTAGCGATGAGCAGTTCCCGAAGTTTGAAACGTACCGGGAACAGGTGGACGGGAAATACTGGTTTCCGACGTATACCATCGCCAATAGCACGCTGCACTTCAAAGACGCGTCTCCCCGGATTAAGCAATCGGTGAAGTACGAAGATTACAAGCAGTTTAGAAGCGACACGAAGATTACTTTCGGCGACCAGGTAGATCCAAATGCTACGCCGAAGGACGCGCCGAAGGACCCGAAGAAACCCTAATTTTCCCGTTCAGGATTCAAATCCGGCCTTACAACGCAAGAAGGGGGGCAACGGCCACCATTTTGTGGTTAAATGTCAGATTGCACCCCTATGGCGGATAGATCCTTTTTCAGCCGGCGCAGGCTTCGGGCCGCCCAGCGACGGATGCGGGAAATTCAGATGATCCTGAAAGGCGCTGCCTCGACGGATCACCCGATTCTCGTCCACTTGATACCGATTCGCCGCTGCAATCTTTCCTGTACCTACTGCAACGAGTACGACGACTTCTCCAAACCGGTTCCGACTGAAACCATACAGCAGCGCATTGACCGGTTGGCCGATCTGGGGACCGCCGTTATCACGATGAGCGGCGGCGAACCGTTGCTGCATCCGGAACTGGATCAGATTCTGGCTCATGTCCGCAAGCGAAAGATGATCGCCGGTTTAATCACCAACGGTTATCTGCTAACCGCGGATCGCATCCAGCGTTTGAACCGGGCCGGGCTGGACCACCTGCAGATCAGCATCGACAATGTGATGCCGGACGAGGTTTCAAAGAAGAGCCTCAAGGTGCTGGACAAGAAGTTGCAACTGCTGGCGGAACATGCCGACTTCCACGTTAATATCAACTCGGTTCTGGGCGGCGGCATCCACCATCCGGAAGACGCTTTGGTGGTGGGAAAACGGTCCGTTGAACTGGGCTTCACCTCGACAGTGGGCATTATCCATGACGGCGATGGGCAATTGCGGCCGCTGGGTGACCGGGAGCGCGAAGTTTTTCTTCAGATGAAGCAGTTGGAGAAGACCAATTACGCGCAGATTAATTACTTCCAGGACGACATTGCGTATGGCCGGGCGCATAACTGGAAGTGCCGCGCAGGCGCGCGTTATCTCTACATCTGCGAGGACGGGCTGGTGCACTACTGCTCGCAGCAGCGCGGCTATCCGGGCAAGGCTTTGGATGAGTACACGGTGGAGGATATTCGCCGGGAATACATCACGGAGAAGTCCTGCGCGCCTTATTGCACGGTGTCCTGCGTGCATCAGGTTTCCTATTTCGATTTCTGGCGCGGACCACAGACCATCAAGAGTCCGCAGCAGGTTACCGCTTCTACTAACCGTCTGGTGCAACTGCGGTAGCGAAGTTGCAACTGGAACGCGAGCCGGGCTCCAACCTGGGCGCGCCCCTGCTACAATCGAGAGTTGTTGAGCACTGAAGGATCCATGCCGGTGGCCGCGACGCCTACCAGTGTTATTGCCATCTATCCGGGCTCTTTCGACCCGATCACGAACGGTCATCTGGATCTGATCGAACGCGGTGCACGGTTGGTGGGCAAGCTAGTGGTATCGGTTCTTCGCAATGAGAAAAAGCAGCCGTTGTTCAGCGTGGGTGAACGCATGGAGATGCTGCGGGAAGTAGTCAAGAATATCCCCAACGTTGAAGTGGATTTTTTCGACGGATTGCTGGTGGATTACGCGACACAAAAGAACGCCACCCTGATTTTTCGGGGCATCCGCGCCATTTCCGACTATGAGCACGAACTGCAAATGGCGCTGATGAACCGGCGCTTGCGGCCGGAAATCGACACCGTGTTCCTGATGTCCGGGGAGGCACATTCCTTCATCAGTTCCCACTTGGTGAAGGAAGTCATCCGGCTGGGTGGAAACATTGCCGGCCTGGTGCCGCCGGAGGTGGAGACCCGCTTGAGAAATCGAATTTTTGGAGAAAAGGATAGCAATGCAAGCAACTCTTGATCTATCAGACCGGATTGCGCTGATCAGCGTATCCTCCACTATGAAGGTCGCCGCGGATGCCGACCGTCTGCGCCGGGAAGGTGTTGACGTGGTCGATCTAGGGGCCGGAGAGCCGGACTTTCCGACGCCCGATAATATCAAGCAGGCCGCCATTCGCGCTATCCACGGCAACTTCACCAAGTACACGCCTGCCGGCGGAACCCAGGAACTAAAGCAGGCCGTCTGCGAGCGTCACACCGCCGATTACGGCACCAGCTATACTCCCGCCGAGTGCGTGATCTCTGTCGGCGGCAAGCACGTGATCTTCAACTTGATGCAGGTAATGCTGGATCCAGGCGATGAGGTGATCATTCCGGTGCCGTACTGGGTCACCTATAAAGATGTGGTCAATTACACCGGCGGCAAGTGCGTCTTCGTCGAGACGCCTGAAGAGAACGGCTTCAAACTGACGGCGTCGATGATTGAACCGCATATTACGGCGAAAACGAAGATGGTGATCATCAACTCTCCGTCAAACCCGAGCGGCGCCGTGCTGGATCGCGAAGAGTTTGAGCGGATCTTCGAAATCACCAATAAACGCGGCATCTGGTTGATGACCGACGAGTGCTATTGCCGTTTCCTGTACGACAGCGAGCCGTTCTCCATCGCATCGGCCAAGGGCGCGAAGGAGACGGTGATCGTTGCCGGATCGCTTTCGAAGACGTACGCGATGACCGGGTGGCGCATTGGCTTCGGCCTGGGTCCGGTCTCGGTGATGTCCGC
>JBBRNO010000238.1:0-6422 GCA_038230275.1 Bryobacterales bacterium
AGCTCTCCGGCAGCGATGCGAGTGGTCCAATCCGCAAATACCGCCAGTGCGCGCTCCTTACCCAAACGATCAATGCCGCTCACCATGTTGGCGCCAGCTTGCCCGGATTGGATGCGGCGTTCCCAGGCGAGGACCGGAGAATCGAAGCTGCCGAGGTTCTTCGGAATCTCGCGGGTGGCCTTGTTGCCCAGCTGGTGGCAGGACCAGCAACTATCGGTCTTGATCATTTCCAACCATTGGGCCTGGGATTGGATGCCTGGCGAAATGCCGTTTCCCTTGGGACCGGTTCCAGGGAATTCGCTCTTGGCTGGCGGCTTCAGCAAACTGTACCAGTGGCTGGCTGGATAGTAGTCGGCGGCGGCGCGGGCATTGGGCGCGATGACAGCTTTCAGGTTCAACTGCTGGCCGGGAGTGGCCGAAACTTTGGCGGAATCGACCAGGCCGTAGCCACGGACCCAAAGGCTGTAATTTGCTTTTGGCAGGTCTGGCAGAACGTATCGCCCACGATCATCGGTGACGACGATTTTCGCGAACTTAGTGGGAAGGTCCGTGGTTTCGGCGATCACCCAGACGCCGGCTTCCGGGCCTTTAGCACTGGTGACAACGCCGCCGATGTCGTCGTTATCGATTCGGATGGGTTGGGCGTCTAGCTGGGTCAGCAGGCCAGGCATGAGGATGGCGAGGCTGACCGTTGTTTTCGCAAGTGTTTTCGCAAGTGTTCTCGCAAAGCAACGAGGTATGGAGTTGATCACGGTTACTCTCCTGTTCTGGATTGGGGATAGTATACATGATGGCGAGAGTGAGGGCGGGAACAATGAAGCAACTGAACCGAAGACAATTTGCAGGGATGGCGCTCGCACTTGGCAGCGGAGGTGCGGATTTGTTCGGCGGCTCGGCGGCAATTGATGAAACCTTGCGTTCCGGAATCGAGCAACGAAAGATTCCCGCGGCTGTGGGCATGTTTGCCAGCGGCAAGAAGATCCTTTATGCAGGAGCGTTTGGTACGCGTGATTCATCGGGCGCTCCGGTAAAGCTGGATACGATTTTTGCGATCGCTTCGATGACCAAGGCGATTACGACCGTGGCCGCGCTGCAACTGGTGGAACAAGGCAAGGTGCAACTGCAGGACCCCGCGGCGAAGCATCTTCCAGCGCTGGCGAAGCTGGATTTGCTGGAAGGCTTCGATGCTGCCGGGAAGCCGATGCTGCGGCCGGCGAAGACCGAGATCACGTTGCAACATTTACTGACGCATACATCGGGTCTCTGCTATGACACTTGGGACGCACAGATGTTTCGTTATTCCACGACATTTGGAACAACACCGGGAGCGGCACCGCGAACGGTGGGTCCATTGATGTTTGAGCCGGGCACGCGCTGGCAGTATGGACAGGGCATCGATTGGGCCGGACGATTGGTGGAGAAGCTAAGCGGCCTGCCGCTGGAGGAGTATTTTCTAAAGAATATTCTGGGTCCGCTGGAGATGCACGATACCAGCTACATCATGACCGAGGCGAAGTTTGACCGAATGGCCAGTATGTACAGACGCCAGCCGGACGGCTTGTTGATGCAGGGCAACCGGACTTTGCCCGTGGCTCCAAAGGAATTCAATGGAGGCGGGGGCCTGTATTCCACTGTGGGCGATTACGTGCGATTTATGCAGATGATTTTAGGAATGGGCCGCGGCAGCAACGGCGCGCGGATTTTGCAGACGAAGACGGTGGCGAGCATGAAGGACAATCAGATTGGCGAACTGACAGCGGGCAAGATGAAGAGTTTTCGGCCGGCGCAATCGAGCGACGTGGATATTCAGCCGGGCTTCGATGAGAAGTGGGGGCTGGGATTTTTGATCAACCCGACGGCGTACGCGGGCGGACGTTCGGCGGGCAGCCTGGCATGGGCGGGGATTGCGAATACCTACTATTGGATTGATCCGAAGCGTTCGCGTTGCGGCGTTTTGATGATGCAGTACTACCCGTTCGTGGATAAAGAAGCGGTGGGATTGCTGGGCGATTTCGAGCGCGCGGTTTATCGCTAGTGTCATGTCCGCGAATTGGGTGGACACTACCGGAAACCGCTCCTTTACAGTCGCGGCTCGGAAACTACTGTTGCAGCTGCGAGTTCGAGACCGAGCCGCGCGCGTAAGCAAGCCGTTTCTTGTGTCCAGTTATTTGTCGGACAGTCCACTAGCGAGCCATCACGGGATTGCCGGCGGTGTACACGGCGGAGATTGATTTCGTATTGCGGATGTCCTTGAGCGGATCTTTGTCCAGAACAACCAGATCGGCCCAGGCGCCTTTAGAAAGAGTGCCCACGCCAGCCACCTTTATCGAGTGCGCCGCATCTATTGTGGCGGAGCGGAGCACCTGTGCGGGAGTCAGCCCGGCGTCCGCCATCATTTCCATTTCCAAATGTTCGAAATAGCCTTCGAATCGATTCGCCGAGGGGCCCGCATCGGTACCCAGCACGATGGTGAGTCCGGCGTCCTGTGCCTTCTTGAGATTCTTCTGGGCGGTGGGTAAAGCCGCTTTATAGCCTTGGGCGGTCTTGGATTTGCGCATCGCTTCTTGGCGTGCGGGTTCCTGGAGCTGAGCAACTACGGCCGGATCGGCCTCGCGCAGAAAGAAAGGATCGGAGAAAAACGCCGGCTTGGATTCGTATGCGAACGTCGAGATCTCACGGGTGAGCGTGGGGCAGTACGGAATGTTGCGCTTCTTCATGAGCGAGATGAATTCGGCGTCGATCTCTTTATCGCGAACGCTGTGCGCGATGAAGTCGGCACCGTCACGCAGAAGCTGCTTTGCGTCGTCCAGATAGTAAATATGGGCGGCTACGCGAAGACCGCGGCGGTGCGCTTCCTCGATCACCGCTTTATACACATCGGGCGTCATTTTCACCGCGGTGCCCAGCATGTCGTCCACGCGAATCTTGATGACGTCGGGTTTGGTGGCGGCTATTTTGGCCACCATCTGGCGGGCTTCTTCCGGAGTTTTGCCGACGATGACCTCTCCGGCAAGATAGATGCGCGCGCGGTCCAAAGAGGGGCTATTCTGCATCTCCCTGGCTTTGTACGCCGGCTCTTTTTCGCCTCCCAGGCTCCAGACCGTGGTGATGCCGTAGCGGGCGAAGACTCCGAGTTGCCGCCGGGTATTATCGTCGGTATAGGCGGGAGGGCGAATTCCGTCGATGTCGGAGATATGGACGTGGGTGGAGATCATGCCGGGGATGATGAACTTACCCGAGACGTCGATGACATCCGCACCGGCAGGCGTTTTCACTTTCGAAGACGGGCCGACTGCTTCCACCTTGCCATCGCGTACAAGGATGGTGGCGTTCGCAATGGCGGGCTTGCCGGCGCCGTCATAGACGGTTGCGCCGGTGAAGGCCTTCACGCCAGCGGGCAGCGCGGTGGCGGCGGTAATGGCAATCAGTAAGAGTGCCTGGAAAATAGACCGAGTCGTTTTCATGTTGTCCCCGCAAAGATTATAACGAAAGCCTGCGGGAACGATTGGTAAAATCACTCGATGGACGATCTTCGCTATCCGGTTGGAAGATTCAGCTACGCGGCGCCCGCTTCAGAAAGCGATCTCCGCATGTGGCTTTCACAGATTGCAGATACGCCGGCGCAGCTACGCGATGCGGTTCGCGGACTCCCTGCCGCACAGCTGGACACGCCCTATCGGCCCGAAGGCTGGACTGTTCGCCAGGTGATTCATCACGTAGCGGACAGTCACATGAACAACTATGTCCGCTGCCGTCTGGCGCTTACTGAAGACGAGCCGGTAATCAAGCCCTATCACGAAGAGCTTTGGGCGCAGTTAAGCGACGCGCATTTGGCGCCAGTGGAGCTTTCGTTGGATCTGTTGGATGCGCTGCACCAGCGCTGGATGCTGCTGCTGAACAGTCTGAGTGCGGCGGAGTTGGCACGGACATTCCGTCATCCGGAAATGGGACTGGTTACACTGGAGCGGAATATCGCGCTCTATGCGTGGCATGGACGGCACCACGTGGCGCACATCACGTCGTTGAAAGCGCGAATGGGTTGGTCCTAAAGCGGGAAGCGGCTTCGATTGCTGGAGTTCCCGCTCTGCCCGTGCTTGCTGGGCAGCGGTCCGGACCCTTCGTCGCCTGCACGCCGATTCATGGCTGAGGTGTCGAGTTCGGATTCTTCAAAGCGGATGGGCCGGTCGAGCACCATTTCCATGGTTGTACCTTTGGCCAGCACCGCTTCCGGACCGCGCGAGAGAAGAACTCCGGCGAGTCCGGCTGCGGCCCCGGCGGCAGCGCCAACACCGGCGCCCATTCCCGCACTTCCGCCGATGCTGCCTGCGATGGCGCCGATGGACGCGCCACTGGCCGCGCCTTCAGCCACGGTGCGGGCATCGCCCGATTTGTTGCCCTCGCTCTTGATCTTCCCTTCGGTCTTGTCGAGCTCCTCACTGGCGCGTCCGTCCAGTTGCCCAACGCGCGCGCGGAAATCCCGGGTTACTCCATTCGGCAGAGTCAAGGTATCGAATCGGAGGTAGATTTCTCCACGGCCTTTCATGCGGCCCGGGCGCTTCACTTGGGTTACGGTTCCCGCGACATAGCTTCCGGGCGGAATGACAATTTTGCCACCAACCAGAATGGGAAAGACGGTTTCCAGATAGATGCGATCGCCTTCGGCGGCATGCTTGGTGGTGATGCTGTTAATCAAGCTGAGCGGAATGCGGGTGCCGGGATCGACGATGAATTCCTTTGGCTTCGCGGCTTCTTGTTGGGCTAAGGCAACGGTGGACAAAAGAACGCAGACTATGGGAAGTTGCAACCGCATCACATTGAGCTCCTGAATTTAGTGTAGACGTTTATGGGGCATTCAAAGTTGCCGTATTGAAATTTGATGGCTAGCGTAGTATCCCCGAATTGGGTGGACACTACCGGAAATCGCTCTTTTACAGTCGCGGCTGGGAAACTACTATTGCAGCAACGAGTTCGAGACCGAGCCGCGCGCGTGAGCAAGCCGTGTCTTGTGTCCCGTTATTTGCCGGACTGTACACTAGCGCTTTCCTGTAGCGCCGCATATTGGAAGCAAGGGCCGTCTAAGCGGGCTCGCATCATCCTGGCTTGTTTGGAAGGGTTGGAGATGTCCATTTTGCCTGGTCGTTGATCTCCGACTCCAAGCTAATCGCCCCCATAAGTAGGCGTTATGTTTCGGTCATCCATCGAATCTGCCCGGAGGCCAGTAATTATCGCCGGTCAGGTGCTGACTTTTCGACAAGCGATCCGGAAATTTCGGTATCACTGTCCAGATCCCTACCGGTCTCTCGAATAGCGAAATTTAGCGCTATTCTGGGATGATGGCAACCGGAACGCTGGTATCCGTGGAAGAGTACCTCAACACTAGCTACAGCCCCGACTGCGAGTATCTGGACGGAGAAGTACTGCAGCGGAACTTGGGCGAATGGGATCATAGCGAATTGCAACTGGCGCTCGGTTCGTATTTGTTGGGTATTCGTAAGAGCATCGGATTCTATGTGGCTACGGAACAACGGATTCAGGTAGCACCCACACGGTTTAGGGTTCCGGATATTTGTGTGGTTCTCCACCGCCGGCCAGCGGAACCGGTTCTTCGCGAACCTCCATTTCTTTGCATAGAGATTCTTTCGCCGGAAGACCGAGCGGGTAAAATGCTGAAGAAGATCAACGACTACCTCAGCTTCGGTGTACGGTACATCTGGGTGATCGATCCCGTCAGCAGGGAAGCAAGCATCTACAGCCTGTCTGGAGTTTGGGAAGCGAAGGACGGCGTGCTCTCGACCAGCGATCCGGAAATTTCGGTATCGCTTCCAGATCTCTATCGGTCTCTCGAATAGCGAAATTTAGCGCTATTCTGGGTTGATGGCCACCGGAACGCTGATATCCGTGGAAGAGTACCTCAACACTAGCTACAGCCCCGACTGCGATTACGTTGACGGGGAGGTATTGGAGCGCAACTTGGGCGAACGGGAACATAGCGAACTCCAAGCAGCATTCATCGCCGTTCTTTGGGGGCTCAGAAAACAGTACGGCTTCCATATTTACCCCGAACAGCGCGTCCACGCTCGGCCAGCTTGTTTTCGGGTGCCTGATGTCTGTGTTGTGCTCGGGCCGCGTCCGTCGACTGCCATTTTCATCGATCCTCGTTTTCTCTGCGTCGAAATCCTCTCGAAGGATGACCGGTACCGTTCTTTGCGCGAAAAGATCGAGGACTATCAAACCTTTGGCGTCAAGTATGTGTGGATTATCGACCCCAGGACTCGCAAGGCGGACATCTATGGACCCGGCGGCGCCCGCGAAGCGAAGGACGGCGTGCTCTCGACAAGCGATCCGGAAATTTCGGTATCTCTTCCAGATCTCTACCGGTCTCTCGAATAGCGAAATTTAACGGTATTCTGGGATGATGGCAA
>JBBRNO010000239.1:0-6379 GCA_038230275.1 Bryobacterales bacterium
AAATCCCACGGTCAGCGCGTGGCGCGACGCGCCCCAGATGCCGCCGCTATGATCGGAAGACGCAGCCCATATGGACAGGACGGAGGCAACGATAAGCCAGAGGTAGGCACCTCTTACAAAAACCGGGAAGCTGGAATGGATGCCCGTTGTTTTCGGCGGCTGACTCGATCGTTCAAAAGCGCCTAACCCAAGAATCGCTGCAATAGCGGTAATCGGAAGCATTGCCACCGAGATTCGAGTGAATCCAGCCATGGCTAGAATCACCGCCGTCGACGAAGTACCGAACGCGAACAGCAAGTATAGGGGATCCGGCGCGCGCAGACCAAGGAACACCGGCAGCCATCTGGCGTTGAAACCCCATACCGCGGGGACCAGAAATCCCCACGTCGGCAACATGAGCATTCTCTGGTCCCACTTGTGCGGTATCGCTGGTCCTGTGCCCGACCAGGAAACCGCGGCCGCCGCCATCAGGTTGATCACCAGCGTAATCAGGAACCACATGCTGGACCCGGCCACAATCCAGATCCACACGTCCCTTTTTCCCGACGCCGGATCGGCCGGCCGGTGGCCGCGTACCGTCAGAAAGAAGGTGAGAAATCCAGCCAGCTCGAGCGTTGCGGAGACGGGTAGCAGGACTTGCCATTCCCAACCGGTCACATTCGCGGTCCAACGCAGAATCAGTCCACTGGTCCACAAGGCGTAACAGGTCCAACCGCGCGTTACCGCGAAGGCGGGCAATCGCGCCATCTTGGACAAGGAATAAAAGCCAATCCCCAGCACGAATGTTCCGATCCAGCCGAAGATCTGCGCGTGTCCGTGCGCCTGCAGCCAAGCCGGCGATAGAGCTTCCAGGGACTGGCGACCGCTAATCGAAATCAGATTCCAAACACCCAGAAACGTGCCGGGCAACAGCAGGAACAGCAGCCCGGTGACAATATAGACAGTAACCAGACGCTGCAGCCTTACTTCTCTCTCAACCAGCGTGGCTGCTTCACTGGCAATCGCAGGCGGCATGCCGGTGGCTCCCCTCCATTGCAATCGCCTTCGGGAACAGCAAATTGTTTTCCAGATGGACGTGTTGGTGCAGGTCGCGCTCGAACTCTTTCAGGCCTTGATACAGCCCCAGATAACTGGGGCACGCCTCGGCCGGCGCCTGGTAGTTGTTGGACAGCGCGCGGATCTTACTGGTCAGCTCACCGGCATCGTCATGGTCGGCCAGCAGCTTGGCAATCGGCGACTGAAGAGAGCCGAAGAAGGCAGGCGTGATGGGCCGCTGCGCCATAACCGCGGACTCCATCGTCTGAATATATGGAAATACGATCTGCTCTTCTTTGAGCATATGCGGATACAATTCCTGTCCGATGGCGGTAAACAGTTCTTTGATAGCTAGCAGTTCAGGATGCTGGGCGCCGTGCTTGGACGACACCTTTTCCAGCAGCGGCTGCAAGCGTACAATTTCCTGGCGAGCCAACGCGTGGAACTTATCGACAATGTGCGCGGTAATGGCGGCGAGCGGTGCATCGTTCCACCGCGTTCCCTGTTCCGCGGGACTCTGCGCGGCCTCGGCAAACATTTCCAGCACGCGCGCCACTGGAACCTTCACACATTCGCAGGCGTCACTCAACGGCCGTCTGCCACCACAGCAATAGTCAATCCCCAAGGACTCGAACACCCGGATGGTGGTTGGATCCGCAATCGCGATCTCTCGCACCGTCTGGTTTTCATTCCATGTCATTCGCTCACCTCTGCGATGAGGGTAACGCGCATCGCGGCCGGGGTCAGTGACTTAAGTCACACGGTGGAGGCAAGGTCATTTTCCAGACCGTCCAGATTCACAATCGTGACCTCCCGGCCGTCAATCTCAATGAATCCCTGCGCCTGCAGCCGCGCCATGTTTCTGGATACCAGTTCACGCACCGTGCCGATCTGGGCCGCCAGTTCCTGGTGGCTGGCGCGAAGCGTGAACGCCGCGCCTCGACCGGTATTTTGCTGCTCTGCTCTGGCTTCCCGCAAGATCCACGAAATCAGCCGGTGACGCACAGTAGTGAAGGACAGTTCTTCGATGATGCCCACCAGACGTCGAAGCCTGCCTCCTACCACCTGCAGCAGTTTGAGCGATACCTCGGGATGCTCCAGACACAAGGCGCGGAAGTCATTCGTGGATAGGAAGAGCAATTCCGATCTCTCGACGGTGCTCGCGGACGCCGGATAACTTCCGCCATCGAACACCGGTAATTCGGCGATGGAGCCCCCAGGGCCCTCGATAGCCAACACTTGTTCACGGCCGCTGGGCGAAACTTTGAAGATCCTGACCCGGCCGCTGGCAATTATGTATAACCCAGCGCAAGCCTGGCCTTCTGAAAACAACAGCTCACCCGGTGCGTAGGAACTGACTCCAGTGCGGGCGGCGAGGAAAGACAGTTCTGACTCGGTCAGCGCGGCGAACAAAGGCGAATTCTTCAGGATCTGTGTAATAGCCGATTTCATATTGCCCATGTGATTATACGGCCTGCCGCTAGTTCCGTGAAAACGCCCAAAGGCTGTGTGATAGAGCGCAAGGCGTAAGAAATCTGATCAGAAAGCCCTTTCTACTCAATGGATTTGAATGGCACTTGTCTTGCTATATATTGGCCTGATGCTGTCTTTCGATATTGAGCGAGTGCAGAAGTACAACGTGCCGGGTCCCCGCTACACGTCGTATCCGCCGGCGAATCATTTCACGGTCCCGTTAACCGGGGAATTTGTCGCCGAACGAATCCGGGCCGAGAAAGACCCGGATCGCGATGTATCGCTCTACTTTCATTTGCCGTTTTGCAAGACGCTTTGTTGGTACTGCGGTTGCAACACCGTAATTACCAAGAATCAACGGCAGAGCGGCGCTTACCTCGGCTATTTAGCGAAAGAGTTGGCCTTGTTGTCTCCGCTGGTGTGCGCTGACCGCAAGGTGACGCAAGTCCATTTTGGTGGCGGTACACCCACGTTTCTTCTTCCTGCTGAGATTCGGGAACTGGGCGTTCTGGTGCGCTCCCATTTCAACATCGCGCCGGACGCAGAGGCGAGTGTCGAGCTCGATCCCCGGCGAATGACCCAAGACCACGTCGCCGCGCTGCGGGATGCCGGATTAAATCGTGTGTCGCTTGGCGTGCAGGATTTCGATCCGCAAGTGCAGGCGGCCATCAACCGCATTCAACCCTTCGACCGCACGAAAGAAGTGATTGACTGGATTCGTGCCGCTGGTTTTCAGTCGTTGAGTATCGATTTGATTTACGGCCTCCCGTTTCAAACGGCGGAGTCGTTCCAGAAGACGCTCGATCTGGTTCTTTCGTTGAACCCCGACCGGTTGGCCTTGTTTAGTTATGCCCACGTGCCTTGGATCAAGCCGGCGCAGCGTCTGTTAAAGGACGAAACAATGCCGTCGGCGCAGACCAAATTCGCAATTCTCAAGCTTTCCATCGAAGCACTCACTGCCGGTGGTTATGCCTACATTGGAATGGATCATTTCGCCAAGCGCGGCAATGAGCTGGACGTTGCCCAGCGGCAAGGCGAACTGCAGCGGAATTTCCAGGGATACAGCACGCGGGCCGGCGTGGACATCTACGGCTTCGGCAACTCTTCTATCTCCCAAACACGGGACCTGTATTGGCAGAATGAAAAAGATCTGGGTGCCTACTATGCGCGTCTGGACGAAGGCAAACTCCCGATCAGCAACGGGTATGTTCTGAACCAGGACGACCAGATCCGCCGCGAAACAATTATGCGGATCATGTGTGACATGAAGCTTGATTTCGCCGCCATTTCCGCCCGGCTCGGCGTGGACTTCCAAACGTATTTTGCAGGCGAACTCACAGCCCTCCGGGCGCTGGAAGCCGACGGGCTCGTTCAATTCAATGCCGCCGGTTTTGAAGTTACCGATTCGGGCCGGCTGCTGGTCCGCAATATCGCCATGTGCTTTGACCGCTATCTTTCTTTAAAAACGGAAGGCGTGTATTCCCGAACAATATGAATCCCGTTGCCATCGTTGGAGGTGGAATCACCGGTCTGACCGCGGCCTACTACCTGCAACGGAAAAACATTCCGGTCACCGTATACGAATCTTCCGCGCGAACCGGCGGCATGATTCAAACCATGACCAGTGGCGGTTTCCTGGCCGAGCAAGGCCCGAACACCATCCTGGAGACAAGCGCCGCGGTTTCGGATCTGGTAAACGATCTGGGCCTGACGCCCCACCGTCTGTATCCGGCGCCTGGAATGGAGGCGCGATACGTCGTGCGTGACGGGCGCCCCGTTCGCTTGCCGCAGTCGGCCATGGGTGCCATGCGGACGCCGCTGTTATCGCTACAGGCGAAAATTCGCATTTTGGGGGAGGTCTTCGTTCGCCGCGGAGTGCAAGAAGATGAGACGTTGTCCTCATTCGTAACGCGCCGCCTGGGTTGCGAGTTACTGGACTATGTGATCGATCCGTTCGTCGGTGGCGTCTACGCAGGGGATCCGGACCGGCTTTCCGTGCATCACGCGTTCCCCAAGCTGCAGGCCCTGGAACAGCGCTACGGGTCCCTGATTGGCGGCACGGTGATGGGTGCGCGAGAGAGGAAAAAGCGGCACGAAGTTGCAAAGGTAAAAGCGCCCATGTTGACCTTCGATGGCGGATTGGGGGTCCTGGTGGACGCGCTGCAATCCAGTCTGGCCAGATGTATCCAGTTGCAAACTCCCGTCACCGGCATGCAGCGGAACCAGTTCGGATGGACCGTAACCACTCCGGTAGGGAGCAGTGAGCACTCTGCCGTACTGCTATGCGCGCCCGCGCACCAGGTGGCCAGAATCGAGATGGATAGTGTGCGGCAAGCGGAGCTGGACGTCCTGCGGGAGGTTTACTATCCTCCGTTGGCGCGGGTCGCGGTGGGATTCCGCAGCGAACAGATCGCACACCCGCTGGACGGTTTCGGAGTTCTCATCCCTCAGAAAGAAAATAAGAACAGTCTCGGTATCCTATTCTCGTCTTCCATGTTTCCGAACCGGGCACCGGTTGGACATGTCCTGTTGACGGCATATCTCGGCGGCTCCCGGCACGCCGAACTGGTACACCACACCGACGGCGAGTTAGTGGAATTGGCACTGGCCGACATGCGCGAGCTGCTAGGTGTATCGGGCACTCCGGTCTTTCAGAATGTGGTTCGTATCATCCGCGCCATTCCGCAATACAATGTCGGCTATGGCGAGGTCAAGGACACTATCGACCATTTGGAAGCCGAATCGCCGGGCGTATTCATTGCCGGTAATTATCGCGACGGAATTTCTGTCGCCGATTGCATTAAGAGCGGCGTCGGAGCTTGCGGCAAGGTCTTCGGATATTTGAGCCATGCCTAAGCAAGGTGTCTTGCTGATCAATCTGGGATCACCCGATTCACCGTCGGTTCCCGATGTGCGGAAATACCTGCGCGAGTTCCTAATGGATGGCCGGGTGATCGATGTACCCTACCCCATCCGGCTGGCAATTGTCTACGGCGCAGTACTGCCGTTTCGCCCACGCGCCTCGGCCGAAGCCTACGCAAAAATCTGGACCGCAGCAGGCTCTCCGCTGGTGGCAATCAGCGCCAGTCTGCAACGGGAACTCAGCAAACGATTGGCAATGCCGGTTGAGCTGGCCATGCGATATCAGAATCCAACCATCGAATCCGCATTGCAATCTTTGGTGAAATCGGCAGTGGAAGAGCTATTGGTGGTGCCGCTGTTTCCGCACTACGCCATGTCGAGTTTTGAATCGGCGGTAGAGCGCGTCAAGCAGGTTGCCGCAAAGGCGGCGCCGCAATTGCAACTCTCCATTCTGCCTCCCTTCTATAGCCGGCCGGAATATATCGGGGCGCTGGCGGCTAGAGCCGCTCCGTATCTCGATGCTGCATTCGATCACCTGCTCATCAGTTTTCACGGTGTGCCGGAGCGGCATCTGGTAAAGCCTAATCCAGGGTGCGGCCACTGCCTGAAACGAGGGGATGCCTGTGAACACCCAGAGGTTGCGGACCGGCAGTGCTACAGGCGGCACTGTCTTGAAACTGTGACCCGGTTCGCGGAAGCGACTCATCTTCCACCTGACAGGTTCAGCTTCGCGTTTCAATCCAGGCTAGGGATGGACGCCTGGTTGAAGCCGGCTACACACACCGAAATCATCCGGCTGGCACATTCGGGTGTCCGAAAATTGCTGGTGATGTGCCCGGCCTTTACCGTGGATTGTCTGGAAACCATCGAAGAGATCGGCATGAGGGCGAAAGAGGCATTTCTTTCAGCAGGCGGCACTGAATTCACCTTGATCCCCTGTCTGAACGATCATCCGGCTTGGGTAGACGCGCTGGCGCGAATGGTGGAAAGCGCGGCCGTTTCGGCGACG
>JBBRNO010000240.1:0-6297 GCA_038230275.1 Bryobacterales bacterium
AATTCGTAACTCTTCCAAACGCGTTGGAATGGGTGCGCCCCATGAAACCGCAGCCGATTACGCCAATATTTAGCTTCTTCATGTTATTCCCAGCCATGCGCATTCCGGACGCCGATCATCACCCGCAGCACATCGTTCCACGTTTGCGGGTCCATCATCACCGCGTTGGAAAACATGCAGCCGTCCCAGCAAATGTGTGCGAATGCCCGCGTCACGTTGCCATCGTCGCCGCGCATCCACGCGCCGGCATCCCTCACAATGTCCAGCCTTCCATTTGGATCGAACGGCAGGCAGTGCCGGCCCGTCTTATCGTGCGATCCCGAACCCTTCACCGTCCCATCGTTCTGCGCCACATGAAAGTCAAACGTCCACGGCCGCAGCGCGCGCGCCATCTGCCGGTATGCCTCGGCCAGCCGGTCCGTTTGCGACCACTCGAAGTCGGCAGGCAGCAGCCGGTCTTCCGGTGCATTGTGACCCATGGTGAACAGCATGGTGTGCGCCATGTCGGCCTGAAAGCCCACCGTTTCCGGCATTCCTACAAGCTCCAGCAGCTCAACATTTCGGCGCCAACTGTGCATGCCGGCCCAGCAAATCTCGCCTTCCGCCGCAAGCCGTTCACCGAAGCCCTTGGCAATCTCACCGGCCTCCCGAAACGTCTCCGCAATACGCTTCGTTCCTGCCTCTGGATCCTTGGCCCAATCGGCGGGACTGGCCGCTGAATCGATGCGCACCACGCCATACTTTCGAATGCCAAGGTCCCGCAGTTTGCGCCCGATGCCGCACGCCTTCTTCACCTGCGTAAGAAAGCGGCCACGCTCCTCTTCATTCCCCATTGCCGATCCGCC
The DNA here is from genome assembly GCA_038230275.1 of Bryobacterales bacterium. Lineage (GTDB taxonomy): Bacteria > Acidobacteriota > Terriglobia > Bryobacterales > Bryobacteraceae > JANXXV01. The sequence goes on from JBBRNO010000240.1 coordinate 846, forward strand.
ACCGGTGGGAGGCCACACGGGTGCAACCAGAGACCCGGCCAGCAGGCTCTTCGCGGCAAGCTTGTCCGCCAGTTGCTTCAGATCGTCATCGGAGGAATCGATGCTGGTATGCGGCAGCGATAGGAATAGATCCACCCCGTCAAACCGCACGCCGTCCACCTCGGCCGCCGCCGTCAGTTCCAGCATAGTGTCCAGTTCGATTGGCGGCTCCGAATCGGGACCTTTCCCTACAAGCCCCGGCCACATCGCGTTGTGAAGCGCAGGGCTGCTATGTGTTGTGCTCATTCAGATGCAGATTATATCAACCCCGCGGATTTGTATGGAGTATAAAAGAAGTATGCGTGGTATCACAGTAGCGCTCACACTCCTGGGTCTGCCTCTAATGCTGGCGGCGCAATCCCTCAAGCTGCCCGACGCCCCAGGCAAGGCGGCAATGCAGAAGGTGTGCGGCTCCTGCCACGGTGCGGAGCTGGTCATCGGACGGCAGGAAGCCAGGGAAACGTGGGCCACGGTTGTCGACGACATGATTCAACGCGGCGCCACCGGTACCGACGACGAGTTCTTTGAAGTGGTAGATTACTTGGCCAAGAACTTCTCTAAGACTTCACCCATCATCAAGGTCAACGTGAACAAAGCCACGGCCAAAGATCTGGAAGGTGCCCTTAGGATCCCAGCGAAGCTGGCCGCCTCCATCGTTCATCAGCGCGAAGAAAAGGGCGACTTCAAGTCGATTGAAGATTTGCAGAAGGTTCCTGGAATCGACGCTGCTAAGATTGAGTCGAACAAGAACAGGCTGTCATTCTAGAAGCGCTGGTTTCGCAGGCAGTTGATATACAATTCTCCATAAGCTTGGTAAAGGCTCCTTCTATGCATAAAGTACGTCTTTTGATTTCCATCCTCGCTGGCTGCTCGCTGTTGCCGGCCGCCGACTGGCCCACGGATGCGGCAAATTCCCAGCGGACCAACTGGCAACAGGACGAAAAGATCCTGACTAAAGACAACGTCAAGAACATGAAGGTCCTTTGGAAAATCAAACTGGACAACGTGCCGCAGGAGATGCATTCGCTATTCCCTCCGCTCATCATCGAGAAGGTGAAGACCAGCGGCGGCGTAAAGCAGATAGCCATCGAAGCCGGCATCTCCGATAACATTTACGCCATTGATGTGGAGACGGGCCAACTCCTTTGGAAGAAGCATTTCGAATATCCTACGCCCGAACGGCGAGGTAGACCCGGCGATCCGTTGTGCCCGCCCGGCCAAACCGCCACCCCAGTGATCGGTCCGGCGAATGCGTCCGGCGACAGAACTATCTATGCACTGGCGGGAGATGGCAAACTGCATTCCCTCAACGTAGGCAATGGAGAAGACGTAGCTCCGCCCTTCCAGTTCGGCTATCCCAACGGCAAAGCCTACTCGTTGAACCTTTGGAACAACATCGTGTTTACCACCACATCACAAGGTTGCGCCGGGAATCCAAACCAGATCTGGGCAGTGAATCTGAACGACCCGGCGAAGAAGGTGATGACTTATAACCCAAAGAGCGGCGGCTTGTGGGGCCGTGCGGGTGCAGCAGTGGATTCCACCGGAATCGCCTGGGCGCCCACCGGCGACGGCCGCTACGATCCCGTCAACAAGGTTTATGGCAACGGGCTGATCGGCGCCAGAGTGGAAGGCGGCGATTTGAACCTCAAGGATTATTTCATGCCTTCGAACTGGATGTGGCTGCAGAAGCGCGATCTGGATATGCAGGTCACTCCGTCCATCTTCACCTACAAAGGCCGGGAATTGATGATCACCGGCAGCAAGGAATGCCGCATGTACCTGCTGGACACGAAATCGGCCGGCGGCGAAAATCATCAAACACCGTTAGTGCGGACGCCATTGATTTGCAACGAAGAGACCGATTTCCAATCGGCCGGCATCTGGGGCAGTATGGCCAGTTGGGAAGATTCTAAGGGCACGCGCTTCGCGCTGACGCCGTTCTGGGGCCCGGTCCATCCGGAATTCAAGGCCCCTGTTTCCTACGGTCCGGTGACGCATGGCGCAGTGGTGGCCTTCAAAGTGGAAGAGAAGAACGGGAAGTTTCAGCTGAACCCGGCCTGGATGTCGCGCGACATGGACCAGGCTGAGCCCCCAGTGATCGCCAACGGCATAGTCTTCGCCTATGGCAATGGCGAGAACACGCGCCAGGCCTATGCGGATCGCGGTCTGGCCGACTTCAGCCCGCTGCGCATCAAGGCCTCCGGCCACGCAGTACTTTACGCACTCGACGGGCAAACAGGCAAAGAGCTTTTCTCCAGCGGGGATCAGCTGAAGACGTTCACCCATTTCAGCGGCCTCTCCGTGGCTAACGGCCGCGTCTACATCGCAACCTTCGATAGCATCCTGTACTGTTTCGGCCTACCCGGCCATTAGTGGAGACCTCGTTCATGAATAAGACTTCTGCTCTGGCAGTCATTTCTCTTGCGTGCACCGCCATGGCGAATGGGCAGGTCGCTATGGACTGGCCCACCCTGGGCGGCGACGCCCAACGTACCGGCTGGGCTAAGGTGGACGACAGAATCACCAAAGAAAATGTGAAGGATTTCCAGCTGGTCTTGAAACGGAAGTTCGACATGAAAGAGAAAGGCCCGCGTTCCCTTGCGCCCCCTGTGGTGATGGGACGGTTGATCTCCTACAAGGGCTTCAAGGAACTCGCCTTCGTCGCAGGGGGCGCCGATGACCTCTGGTCCATCGACGTGGATCTGAACCGTATTTTTTGGCACAAGCATTACGACACGGCGGCCAGCAGTTCCGCACCATGTCCGGCAAGCATCACCGCCGTGCCCACGCTCAATATTCCGTTTAGCTTTACTGCCACGCGGCCGCGAGTTGCCGTCACCGGAATCCAGGCAGCGGCAAACACCGCATCGCCACGGCCGGCGTTCGCTGTGTCCAGCGATGGAAAGTTGCACTTCGTGAATACCTCCACCGGGGAGGACGCCATTCCACCCGTAAACTTCCTTCCCCCAGGCGCGAAGGCGTCCAGCCTCACGCTCATCGATGGAGTGATGTATACCACTACGGCCGGAGGTTGCGGCGGGACCAAGAACGCTGTCTGGGCTATGGACCTGAATACTCCGCAAGGAACCGTCACCAACTACGCCGTGAACAGTGGCGGACTTGCCCTTGGCACGGACGGAACCGTCTATGTCCAAAGCGATGCAGGCGCCGTGCTGGCTCTCAACGCGAAGGATCTGGCGTTGAAGCACTCCTTCACCGGCGCAGGCGCGGCCGGCAGCTTAGCCTCGCCGGTAGTGTTCGCATACAAAGGAAAGGACCTGATCGTTGCAGCCGGCGCCGATGGCCGTCTCAACTTGCTGGATTCCCAGTCGTTGGGCGGCGCAGACAGCAAGACGCCGTTGTATCAGACTCCATCGCTGAATTCCCCTGGACACAGTGTTCGCGGCGCGCTGGCAAGCTGGCTGGATACCGATGGCACCCGATGGGTGCTGGCGTCAGTGTGGGGTTCGCCCAGCGGCTCTGTAGTGGCCTTCAAGGTGGAAGAGCCAGAAGGAAAGCCGGTGCTGAAGCAAGCCTGGGTATCGCGCGAGATGAGTTCCCCGCTGCCGCCAGTGATTGCCAGTGGCGTGGTGTTCATACTCTCGGCTGGAGACTACACTAAGGATGATCGACCCAAGGGCGGCACCCACGCAACGCTCTACGCGCTGGATGGAGCGACAGGCAAAGAGATGTATTCCACCGGCAAGCAAGTAACTGCGCCGGGCAGCCTGACCGGGGTGACGGTTGCCAACGGCCGGGTCTACTTTGCGACGACTGACAATACGCTATGGGCGTTTGGCGTCTTTCTGGAAATCTAGCACGGAAGCAAGCCTTCGGAACGTCATGGGTAGACGATTTCGTTTGTTGAGATTCTCAAGCCGTGTTTTTTGAAATCTACGGTGAGCTTTCGGGCGTGGAAACGTTTGCGATTGGCAAATCGATTCGCGAACTTCCCCGGCTGAGCAAACTCTATGGCAAAGGCCGGTGGCGGAAACGAAAGGGCTTTGCCGATGTCAAGCTACCAAATGGTACGATACGGCAGGCAGAGATTCACTGGTACGAAGCATCGGGAATCGGCAAGAAAGAGTTCAAGATCAAGCAGTTTGTGGATTAACTATGCGGTCACGTCGAATAAAAATGCAAGGCTTTGCCGTTTGCATGAAGAATGCTGGTTTTGCGGCTTCGTTAGAGGTCCGAAAACTTTATGCAGTGGTCGAAGACCCCGACGCGGAAGCAAACGATCTAATTCGGGTAGTTGACGAATCGGGTGATGATTACGCCTATCCCGCCGCTTTTTTCCAGAGACTTGCGTTGCCTAGCGAAGTTCAGCGGGCCTTACGCTTGGCCTCATAAGAAGTTATAACTGCGCGTCTCTGGAATTCCGAGATCTTCCCGGTCTTGGACCCGTGGTACGGCTCTGGCAATCGGCATTTGGAATTCATCCTCCATAGTCCCCTCGCTATCCCGGGCAAGACGAGTCCCCTGTCCGCTTTCATGTGTTCTGATAGTACAAGCAACAAGCGTCATCCGCCGTCCCCATTCAATCATGACCCTGAAGAAATTCCTCCTTTTTACTTTCCTTTTCTCGTTTCGCATGCAAGCGGAAGATTGGCCAATGTACCTCAAGGACCTCGCTCATTCCAGCTACAATGCCGCTGAGACTACGTTGGGCATCAAAAGCATCGCGAATCTTCGGCCTTCCTGGACCTATTCCGCCGGGGCTTCGCTCGGTTCCGCCGTCACCCTCTCCAGCGGCATTTTGTACTTCGGCGATTGGGGTGGCAATTTCAATGCCGTGGACGCGCAGCGAGGCACGCTCTTATGGAAATCCTTTCTTGGAAAGGCGGCCAGCCCAGCGGCGTCGCCTTGCTTCCCTTCCATCGGCGTTAGCTCCCAAGCTGTCGTGATCGGAAACACGGTCTACGCGGGTGGCGGCGACTCCGCGGTTTACGGATTGGATAAATCGAATGGAAACATTGTCTGGCGAACGCCGTTGGCCGATCCCGCCGTGGGTTCCTATTTGTGGTCTTCCATCGTCCCGTACCAGAACATGCTCTACGTGGGTGTTTCTTCGCTCGGCGACTGCCCTATCGTCCGCGGAGCAATCGCCCGCATCGACCCCCAGAACCCGCAGACCCCGCTGGTCCGATACGTCGTCCCGCCCGATGCGACCGGCGGTGGAATCTGGTCCACTCCCGTGATCGACGCAGACACAAATACCGTATTTGTCACCACCGCGAATGGCGACAGGCAAGACGCCCCTGCCGGATTCTGGATCGGCGCCATTCTGAAGCTCGACCCCGAAACCCTCACCAACCAAGCGTCTTATCTGCTTCCGGAATCGGATTCTGTAACCGATCTGATCGGAGGCTCTTCGCCTACGCTCTTTACCACGACCGCAGGTACGCCG
>JBBRNO010000241.1:0-6077 GCA_038230275.1 Bryobacterales bacterium
CTATCGTTTTAGGCCAGGCGTTGCTGATAATTCCAGGGCATCCACGCCGCGGAGTTCGCGGAGAGTTCGGCCGCGTGGCGCTGCAACTCGGTGAGGTACTCGAAGGGATTGGCCTCACACAGTTCGCAGGTGTGGATGAGACTCATGAACAGATCGCCCACTTCCGAGCCGTGCAGCGTGCGATAGAACAGCGCATTCTTGCGATGCAGTACGGCGCGTTTGAGCGCGCGTTCGCAGATGTTATTGTCCAGCGGCGCGCACGCATCGCGCAAGAATGCGGTCAGGCCTTTCCAGTGCCGGAGGAAGTAAGTGATGGCCTTGCCCAAGCCCGAGTTGGGCTCCACCAGATGCTGGGCGAACTGCGCTTGCATCCATTCCTGCAAGGTCTTCATGAGCAGATCGCTGTGCTGCTGATGAAAGCGCAAGCGCTCTTCGGGCGGCAGTTTGGCGGTGCGTGCCTCCGCATCATATTTATAGACTTGGCCCAGCGTTTCCAGAACGTAACGGCAGGCTTCTGGAAAACTGGGTGCAACTTCCACGAACTGCCGACGCCCGTGAGCCAGACAGTTGGCCAGCAGAATAGCGACGCCCTCGGCAAGCGCGGAGGTGTTGCGCGACAGAGCGTCGGACATCTGCACCGGCGCGGCCAGTCCGCCCGCGCGATAATCCGGCACGTCGCGCAGATTTTCACCGGCGTGCTGGCGGCCGGTGAAGTACAGCGCGATCTTGCGGCCAGCTTGGGTCGAGACGATGCCGCTGGTGAACACGCCGGTACGGTTATCGGACGCTTCGCGAACCATGGCCAGCACACGCATCGAAGTATCGTCATTGTGCAGTACTTCACCTTGCGCCGCTTGGCGGATCAACTCATCGCGAGCGGCTTTGATCACTTCCGCCGTTCCTTCCACGATCTCCCATTGCGTGGAGGCCGGTAACGGAATGCCCAGTAAATGTTCCAGTTTCTCTAAGCGGTAAAACGGCATCCCGCTGCCGTACTTCAGCAGCGCGATCATGGCGGCCGTGGTTTCGTCGTACTTTTCCGGACCCGCGCCTTCCGGTTCTTGAGCTGTCAACACTTCGCCGCACAGATTACAGCGCAGGCGGTCGAGTTCGTACACCGTTGCCGCCAACGGCGCTTGCGCCACAACACGTACCAGCGTTAGCGGTTCTTTCCGTGGATAGACTTTGCTCTTGATGCAGCCCGGGCAGGCATCGCCCGGCTTCATGGTGAGATGCGGCACCGCGACTTTCTTGGCTCCCATGTAGAAGGAAGCGCCATTGCGCCCGTGACCCTTTGCAGGCTCCACATCATTTTTAGGAACTGGTGTTTCGGGCTGCTCCAAGACGGCGTTAGTCTTTTCCGTGGAGCGCGGTTGCGGAAGCATCCCGGCCAAGGCGTGTAGCGCGCTCTTGAGCTTCTGGCTTTCCGATTCACTCAGCGGCGCGTCGGTGCCGCGATCGATGATCTGATCCAGTTCTTCCACATTCACATCCATGCGTGGGCGTTTCATCGGCACAGCATCTCCCGGAACTTCCGATGCAAAGGCAAGCCCAGCATCTGCTTGACGGATCGTGTCTGTTCGAACGTAGCTGCGCGATGCCCGCGGCCCTGCGTCGTACCGATCTCCACCCAGTTGGCAGCGCGATAACAGGTGCCCGCGAACCGCGACGTATCGACGAATGTTTCCAACCAATAAATAGGATGGGCGTAAAGCTTGTGCCAGTCTGCGGGAACTTGTTTCGCCATGCGCCCTAAAATGTGCGACGCCAAGTGCGGCACTCGCACCCACGGCAGAATCAGGAAGCGCGTGTTGTAGGCCAGCAGTTGCACGTTGCGCTCGCGCACTTCGTCACTCCAGCCGAGGTAGCGGTCGCGAAGTCTCAAGTGGCGTGGCGCGCTCGACCAGGCCAGGCATGCGATTACTTGCCCGTGCGCTTTCACTAGATACTTCACGTGCTCACCCACCGGCTGTTCGTAACCTAAATAGTGATACTGCTCCATCAGGCTGTTGAACAACTGCTCTTCCGCTGTGCGCCGCACTTGCACAAACTCCAATGGTTGAAGATTGCTGAGCGGCCCACCCGCCGGACGATTATCCGGAATCACCGGCTCGGGCCGTTCGCGCCGGGCCAATCGATTCCGCACCGCGCGCTTCACCGGCGGCAGTTCGATCTCGCCTGCGCGGTGAAGCATCAGCAGCAAACCGCGGCACACCATATCGCGCAACGCGCCGTTGGCTTGCTTCCACTGCCAGGCTTCGCACAACTGGCGCGATAATTTCCAGCGGCTCAGTTGCGGATGATCCGTGATCAGTTGCCGGATGAAAGCGATCTGTTCGCTCGGTACGCTGCGCCCGCGATAGAGATGCGTGGTCATCTCATTCGCAGTGTGCCAGAAAGCGTTTCAGAACGTAAGTTAAAAATGCATCAGCTCAGTTTGCGCCACACCGGCGCCGCGTCAATCTCCGGATTGCCCGCCGCAAACAGCTCCTGCGCTTGATGCACACGCAGTTCCCGCGCCGATTGCTCTCCCTGCGGCCACCAACGAAAGCGGCCTTTCGATAAACGTTTGGTCGCCAACCAGAACCCTTGTCCGTCGTAGACCAACACCTTGATCGAGGTCGCCCGGCGGCTGCGAAACACAAAGACACATCCAGAGAACGGATCGGCTTCGAGTTTGGCGCGGCACAACTCCGCCAGCGAGTCGATGCCCATACGGAAATCTACCGCCTCTACCGCCACCAGAATCCGCATCTGCGGCGTGAGCTGCAACATGCTTACGCCACAAACGCACGAATCAGTTCCGCCAGTTGGAATGGAGTGGTCCCCATAATTGAGACAACCAGTTAAGACTCAAAATCCATCCAAAGGAGAATTGAGTCATGGGAATTTCCCGCAGGTTGTTCACGAAGGAGTTCAAGCTGGCTGCAGTGCGGCGGCTGGAACAAGGGGTGTCAATAGCTGAGGCGGCGAGGGCGTTGGAGGTCAATCCAAATGTGCTGCACCGCTGGCGGCGTGAGTTCCGGCAAGGGACTGGGAACGTATTTCCGGGCAACGGGAAGCAACGCTGGAGCGAAGGCCGGATTGCCGAGCCGGAACGTAAGATCGGCCAGCAGGCGTTGGAGATCGATTTTTTGAAGGGGTGCTTGCAGCGCATCGAGGAACAGCGGATGCTGCAGGCGTTGACTGGAAATCCGCCGTCTACCGGAAAGTCGAGGAAGAAGTGAAGGCTGACCGGGGTCTAACGGTGGAACGGATGCTGGAGTTGGGCCGGGATTCGCGGTCCAGCTTCTACCGCTTCGATGCGGAGGCCGCACCGGGACCCGGTGCCGACATGGATCTGCGGGATGCCCTCCGGCGGATTGCCGTGGAGATGCCCAGTTACGGTCGCCGGCGGATTACCGCGGAACTGCGCCGCCGGGGTTGGACCGTGAATTCGAAGAAGGTTCACCGCCTGATGCGCGAGGACAATTTGCTGTGTGTGCGGCGGCGAAAGTTCGTCGTGACCACGGACTCCAAGCACGGGCGCAAGATCTACCCGAACAGGGCGCGCGATATCGCGTCAACCGCCCTGGATCAACTGTGGATTGCCGATATTACCTATATCCGGCTCCGCGACGAGTTCGTGTTTTTGGCCGTGATCTTGGACGCATTCTCGCGCCGTGTCATTGGCTGGGCGTTGGATCGCACACTGGAGGATTCGCTCACGCTGGCGGCGCTCCGCCTGGCGCTCTCGCACCGGACGGTTCAGCCAGGATTGGTTCATCATTCCGATCGCGGTTCGCAGTATGCCAGCGGCGATTACACGGACCTGCTGAAAGACAACGATATAGAGATCAGCATGTCGCGGAAGGCCAATCCGTGGGACAACGCCGCTTGTGAGTCCTTCATGAAAACGCTGAAGTACGAGGAGATCTATCGCAACGAATACCGCGACCTGGGCGAAGCCCGATCTGGTATCGCAGAGTTCCTCGAAAAGGTCTACAACAAGAAGCGGCTTCACTCCGCGCTCGGCTACTTGCCGCCAGCCGAGTTCGAAGCCCAGCATCAAAAGGATGCCGCTTCGCGGCAGCTTCCTTGATGAGTTTTCCGAGGCATCGGGAAATCTTTCCATCCGATGGAGGCGCCAGCTCTCGGGCCAACGCCTCTGCTCATCGTTTGGATGAGTTTCCGGTTGGCTATTCCTTGGCGGGTTGCTCTCCAGCATTGCCCCCCTCCGCTTCACCAACCGGTCACCATTTTGCGGTAAAGTCGTCTTGCCGGTCGAGCAATTTTCAGCGACCGGCGTACTGTGTCTTAACTGTTTGTCTCACCCAAGGGGGCCATTGCATACTTCGTGATCCATACCACGTGGTAGTTTATGTCAAACACCGCGTGCGCACTCCGTCGATACTCCGCCATCTACCCATTCTGCAGCACTGTGGCTGAAAGCCTCCCGCCTAAAAGGCGGGGGGATTAGACCGGGTGCATTGAACTAAAGGGGGCCTCTGGCGCAACCGCGGTGGCCAATATCCCAACGTCTCTCGGTAACGAGACGGTGCCCTGCCTCATTGACAGCAATGGTTTTGGGAGATGCGATGGGCCGCTTCTGGGGGCGCCCATGATCGGCGCGCCAGCACTCTTGGGAGTGAATGGCGCTCCAGTGGGTCGCGGGGTGATCCAGTAGCTTCATTACTGCCTGGCGCAAAGAATGCCTTTTTATCTAAAGCTCGCCCTGGGCAGCTCCCCGGAACCGCCCAGGCAAACGCAAGAAACCTACAGGGAGAAAATCGGAGAATTACCAATGCCCGTTAAAAAGGTGTTGCCCGCAAACCAATCACTCTTTCCTTCAGTAGAGGCCCTCGCCCTCGAACTTGGTATTAGTCGTGAAGCATGCTACTCAGCTCTAGCCACAAATATTTGCAATTCTGAAACCACCGGTCGTCTGTCCTACGATCTTGTTATCGAGACGAGAACGGAGAAGGAGACGACCGATGGAGACGTTCACAAAGCTGTTTGGCAGCCTGCTGATTTTTGTATACCACTGTTTTGACCGCGTTGTGATTCACGGCTACCTGAGCGGTCTGTCGCGGCCCGGTCAGGTGGTGCATTTTTTCCGGGACGTTGTTGGCGAGACGGTGATCGACAAGGCAGTGCTCTCGCGCCGGACCAATGAATATCAGGCATGGGTTGAGGCGTACGCGCGGAATCACGGCATACAGATTGAGTGGGCGGAACCGAAGGCGCGCAAGGAGGATTACGTCCGCCCTGCGCAGCACCGCATGAAGAGCGCCGGCCGGCACGGGGTGTTCTTCATTCTGAAGAGCATGGAACAGGGGCAGACGTTCCGTTCCACGGCTCCGAAGTATCCGACGGACGACCCGAACTACCGTATCCTGGGGCGGCAAAGGAGCCGTTTCACGCACTACTACTTCTACATTGAAGACGAGGTGCTTGGGCCGATGTCGATGCGGGTCGCCTCGTTCTTTCCGTTTCAGACGACATACTACCTGAACGGTCACAACTTCATCGAGCGGGAACTGAACCGCGAGCAGGTGCGGTTCCGCAAGAACGATAACGCCTTCCTGGCGGTCTCCGATGTCAGCGCGTTACAGGCGGCTGCCGATCGCTTCACTTCGGGCGCGATTCAAAAGCGTCTCCACCACTGGACGTTGCGGCTCGGTCCCAGCTTCTCCAAACGAGAGCGGGCGGCCATGAACCTGAGCCGGTTCTACGCCGTGAACCAGGTCGAGTACTGCCGGAACTTCATTTTCAAACGGCATTTCCCCATTCATAAGATCTTCGAGCGTTCCTGTGAGATCGGCTTATGGCACATGACGGCCAACAAGATCTCGGAAATCTTCGGCAGCCGGATCACCAAGAAGCTGAAGGGCAAGCTGAACACGACGCTGGAGCAGATCGAACACGGCCATCACATCTTCCGGGCGTACTGGAATAACGCCTTCATCAAGCAGTACGAGAAGTTCTCCACGTTCCTGCGCAATGAAGTCTGCTCGAACAATCTCACCGACTTTGGGCTGAAGAAAGGCCTGAGCCACCTGGAGGCGGTGCGGCGGAAGTTCCTTGAGGTCACCGAC
>JBBRNO010000242.1:0-5922 GCA_038230275.1 Bryobacterales bacterium
CTTCCTGAACCAGGTATTCGATCGCTTCACTTACCCGCATCTTACGCTTGCGCGTACGCGGACCAAAAAGCCCGGGCAGGATATCTTTCAAATTGATATCCATCTCCTCGGCTCCGGCATTGGAGGCGAATTCAAACGTCGGGCCGCGTTCTTTTACGTCGATCTCCACCAACCGGTCATCCAGCTTTCCGGCGCGCAGTTTGTCCCGCAGCTTCTCGCGGGATTTGTCCGCCGTGTCGCTCGGTTCGGGTTGCGGCGGAATCAGCAGATCCAGCAGCCGCTCTTCGGCATTCCGTTCCGCGCGGTCGGCCACTTCTTCCAACCGCTCTTCACGGACCAGATCAATCGCGATGTCCACCAGATCGCGGATCATCGCTTCCACGTCGCGGCCTACATAACCCACTTCCGTGAATTTGCTGGCTTCCACTTTCAGAAACGGCGAATTCGCCAGCCGCGCCAGACGCCGCGCGATCTCCGTCTTCCCCACACCGGTGGGACCAATCATGAGGATGTTCTTCGGCATGACGTCTTCCGCCATGTCCGGCTCAAGCTTCTGCCGGCGGATGCGGTTGCGCAATGCGATGGCGACGGCGCGCTTTGCATCCGCTTGGCCGATGACGTACTTGTCCAGTTCCTTGACGATTTCGCGCGGTGTGAGCTCATCCAGCATCGGAGTCTCTTCCAAGGACTGACTAGGTAGATAGATAACCATGGCTACCCCAGCTCCTCGATGGTAATGCTCTCGTTAGTGTAGATGCAGATCCTTCCTGCAATCAACATAGACTTTTCCACAATCTCCCGCGCGCTCAACTTCGTGTTCTCAATCAGCGCCGTGCCCGCGGCTTTGGCGAAGGCGCCACCGGAACCGATCGCGGCCATGTCTCCATCGGGGTCGATCACATCGCCATTGCCGCTGACGATGAAGATGTTCTGCAAATCGGCCACCAGCAGCAGCGCCTCCAAGTGGCGCAGTGCTTTGTCGGTCCGCCAGTCCTTCGCCAGTTCAACCACGCTGCGCGGCAGATTGCCGCTGTGTTGTTCCAGCTTGGCCTCGAAGCGAGCGAAAAGCGCGAATGCGTCGGCTGTCGAGCCGGCAAAACCCGCAAGGATCTTATCTTTGTAGAGACGGCGAAGTTTCTTGGCGGAGCCCTTTAGAACTTCCTGGCCAAGTGTAACCTGGCCATCACCCGCCATTACTACCTTGCCGTTCCGGCGTACGCACAGAATTGTAGTGGAGCGGATCTTTTGTGTCATGAATGCGCCTTTATTCTAACGCAGCAGGGCCGGAAGGACGTACATGCGTGCGCCAAATGCCCACGAAATGCACAAATGCGTTATGGCTTCGCCAGCCCAGGAATAAGCGCACAATTTCAATCGCCGACCAGCCCAGGTAAGCAATCGTCACGTACCAGTGAATGTGCGTGGAAAGGAAACCCAACACGCCCGGCCCCGGTGGCACGGGCGAGAAGGCGAATTGGACAAACCACAGCGAGAACAGCACCGCCGCCTCCCACCACGACAGTTTCATGTTCACCAGGAACAGCATCCCAATCAGCGATTGTCCCAGCGTCATCAGCAATTCCAGTTCCTGCTGCTGGTCAAACGGAATGGCACTGATGCTGCCCCGGCTGAACGAATACACGACCGGCAGCATCGCCGTTAGCAGCGTCCACTGATTGATGTTGCTGGAAACCATATTCATCAGCGCCATGGATGCCCGATTTACCGTGCGCGCCCAGTAGAACGCAGAGACCTTTTCGGGAAACTCAGAGACGAATGGCGCTACCCACTGCACGAATACGAAGCTGGGAACGCCCAGTACCGCGGATACCGAAAGCAGGCTCCCCAGAAACGGTTCGGCGGTGAAATAGATCAGCAGCCCGCCGCCCAGAAACAGTCCAACGATCGCGGCATTGCGGATTGCCGGTGTCGAAGTCACAATCGCCCGCGGAATGCGCTCCAGGTCTTCGATGCCCTCTTCATGTTGCGGAGGCAGCTTGCTCAGAACCACCAAATAGGCCACGTAGATCAGCGTGAGCGCCAGCGCATCCCAAACATCGAGACTCGCCTTCCAATAGACGTACGTCATGTAGAGCAACGGCGCCATCAGACCAACCACTTCCACGCAATGCTCAGGTTCGAGCGTAATCGCATTCAACGGCTTACCGTACTTCCGTTTATGGTAGAAGGCCGCTGTAGCGTAAATCATCGGCCAGCCCAATCCGGTAAGCAGGCGAAGGGCGCCGGTAAGATTCGCCAGCAGCAGCGGCACCTGTTGGTGCCACGCCAGCACGGCTTCCACCGCGAACTCCGGCAGCGTCTGCAGCCACGCGAGAATCGCCAGCGCGAATCCCTGAGCCATGAAAAATTGCGCGGATTCGGCGGCCCAGGCAATCAACATGGCCGAAAGCAGAATGGCCGGCGCAGTCCACAGCGTGGCATACGGACTGACATGGACGATATCCAGCGCGGCCAGAAATAGCAACGCGAACAACGGTGCCTGAATTACCTGCGCTCGGGAACGCTCAGCCAAAGGTGACTTCTCCGCCGCGGGAAATCAATGAGTGCTTCTGGAACATCACGCGAGCTTCCGGAAAATCGGTACGGTAGTGACCGCCGCGGCTTTCCTCCCGCGCCAAAGCGCATCGCGCGATGAGATGGGCAACGGAATGAATGTTCCGCAGTTCGTAGTGTTCACGATCCGCGTTCGCAATGGGGTGCATCTTTGCCGCGGCAAGCGTTTCACAGGCGGCGATCAGTCCGTCACCGTTCCGGGTGATCCCGCACTGTTCCCATGCAAGATCGCGAATTTCAGCTTCGGTAAGACTTGGGAACAGCGCTTCCGGCGAAACCGGCAAGCCGCCGCCCACCTGACTGGAATGCGAATCGCGCATCGCTGCCCCGGCGCGCGCACCAAAAACCACGCCCTCCAGAAGAGAATTGCTAGCCAGCCGATTTGCGCCATGCACACCGGTGCAGGCTACTTCTCCGGCCGCATAAAGCCGGTCGAGATTCGTCCTGCCATGCAAATCGGTGCGCACTCCTCCCATGGAATAATGCGCGGCCGGATGCACCGGCGCCGGCACCGCTGTAATGTCCACGCCATGCTGCAGGCAAGTGCTGTAAACCCGCGGGAAGCGGTTGCGAACGAACTCCGCATCCAAATGGGTAAGGTCGAGGAATACGTTGGTGGCGCCGGTGCGGCGCATTTCGCTGATGATGGCACGCGAAACCACATCCCGTGGAGCCAGTTCCGCCATCGGGTGGTACGCACTCATGAAACGTTCGCCCGCGGCGTTTCGAAGATACGCGCCTTCCCCGCGCAGAGCTTCCGAAAGCAGAAAACGCGGAGCCCCTGGCACAAACAGCGCCGTCGGATGAAACTGCACGAATTCGATATCGCTGATGACCGCCCCGGCGCGGTACGCCGTGGCCACGCCGTCTCCGGTGGCCACATCGGGATTTGTGGTTTCCTTGAATACGCAACCCAGCCCGCCGGTGGCCAGAAGAACAGCCCGTGCATTGATGCGGACCTGGCGCTTCGCTGCTTTATCGCAAGCTACCGCACCCGTCACCGCGCCATCGCTGGTCAACAGATCTGTGATGGCGGAGAAACTCTGGAACCGGATGTTCGGAAGCGAAGCGGCCTTCTTATACAACGTGCGGGCGATTTCGCTGCCAGTGGAATCACCGTGTGCGTGCAGCACCCGGCTGCGGCTGTGTGCGCCTTCGCGCGCGAACAGCAACTTAGTTCCCTCGCGATCGAACTCCGCGCCCCACTCAATCAACTGCTCAATCCCCGCTGGACCTTCTTCCACCAGGGTGTGAACGGCTTCGCGATTGCACAAGCCGGCGCCGGCGTTCAGCGTGTCCTGCTCATGCAGCTCCACTTCATCGTCGTCACTGAGTGCAACGGCGATGCCGCCCTGCGCATATTCAGACGAAGATTCGCGAAGACTGTCCTTTGCGACAACCAGCACTGTGCCCGCCGCGGCCAGTTCAATGGCGGCGCGCAGACCTGCAACTCCGGCCCCGACCACCAGGAAGTCAGCTTCTATTGTTTGAGGAATTCTTTCGGAGGTAGACGTAATAATCCCATGGTACAACGGGGTTGTGCCGTCCTATCAGGTGAAAACGGGCCAGCAGACATACTCTGCAGTGGTCGAGCGAGGCGTGTTGTCAAGGCTCGGAAGTTTCGTTCCTCCCGCAGCCGCACAGGTATTCGTTACTTCCACCAGAGACGTCTGGGAACTGCACGGAAAGCGCGTGGAAGCCGGAATGAACGGGCGTCCCTTTCACGTACTCTTCTTCGATGGCGGCGAAGATAAGAAGCGATTCTCCTCAGTGGAGAAACTGGCTGAAGAAATGGTTCGCGCCGGGGGCGACCGGTCCAGCGTGGTAGTGGCCTTCGGCGGCGGAATCCTCACAGACGTTAGCGGCTTCCTTGCAGCCATTTTCATGCGAGGCGTCCCGGTGATTCAGATTCCCACCACGCTGCTGGCGCAAGTGGACGCGGCCGTCGGCGGCAAGACGGGCGTGAACCTGGTCGCGGGCAAGAATCTGATCGGATCGTTCCACCAGCCGCTGGCCGTGTTGATCGATCCCGAAGTGCTGCGCACTTTGCCGGAACGCGAATACCGTGCCGGGCTTTTCGAAGTGGTGAAACACGGTGTGATTGCCAGTCCGGAATTGTTCGATCTGATGGCGAATCGTTCGGCCGATGTGCTGTCACAGATTCCTTCAGCCGTGGACTACATCATCAGCGAGTCCGTGCGGATCAAAGCGGAAGTGGTTTCGGCGGATGAGAAAGAGGGCGGCCTCCGGCGCATTCTGAACTTCGGCCATACGATCGGCCATACGCTGGAAGCGGAGACCTCCTATTCCCGGTTCCTGCACGGCGAAGCGGTCGCGTTCGGAATGAACGCAGCCACGCATCTGGCTTCCCTTACCGGACTGCTAATCGACGCCGACCGGGATGCAATTCTGCGCGCGGTGTCGCTCTACGGTCCAGTCCCGCCGCTCGATGGCATCTCAGCCGCGCGGCTGGTGGCGCGGACGAACAGCGATAAGAAAACGATGCATGGAAAGGTGCATTTCGTGCTGCCCGACCGCATCGGCCATGTGCAAATTCTTTCGGACATCGATCCGGCACTGGTGCAGAGCGCGGTGGAAGCGGCGCTCGCATGAGCGGCACCACACCGCCTGGTGTGAAGGGTGAGCAGCAAACCGCGCAGTGGGTTCGAGAGATGTTCGGCCAGGTAGCGCCGCGCTACGACCTGCTGAATCATCTGCTGTCTTTCAACATTGACCGTCTATGGCGTGCCCGAACGGTGAAACGCGTCCGGCCTGTTCTGGAACGGCAAGGCGCTCGTGTGCTGGATTTGTGCTGTGGCACTGGGGACCTCGCTATCGCTCTGCAACGGGCAGTTACCACCAGCCATGTACTGGCCAGCGACTTCTGCCATCCCATGCTGACCGCGGCACAGAAAAAAGGTTTGGCGAACGTCCTCTTTGAATCGGATGCACTCAGTTTGCCGGTGGCGGATGCGTCGCTCGATCTGGTGACGGTCGCATTCGGCTTCCGCAATTTCGCCAACTATGAAAAGGGCTTGCTGGAACTGCGCCGCGTCCTGCGCGGGGGCGGGATGGCGGCGATTCTGGAATTCTCACAACCACCAAACGCGGCCTTCGCGGCGCTCTACGGCTTCTATTCACGCAACATTCTGCCCAAGCTGGGCGGCGCACTCTCCGGCTCAAAGGATGCCTACAGCTATCTGCCTGAATCAGTGCGAAGGTTTCCTGGCGCGGAAGAACTTGCGGACAAGATGCGTGCCGCGGGCTTTGTCGACGTGCAGTTTGAGCGCATGACGTTCGGAATTGTCGCGTTGCACCTGGGCCGCGTGCTCAATGGCTCGGAGGATC
>JBBRNO010000243.1:0-5864 GCA_038230275.1 Bryobacterales bacterium
GCTTGGGGCGACAGCGTCACCGATGGTGCTTATCTCCCCAACAAGCAAACCCAACGCTGGCAGGAGCAGTTCGTTACACGTCTCCGCGAGCGATTCCCGAAAGCTCAGATCGAACTGATCACGCAGGCTTGGGGAGGCCGGAGCACCGGCAGCTATCTAGCGGAACCTCCCGGCAGCCCACACAACTATCGGGAAACCGTGCTTGCCATGAAGCCGGACTTGATCATCTCGGAGTTCGTCAACGATGCGAGCCTCCAGCCTACCCAGGTAGAGGAGCGCTACGCCAGACTGTTGGCCGACTTCCAGGCCATCGGGGCCGAATGGATCATCCTTACGCCGCACTATGTCCGTCCCGACTGGATGGGCCTCACCAGCGAACGGGACATCGACAACGACCCTCGCCCGTACGTTGCAGGCTTACGTCAATTCGCCGCAAAACATGACGTGACGCTGGCCGAAGCCTCGCTTCGTTACGGCCGCCTGTGGCGTCAGGGTCTCCCCTACAACACACTCATGGTGAATGCGATCAATCATCCTGACGTCCGCGGGATGCGCATTTTCGCTGACGCACTCATGGCGCTTTTTCCAGAGCACGCCGAGGATGCCCGGTCAGCAGGCGGCAAACCTTGAAGTCAACCTGATTACAATCGCTTCGGGTTCCAAAAAGGCCCAAGCTCCCCTACGGTCCAGCACCGCTGTCACCACCGCAACCGCGGCACGACTGCCGCGCGCTTAAGACTCAGAATCGGGCGTCCCGCGCCGCCCTGGCCGGTAGAAACTTCGCCGGTAAGTGCCTGGCGTCATACCCATCGCCCGTTGGAAGGCGCGCGTGAAATTGGATTGAGACGAAAAGCAGCAGCGAAGGCCGATCTCGCAGAGCGGTACTTCACTGGCGGTAAGTAAAGACTTCGCCAACTCGAGGCGCATCTTGCTCAAGTAACGGTTCGGCGGAATCCCCATGCGGTTCCGAAACATCCGAATGAAGTGGAAGGGGCTCAGACATGCCACCGCCGCTAAGTGATCGATACTCACATCCCGCTCGAGATGCTGAGCCAGGAACTCGATCACGCGAGCGAGTCGTACGTCGTCAAGCTTGTGCCGGGTTTCGATTGGATTTACGCCAGGGAGACACTCCTCCGTATACGCCTGGGTGAGGCGCGCGGTCAGGGATAGTGCGAGCGTCTCGGCCAGGACACGGCCGGCCGATGTCGGTGCCTGCAGTTCTGCCAGCAGCGTCCAGCCGATCTGTCGAATCAACGGGTCATGCAAGTCTGCCAGGTAACGGATTTGGTGAGCGTGTACGGGTGCACCACCCCGAATCTCCGAGACTTCGACAAATCGCGAGGACGGCAGATAGATATGCAGGCACTCGTGCCATTTGCTTAGTACGATCTCTTCTTCCCGCACCCCGGCGGAACACGTCCAGATCGTACCAGGAACAACCCTGGTAATTTGCCGTCGTCCATTGCCCCGGCGACTGACAACCGAATCGCGGTGACAACGCGTGGCAACACCGATTTCTGTCTGAATCAGATCCACCGGCGGCAGTTCTCCAGCCGGATGGTACCGCAATTCCGCCGCAATTCCAGACCACTCGCAGGATAGCGACGAGTGCAAGATGTCGGCAGCCCCATACTTTTGCGTACCGTGATCGTACAGGTCCATCTGCCTCACTTTACCATTCCCGTTCGCCTTCGGAAAACCGCAATCCGGGAATAGAAGTAAGCAGTCAGGGAGAATAATCGTGCGGCGGAACAGAGTTAGGCTGGAATCATTCTGACCAACTTCATAGATGCCATCCGAGTGAATGCCTTCGGCGGCGTGGATGCGATGGTCTTTGAGAAAGTGGCACGTCCGGTCCCAGGGCCGCGTCAGGTGCTCGTCCGGGTGGCCGCTGCCGGAGTGGGTCTCTGGGACTGTTGGGTTCGAGCCGGAAGAAGTGTACTTCCACAGCCGCTCCCGCTCACGCTCGGGGCTGACTTATCGGGTGTGGTCGTGGCAGTCGGCGCCGGCGTCTCCGAATTTCCAGTGGGTGCCGAGGTCTTCGGCGTCACCAATCCCCGTTTTGTTGGCGCATATGCGGAATACGCGTTGGCCGAAGTAGGGATGATTGCCCTCCGGCCTGCCACACTCACTCCGGTTGAGGCAGCCTCGGTTCCCGTGATTGGCTGCACAGCCCTTCAAATGCTCTTCGAGGAAGCGGCGGTGCAGGCTGGACAGACGGTAGTCATTCTCGGCGGCGCCGGCAACGTCGGGGCCTATGCGGTGCAGTTAGCGGTACTTTCGGGAGCTCACGTTATCGCGACCGGCCGCCCACAACATCTCGATCGTATTTCAATGCTGGGAGCGACAGCGGTTGCCTCGGACGCGCCGGTCCCCGCCCGGTTTGTCGGCACGGCCGATGCGCTTATCGACACGATAGGCGGCGCCGCGCTCGCGAATGCGTTCGATTGGTTGCGGACCGGAGCTGTCTTAGTCTCCGCCGTGGCCCATCCTGATCCCGCCGCTGCTGCCCTCCACAAGGTTCAAGCGCATTTGATGCTGGTCGCTGTCACCACATCGAAACTGCGGCAACTCGCTGATCTTTTTGCCACCGGGCGATTGCGGACTCACGTCGGCCAGGTGTTCAAACTCTCAGATGCCCGTCCCGCGCACGGCATGCTCGAAGGCGGTAAAGCTCCGCCGGGCAAGCTTATCCTGCTACCCTAGTGCTTCGCCAACAACATTGATTGACAAAATTAAAGGAGATACTCCATGACTCAGATCCCACCCGAACCCTTGGTTCCCGGCAACACTCTCAACACGGCAACGCCGGAGGAAGGACGGGCGCTGGCGATCACCCTTGCCCGCCACACGATCCACGCGATGCAGAAGGATCTAGACGCTTTAAAAGCTGGCCGCCCCCAATACGCCAACGATCCCCTTGCGCTGATCGCGGCGGGCCATGTCGTCGCCGTCGAGTTCGCAACCATCGCGGCCGCCAATGACTACTGGAGGAATTCGGTGACAGCCAAGACGGAGTTCAAATAAGGCAAATCGTGAGCATACCGGACGAGGGGAGATTTGAAACCTCCGATGGAGTGACTATTTTCTTTCGCCATTGGCATCCATCCGTTCGCGCGCATGGCATGGTCGTGATCGTTCCCGGCTTCAACTCCCATAGCGGCTATTACCAGTGGGTTGCCGATCAATTGACAGCCACTGGGCTCGCGGTCTTCGCCGTCGATCTGCGCGGGCGCGGCAAATCCGAAGGAGCCCGATTTTACGTCGAAAGCTTTGCCAGCTACGCGCTCGACGTCTCGGGGATGGTGGCTCTCGCTCAATCACGCGTACCGGCCGTGCCAGTCTTCCTTCTCGGTCATTCCGCGGGCGGTGTCGTCGCCTGTCTTTATGCTTTGGAACAGGGCACGGCGTTGCGTGGCTTCATCTGCGAGAGTTTCGCCCACGAATTGCCGGCGCCCGGCTTTGCCTTGGCTGTCATCAAAGGTCTCAGTCACATTGCGCCGCACGCGCATCTATTGCGTCTAAAAAATGAGGATTTCTCCCGCGATCCCGCCATGGTCCGCGCAATGAACGAGGATCCACTCATCGCGGACGAAGCGCAGCCGACGCAGACGCTGGCGGCTTTGGTTCGTGCCGATGAGCAGCTCAAACAGAATTTCGCGCGCATCAACCTGCCACTGCTCATTCTGAACGGCTCAAAGGACAAGGCCGCCAAACCGGCCGGGAGTCAACACTTCTTCGAGATGGCCGGTTCCACGGACAAAACGCTAAAGGTGTATGAGGGGAGTTTCCACGATCCCCTGAACGATTTAGACAGAGGAACTGTCATCGCCGACATAAAGGCCTGGATCGGCGCCCACCTTACAACCGCCGATGGTCAATGACCGGTCCTCAACTCACGCACACTGCGACGAGTAACCTCAACTCTCCCGAATCCCCGCCTTCGCCAACACCGCCCGCGCCGCATTCAAGCCCAGGCGTGCGCCTTCCTCCGGAGTCATCTCCTTCAGATGCCGGCCGAACACCTCCACGCTTAGCGCGTCCTCGTAACCAATCGTGTGCAGGGCCTTCAAAGCACCCTGCAAATCGATCACGCCTTCGCCCGGCATCAGCCGTTCATTGTCGCGAATCTCTTCCGGGGGCAGTTTCGCCGAGTCATTGAAGTGTACGTGGACAATGCGCTCTTTGCCGGCGTTCAAAATGTCCGCCGTGGTGCCGCCGGCATGGTGCCAGTGCCAGACGTCTAAAAGTAGCCCAACGTTCGGACCGCACTCCTTGGCAAACTCCAGCATCTCTCCCATGCGCCAGATAAACTCATGGGGAAACCGTGTTCGGATGTGCAGCGGCCCTAAAAACTCCAGCGCCAGCCGCACATGCGATCGAGCAAGAATATTGGCGCACTCGGTGAACCGCTTCTTGTAAATCCGCCGCAACTCGTCTTTCGGAACCTCGCTCGACGACATGAGATAGGTCATCATCCGCGGACATCCAATGGCCGCGGCAAACGGCGCAGCCTCTTCCAGTTTTGGCAACGACGCGCGAAACTCCGCTTCGTCCTTACGGAACTCCACCGGAAAATTGATCATCGCCGGCCGCACCTTCGCGCTCTCCAGCAGAAGTCGCGTCGCCGCCAGACCGCTCTCCATCGCCGGATCCAGCGCCACGTCCACGCCCAGATAGCCCACTCGGCCCGCCAGCCGCGCAAACTCCGGCCAAGGCACTCTGCCCGCCACCAAGGTGCTGTTCAGCGAAAAATACATAGCCTCATTACATCGCATTCCTCACGCAGGCGCGCAATGCGATAGATTCTTGCAGCATGTCCACCACCCGCCGCCAGTTTCTGGCCGCCACGGCCGCAGCCGCCCTTGCCGGTACCGCCCGCTCCGCTGCTCGCTCCCGCTAACAGGTCGGCATCACCACCAACACCATTGGCGGCTGGGAGAGAGACCCGTTCTTCGGCTTCCGCGAAGCGCCCAGGTAGGCTACCGGAACGTGGAATCGTTCATATCTTCGTTTCGTGGATATTACCCGGACAAACCGCAGGAACTGAAAAAACGTCTGGACGAAATCGGCGTCAGCGCAGTCACGTACTCCAACGGCGGCACGCCTACAGAGACGCACTTTGAAGATCCGTCAAAGCGCGATGAGATCATCGCCGACCACCTCACGCCGTACCGAAGGTACCAACGCCGCCGATCTGGAAATAGTGGCCGCCACACTCAATGAGCTTGGCAAGCTCATACGCATGGAAGAATGCATCAAGTTTGGAGTCCACGCCCACATGTGGAGCCAATTTGAGAATCGCCGCGAGTTCGATTACGTAATGGACCACATCGACCCGGCCAACGTCTCTTTCATTCTAGATACCGGCCGGATTAACCTCGCCGGTTCAGACCCCGGGGAGTCGGCTAATAAACTCGGGAATCTCGTCATAGAGTATTATCTCAAAGACACCAAGCCCGAGCATCGCGGCGGCGCCACGCGGCGAATCGACCGGCCGGATAGGAAGAAAGAGCCGCCGTTCTTTCCTCTCGGCAAAGGCGGCGTAGACTTCCCGGCACTCAAAGCACACCTCGACAAGACGTTCTGGCGCGGCTGGCTAACCGTGGAACTGGATTCCTCGCCCCCATCAGCCCCAAAGAAAGCACCCGGATCAGCAAAGAGTCCATCGAGAAAAAGCTCGGCATTCCAGTTTGACCGGCCTCCCGGAGGGGACGCTGCCACCCATATGCGATCTGGCCGCGGATGGGAAAGTATAATTGGAAGTTATACCAGAGAGACACGTGCCAGATACTGTTCTTGCAGCAACTATTATTCTGCCTCCGGAGCTTGGGAATTCGCAGATAGCGCTGGGATCCCGA
>JBBRNO010000244.1:0-5819 GCA_038230275.1 Bryobacterales bacterium
CCCTCGGCTGACTCCACCGATTGTCCGCTCACCGTTAACTCACCCGCCGGGTGAGCCGGTTGCAACCCCAATTTTTCGTCCATGTCCTAATGTAATAACACTCTCCGGGCACCCGACGGAATTCCAACTGCCGAATTTAGGATCAACCTGGACGAGGGCGACGTCTACAATTGGCCTTGGCTCTATGCGGTCCAGGTTGGCGAATGGGGCATCACTCCGGAACAAGGGAAGATTCTCCGCGACTATCTGCTTCGCGGCGGCTTCTTCATGGCCGACGATCTGCACGGCGACTACGAGTGGCAGGTGTTCGAGAAGAGCATGAAGTTGGTGTTCCCCGACCGGCCCATTGTCGAGATCGCCGACGCGGACGCCATCTTCCACACGGTGTTCGATTTGGACGACCGCTTTCAGATGCCCGGCGCCGCACACTTGCGGCTGGGTTAAAAGAACGACGGCAAGGTGGCGCACTGGCGAGGCATCTACGATGACAGAGGACGCATCATGATCGCCATTTCCTACAACTCCGACATCGGCGACGCTTGGGAATATGCAGACTCCGTCCGATATCCTGAAAAGTTCTCCGGTCTAGCCATTCGCATGGGCGTAAACTACGTCGTATATGCGATGACCCACTAAACGCCCATGAAGATTGCCCTTTCCAGACGAGCCTTCCTCACCATGCCGGCGCTGGCTCAAGCCGCCGCACCGGCCGTTCGCCGCGAGGTGTTCCGCGCCTCACCCAAGCAGGGCGTGGCTGTGATGGCATATGCCTGGTACACCAGTGCGCGCGGCGGAAGCATGAAGTCCATCGAACAGCACTGGACCCGGTCTGACACCATCGATGTAGCCTACGTTCGCCATTCCCGTGACCACGGGGTAACGTGGACCGGGCCGGAGGAAATGCGCACGGGCGAACGAACAGCCGCGGGAATGCTGCGCCGCCATCCACGTGCCGGCTTCATAGACCCTGCCACCCGCCGCTACATCGAGTTTTGGACGGAAGGCGTGCTGCCCACCGACGATCCGCTGGAAGGCATGCGCCGCTGGAACATTTTCTATCGCACCGGTGGCGTGGAACAACAGATCATCCACACTGGTGCGGAGTTTAACGCTACCCATCCGCTTCCCGGAATCTTCAGCGGCAAGAATTGCGTGATGCTCGGCGACATGCCCTGCACTCCGATCGGCATGCCCGATGGCCGCATTCTGGTGCCGGTCGAGATCACACCCCTGGGGCCGGACGGAAAACTATACAATCCAACCGGTGCCTACACTTATACCGAAGTGGCCGTGCTCCACGGAAGCTGGCAGCAGAACAAACTGCAATGGGAGATGTCGCAGCCAATAAAAGCAGACCCCGCGCGCGCCACACGCGGCATGGATGAAGCCACAATTCAAATTCTCAACGATGGCCGTTTGCTAATGATCTTGCGTGGATCAAACGATCGCCATCCTGAACTCCCCAGTTATCGATGGGCAGCGTTCTCGACGGACGGAGGACGGCGTTGGACCGAACCGCAACCCTGGACCTATGACGGCGGTACACCGTTCTTCAGCCCCAGCGCCTGTTCCCAACTGCTTCGCCATTCGTCGGGCCGTCTCTTCTGGCTGGGCAATATCACGCCCGGAAACCCGCGCGGAAATCGTCCCCGCTATCCTTTCGTCATCGGCGAAGTAAATCGAAATAACGGAATGCCGTTACGCCCTACGATCCGGATCATCGATACGCTGCAGGATGGCGAAGATCCGGTGCTGTCCCTATCGAACTTTTACGCAAGAGAGGATCGCCGTACCGGCGAGGTTATCGTACACATGACTCGCCTCTTCGCCCGGCCACGACTTTGGGCGGGTGACGCTTATCTATACAAGATTCGCGTCTGACCATTTCTAAACAATATAAAGAACCCGCCCATTGTCACGGCTTCCCGGCAATCTTTGGCCGCGTCAAGCGCTGTTTCGAAGTAGCCCGCTTCCGCGATTTACCCTTCGCTATGAGCTGCGCCGCAGCCGGCTTTTCAACCGGCGCTTTCGGGCGCTTTACCTTCGCAGGAGTCTTGCCTGCCGCTCCTGTGGCGGAGTCCGTGCTTTGCGCCATGTCAAGGCCAAAGATATCGGCGAGATCTTCGCCGCCGAGAACCTTTGCCCCGGCCTGCCCTTGCCTGACAAGCGGAATCGACTTGCCAACATCGACGATCAACTCCTTTTCGTCTACTCCGCGGAGCCGGAAGAGAAGCTCGGGCTGGCGATCGAAGCGGGCGCCAATGCCGTAAAGCGCCGCCGCCACATGCTTGCACATGTACGCCCCGTCCGGGCAACTGCACGAAAGCTTGATCTCGGCCGGCGACGGGAACAGGCCCTGCTTCTGCCGGCAGATCCGCTCCATTACGCCCTTGGAAAGTCTTCCCTGCAGCAACTCAACCAGCGAATCAATCCCACCGGCGCAATCGTCGCAGATCGACTTCCAATGGGTCTTCGCCACCGGCGTCACTTTCACCACGATTTCGTACAATTCCGACCCGCTCACAAACGCCTGGATCAATCCTTGCGCAATCTGCAGATCAACCACCGAACCGTTGCGCACATAGGTTCGGCCGCGTGGCAGCCGGTTGGAATAGTCGCTGTACCCCTCCAGGTTCTCGCACCACGCTTTTCCCCAGAAAGTCTTCGCAATGGCGCGTCCATCAATCAAAACGGGCGAGATATTCTTCCCCTGCTTGCGGCGCTTCTCCATCTCTTTCGCCGCCTTTCGGCGCCGTTCGGCCACGGAAACATACGGCGCCCATCCGCTATCGTAATAAGCCATGGGATCACGTCTCCTTAAGTGCTTTGTTGATGTCGAGCGCAACCAGCCTCAGCAATTCGTCGTCTTTTAATTCAGTCAGCAGCAAGTCGGCGCCTCCTTCCAGCAGATCCTCGGAGAGCTGGCGCTTGGATTCGATCAACTGGTCGATCTTCTCTTCCACGGTACCGCGGCAAACGAACTTGTGCACCAGCACGTTCTTAGTCTGCCCGATGCGAAAGGCGCGGTCGGTGGCTTGGTTCTCCACCGCCGGGTTCCACCAGCGGTCGAAGTGTACGACATGCGAGGCAGCCGTCAGGTTCAGACCCGAGCCGCCGGCCTTTAGCGAAAGTACGAAGAACCCGACAGCCTCGTCTTCCTGAAAGTTGCGCACCAGGTCCTTACGCTTCCTAACCTCTGTACCGCCATGCAGGACCAACCCAGGCCGCTGGAAGACCGTGCCGAGAAACCCGGCCAGAGGCGCCGTCACTTCCCGGAATTGGGTGAAGACCAACATCTTCTCCTGCCTGGCCGCAACCACTTCGGCGATATCGCGCAAGCGAGCAAATTTCCCGCTGTCGCTTTCACCCCACGCGCCGTCACCGAGCCACTGCGATGGATGGTTGCAGATCTGCTTGAAACGCATCAGGAACGATAGCACCAGGCCCCTGCGCCGTATTCCCGTGGCAGCGGCGAGTTGTTCGCTCAGATCCCTCACGGCCTGTTCGTAGAGCGCGGCTTGCTGCCGGCTGAGCGCACAGAACGCCTTGATTTCGGTCTTGTCCGGCAGGTCCGCGATTACCGTCTTGTCCGTCTTCAAGCGCCGCAGAATATAAGGCCGCACCAGTTCGCGCAGAGGACCGTAGGAGCCATGAGGGTTCTCGGCCAGGCGCTTGGCGAAGCCTGTGAACTCTTTCGCCGATCCCAGCAGCCCCGGATTAACGAAGTCGAAGATGGACCACAGATCTCCCAACCGGTTCTCGACCGGCGTTCCGGTCAGCGCCACTCGCGAACCCGCCTGCAACGCTTTCACGGCTCGTGTTTGCCTGGCGTTCGGATTCTTGATAGCCTGCGCTTCATCCAGCACCACCAGCCGCCACCGGGCCTCAGTCATCCACGGAGTGCGAAGCAGGGAGCCGTAGGTGGTGATCACCAGATCGACGTCTCTCAGCCGCTCTGGCGCGAGCGCCTTGAGCTCCGCCGCCGTCATCGCGGAGGGATGAGCGATAAGCGCCTTTAACCCGGGCGCGAATCGTTCGATCTCCGATGCCCAGTTGCCTAACAGCGAAGCCGGCGCCACCAGCAGGCTCGGCCCCGGTTTGTCCTCACCCTGGCGCTTAAGAACCAGCAACAACGAAAGCACCTGTATGGTCTTACCGAGTCCCATATCATCGGCAAGACAAGCTCCCAGACCAAGCTTGGCCAGCAGATAAAGCCAACGCACACCGACTTGCTGGTACGGCCGCAACGATCCCTTCAGCTCGGCGCCTGGATCCACTTGCGCCAAACCCTGCGGGCTGCGCAACCCCTTCAGGGTTTCTGCCAGCCAGGGACCGGCGACCACTTGCGTCCAGTCGGTTCCGATAGACTCAACCTCGTCTCCTCCAGCAACGTTGGCGCCGGCAAGGAGCCGCATCGCCGCGCCAAGAGACAGACCGTCCTCGCTGGCCGTGCGCTCCAGATTATGGAAGCGCTCCATCACGCGCGCCAGGTGTTCGCGGTCTACTTCGATCCAACGTCCCCGCACCAGGGCCAGCCCGTCAGACTTGGCCAGCAGGTCGCGGATTTCGGCGGCCGTCAGCGTCTCACCATCGAGCGTGACTTCCATCCTGAAATCGAGTAGCGCGTTCTGGCCCAGTCCCGAAGGCGGCTTGCCTCCTACGGAGCCGGTGACGCGCGGCCGCGGCGGCCGGTTACCCCGCCACACGGCCGGCATTCGTACCACCACGCCCGCCGCTTCCAACCGCGGGACGTCTCGCAAAAGCTGCAACGCTTCGCCCGGAGTCCAGCGTAGCGGGTGGAAGATCTCGCCTGCGTCAACCATCGCCTTGAGCCATGAGCATGTCTCCGAAGCACGCTGCACTGGAACGAGCAGCGACAAGAGACGGTCTCTGTTCGCAGCGCCCGCATACTCGCGCAGGGCCTGGCCCAGCGGCAAGTGTTGCGCGTTGGCTTGCGCCGATAACCGCGTGGTGTAGGTGGCAAGAAAGGCAAAGGGAGTCTCAAGATCTTTGCGATTCTCGGCAAGATTGAAGTGCACCCGTCCAACCAGATTCCATGCCGGATTCCGGCGCTTGAGGAAGTCCTGCACGTTGCATTTGGATTCGGACAGTTCGATCGCAAAGGCCGCGTCCATCTCCCGCCACAAAGTCCGCAGCACCGAGGATGCCAAGTATTCTCCGCCAATCATCGGCGGCGCGGCCGAGGCGATGCTCTCCAGTTCTTCATCAGGCGCTTCCGCGACGCGAACATGCCGGGGCGGAATCTCGCTGCCCATCTGCGTGCAGAGAGCAGTCGCATAGCGTGAGCCAAAGGCGCGCCAGTAGGAGGTGACCGGTGGCAACGTGGTCCCTGCCTCGTCGACCCCCAGCAACAGAAGTCCGTGGCCCGATCCGCGGTCGAAAGCGTGCAGCAGCCGCTCTCGAAGTTTGGCGTCGAGGAGTGGCGCATCGGAATCGCGGGTCAAGACGAGCCGGCCGTGTGGGGTCAGGCAGAGCGAGAGGGAGGAGGAGTCCATCCGTGAAGCCATCAGCTTAGCAGGCCGCGAGTCGAACGGGAACACGCGGGCCTGCTACAGACGACCCGTCGCGTTGTCCCCCAAAATCGGCCAGCACCCGCCGGGTGTGTAGCGATAGTTAGATTTATGAGCACCTATGCTTCGACCCAGTCTTCGAACTCTCTAGTGTACTGTCCGACAAATAACTGGACACAAGAAACGGCTTGCTCACGCGCGCGGCTCGGTCTCCAACTCGTTGCTGCAACAGTAGTTTCCGAGCCGCGACTGTCAAGGAGCGGTTTCCCGTAGTGTCCACCCAATTCG
>JBBRNO010000245.1:0-5728 GCA_038230275.1 Bryobacterales bacterium
CTTCTCGGTTCCGAGATGAACCCGCATCCCAAGCAGTTCCTGCAGATCTTGTACTAACCCGGCATGATCGAGCAGGCTCCGGCCCGGCTCCCAGGAGACGAGAAGATCGAGGTCGCTCTCCTCTTTGGCTTCCCCTCGCGCGACAGATCCGAACACCCGCAGGCTATGGGCACCGCGCCGCTGGGCCAGGCGGAGGATTTCATCGCGCCGCTCCGCGCGCAGGGTGTCCAGGTTGCCCATGTCTCCCTTGTGCGGCATTTCCTCACGTTCCGTGGCGCAATTCCGCGGCGGGAGAGGCTTCTTTGGAACGATTTGGAGCGGGAAATCGAAACCTTTAGCCAAAAAGTACCAACGTTGTCCCTAAAGGTTGGGGTGTAGCCTGTCGATTACCTAGGTTGAACCATGAACGCCCTACTGGAATCATACGCATGAATCGTCTGTCATCGCTCTTAGCACTTGCAGCGGTTAGCGCCGCTTCGTTGTACGCCCAAGATGTGGTGAGTAGTGTCTCAGTATCCACCTTTCCCTCTGGTGCGATGTTCACTGTCGATGGCACGCAGTATACCTCAGCCGCATTCTTTACGTGGGCAAAGGGGAGCAAGCACACCCTCACTTTCGTTGCGAATTCCGGGCCCGCTTTGCAGGTCAATGAACCACAGGGTACTCAGTATTCCTTCGGCGGCTGGAGAGATTCAAAAAGCCAGCTTGTATCCACCAGCGATATTGTGCAGGTGGTGACTGCCGACCCCACGATTACGTCCTACGTGGCCTCGGTGGCGGTGTTGTACCGCGTCCAACTGAAATTGCAGGATCCGCTGGGCTCTTCTGGATTACCACCCACGTGCGGTTCTCCCGGCAGCCAGGCCGGAAGCACGTCCAGAGCCGGTGTGGTGTACCTGGCCGGAACCTGTTACTGGACCGATGCCACCGTCTATCTGCCCGCCGGGCTTGTCAGCCTAAACGCGTTTCCATACCCCGGGTATGTGTTTGACGGCTGGACAAGCAACATCGGCGCTCTGGATTCCTCACTACGGCCGTTTGAGCTGAAAGCCGCCATCACTTTGGCCGCGCGTTTCTCGCCCGCCAAGCGCGTACGATTCTTCACTGTGCCCGCCAATTTCTCAGTATTGATTGACAGAACGGTCACCCCAACTACGTCTTCCGTTCCTTGCGCCACCGGCGCGCTGCAACCGCCCTTCATCACCGGAGGCCCGTTCTCAGGCCAGTCTCCTTTATGCCTGGGGGAATTCGATTTCGCAGCCGACTCACAGCACATTCTCAGTGCCACTTCGCCGCAGAGCGATGAGACCGGAAAGTTATACGTTTTCGATTCGTGGAGCATCGGCGGAGGGCAGAATACAATCTACACGGCAAAGACCACCAATATTCCCGAAACAATTATCGCGAAGTTCGTTCCTGGCGCCCGGGTCAGCTTTCTGACCACACCCACGGTCTTAAAGTTGAAAGTGGATGGCCGCGATAACTGGCCGTCCCTCAACTTTGTCTGGGCAATCGGCTCCAAGTATACGGTCTCAGCGCCGGCGGAACAGTTCGATGCGGCTGGCCGAAAGTATGTTTTCAAAGGATGGTCGAACGGCGGCGCAGCGACGCAGGATGTAGTCGTCGATGCCAGTTTCGCCACCAACGGCGGACTTCGCCTGGTCGCCAACTATGAACTGCTCAACCGCACGGTGATCGGCAGCACCGTTCAAGGCCTGAAGGTCAAAGTGGACGGCGTCGAATGCATCACGCCATGCCTGGTGGATCGTGCCGCGGGTGCCACGGCAAACGTATCGGCCCCGGCAACCATTCCCCTGTCGGATGTCAGCCGGTATGAATTTACCGTGTGGCAGGACGGCGGAGGCGCGGACCGTACGGTCAGTTTCACCAAGGATTACCAGACGGTGAACGCAAACTATCGCATCGCGAATAAGTTGACGGCGGTTTCCGATCCCGACGGTGGCGCGGATTTCCGCTTCGATCCACCATCGGTGGACGGCTTTTATCCCGCCGACGTCAATGTGATGGTCACCGCGGCGGTAAAGCCTGGCTATA
Organism: Bryobacterales bacterium; assembly: GCA_038230275.1. Classification (GTDB taxonomy): domain Bacteria; phylum Acidobacteriota; class Terriglobia; order Bryobacterales; family Bryobacteraceae; genus JANXXV01. The sequence goes on from JBBRNO010000245.1 coordinate 2,056, forward strand.
AGTTCCGCCGTTGGGAAGGCGACCTGGAAGGTACATTCCGTAGCGCTTCGGTTCTCTTGTCCGTTCCGCGAATCGTCCGTGCCATGCTGGACCGCGTTCCCTTTATCGCTCCGGCCGGTGTGAAAAATTCCGCCGGAGACACTCCGGTTCAGGGTGTAGCGGCCGGTTCCATCATCTCGATTTACGGCGCGAACCTGGCCACGCGATATGAGGTTGGCCCGGCCAATCCGCTGGCGCAGAGCATTGCCGGCGTGGTGTTGCTGCTAGGCGATCGCATTCTTCCCATCGTCTACGTTTCGCCGGAACAGATCAATGCCCAGTTGCCCGACGATCTGGTGGAGGGCGACTACAGTCTGAGGGTAAAGAACGAAGGTTTCCCGGATGTGAGCGCGGCATTCACCGTGGTGCGAAACGCGCCCGGACTTTTCTCCAACGCCATCAACCAAAAACAGTACGCCCTCGCTTTGCACGAAGACGGAACGGCAGTCACGCTGGATAGTCCGGCGCGGCGCAATGAAGTGGTCACGCTGCTGGGAACCGGCTTCGGCCCTTATACCCGAAGGGTGCCGGAAGGCTTTGCCGTCCAGGACACGCCGATTGCACCGCTCGTGGATACTGCTGAAATTGTGGCCGGCGGTTTGCGGCTGCAACCCACCTTCAGCGGGGCGGCCCCTGGATTTGTAGGAGTTGCCGCAACGAAGCTCCGCATTTCGGCGAACCTGCCTGCAGCCTCCAGCGTGGAGCTTCGCATTGTTGTAAACGGCCAGGACAGCAACACCGTTCTGTTACCCATTGAATAAGGCGTTTGAATAAGGCGTTTCACAGCACGAAACCTCGCGAAATCGGGAACCGGATGGATCTCCAATCCGGTTCCCGGCACCCCCCCGGCACCCCTCCGGAAACCACCGATTACCGTCTTCCGCTCGTATCAGCTAAAATAGATTCTTAATCTCAAACAGAACTTGAGTCGGATGAAACCTGCCCGGTCCGATGAACGTCTGGAGAAACACGCAGAGTGGAAAGGAACTAGTTCTTCATCATGATGTTTTCCAGGCTCAAATGCCTGACTACCGTCGCAGTGTGCGCTCTGTGCCTCCTAACTACCATTGGTCTCGCTCCAATGGCGGCGCAGCAAGCCCCGGCTCCGAAGCCTCCAGCTACCCAGACGCAACAACCTCCCGCATCCACCCCGGCACCCGCCAACAAAGCTAACCCCTTTGAATCCGTGCCGACGGGCAAGGCTCCGGATGCGCCGCCACCCGCGGCAGGTCCCCCGCCGCAGGCTAAGCCAGGCCAAGTGCAACTCGAGACCCCGAAGGCCGCCGCCGAAGCAGGAAAGCCGCTCCCTGGCACTACCGACAATGTGATCGATTCGATCGAATTTCGCGGCTCCAGGCGCGTACCTCAGGAAACTCTGCGAGCTCTCACCTTCACCAAGAAAGGCGATAAGTTCGACGAGGATGCGCTGCACCGGGATTTCATGGCGCTTTGGAATACGGGCCGCTTCGACGATATCAAGCTTGAGAAGGAACCGGGCCCGGCGGGGTGGATTATCCGCTATCTCGTCACCGAACGGCGCGTCGTCCGCTCCATCAAATATGACGGCGCCAAGTCTGTTACCGTGTCGGAAATTCTCGACCGTTTCAAGGAGCGCAAGGTCGGTCTGACCGTGGAATCGCAGTACGATCCGAATAAGGTCCAGCGCGCCGCCAACGTGTTGAAGGAATATCTGTCCGAACGCGGGCGCCAGTTCGCCACCGTCGAGCCGGATTTGAAGCAGATCCCTCCCTCCTCGCTGGAAGTGGTTTTCAAGGTGAATGAAGGACCCAAGGTCAAGGTTGGCAACATCACGGTGGAGGGCAACACGGTCTTCACCGACAAAGACGTTCGCAAGGCCATGAAGAACCTGCGGCCTATCGGCATTCCATACTCGATCTTTCTGGAAGAATTGTTCGCCAAGAGCTTCGATTCCACCAAGCTGGAACAGGATAAGGACATGGTCAGGAATTTCTACCAGGAGCATGGTTACTTTACCGCTCGCGTGGTGGATTCCAAGATAGAAATCGTGGATGTGGGCGGGAAGGGAATGACCATTCCCTTGATTAAGCCGAACAAGCCGGGCAAGCGGGCCAATATCGCCATCAGCCTGGAAGAGGGCCGCCAGTATCATCTCAACAAGATCAACTTCGTCGGCGTAAAGCTGTTCCGCACTCCAGAAACCTTGATGCGCCCGCTGTTTCAGATGCAGGAAGGCGACATCTTCTCCACCGCGAAATTGCGCAAGGGCATGGAAAACATGCGGAAGCTCTACGGTGAATTCGGATACATCGATTTTGTACCCGAGCCGAGCCCCGAAGTGGTTCCCAATTCCGACAAGATCGATTTGAGTTTCAACGTGGATGAGGGCAAGCAGTTCTTTGTGCGCCGCATCGATTTTTCGGGCAACACCACGACGCGCGATAAGGTAATCCGCCGCGAGTTGCTGATTGATGAAGGCGACATGTACAACACCCGCCTTTGGGAAATCAGCGTATTGCGCCTGAACCAGCTTGGCTATTTCGAAGCACTGAAAGCAGAAGACGCGGCGACGATCAGCCGCGATCCGAAGACAAACACGGTAGATCTGACGCTGAAAGTGAAGGAGCGTGGTAAGAACTCCATTCAGTTGAACGGCGGCGTTTCCGGCATCGCCGGCAGCTTTATCGGGTTCCAGTATTCCACCAATAACTTTCTCGGTTTGGGCGAAACGCTCAGCTTGGATGCGCAGCTGGGTGACCGGCTTCGCAACGTCACCTTCGGCTTCACCGAACCCTATCTGTTCGATAAGCCGATGCAGAGCGGCTTCACCGTATACACCAACCGTTTCAATTACGACCAGGGCCGAGAAGTATCGCTCACCTCCGGCAGAAACCTGATCCCGCTCTTCAACTCCCTGGGCAAGGATAATTTGCTCAACTACGTGTCGAACGGCTACGGTTTTACCACCTACGTCAGTTATCCGATGAAGAAACTGAGCTTCGCGCGGCTTGGGATGACGTACGGTTATGACAGGTCGAACATCACCACGTTGACCGAGGCGTCGAAGCAGTATTTCGAATTTATTAACTTCCAGGGCATCGGCGGTCCGAACTCACTGAGCGGAATTAAGACCAGCAAAGTGGTTCCGTCCTTCAGCTACAACACCGTCAACCATCCCATTACCCCGACGGCTGGAAAATCCATCTTCATTTCCACCACATTTGCCGGCAGCGTCCTCGGCGGCAACGTGAACATGATTGAGCCGACCATCGACATGAAGTATTTCCGCAAGGGATTCAAGACGGGACATGTCATCGGAATGCACGGACTCGGCCGGTTCCTCACCGGTTATGGCGGCAAGGTGGCTCCGCCGTTCAACCGCTTCTACATGGGCGGCGAGAACGACATTCGTGGATTTGAAATCTGGGGAATCAGTCCGATTGCCTACATTCCCAGCTCGGCGACGGTCAATGTTCTAAACAACGACGGTACGCCACGCACGCAGAAGATCATAGTGGATGGTGCGGTGACTACGACCGCGGTCACGCAGAAGATTCCGATCTATCAATTGACGTTTCCCGGCGGCGATACGCAGGGCGTAGGCAACTTGGAGTACCGGATTCCTATTTTTGGACCGGTGATTCTGGCTGCGTTC
>JBBRNO010000246.1:0-5463 GCA_038230275.1 Bryobacterales bacterium
AAAGCTATTAATCTCATCCGCCACATCCCCGCCGCCATTAGTCCGCTGGTACATCAGCACCTGCAACATATCCTTCCCAGGGTCCACCCAACCGAAAGTCCGATAAGCCCCGCCGTGCCCAAACGAACCCATCGAATTCAACCGCAAAGTCCCAGCCGGCTCCCTCACCACGGACCATCCCAATCCCCAACCCATCCCCGGCGCAAAGCCAGCCTTCAATTCCCCCGTATGCACCGTAGTCATCACCGCTACCGCATCAGGTGACAGAATCCGCCGCCCATCCAGCGATCCCTTATCCAGCATCATCTGGTAGAACCGCGCCATATCCGAAGCCGTGCTATAAAGCCCGCCCTCAGGCACCGGATACTTCGCCCCAGTCCGAAACAGATCGCCGTCGAACCGCTCCAGCTTCCCGTCCTTGTCCGTATAAACCGCGGCCAAGCGCCCGTGCTTCTCCGCAGGCAGGAAAAAATGCGTGTCTTTCATAGCCAGCGGCGCAAAAATCCGTTCCGCAATAAACTGCTCAAAGGGCTTGCCCGACACCACTTCGATAATCCGTCCCAATGTAGCGATTCCAATATTGCTATAGCTCCACTTCGATCCCGGCTCAAACTCCAGCGGCAGTTGCGAGCCCACGCTCACCACCTCGGCCAGCGTATGCCCGGCATTCACATAACCTTGCGGCGTCCCGCCTGGAAGACCGGAAGTGTGTGTCATCAAATCGCGAATCGTCACTAGCCGCGCTGGTTTCGCCCCACCCGCCAGCTTCTGTCCCGAAAACTCCGGCAGATACTTCTCCACCGGATCGATCAGCGCCAGCCGCCCCTCCTCCATCAGGATCATGATCCCGGTACAGGTAATCGGCTTGGTCATCGACATAATCTGGAACATGGAATCGGTACGCATCGGAATCCGCTTCTCACGGTCCTGAAAACCCACCGCGGACAGCACCGCCACATGCCCGTGCCGCGCAACCAAGGCCACGAACCCCGCAGCCTTACCGTCGTCGACAAACTTCTGCAGCCGTACCGGAATGCGAGCCAGCCGGGCCGCGTCCATTCCAGCCCCAGCCGGGTCAGTCCGCTCCGTAACAAAAGCGGCGCCGAAAGCCGCCACCGCCGCAGCCAGCAAAATCGCGATACGTGTTCTCATAGCACGTCATCCTATCGCAACAAGAAAGGCCGTGCGCGCGTCCATCGCCGGGTATACGATAAACGCATGACTGAAAATCGGCTCCACATCCCCCGCCGGGCCCTGCTGCGTCAATCGGCCGCGGGCTTTGGCCTGCTAGGGCTCCGAAGCTTAATCGCCGCCCAGTCCACGCCGCCCAGTCTCCTCGCGCCGAAACAGCCGCACTTCGAACCAACAGTAAAGCGCATCATCTTCCTGTTCATGCACGGCGGCCCCTCCAGCATCGATACCTTTGACCCCAAGCCCCGCCTCGATAAAGACAACGGCAAACCCGTCCCCTTCAAACGCGGCCTCACCTTCGGCGAAGACGCTGTCCGCGGCCTGATGAAATCGCCCTGGGCCTTCAAGCAACACGGCCAAAGCGGCATTCCCGTAAGCGAACTCTTCCCCAACGTCGCCACCTGTGTAGACGATCTCTGCATGATCCGTTCCATGGTGGGCGATGGCGTGGACCACGGCGCGGCGCTCCTCCAACTCCACACCGGCATGTTCCAGTTCAAACGCCCCAGCATGGGTAGCTGGGTGCTGTACGGCCTGGGAACCGAAAATCAGAATCTACCCGGCTTCATCACCATCAAGCCGTCCCTAGGGCATGGCGGCCAGAACAACTGGAGCTCCAGTTTCCTGCCCGGTGAATATCAAGGTACGGCCATCGGCAACTCCGGCCTGAAGGTTTCCGAAGTCGAGAAGGAGCCGGTTCCCTACCTGGTCTCGAAAGGATTGCCGCCGGAACAGCAGCGTTATGAGCTGGACATGCTGCAGAAGATGAACCGCCGCCACGCCGAACTCAACGATCACGATTCCGATCTGGAAGCCCGCATCGGCGCGCTCGAGCTAGCCTTCCGCATGCAAATCAAAGCCCCAGAGGCCTTCGAAGTAGATAAGGAATCCGAGGCGACCAAAAAGCTATACGGCCTGGACAACGAAGTCACCAAGGACTTCGGCTGGCAGTGTCTCCTGGCCCGCCGGCTCTCCGAACGCGGCGTCCGCTTTGTGCAATGCTCTCACAGCTACAAATGGGATCAGCACGTGGACCTCTTCAAGCTTCACACCAAGAATGCGGCCGAAGTAGACAAGCCCATAGCCGGTCTGCTGAAGGATCTGAAAGCACGCGGCCAACTGAAAGACACGCTGGTTATCTGGGGCGGGGAATTCGGCCGGACGCCCTGGGCGCAGGGCTCGGACGGACGCGATCACAATCCCTACGGATACACCATTTGGATGGCGGGCGCAGGCGTCAAGCCCGGTTTCATCTACGGAGCGACCGATGAATTCGGCTACCACGCCGTCGAGAACCGAATGCACATTCACGATCTTCACGCCACGGTTCTGCACATGCTGGGGCTCGATCATCTGAAGCTGACGTACAAATACGCAGGCCGCGACTTCCGTCTAACCGACGTAGCCGGCACGGTAGCCCCGGGGATCTTCGCCTGATATGAGATTCGCCATTGCCATCCTAGCCGCGGCTCCTCTCTTCGCGCAAACGCCGGATCAGGAGTTTTTCGAAAAGAAAGTACGCCCGATTTTCGTAGCGAACTGTTACACCTGCCACGGGCAGAAAATGCACATGGGTGGCGTGAACCTGTCCGCCCTCACAGGCGCGGCGCCGGAAACTGTCTATCAAGCCCTGACGTATGCGGCCAAGATCAAGATGCCTCCGTCCGGCATACTTCCCGCCGATGACCTCGCCAATGTGAAAACGTGGATCGATATGGGCGGCGCATGGCCGGCAACCGCCAAAACCACAGTTGCCAAGAGTCCGATATCCCCGGAGGCCCGGAAGCACTGGTCGTTCCAATCCATCAAGGATTACCAGCCGCCGCCAGTGAAGCGCGAAGCCTGGATCAAGAGCCCGATAGACCGTTTCATCCTGGCCAAGCTGGAAGAGAAGAACCTCCAACCAGCGCTGCCCGCCTCCAAGCTCACCCTCTTGCGCCGGGCCACCTACGATCTAATCGGCCTGCCGCCAACCACGCAGGAAATCGACGCCTTCTTAGCTGACAAATCTCCCGATGCCTTCGCCAAGGTAGTAGATCGTCTGCTCGCCTCACCCAAATACGGGGAACGCTGGGGCCGCAATTGGCTGGACGTAGCCCGCTTCGCTGAATCCACCGGCATGGACGAAGACAACGCCTATCCCCACGCCTGGCGATACCGCGATTACGTCGTCGATGCCTTCAATCAGGACCTGCCCTACAACCGCTTCGTCACCGAACAGTTAGCCGGCGATCTAATTCCTACGGACGATCCGAAACTCCGTCAGCGCGGTCTGGTAGCCACCGGTTTTCTGGCCCTGGGGCCCCGGCCGCTGGCGCAACAGGATCGTCTGCAAATGCTCTATGACGTAGTGGATGAACAGATCGATACCACTTCAAAAGCGTTCTTCGGACTCACTGTCTCCTGCGCACGATGCCACGATCACAAGTTCGATCCCATCCTCACCAAAGACTATTACTCACTGGCCTCCGTCTTCGCCAGCACCACCGCGTTCCGCAATCAGGGACGGCCCGGCGCCATCTCCTATATGTGGTACGCGCCGCTGGATCCAGCAGCGTATGACCGCTATCAATCGCATCGCGCCACCATGCTAGGCAAGCAGCTCGAAATGGAGGACGCGCTCTCCGAAGATCTCGGACGGGAGAACGCCGCGCTCCGTCTACGGATCGCTGAATTCCTAACCGCCGCATGGAAAGTGAAGTTCCAAAGCGCCTCACCAGACAAGACAATCACCAGGTGGGTAACGTGGCTGGAATCAGGCGCCCCGTATCTGAAGGCCTGGTCTGAAGCCAGCGAAGGAAACATCGCGGAGGTCTCTCGCAAATATCAGGACGCCTACATAAAGACCGCCGAGAAATGGGACGGCTTACTGGAAAGATGGCGCGGCCGTTTCGCCAAGGATGCACTGCAGGGCCGCGATGTCCCGGCGCGTCCCAAGTTCGAAGCCGAAGAAGATCCCTTCTTTGAAGCAGCAACCTTCCACGGCGGCCCCATGGAGTTGCCCGATAGCCCTCGCCTGGTAGTCCTGCGCAAAGAATTCGAGCAATTCGAAAAATCGCTGCCCGAAGCACCAGCGATGGCAAGCGCAGTCAATGACGGAATCCCGGTGGATCAGAAAGTCTTCGTCCGTGGCGACTATCACAACCCAGGCGAGCCCGTGGCCAAGCAATTCCCCATCGTGCTGGCGGGCGAGTCGCAGTCCCCGGTGAAGACGGGCAGCGGGCGATTGGAAATGGCCCAGTGGCTCACCTCGCCGGACAATCCCCTACCGGCCCGCGTGATGGTCAACCGCATCTGGCAATGGCACTTCGGCGAAGCCTTGATGCGCACGCCAAACAATTGGGGCAAGATGGGCGAGAAGCCCACCCACCCCGAACTTCTCGATTACCTGGCGAAGGAGTTCGTCGCGGGCGGCTGGTCCATAAAATCGATGCACCGCCAAATCATGCTTTCCAGCACTTATCAGATGAGCAGCAAGGCGTCAAAAGAATCCCGCGACGCCGACCCGCCCAATCGCCTCTGGACCCGCTTCAACCGGGTTCGCATGTCGGTGGAACAAATCCGCGACAGCCTGCTGGCCATCGACGGCTCACTGGATCTCACCATGGGCGGCAACACCGCGGCCCCCGGCAAATCGAAAAAGTCAAAAGCCGATCCGGACGCCATGAAACGCCGCACGCTCTACATCCCGGTGAAGCGCGGCAGTATTCCCAACCTGCTGGCCACCTTCGATTACGGAGACGCCACCACTTCCAACGAAGGCCGGCCCCGCACAAACGTAGCGCCGCAAGCGCTCTTCATGATGAACAGCAGTTTCGTAATCACCAGGTCGCAAGGTTTCGCAAAAAAGCTATTGGACGACGATTCACTTACCGACGCCGCGCGCGTGGAGAAGGCGTACTTGATGGCGTTAACCAGAGGGCCGCAGCCGGCGGAAATAGACAACGCCCTAACCTACCTGGCCAACATGGAAAAAAAGGTAGCCACTCCGGAGGCCCACAGGACCGCCTGGCAAAGCTTCTGCCACGTCCTACTGTCCTCAAATGAGTTCCTCTACCTGAACTAGGTCCGATTAGCAAACACCCCGACGCATCCGGCGCCATCCCAACGTGGAGACACGACGTTGTCCGAGCCGTGACCGTCAGAAGGCGTGAAAAAATCAACAGTTGAGCCGGAATCCTCACGAACGAAAATCGAGGCGGGTCGATCTCCATTCTTCTTTTCATAGTAGAGTACTTTGCGAAACAAATGCTGGCTGCGCCATTCTACTCC
>JBBRNO010000247.1:0-5368 GCA_038230275.1 Bryobacterales bacterium
CCGCTGGCATCCTATGGATGACACTGCCCCTGGCGCCGCGCTGGCAGAACCGGGTGTACCGGATTGGCGTGGACAACGCTCCCCCAATGACGGAAATTCAGCCGGATGGCAAGCCCGCCGGTCTCGCCGTAGAACTATTGAACGAGGCGGCCAGGCGGCGCCACATCCAGTTGGAGTGGGTTCCTACAAGTATGCCAGGGGATACGGCCATCACCTCTGGCTTCGTCGACCTCTGGCCTCTGGTCGCGGTCAGCGATCGGCGGCGTAGCCTATATCACCTTACAGACCCTTGGTTTTTCAATACCTTCTGCATCATTGAAAAGCAGGAAGGCAGGGATCGAACACGGGGGGATCTCGTCAACAAGAAGGTGGCGTTCACCGGCTTTCCCGTAGCCACCCAGGTCGCCCGCCGCGTCCTGCCCGGCTCGGTGTTGATCGACATGGGACACCGGGCCGCGGTAATGGAGGCAGTATGTAGCGGTGCGGTCGCCGCCGGCTTCGAAGAAGCGTCTTACACTGGCATTCTAATGCTTGATCGCCCCGCTGGGTGCCGCGACGTCGCATTGAAAATCCACTTGGTCAAAGGGGCGGTGGCCAATGGCGCTATTGCTTCCACCCTCGCCGCCGCGCCCGTGGCCAATGCGCTGCGCGAAGAGCTCTCGAAGTTGGCCGTCGATGGAACCATGCTGAAGGGACTCGATCGCTGGAGTTCGTTTTCAGCAAACGAAACGCGTTCCATTCTCGCCATGCAGGCCACGGAACAGCGCACCCGGCTTTTGTTAGGTGGGCTGCTGCTCGCCGTACTCGCGTTGCTTTGTCTTCTCTGGCAGGTGCGCAGGATCTCAACTGCCCGGCGGGCCGCCGAGCGAGCCAGTACCGTAAAATCTGAATTCCTGGCGAACATGAGTCACGAGATTCGCACTCCCATGAACGGCGTTCTCGGCCTTCTCGGTTTGGTGCTTAACGGGGAGATTTCACCGGCAAGCCGCAAAGATCTGGAACTAGCCCAACGGTCCGGGCAGGAACTGCTTGCCATCTTAAGTGACATTCTCGATCTCTCCACTGTCGAAGCCGGTAAATTCCGATTGGAGGAAACTAACTTCGATTTGCGGGTCACCTTGGATGAGTTGGCCGAATTCTTCGCTCCCCGCTTCCGCCAAAAAGGCATCCAGATCCGCCTCAGCTATCAACCGTCCCTACCTTCTGCCTTTTTCGGGGATGAGCGCCGCATCCGGCAGATTGCCACCAATTTCTTGGGAAATGCGCTAAAATTTACCGACCACGGCTGCGTGGTCATCGCCGCACAGGGTAGTCTCCAAAAGGGCAGCCGGTTACTGATTCGCATCTCGGTGGCCGACACCGGCATCGGCATTGCAGCGGCGGATCAAAAGCTCCTCTTTCAGAAGTTCACGCAACTCGACGGCTCCGCCAGCCGCAGGCACGGCGGCACCGGCCTCGGCTTGGCCATTTCGCGCGAACTGGCAGCAATGCTCGGCGGCGCCGTCGGCATGGAAAGCCATCCAGGCGGCTCCACATTCTGGCTGGAAATTCCCATGGAATCCCGCTTGCTTCCGGTGCAAGAACCGGCGCAGCCGGAAGAACAAACGCCTCTGCCTCCACTCCCCGCAGACCACGCAATCCGGCGTGTCCTCATCGCGGAAGACAACAAAGTCAACCAGCACGTCCTCACCCGCTCGCTGCAAAAACTGGGTTACCAGGTAGATATCGCAAGCAATGGATTGGAAGCTGTCCAGCGATGGGGTGCGGGCGATTACGATGCCATTCTAATGGACTGCCAAATGCCGGAAATGGACGGCTATGAGGCCACCAGGACAATTAGGGCGCACAAGACCAGACAATCCGGGGTTCCCATTATCGCCATCACGGCTCACGCCATGGCCGGCGACGCGGAAAAATGCAAGTCCGCCGGTATGGATGGGTACTTGAGTAAACCGCTGGTGCTAGCCGACCTCGACCGTCTTCTGAAGGAATACATCCCAAACTAGTGGACTGTCCGACAAATAACCGGACACAAGAAAGGGCTTGCTCACGCGCGCGGCGCGGTCTCGAACTCGCTGCTGCAACAGTAGTTTCCGAGCCGCGACTGGAAAGAAGCGGTTTCCAGTAGTGTCCACCCAATTCGCGGACACTACACCAGCGTAGGCCGCCAACCCATCGGTAAAGCGCCTTTTCACACGGATCGTCGTCGCCTCGCTGCAGCGGCTATGCTTCCAGCCCGCGCTTCGTAGTTCTGTCTTCCCTGGTGCCACAATTACTTCGATACCGCCCAATTAGCGATAATTCAAGCAATGGCCACCCTCTACGCCGGCACCTCCGGCTTCGCCTACCCAACCTGGAAACCACGATTCTATCCGGCCCAACTCCCAACCTCCCGCTTTCTCGATCACTACGCCACGCGCCTGAATTGCGTCGAGGTGAACTACACCTTCCGCAACATCGCATCGCCGAAGACGATAGAAAACTGGATCAAAAAAACGCCGCCCGGATTCCAGTTCTGCCCCAAGGCGCACATGCGCATCACCCACATCCTCAGGCTGCGCGATGCCCGCGAACCAACCCTCGCCTTCCTGCAAAGTCTCCAACCCCTGCGCAAAGCCGGGAAACTCGGCCCAATCCTTTTCCAGCTGCCGCCAAATCTGAAACTCGATCTCGAAACGCTCACCACATTCCTGAAACTCCTCCCCAAGAAATATCGTTTCGCGTTCGAGTTCCGTCATGCATCCTGGTTTAGCGATGCAGTTTATAACGTACTCAGGAAACACAATGCCGCGCTCTGCATCGCAGAATCGGAAAAACTGGAAACGCCGCAGGTTTCCACAGCGGACTTCGCCGTCTACCGCCTGCGGCACCCAAAGTACACCGCCAAAGATCGCCGCGCTCTCGCCGCGATTTTGAACGTCCGCATCGCCGCCTGCGACGACGTCTATGCGTTCTTTAAACACGACCAGGCACCTGTCGGGGCACTGCACGCTGACAAATTGCTGCGCGGGGTGTAAACTCAAAAAACCCGGGAAGCATCCCTATCCAAACCGGATCTAACGCGTCAAACCATTCACTCGAGATCAGTTAGTATTCCCGATCACGGCCTAAAAAGGAGAATAAATTGCTACAAGCGGAAAGTCAGGGGGGAAGGCTGGCCCGCTTCGGCGCCTTCGAACTCGACCGGCATACGGGCGACTTGCGCAAACACGGGATCCGTATCAGGCTGCAAACCAAGCCCTTCCAAATCCTTCTCGCCTTGCTGGAAACGCCCGGCGAGTTCGTCCCCAGGGAAGACCTGCAGCGCCGCCTCTGGCCTTCTGACACCTTCGTCGACTTCGAAAGCGGCCTCAACACCGCCGCCAACCGCCTGCGCCTCTCCCTCGGAGACGCCGCCGATAGTCCCCGCTACATCGAAACTCTGCCCCGCTCCGGCTATCGTTTCATCGCCCCGGTGGAGGAAATCGAAGCCAATATTCCAGCAGAAACGCAAGCGCCCCCCGAACAGCCCGTCCCGGCGCCCCCTGCCAGAGATCTGAAGCCCTGGCTCATCGGTCTGGCCGCGGCCTCCGGACTGCTCCTTCTGGCCCTGATCTTGCAATTCGGCCGGAACCTGCCCACCCCTGAGCCGGTGTTGAAACAAATCACATTCCGGCGCGGCACCGTTTTCAGCGCTCGCTTCGCGCCCGACGGCGAGTCCGTAATCTATTCCGCCAAATGGAGCACCGGCACCGGTCAAATCTACATGGCCAGCCCCGTCAGCCCGGAATCGCGCCCGCTCGGAATCGAGAAGCGCGGCCTGGCCTCCGTTTCCAGGTCCGGCGAACTAGCTCTGCTAGGGCACGATCCCAGCAAGCCTCTGATGGACCCCATCACCCTCTCCCGCGTCCCCATGAATGGCGGCGCACCCATGGAAATCGCCACCAGGATCACCTCCGCCGATTGGGCCCCGGACGGCGCCCGCATGGCCGTGGTCCGCTACGATGAATCCGGCGACCTGATCGAATTCCCGATCGGCAACGTAATCTATCGCTCCACCGGATCGATCTCCGACCTCCGCGTCTCCCCTACCTCGGATTCCGTGGCCTTCCTCGACCATCCCTTCCGCCTGGATGATGCCGGCAACGTCACTTGGGCCGACACACAGGGCAACAAAAAGACTCTGTCGTCTTACTGGGCCAGTTCCGCCGGACTCGCCTGGTCCGCCTCTGGCAAAGAAGTCTGGTTCACCGCCAGCCGCGCCGGTGCCGGACGCAGCCTCCACGCCGTCACGCTGGATGGCAAACTGCGGAAAGTAGCCAAAATCCCCGGAACCCTGCATTTACACGATATTTCACGCACCGGCCGCGTGTTGGTGGCCCGCGACAATATCAACATGGGCATGACCGGATGGCTGGAAGGCGACGCCGCCGAACGGGATCTCTCCTGGTTCGATTGGTCGCGCGCCGTGGACGTCACCCCGGACGGCCAGCTGTTGCTGTTCGACGAAAGCGGCGAAGGCGCGGGCCCACGCTACGCCACCTATATTCACCGCACAAAGTCGGGCGAAAACGTCCGCATCGGCGACGGTCTCGCTTTGGCCTTATCCCCCGATGGCCATTGGGCCGTAAGCATGATCGTCCGGGAGCCCGGAAAGCTGCTGCTGCAACCGGTCGGCGCCGGCGAATCGAAAACCATCTCCGGCGCTGGAGTGGAATACCGCTGGGCGCATTTCTTCGCGGATTCCAACCGCCTGCTGATCGCCGGCCGCGAACCGGGCAAACAGCCCAGGCTCTACATTCAGTCCCTCTCCGGAGGGAAGCCACAGCCGCTTTCCGCCCAGATCCCCGCGGACAACGCCGTCATTTCTCCCGATGGCGAAACCATCGCCGTCCTTCAGTCGAACGGGAAATTCGCCCTCTACCCCACTGCCGGAGGCGAACCCCGCTTGCTGGATTTGGCCGAACCGTTGATGCCCATCTCCTGGACCAAAGACGGCCAGTGGATTTTCGCCCACGGCAAGCGGTTGACCCTGCCAACACCGATATTCCGCGTCAACGTAAAGACCGGACGCGCCGAGCCGTGGAAGCAGGTGGCGCCGACGGACCGCGAAGGCGTGACCTTGCTGGCTCACGTCTTGGTGGCGCAGGACGGCAAGTCTTACTATTACTCGCATCACCGCAATCTCTCCGACCTGTTTATCGTCGAAGGATGGGGTAACCAGTAACCTGACGGCGCGAATTTCCCTTGTAATCCCATTGATTTACCGCGTTAGCCACACCTGATCTCCAGTCTATTGAAGTTAGATCCGGCCCGGCCGTAAACTGCCTTCAATGAAGACAGCATTACTGGTGCTGGTCTTAACCTCGACACGCCCGGAAGCCGGAAA
>JBBRNO010000248.1:0-5240 GCA_038230275.1 Bryobacterales bacterium
GCTTCCCGGTCAATGCTTCGGCGCTTTCCATACGTATCTGCATCCAACCGCAACACGCCTACACAACCTCCCCTATTTTCAGGATCATCTCGTATTGGAATCAAGTGCCCCTTCAGGATCATCTTGTATTGGATAACTCTCCTCACCGGCGGCGGTATCGCATTCCTCATCATAAAGAGTACGACTTCCAATCTCAGCCAGGCTGTGAACGAATTGGGCCGTGGGGCCGAAGAGGTTACCAACGCCGCGGCACAGATCTCGGTTGGAAGCCAATCTTTAGCCCAGGGTACGTCCGAACAGGCTGCCGCTCTGGAGGAGACCTCCGCCTCCAGCCAGCAGATGGCGGCGATGACGAAGAAGAATGCCGATAGTTCATCGGAGGCTGCCAGTCTGATGTCGATTGTAGATAAGCGCGTTGTGGCGGCGAACCAGACCCTTGCCGAAATGGTCATTTCCATGGGCGAGATCACCACCTCAAGCGACAAGATCTCGAAAATCATCAAGGTGATCGACGAGATCGCGTTTCAAACGAATATCCTCGCCCTGAATGCGGCGGTGGAGGCGGCGCGGGCGGGAGAAGCGGGAATGGGCTTCGCGGTAGTCGCCGAGGAAGTCCGCAACCTGGCGCAGCGAAGCGCGCAAGCGGCAAAGGATACCGCAACGCTTATCGAAGAGTCGATCGGCCGGTCCGGCGAAGGCAGGACCAAGCTTGGGAAGGTGGAAGAGGCAATCCGTTCCATCACGGAAAGCTCTCAAAAGGTGAAAGCGCTGGTTGATGACGTGAATCTCAGCAGCAGTGAGCAGGCTCGCGGCTCGGAACAGATCGCCAATGCAATCACGCAAATGGAGCAAGTAACCCAGCAGGCCGCCGCCAGCGCCGAACAAAGTGCCGCCGCGGGAGAACAAATGGCCGCTCAAGCCAAAGTCATGCTCAGCGTGATCGGGGGATTGCGGGCAATGGTAGAAGGCGGCAATGCTCCAACGAAACCGGCTGCTCCCAAGGCTGGGCTCAAGGTATTAGCCCGCAAAACGCTCCAGAAGCCCGCCTACACACAAATGCCGGCGCGTCCGGCGAAGAAATTCGTGCCGGCCCCGGTGCTGGCGGCCGCATCCAAGGAAAGGGACAGCTTTCCCATGGACGACGATTTCAAGGAGTTTTGATTACTTCGGCCCGGTAGACGCGGAGCTTGACTGCGCCGGCTTCACATCCGATAATTTTTCCAATTTCGTGATATTTCAAATTCTGATAGCGGCAGAGGACCAGCACTTCCCGTTTTTCGGCGGGCAAGGCGGCCATGGCGCGTTGCAGCGGCGCCACGTCCTGGCGCTTGCGAAGCCGGTCTTCGATATGCGGCTCGGCACTGATAGGTTCGGGTCGCGAATCGCTCCACGACGTTTCGCTCTTGCGCTTGCGGAACGCGTCGATCTGAGCGTTTCGAGCCACCTGATACATCCAGGCGGAAAACGACGTCTTCGGCACATACGTTTCGCGAAACTTCAGCAGCCGGAAGAAGACGTCCTGCACCAGATCCTCACTCAGTTCGCGATTACAGGTCAGCCGATAAAAAAAGCTGAACAGCTGCCGGTGATGGCGCTCAAAAAGGACCGCGAGTTTGCCGACGGCGCCATTGCGAATTTCCAGCATCAGCGCCTCATCGGTCAGGTTATCCACCGCTGGCGCTCCTCTTTCCTTCACATACGGGATACGGTGGCGCGGACGAATGGTTACCGTTTGGGTTCGTTGGTACAAATTGCCTGGCGCGGACGGAGGCCTGGCTTGTGAGTCTGCACAGGCCTCGGGTTGTCACGCATGCGTAGCAGCTCACTTCGGTTACAGAGTAGCCGATGCCGAGTGGGAAACAAGTGCGCAGTGTTTGAGAATTTCAGGTTAAGTGATGGATTGTATGGGAGATAGTAATTTAAGGTTTCCCGTGAACAGGTTCGTTGAGGTTAACTGTTGGCCGGCGGGTCTTCAATCGGGGGACCGGGCTCCTCGGGTTCGCGGTCGGGCAGGCCACCGGTATCTGGATCTTCCTGTGGCAGCGGAACGATGTGGGGTGCATGCATATTTCCATTAGACTACCTTTGGTTCCCATGGTTTCTCAACGCCCGCTCTGGTTGGGCCATGAGAACCGGGTTAGACTGATGCTGGGAATGCATCTCATCCGGTGGTGGGCCTAGTCTTCAAAACTAGCGAACGGTCTTATGGGTCGTTGGTCGATTCGACTTCGACGCATTCCCGCCATTTCGCGAGGCGTGATGGGTTGAGATTTCAGGGGGGTCCGAGTGCGAGCCTTAAAATACGTTGCCACCATTGTAGTGGGCCTGGTGTTGTATTTTTCTATTCTTGAACGCCAGTGGGGTTCGGTAATTGTCAGCAAGGCTGTGGGGGGAAACCAGCCGTGCCCGTGGGGCAAACTATTAACTTTGCCGTGGTCGGTCTCGCGTTTTTCGGAACTGCAGAGGCTGAGTCTGAAGCAGTTGACTGCAAGGCAGGACGATTCACTGGGCATCCAGATGTTCGACACCGCAACGCGTCCGTTCTGGATTAAGAAGAACGGGACGGATATGGACGGGGAACATTTACTTGCTTATGTGATTGCCGAACAGCAGTGGATTTCAGAATCCGATCCAGAGCGTGGTGTCCGAAAAAGCGACATCGTGTTGGATATTGGTGCCCACATAGGAACCTTCGGAGACGATGCGCTGCGCCGTGGAGCGGCCAAGGTAATTATGGTGGAGCCCGACCCGGTGAACGTGGAATGCATCCGGCGCAACTTCCGCCAGGAGATCGCGGACGGCAGGGTGATACTGGTGCCGGAGGGCGCCTGGAGCAAAGTGGATACATTGGACTTCGATATCGGTGTAGCCAACTCGGGGACAGGCAGCCTGGTTGTGAAGGAAGCCGGTGGGAAGGTGATCAAGGTACCGGTGCGGCCGATTGACGACATACTTCGCGCGGTTGGGATAGACCGCGTGGATTTCATCAAAATGGACATTGAGGGCGCCGAGCGCGAGGCGCTGAAAGGAGCAGCGGGCGTGCTTGCCAAATGGAAGCCCCGCCTGATGATGGATTCGTATCATCTTCCCGACGACGATGTAGTGCTTCCGGCGGTGATTGCGGCGGCAAACCCGGCGTACCGGTCGAGCTGCGCGGCCTGCACGATTTCCAACCGCGAGAAGATCAGCCGCATTATTCCCTACGCCGTCTTCTACGAGTGATGCCTTATTTCCGGGGCCGGCTTTCGAAGAACGATTTCTTATCGAAGCCCGGGTCTACGGCCACGTCGAAGAAGCCGATCATCATCTCCTGCCAACTTTGCTCCCCGAAGCGTACCTCGGCGGAGGGATCCGGATTGAGTGGGTTGTTGGCGGAATTATCGAAGTGCGCGGTGAATAGCAGCCGCGTACCGGCAGGCAGAAGACGAGGCTGGCGCAGCTTGTAGTTGAGTTGCCAGCGAAAATCGTAGTGGTCGATCTTGAGCAGTATCCGCAGGCGCCCGTTTTCGGCGGGCAGCGAATATTCGAACGACTTTCCGCGGAGGTGCATGTGGGGGAAGAGGCTGATCAATAGCGCCTCATTTGGCAGAGTTCCGGCGATCTGCACGCGGTAGTTCGGGTCGCCTGGCGGGATTACGAATTTGTCATTCCCCATTTGCAGAGTGAGCACCAGCTGCCTGGGTGGTGCGGAGGCGAAGATGAGGCCGACGCGCGTCCGGTCCGTCTGTGCTCTTCCATTCGCTGTGTAGTGAAACTGGATCACGATATCGGAACCGGCCCGAACGAGCTTGGCCATGCCGGCCGGCCACTCCCCGTAACTATTGCCGGGGGTGTAGACCAACAGGATGTCGCTAGTGGTGAACAGCGCCGGATCAGGACGTTCCGCCGGCGAGGCGGGCAGAGCGAAGGGAACGCCGCGGGGCCTTCCCTGAAGCCAGGCTGAGCCGGGTTCCCGCGTGTAGATCACCGCATGGTGAACCAGCGCGGGATTGCCGGGACGAACCTCCACTTTCTGGACCCAGGTATCCTGCGTGAAGCCTCCGGGCAGGATGATGTATTGATACTCGATTGTGCCGGATGCCGGGACCGCAACGGGCTTGTGCATTTCAAGAACGCGGTCCGGTTTACCGATATTCCAATCCGAGGTAAAAATTCGGGCTGGCGCGATTTCCGTGGCATCGCCTTTGGGCGCGCCGCCGTGTACCCAGTTGGAGATGGTATCTATTTCAGATTTTGAAAGAGCGGAGTTGTTGGAGAAATCGCCGAAGGCAGGATCCGCGAACCACGGAGGCATCTTTCGCGAGACAACCGCCTCAAGAATCGCCTTCGCCCACGGGCGTGTTTGTTGGAATGTGACGAACGGCATGGGCGCAATCTGGCCCGGACGATGGCATTCCTGGCAGCGGTTCTGCAGGATAGGCAAGACGTCGCGGTTGAACGTGGTGGCGGCCAGGAACGCGAGGGCATGGAGTTTCATCCTGTTCCGATGCTACGACACCCGGAAGGCGCGGTCTGCCCGCAGCGTGTTATAAAAACAAAAGGCCGATGTTTGGGACCTCAGGACGTTGCTGATGGAGCTTAGGCCTATGTTTAGTTCCGCGTATCGTAGAGTTTTTGTATTACTTCTGCTTTTTGCTATCGCCGTGGCGGCGGGTTCCTATGTACGGCTGCACAGGCCTCTTCCCCCTACGCAGGGCGCGGGCGTTTCGAGCGCGTGGAGTGTAGAGAAATCGGGATCCGGGCTAGCCGTGAATTGGAATTTCGATGCGCCGATCTTCCAGAATGCGCGGAATGCCACGCTGGAAATTGAAGACGGCAACGAACGGCGAAAGATTTCTCTCAATCCCGGCGAACGGGCCAGCACGCTGTACTTCACACCGCGCGAAGCCGATGTGACATTGCGGTTGCGCGTTCAGCCCGCGGGCTCCGGAGAGCCGGAGAAAATCGAAGTCATCCGGTTGGTGTCGCAGAAAGTAGAGACGGTCGCGGACGCACCGAGGCGGAAGTATGCCGCGGCGCCTGTTCCCGATGAGGGTTCGCGATCTAGGGTGGAATCTCCGATTTCCGTCTGGCGGGTGCGCGCATTTGCTCCGCCTTCGCTCACCAACCGTCTGGGGGACGACGGAATGGAAGTGGCGGTTTACGTGAAAATTGAGCCGTCGGGAAAAGTGAGCGAGGCCAGTACCAGGCCGTACGCCGATGCCACGGAAGCAGCGCTGGCGAAGATTGCCATCGAAGCC
>JBBRNO010000249.1:0-5005 GCA_038230275.1 Bryobacterales bacterium
ACCGCCACCGGAGCACCGCCTCCGCCCGCGCCCTCCAGCAGCGCGCCAAATGCGAAGGCGATCAACAGCACTTGCAGCCGCAGATCTCCCGTGATCGCGGCGATGGATTGCTTCAGCGTTTCGAACTGGCCCGATTCCACTGTCAATTCGTAAACGAATACAGCCGCTACCACCACCCACGCAATCCGGCACCACCCATAAACCAGTCCCAAGGACACCGCGCCCGCTATCATCTGCGCAGGCATCCGGAAAACTGTCAGAGCCACCACGATAGCCACGGCAAACGCGTATATGGCAGCTTTCCAGGCCGCCGTACGGCGGATGGCCAGCAGATAGAACAGGCAGACCGCCGGGATTGCCGCGGCCAGGGTCGATAGGTACACGTTGCCCAAAGGGTCGTAGTTTTGAGACCAGACAGAGTTCATCAGAGCTAACGTATCTCATTCGATGGAGCAATTGCTATCGGCCACCAGCGAGCGGCGATGGCGGGCGATCAGCGCGTACAGGGCATCGCCAACCGGCCGGAACAGGGGAGAGAACAAGAACAATAAGAGGGCCACCACGACGTTGCGGAATCGTGGAGCGCCCGCTCCCTGTGAAGCCAGCACCGTATACGTCAACAGATACGAGATTGGATTGCACAGAACCATTGAGCGTATCCTGATCTGAGGCCCGAGGTTAAAGGAAAGCTGAATGAACGATCTATCTGAGAAGGTCGAGATGCTCCAGGACATGCTCATCGTGCAAGCTACAGGAGGTGTATCTGACCTGTCTCAATTCCAACCATTACGAGATGAGATCCTCAATCATTCATTGTTGAAGGACTTGGTACCGCGTTTCCTCCGCACGTGCCGCAGCCCAGGAGAGTTCTGGCAGTTCATCAGGTTTGAGTTCCCAACTTATGCTGCGCGCCGACAGTATCTATGGGATGAGTTTCGACCCATGTTCGAGCGACTTGACAGCTCAAAAGCAACGCCGGCCGATGGAAGCGTCTCGTTTGCGCTAGAAAAATTTGATAAGGAAACTGTCCATCAAATTTGGCTTAGAGCAATGGAACGACGTGAGACCGAACCGGAGGGAGCCATCACGCTAGCGCGAACGCTCCTAGAGACGGTTTGTAAGCATATTCTTGACGAGTGGCACCAGCCGTACAAACCGGAGAGTGATCTCCCAGGCCTCTACAAGATGACTGCGAAGACACTTCAAATTGCTCCCAGTCAACACTCTGAATCGATTTTTCAGCAAATACTTGGCGGATGCACGGCTGTTGTCGAGGGATTAGGTGCTATGCGCAATCGTCTCAGTGATGCCCACGGTCAAGGGAGGAAGCCCGTAAGACCTGCGCCTCGCCATGCGGAACTGGCAGTCAATTTGGCCGGAGCTATGGCAACGTTTCTCGTGGCCACTCACGAAGCACGAGTAGACAAATCGAGTTAACTCTCGCTCACGAATGCGCTCGACTCCATGTGGGGAAACCCTGCCAGAGGGCGCAGACCCAAACCACCACTTATGGTTTACGCCATGTATCTGAGCTAGAACTGATACTTCAAACCGAATTGCAGCACTCGTGGATCACTGGCGGTGGTGAACTTTCCCAGAGTAGCCGTCCCAATCGTCAACCCCGGATTGCCAGATTGGGATGATTCATCACGTTGAAGAACTCCGTGCGGAACTGCAGCCGCTGACGTTCCGTTATCGCAAAGGTCTTGTACGCGGAAAAGTCCCAGCTGACCGTCCGCGGGCCCAGAAATGTTCCATACCCAAGGTTGCCCGGCGTATAGGCCGCCGGCCCTGCAAACGCTTGAGTGTTAAACCACTGATTGAGCGTCGGATTGCTTAACGTCTTCGAACCTCCCAGGTAATTCGCACGACCATTAGATTGCCCGGTGTTGAACGGATCACCAGAGACGTTCACCGTCAGGGGCCGTCCACTCTACCGGCTCATGATGCTGGCAATGTCCCAACCCCCAAGAAGGGTTGTACGGAATAGGCAATTTTCGATGCTGAATGCCCGCTGAGTGTGTCAAATTGGATAGAGTGCCGGACGATTCACTTTTTACGCCGTTGACGCTGCGCAGTGTCACCCTGCGCAATCGCATTGCCGTTTCTCCCATGTGCCAATACTCCAGTCAGGACGGCTTCGCGACGGACTGGCACCTGGTTCACCTGGGCAGCCGTGCCGCGGGTGGCGCCGGGCTGGTGATGTTGGAAGCCAGCGCCGTAACTCCCGAAGGCCGCATCACTCCGAACGACCTGGGCATATGGAAAGACGGGCACCTTTCCATGCTCGCCCGCATCGCTGCATTTATAGAAGCGCAAGGCGCCGTACCCGGCATTCAATTGGCCCACGCCGGACGCAAGGCAAGCACCAGGCGTCCCTGGGACGGAGGCACCACCATTGCAACGAACGATGGCGGCTGGCCCCCCGTGGCGCCAAGCCCCATTCCATTTCGACCGGAAGACCAACCGCCCACCGAGCTCACCTCCCATCAACTCGATCATACGGTCCAAGCGTTTGTGGATGCCGCCGATCGGGCCTGGCGCGCAGGTTTCCGCCTCATCGAATTGCACGCCGCTCACGGCTATCTGCTGCATGAGTTTCTCTCGCCGCTAAGCAACCATCGCACCGATGCTTTCGGCGGCTGCCTCGAAAACCGCATGCGGTTTCCGTTGCAAGTGGTTCGCGCCCTCCGTGCGGCCTGGCCCGCGGAATACCCCCTGTTCGTTCGCATCTCCGCCAGTGACTGGATGGAAGGAGGCTGGGACATTGAACAATCCATCGCTTTCGCCAAGGAAGCCGCCGCGTTGGGGGTAGATCTGATTGACGCCTCTTCGGGAGGCTTAGCCCTCGCAGCCAAAGTGAAGGTTGGTCCGGGCTATCAGGTGCCGTTCGCCGAACGCATAAAGACGGAAGCCGGCATCCGCACAGGCGCCGTCGGAATGATAACCGATGCCCTGCAAGCCGATGAAATCATCCGCAAAGGTAAGGCAGATATTGTACTTCTGGCTAGGGCTATGCTCAACGATTCCTATTGGGCTCATCACGCTGCGAAGATCTTAGGGCTTGAGCCCGCCGTGCCTTCGCAATATCTACGCGCATTCTTAGGAACCAAATTTCGCTTTCGCTCATCTAACACTCAGACCTATGGACTGGCACATCATCAATCACCGGGACTACATCGATGGACCTTTCGAGACGTTTCAGGATGCTCTAAATGAAGCGCTTGTATTGGGAAACGATACCCGCACGGCCCCACGTATTGGCCGTAAGGCACGCGATTTTTACGTCTATCGGCCGCCTTACGACCGTAAAGAACAATGGCAGGCGGAATACTGGCTCTGCACAAAACCGGCAGCGCTAGGGCAGGGAATTGGAGAAACTCTCTTCGATCCGCGATCGAAAGCGGCCTGAACCTACCAGCGGTAAGCCGCTTTCGAGTTCTTCCAGAAGTATTTTTCGGAAGCCTCTTGCCCTTTCGACGCGAAGTACTCGCGCACCACTTTGAACACCGTAGCGTACGGAGCCACTTTCTCGCTCACCGGCCAATTACTGCCGTATACCATGCGGTCCGCCCCAAAAGCGTCCCAAAGTTCGTCCAGCGACGGCTTATAAAACGCGGCGTCTTCCGGTGCCCGTTCTTTCACCCGCCGCACCACGCTCGACACCTTGGCGTAAACCTGCGGGCGCTTGCCCAGCTCTTTCATTGCCGCCTGATATTCCCTGCGCGGCCCCTCTTCCTTCGGCGCATCGAACGGAAGATGATTGATCACCACACGCAAGTTGGGTACACGATCCGTCAGTCGCACTAGTTGAGCAAGCAACGCCGGGGGACCGATTGCGTCCAGTTCCATCCCCGCCCCAGCCATCTCTTTCAGGTCCGCTAGAAACTCCGGACCGTCCTGAATCTTCCCCAATCGAATCCCGCGGAATAGCCGATTCTTGTGAAACCGTGCCAGATTCTTGCGGAAGTCCGGCGTGCCTGGTTCCAGATGGCCAACCGCGGCGACGATCACGGGATTCTTCGCCGCCAGATCCAGCACCCACTGATTGTCTTCCAGCCAAGCGCTGGCCTCCACCTTAATCGCGCCCGTCACTCCCAGCGGCTTGGTCAACCGCACAAACTCATCAGGCAACACCGTGCGGTAGAGCAGCGTCTCGGTCTTCTGCGGCCAAGGCACTCCCTGCGGTCGCGAGGGATCGTAGAAGTGCACGTGCGTGTCGATAATGGTGCCCGGCAGCGTCACTGCAGCGGGAAGCGCTGCCGCCCCGGCCACGCCGGCTAAAAAGGTTCGTCGATTCATGGCAATGCGAATGTCACCAGCGAAGAGTCGTTGCTTACCGCGATGTACTGCACGCCATCCACGGAGTACGCCATCGGCGAACTGCGAATCTCCGCCCCTGTTTGATACTTCCACAACAGCTTGCCCGACCGCGAATCCAAGCCAATCAGATAACCGTCTTTCGACGCTGCAAACAACACGCCGCCCGCGGTGCTCAGCACTCCGGTGGCCGGCGAACCAAGTTGCAGCGGAAACTTCCAGCGGATCGATCCGGTCATCGGGTCTATCGCCTTCACGAACCCCGGCGTCTTCACCACGTCATCCAGTTGCTGGCCAGTGCCAACATACGGATCGCCCGGCTTGGGATCCTTCGTCAGACTGCTATAGATCGCACAAGCCTCCATTACACTGACGTAGAACAAGCCGGTGTTCGCATCGTACGATGGCGAATTCCAATTCGTCCCCCCCGACGCATCCGGGCAGACGTAATTGCCTTCCGGTGTCGGGTCCGTATTCGGAATCACAATCGGCCGCCCCTTCGCGTCAATACCATCGGCCCAAGTCTGTTTTGCAAACGCCTTGCCCAACAAGAACTCGCCCGACTCGCGATCCAGCACATAGAAGAATGCGTTACGATTCGCCTGGATCAGCAGCTTACGTGGCTTGCCCCCGAATTTCGCGTCAATCAATACCGGAGTTTCATTCGCATCCCAGTCATGCACGT
>JBBRNO010000250.1:0-4995 GCA_038230275.1 Bryobacterales bacterium
CTTTAGCGTCTCGGCGGCCAGCGCATAATCGCGCATCTGCTCGTAGGTACCGGCAAGGGCGGTCAAGGTGCGGAGCGAAGGACTCTTATCGGCCACGCGGCGCAGCAGGTCGGTTGCGGCTTTGGTGTTGCCAAGATCGGCGTACACCATGGCCAGCCCCGTCAACGCATCTTCGTTGTCGGGATCGATCTCAATCACTTTCTTGTATGCTTTTTCGGCATCCACCGAGTTGGAGGCAATCTTCTGCAACCGGCCCAGCATCAGCCAGGTGTCCGCGTCGGCCGGTGCCTGTTCGGTGATTTTCTGATACTGCTCGATGGCGAGCTTGAGCATGTTCTCGTCGATCTTGCCCGGCTGCGAATCGCCGATCTTACGGGTGTAAATGCGGCCCAGAATGCGTCGCGCGTTTAGATCGTTCGGGTTCTGCTTGAGAGACTCTTCGGCTTCCAGCATCGCTTCGCGAAGCTTACCGGTGGAGATATAGAGGTCTGACAGTTCCTCGCTTAAGAAGGAGGCAGCCGGATCTTCTTTCATCGCCAGGCGATAGTTCTCGATTGCCTTGGTTACATAATCGGTGCGGTTGGCGTAGGCACCGGCGAGTTCGGCGTAGAGGTGGCCCAGGGAGTAATGGTAGTAGGCAGCGGACTTATCGGTCAGCTTCTCGCTCTTCTTGGCGGGTGCCTGCGCGCGAAGAGTCACCGCAGCGGTTGCGAGGAGGCATATTACAGACAAAGCTTGTTTAGGTGAAGTCATGGGGGCTGACTGGTTCGTCCGGTTTGAAGTGCTCGGAGTCGGGCCGATCTCCTCTGTCCACAGTATACCCCCGGTTTGAACGGAGAAGCCTATCCGGCTTCGTGGATCGGTTGGTGATGCAGTCGCATGAGTTCGCCGGCCTTTAAAGAGGCCATCGCGTAAGTTCGGCCTTCATCATCGCAGAACTCAACCTCGTAGACGCCCGGCGCCAAGTGCTGTACTACGGTACCCACTTGGCCCCGGACCAATCCGTGTTCCGGCGAGTCGTGGAGCAATGCAACCACGGATAGCATTTCAATTTCGGCCATGGTCGTGACAATGTTCTCACATCTCGATGCTCCTTAATCCGGCTGTCCGCCTTTGTGTGGGGAGTGGGAACTTCCTTCCACCCCGGGTGTCAAACCAAAGCATGACAACCGGACACAAGCAGGCTGAGCTAAACGTAACGCCTCTGATAGACGTTCTCCTGGTGCTGTTGATTATCTTCATGGTTAGCGTGCCGAACCATTCGGTCGGACTCAATACCGCCGTTCCACAGGAGCCTTCGTCCTCCGTGCCGGCTCCCCCGAATCCGCGTACCGTTGTCCTCAGCGTTGCCGAGAATGGCTCACTGACGATCAATTCGAAGCCGGTGGATAGCGCGGAGCTTGCTTCAGAACTGATGCGCATCTACGTTACGCGGGCCGAGAAGGTGCTCTTTGTCACCGGCGAGAAAGACACCGAGTTTCAGAAGATTGCCGCCGTGATCGATATCGCGCGCGGTGTCGGCATCAACCAGGTAGCACTTTTGAAGCCGACTACACTAATACGGTGAGTGCCCTTGCGCCGCTTGTCGTGATCGCCGGACCTACCGGGTCGGGGAAGAGCGACCTGGCAATCGCGCTGGCCGAATCGTTTCCCGCAGAAATTGTAAATTGCGATTCGCTGCAGCTTTACCGGTATCTGAACATTGGAACGGCGAAGACGCCCGCGGCGGAAAGGCACGGTATTGCGCATCATCTGTTCGATATCGTCAATCCAGACGAAGTGTTCACTGCGGGAGACTATTCGCGGCTGGCGCGAGCGGCGGTGAAGGAAATCGCCACGCGTGGGAAGCTTCCTATCGTTGTGGGCGGCACTGGGTTTTATTTGCGTGCCTTGCTGGACGGATTGTTTCCGGGGCCGGTACGCAACGACGATTTGCGGGCCCGGCTGATGCGGCGGCCCGCATCCTTGCACAAACTGCTGCATCGTTTCGACCCGCCGGCGGCGGCGCGCATTCACGCCAATGACACGAAAAAACTGATCCGGGCGCTGGAAGTCTGCCTGTTGGCGCGAAGGCCTATCAGTTCGCTTCACGCCGAGGGCGCCGAGCCGCTGACGGGCTTCCGCATTCTGAAGATCGGTCTCGATCCGCCGCGCGCGCAGTTGGTTGAGCGGCTAAATCATCGCTGCGTGAAAATGTTTGAGGCTGGATTGACCACGGAAGTGCGTCAGGTGATGGCGCTGGGCTATCCGCCCACTGCAAAGGCATTCGAATCGATTGGCTACCGCGAGGCTATCCTCTGTATCGAGGGAAAGATCACGGAAGAAGAAGCTGTCGCCGCCACGCAAATCGCCACGCGGCAGTATGCGAAACGCCAGCGAACCTGGTTTCGCCGGGAACCGGACATCATATGGCTGGAAGGGTTTGGCAACCTTCGTAAGACGGTTGAAACTGCAAACAGTCTCGTGCAGGATTTCCTTACTATTTCTTAGAACATTTGTGGCGTTGCGCGGAACAATTTCAGGCTTGTGACGTATGTATCTGTGAAGGGTACATAAACTTTCCACAAGGTGTTCCACATGATCAAGAAAGCATTATTCACATTCGCCACGGTTGCGATCACGGTCGCCAGCGCCGCCAATTCCTACCGCCTCACGGTATTCGAACCCTCGATGGTTAACGGGATTGAACTAAAGCCCGGCGATTACAAGATCGAACTGAAAGACAGCACGGCGATTATCACGCGCGGGAAGCAAACCGTCACCGCGCCGGTAAAGATTGAAACCTCGCCGTCGAAATTCAGCTCGACGACGGTTCGTTATACCAATGGCAATGGAAAACCGTCGGTGGACGAAATACGGCTTGGCGGCACAAAAACCAAACTTGTATTTAATTCGACTATCTCCCTGGCCCGGTAATGCAAGAAAACTGGACAGCTGGACCGGCGCGGTAATTTCCGCTTCTTCCTCCTCCCTGCATGCTGGATCTTTTTGTCCGGCTGTCCATTTCCTCCGATTAACCGAGCACGCTGTGAATCAAGTCACCCATGGTGCGAATTTGATCAGGCTTCCAGTTGGGCGCCTGGCGCAAGTACGAATGTCCATCCCCCCAAAGAAGGCCGAGCAACGTTTCCGCGACAATCCGGCCGCCCACAGCGCCCAGCCGTAAAGGCTCCTGGTCGCCTTGGGACCCTTCTTTTTGAGCGCGCTGAATCCATTCATACTGCGCTTCGGCTAACACGTAATACCAAAGCGGAGCCTTCTCCTTAAAAGCGGGGTCCAGCGAAACCAGCGTTGGATTGGTAGCCCAGTCGCCAACAACGGCCTTTCCCAGGCGCAGATTCGCATCGCATATCGGGTCGAGACCCATTGCTTCGGCCACCGACTGCCCGCTGGGCAAGCCCATGGCGAGGCCCCGCAGCAGATTTCTGCCGGCAAGGTTCGCCGGGTCGGTAGCCGGGTTCGTTGGAATGCACTGCAGCTGTTCAACGGTAAGCGGCTTCTGCAACATCGCAATCGGATTGGAGAATTCCGGCAGGAACTCCAGCGGGTTCACCAAGGAAGTGTCGATCTTGTAGGCGGGCTGAACTCGCTGCTTTCCGCCTTTTTCGCCGGAACAATTGATGTTGAAGAAGAGGCTCCAATCGATGGCCCACTGGCTGGGAAATTCGTCGAATCCGTTGAGTCCCCGCTTCTGAACGCCGGCAAACACGAAAAATCGGCCGTCCAACCCCTGTTTGATCTCATCGGGTGTGGCCTGGTTCGGATCGTCGCCGCCATGCAATTCGGTATTCAACCGGTAAATCGGCCGAACCATGGAGTGGCCGAAGCGATAGGCCGCGGCGGAAAACTCGATGGGCATGAAGGGATCTTCCCGGAACTTATAGATTGCGAATCTGGGCGGATTGTTCCAGATGGGGCCGCCGTGCGCAAGGTGCGGCATTACCTCGTTCACAGTTTCCCAGCCGCAGATCGTCGGCAGGAAATCGTTGACGACGATCCACTGATAATGCCAGCGTACCATCTGCTGGATCTCGCGAAAAGACGCGTTCGGATGGTCATCTACCAGTTTGTTGTGGAATTGGAGCATCGCGGCATGCAACTGAGACACGATCACGTTTTCATCGTTGCGTTTGTCGCCGATGAGCGCGCGCCGTGCACCTAGCGGATCGTTCGGATCCACAAATCTGGGCAGATCGCGGACTTTGGTGGGCTTGGCATTCTCAAAGAGTTCGCGCCCAAGCCGGAACTTGTTGCCAATGTACATGTAGGGTTGGTCCCCTGGTCCGCGGCCGTAGACGGAGTCCAGGTCTAGGCGGGGAGTACGGAAATCGACCAGCGCGTCCGGATCGTTTAGCTGCTGCAGGCTCGATGCGGGATCGAACGTAAGATCGTGATCGATAAATTGCCCCAGATAGGTATAACCGGCCGCGATACCGGTGTTCTCCTCGTCGTCCTGGATCCGTTCCTCGGTCTCCAATGCGGCGGCGGGCAATTTGGGGTTGTCTGCAAAGATTTCCGGGTCGGCGGTCATCTTGCCGCCAAGAGCCATCAGGGCATCTTTAGGCCATTCAGCCTGGGGAAGAGAGCGGAATATCCGCCCGAACCGGCCCTCAAAGAGGGTGGATCGCGGAGCGGAATTGTCACCGCGAACGCCGCCGCCATGGGCGGCCGGATTGAATTTCTTAGCGCTGATAACAGGATTTATCACGAAGTCCTCCAAAGTTGAAGTGCGCGGCGGGGCGCGATAACCGCCTCCCGCTCACGCGTTGTCGATAACGCTCACGAATGGGTAAGCGTAAAAAATCGGCGGAGAAGGACATGCAGTTACTTTCCCGGCGGGCTTTATCCCGTATCGGAGCATTTTCCAATCCAAGGATGATCCTGAAGGTAGGTTTCATTCCAATACAAGATGATCCTGAAATAAATGAGATTGAGCGGGCCGCGAAGCGGCCAGCCTCCTTTTGGTTTTGCTTTTGAGTGTTAAACCACCCAACC
>JBBRNO010000251.1:0-4683 GCA_038230275.1 Bryobacterales bacterium
CGCTCGGCTTGATGGGCACCGGACATCTGGCGGACGTGGGTTGCCGGCGCATCGCGCACATCTGCGGGCCGATGGTCAGCACCGCCGCCGGCAGAGTGGCGGGTTACCGCCGCGCTCTCAGTCTGCGTGGAATGCAGCCCACGGACGAGTATTTGATCACACTGAACCAAGGCGACGAAGCGACCGAAAAGAGCGGCTATGAAGCCATGCGCAAACTGCTCAGTCTGACTCCGCCGCCGGACGGCGTCTTCTGTTACAACGACTCCACGGCAATGGGCGCCATGCGGGCCATCCTCGAATCCGGGCGGCGCATCCCGCGGGACATTGCACTGGTAGGTTGCGGCAACGCTCACTACGCCGAGTTCCTGAAGGTGCCGCTGACCAGCGTGGATCAGGTGAGCGAGCAGATCGGGGAGCAAGCCGCTGAACTGGTGCTCGCCATCATCCGGTCGAAGGGTGTCGGGCGTCCCAAGTCGGTTCTATTGGAACCAAAACTCGTCATCCGGGACTCTAGCCGCCGGGCTTAGCCAACGGCCTGGCGAAGTGTACGAGTACCGGGCGGTGGCGCGGCATCCTCTCTTGATGATGTATGGGGCGGCGAAGAAGTTGACGATTCCTTCGCTGAAAAACAGCTTCAGCTTGCACGATGCGGCCCTCGGCGAAGCCCGCTTGCGTACGCAAGTATTATGTGCCGAAAGGTGTCTATTGTTCACCCGAATTCGTCGTAGAGGCACGGACGGTGCGAACCTTCTCCGGCCAACAAGCATCTACCCACATCTTGAGCGTGGCGAGGCTCCATGTTAACGTGCGCCCGGTGATATACGGTTCGAGTTCGGTCTCAAATCGCGAGATGAGGGTCTCCCGAACGATCAATCCGGTCTGTGCCAAGTACGTCACTTCGCGGATGTCGCGGTCATTGCTCCTTTTCAATTTGGTGAGGGCGAGATCGTGCGGTTCGAGCGCCCAGAGGCGAACTTTGAACTATACCAGGAAGACTCGGACCAAGCGGGCCTCGTAGTCGTCCGGATAATTGGTGACGCCGACATGGTCAATGTAGACCCTGTGCTTCTTCTGCAGCGGCGATCCTTTGCCTGCTGGGTAATTCCAGGGCCGCCGTTTCTCTGGTGAATCCGCAGTGCTGGCTGACGACGAAGCCGCCGATGCAGTGGAAGTCGGCAGGCTCATCGAGGGCGGCATCCACGTCCGTCAAGAAAGACAGCCATGGCTCGGCCGGAAGCCGCATCGCAAAATGATCAAGCCGCATTGTGGACATCCTCGGCCCCAAGCCTCGTTAACACGTTCCAATGCTCGGCAAGCGGAGTTCGATTGTTACGCATCCATTCGCGGGTTGCGGCAGGCATGGAATCCCAGCACAGCGTGTCCTCTTGAAGCAATCGAGCACGCTCCAATTCACTGACCGCCAACAGTCCTTCGGGCGTGTCTACGCCCGCGACCTGCAAGAGGAAGCCCAACCGGTTTTGTAGATTCTGAAGCTTGGCCTGACGCACCAGCCAACGGAAATCCAGTTGATTCTGGTAGGTGCCAACTAGCCAAGGTAGAGCCTCAACGACACGAGCGTCGGCACCCAGCCGGGAGAGAACCGTCATCAAGAAATCGGCAGCACGCGGCTTGGGCCGCGACTTGGTAACATGAGCAAATCCCGAATACCCAAGCGCGCTCAACTGGGCACGGAACCGGTCATCCGACCTTCCACCCTCGACCTTCCCACGAGTAACCTTCATCCGATCACGAAGCGCCGCCGTCAAAGGCCGCGCACCTTTTTCGAGAAGCGACAAGTAGGGCTGAGAGACGCCAAGCAGGGACGCGGCATTCAACTGCGTGAGCCCATTCCGTTTTCGCCACTGCAATACGTCCGCCATGTACGCCTCTTCCTTAGACTAGCGTGTGATATTACAACGCGCGGACCGCCAAATCCCCTCTTGGACCCCGATTTGCCCCCATTTCCGCTATCCTCAACGAGAAAGGCGACCCCGGAAGGCCGCCTTGTCTCTTCAACTTATTGCTTTTATCGGTGCCGATGAGAGCACTTGAACCTCCACTCTCTTGCGCGCCCTAAAACCGAAACCGCAACGCTAATTGCAAAGATCTCGCCCCACCCGCCTGAAAGATCGGCGCCAATCCACTAGCGGGCGTTCCCGTCCCCAGCATCAAATTCATCATCGACGTAGACTGCCCAAACAGCGGACTGATCAAATACTTTCCAGGATCGGCGAAATACGGATGATTCAACGCATTAAACGCATCCATGCGGAATTGCAGAGATCGGGTTTCACCGAAGAAGAACTCGCGCCGCACCGATAGATCCAGCTGCGACAATCCGAATCCAGTTAGCGCGTTGCGTCCCAGATTGCCCTGCACCGCCCCGCGCGCCGGCCGGAAGGCCTCGCGGTTGATGCGCCGTCCCGCCGGAGTCTGTCCGTCACTAATCCACCGCGGCACTCCTGCAACCACGTTCGGCCGGAAAACATTGGCAAAGCTCACACCTTGAAATTGTTCGGAATTCAGAATGTTGATCGGAAACCCGGAGCGCCCGCGGAACATGCCGTCAATGGCGAAGCCACGCAGAATGCCCGGAGTGCCAGCCGTTCGGGGAATCTCATAGCTCATCGTGGCGTTCACCGAATGGCGGACATCGAAATCGGACGAACCGCGATTGCCATCTCCGCGTGTACCTTCCCCTACCCACTGCAAGGCGGAGTCCGACGATCCGTTATCGGTGGAATGGGACCAGGCGTAAGCGACACGGCCTTGCAGATTCCGTGCCAGCCTGCGGTTGTATTGAACCTGCACCGCATGGTAAGCCGAATAGCCGTTATTCGTGGAAAGCGCCAGCCAGAGCCTGTCCGTGGTGCCCGGCCCGCCGATCTCCCGCCGTACCAGATCGATCCCTTTGGACCCGGCGTAGCTAACCGTCAAGACGCCTCTAGTGGAGAGCGCATGTTCCACCGCCACATTCCATTGCTTCACTTCCGGCAAGCGCAGGTTCGATGGAAAACCGAAGGTCAGTGAGAGTTTGCCCAACGGAGCATATCGGGAATTGTAAAACTCGGTTACATTGAACGGCCCGCCGTTCAACAGATCGGTGGCCAGGCTCAGGCTGGAATCGTAATAGATTCCCATGCCGGCACGGATCACCGTGCGCTGGCTGTTCCCCGGCCGGTAGGCGATACCGGCACGCGGCGCGAAGTAGCCGTAACGCAACGGCCAAATGGACTGCCGCCGCAATACCGCCACCGTTGCTCCTGGATCCAGAAAGTAGGCAGACTCGCTGGCCGATGGCGGCAGGCTCAACTCCCAACGGAGTCCGAACGTCGCCGTCAAGCTGGCAGAGATCCGCCACGTATCCTGTGCAAACAGCGAAAGCTCATCGGTCTTCGCCGCGCTACTGAGCGCTTGCGAAGCCGCCGACGAAATATTCCGGCCCACCGCCAGATCCTCCAGCGTATCGGCGATAATGCTAACCGCCGGGGCGGCATCCTGGCGGCTTGGGGTAAGCCGCCGGAAGTCGGCACCGGCGCGAATGGAGTGTTTGCCGCCCTCGAAACTCACACTCTGCAAGTATTGGAACTGACCCTGGCGCCGGTAGCCTTCCTGGCCCGAGGCTAACTGCCCCACGCCGGCGATGGTGAATCTGACCAGCGACGCACAGACGTTGGAGGAGGAGATGAAATGCAGCGTCACGGTTTGCAGAGCGCAGGGCGTATCCACCGAATTTGCCTGCCGCCACGACGATAATGCGCTGGCGTCTGAAAAGTTGAAGCGCGTATCCAATGCCGAACCAGGTGTTGGCCGCCAGTTCAATCCCACCGTGACACTCCTCGATTGGAGTTCCAGGCGGTTGATCTGCGCATTACCGAACTCGCTCTCTGACGGCGCCTGATTGTAGCGTGCAAATGCGGTCAGCCGGGAGAAGATCACCTGGTCCAGCCGGGCGCTGCCCACGTTTAGTCCCGAAGGCCTGTTGTTCCTGCCGGTCCATTGCGCCAGTCCGCGGCCCAGATCGACTCCATTCGGAACCGGGAACGCATTCAGCGCGGGCCGCACCCAGGGCGCTGCCGCCAGCCGGAAATCCACCGACGGTACGGCTGTGCTCCAGGCTGAAGGCTGCCGCAGTTGCATTCCTTCGTAGGCCAAAAAGAAGAAGGTTCGGTTGCGCACCACCGGCCCACCCAGGCTGGCCGCAAAGTTGTTCATGCGCAGCGGCGCTCTGCCGTCGCCTGTCGCATTGGCGAACCAGTCGTTCGCCGACAGGTCTTCGTGACGGAAATAGTGCGCCAGCGATCCGTGAAAATCGTTCGATCCGGAGCGGCTCCCGATAGACACCTGCGCACCCGGCATCCTTCCCATCTCCGATACCGTGGTGGACGTAAGAACCCTTACTTCCTGCATCGCCTCCACGGAGATCAGGCTGTGCATGCTTCCAATTGCGCTCATGCCGGGCAGCGCGCCTCCGGTGGATTGCGCGGGGGAACCGCCGCCGCTGACGCCCGTGTTCGCGCTTACACCATCCACTGTAAAGTAATGCGTATTGGGCCGCTGTCCGTTGGCGGTAAACTGGCCGGATTCGCCGCGCGTGGCTGGGGTCACCGTGGTGCCCGGCACCACTTCCAGAAAATTCAACAGTCCGCCACGATGGACAGGCAGGTGATCCAGCTCATCCCG
>JBBRNO010000252.1:0-4520 GCA_038230275.1 Bryobacterales bacterium
GGTTGCTCTGGGATTTCCACTAAGATCCCTTGTGCTTCAGGTTCCATAAACCGATTATCGCCTAAAACATTTTAGAGTGAACATGTTTTAAGTGGCCATTCTCGATTTTTTCACACCTTCTCACGGTCGCGGCTCGGAAACTACTGTTGCAATAACGAGTTCGAGACACAGCCGCGCGCGTGAGCAAACAGTACACTAGAGGGTTGATTTAGACGCCGTGTTCCGGTTGCGCAGAATTACCGCCGCGATGCCTGCGGCGGTTAGCAGCAGGGTGGCAGGCTCGGGCACTTGCGGGGCTTGGGGGTCCGCGAGGCCGGAAGCGGTGATGGAATCGAGCAGCAGCACGGAATCGAACTGGTTGTCCTGGGTCAGCTGCGGGTCCTGACTGAATGCATCGTAGATGCCGAATGAGAAAGTCACGTTTTGACCCTCATAGGGCGTCAGTGAAAATGACTGATTGATCCACCCGGACTGCACACAGACAGCGGATGCATCCGGAGGTGTGGTGCCGATGCAGCCGCCGGCCTGCGATATATCCGAGACCAGATACTTCTGAACCAGCAGGCCATTGATGCGGAATTCGGCGTAATCGAGCCCGGTATCGAATTCATTGGTCAAAAGGTTGTATACGAAACCGATGTTGCCATTGGAGCCTGGCGTCACAAAGTAGGGGCCCGTGGAAAGCAGCGAGAAATCCTGAATGGGCGGATCGTTCACGGCGGGAGAGTTTGACAATTCGGCGTAGAAGTTCCCTTCCTGAGGTGAAAATCCCGTCCAGTCCGCCGCGCCTAGTACGTTTACCAGTCCGGTGGTGGGGTTGGCGGAAGGGAACACATTTCCGCTGACCGTCCAGCCGGTCAAGCCGGATTCGAATCCACCATTGGTGATACTGGCGCCGTTCAGACAGGAGGCGGCGAGCACGCCGAATGCAAATAGGTTGAATTTTAAATTAATCATCATTATCTAATCACCTGGACGGTATTACTCTTGCCGATGCTGGGATTTCCGAATTCGTCCACGGTGCGGACGAAGTAAAAATAAGTTGTGCCGGTGGGGGCCGACGGATCCGTGTAGGATGCGAGGGCCGGATTGCCTTTCGGCGTGAGGACGGAAACCGCGGCGCTCTCCGTCTGACCGGAGGTGTAGCGGAATACCTGATACTGCCGGACAATGGCGATGCGAACCGGGTTCCAGGCGAGCCGTACCGTGCTGCCTGAGACTCGGGCGGAAAGATTGGTGGGCGCAGGCGGATTTGTGCTGGCCGCACTCTCATAGTTGTACTCGCCGTTTGCGATCTCGCCGTTGGCAATTTCCCCGTTGGCGATTTCTCCATTGGCAATCTCGCCATTGGCGATTTCTCCATTGGCAATCTCACCCTCGGAATAGGCGAAGCCCCCGCTCACCTGGCGGAGTTCCACTGTTGGCCAGTCATTGAAGCCGAAGTAGGGGAAGTCCGTCGTCCCGTTATAGTTCAGGTCGGCGACAATCGGAGACGCATCGGTAATGAGGTTGTTGTTCCAATCGATAACGCCACTGGCATTCGTGCTGTCGACGCGGGCCATCAGCGCTGTACCGTCAGTTCCGTCACATCGCCGCAAACTCCCAAGGGCTGAGGGTGCGTAGAATCGGGTCTTGAACGGCATAACTCCCAAACCGGCCGATTCCAGCAGATTCGATTCATCGATCACGGGCAACACCTGACGCGAGTAATCGAAAACGATCCCGCCGTTTGCCGTCTGCAAGCCGTGAGTCTGAAAGAAGTAGTTCATGATGCTCTGGTAATTGGGTTTGCAATTGCTATTATCTCCCCCGCCGTGACGAAGGTTGAGATTATGACCAAGTTCGTGCAGCAGCGTGCCCGTCTGCTCTTCCACGGTTCCGACGCGGTCGTCACCCGGATTGTCATGGCGCCAGAGCCCAAGGGTAATCATACTGTCGCTGCCGGGAAGGTCGGCCACTCCGGAGGCGGAATTTGCGGTGCCGTCCAATTTATTGGGCCGCTGGTGGGCCCAGAGCGAATAGTGAAAGATGTGGCGGCGGCTATAGGAGAAATTCGCTGTTCCGTTGGGAATTCCATCCTTATAAAAGCCAAAGCCGTTCGTCTTAAATTTCCAGGCGCTGGACGGGGGGGAAGTGACCGGCTCTGGAATTGAGTTACTGAGGTCGACGTGCAGGTTGATGCCACCGCCAGGGGCACCGGCAAAGGCGGCAATCACACTGTTTAACGCGGCCTGCTTGGGCTTGTGGGAGTGATCGGCGGCATCCATCCAATCGATTTCCAGGAACAGATCGCGCACATTTGGATTGGCCCCCATGGCGGGTAAGTTGATGAACGTGCCATCCATATCGGTAAAGCCGGTGGTCTCCCAAACGTCGAGAAGTCCGTCGCCGTCGGTGTCCTGCACGGTGCTGCTGAACACCAAAGCGGCAAAAGTGATGGCATCGCTCACAAATGGGGATGTCACGTTCACTTGGGCGGCGTTCGGAGAAACCAGGTAGCCGACATCGAATGTTGGACTGTCCCAGTAACTGCCGAGAGTGCCTTTAAATACATCGTTGCCGAGGAGCGCGCCATTGAACAGGAACTGGTCGTTGTTGGTACTAGCGTCCGCTAGCTGGCCATCGCCGACGATGGGAGTGATCTTCGCCTGGGGGTTGGTGGAGGCGGCCTGGTAGAAGCCGCGGAGATCGACGTACAAATTGTCGCCGCTGCGGGCCAAGGTTTGACCGCCATCGTAAATCACTACTGAACGATAAGCAGCGCTGGGATTGAGAGATCTGTAAACCAGAACCAGTGTGGCGCCTTCGGTGGAGGGGGCGGTGGTGAGCACATGGCTATCGGGAAAGGTGACCGCATAGTCGCCAACCGGAGTAGCTTTGAAGGTGTTCGAGTCAAAGGTGAGGTAGGTAAAAACATCCGCGCGGTAGACAACGGCCTGGGTAAATCCGGCCCATCGCGGAACGGTGACATTGGCGATGGGGGTGCCGGTAATCTGCTTTCCACGGAAGGTGGCGGCGGCCCCACTGGTGTTGGCATCGACGAGCGTTTCCCAATAAAGGTAAGCAGCGACAACGTCCGCATCGGCGGGCAATCCCACGCCGGAGATGCTGATGGTGCCCGAGCCGACGCCGCGAACACCGACACCGGCGGCGATATAGTCACCCTTGACGAAGTAGTTCTTGAAAAAACCAAGGCCCGGGGTGGCAGCGGCATTCGCGGCGAAACCGAGCAGTATCAATGAAGACCATAGATAACGATTCAAGTAAGTAACCTCTTAGCGGCCCGGTCCCGCTTTCCCAACGCAACGTGCGATCTGTAACAAACTATGCTGCCCGCAGACGTTGGGGGATGTTCGATTATAAACCCATCTCAACGAAACTTCATCAACCATAAGTACTCTTTACGGGGGCTAGTACTAGCAGGCTACGGGCTCATTCCGCCGATTCCGGGTGGCTGAGAGGTCCGTTTTCGGGGTGAATTTGGAGTGGAGGGGTAGTTTCGCAGATTTCGTTGCCGCTCGCTAACGCTCGCGGTTCGGTTGGATCAGGTGGGGTCTGTGGTTTGGGTTCGTTTCGCAATTCTTCGGTTGTTGCTGATTCCGGGCGGGTTTTTTGCAGTTTTTCGAGGGTTTTCAAGGCACGGCCGAAGGCCCGGCTATAGGTGGTTTCGTAACGGAGTAGTAATTGAAGCGACTTTTCTTCGTTGGCCATGGTGGTGACGGCTAGACTTAGTTGGGTTGGGTGGGTGATGACTTTGAATTGTCGCTCGATTTCGGGGGCCATGCGGTCCATTTGCAGGTCGATGGCGGCGGTTTGGATGAGCCAGACACGGCGGAGGCGCCAGCGGGCGGCTACCATCTCAGTGACGAGTTCCAGTTCGACTTCGTCTTGCGGTTGGAATTTCCGGATAAATGCTTCCATTAATTCGTCGAATTTGGTTTGGGATTCGTTGCCTAGGACGAGGGATTTTGCGGTTAGTCCATGACGGAGTGCGTTTTGGGCGGACTTTTGCAGACCTTCGGGGGGCTTGGATCCGGTGGATTTGGCTCCGTTGGTGCGAGCGATGCGTCGTTTATCGCGTGATGACATGGGTGTTGCCTCCTGCGATGACGGTAGCTTTGGGGTTTGCTGGGATGTTTGGGAATTTTTGTTAAGTTATTGTTTCGGCGGGAAATTGAGTTTTACGATTTTTGAACTGGGGGGGAGGAGATGCGTTTCCAGTCGAGAATTGGTCTTTGGAAATTGATGAGTAAGCAGAGGTCTTTGCCAGCTGCTGTCAGGTAGTTCCTGCATTGGGCTATGTGTTCGCCTGCCAAGCGGTCTGTGCATTTCAGCTCTACGAGGATGGTGTTTTCTACGAGGATGTCGGCGTGGTATTCGCCTAGGTTTTGGCCTTTGTAAATTACTGGGAATGCGGTTTGGGATTCTGCGGTTAGGCCTCTTAGTTTCAGTTCGTGGAGGAGGCCTCGTTCGTAGACTTTTTCTAGGAAGCCGCAGCCTAGGGTGTTGGAGACTTCGAA
>JBBRNO010000253.1:0-4489 GCA_038230275.1 Bryobacterales bacterium
GCGTGGCCAGACCCCAAAGTGGATTCCAAGGAAGAGGCTTTCATTGGAAACCGGCGCAACTGGTGGGCATTTCAAAAGCCTGTCCGCCATCCGGTTCCAGCTAGCAAAGATGCGTGGGTCCGAACACCCATCGACGCGTTTCTGCTGGAGGCGATCAGCGCGAAGAATCTGAAACCGTCCGCTGCGCTGGGCAAAGAGCAGCTGCTGCGCAGGGCGACGCTTGATCTTACCGGCCTGCCGCCCACCCCGGCTGAAATCGACCAGTTCCTGGCCGACCGCTCTCCCGATGCTTACGCGAAGGTGGTCAACCGCCTGTTGCGATCCCCGCACTACGGCGAACGCTGGGCGCAGCGCTGGCTGGACATTGTCCGCTACGCAGACACCAACGGGTACGAGCTTGACCTGGAACGGCCGCACGCCTGGCGTTACAGAGACTATGTGGTCAGCACTTTCAATCAGGATAAGCCCTACAGCTTGTTCGTGAAGGAGCAGATTGCCGGCGATGAACTCTACCCGCGAAGCAACGATGCGCTGATTGCAACCGGTTTTCATCGCGCCGGGCCCATCCATTTGGTGGGCGGCAATCAGGACGAAGAAGCGAACCGGCAGGAAGTGCTAAGCGAAATGTCCGGAGCCATTGGATCGGTGTTTCTGGGCATGACCATCGGCTGCGCCAAGTGTCACAACCACAAATTCGATCCTATCCTGCAGGCGGATTATTACCGTATGCAAGCCGTCTTTGCGTCAACCGAAGGCAAAGATGTGGACCTGTCTTCCAGTGAAGAGCGCGAGCGGCACGTCCAAGATGTAAAGGCTTATGAAGCGCGCTTGAAGCCGATCAACGACCAGAT
Organism: Bryobacterales bacterium; assembly: GCA_038230275.1. GTDB lineage: Bacteria > Acidobacteriota > Terriglobia > Bryobacterales > Bryobacteraceae > JANXXV01. The sequence continues at coordinate 852 of JBBRNO010000253.1, forward strand.
TGCCGAGATCGAAAAGCCTTATCGGGAAAAGATCAAGGCGGAGAAGACGGCGCAGCTGGAGCCGAGGCTTCGTGAGGCTCTGCAGGCACCGAAAGAAAAGCGCACGGAAGAACAAGTGCGGCTTGCCAAGGATGCCACGGCGCAGATCGGTTCCTCATGGGACGAAGTGCTGGCGGTGTTATCGACACCCGATCGCGAACGCCGTACCGCGCTGCGCAAGCGGCTGCATGAAATCGAACTGTCGGAACCGGAGCCGCTGCCCACCGCATACGCCGTCCAGAATGCGGCGCAAGCCCCGCAAGCGTACATCTTGAAGATCGGCGACGCCCATCAAAAGCTCGCTCCCGTTGAACCTGGCCTGCCTTCGGTGCTCTCTGTAAACAACGGCGGCGTCACTAGAGACGCGTGCAGCCGGCGCTCGGCCCTGGCGAACTGGCTTGCTTCCGAAGATCACCCGCTCACCGCTCGTGTGATGGTGAACCGCATCTGGCAATTCCGCATGGGCACCGGACTGGTACGCACACCGAATGATTTTGGAAGACTCGGCGAACGCCCCACCAATCCGAAGCTGCTGGATTGGCTGGCGGCTGAATTCATGACGAACAACTGGAGTGTCAAGGCGATTGACCGCATGATCGTGCTTTCCAGCGCTTACATGCAATCTGCTTCCGACGACTTGGAGAAATCGAAAATCGATCCGGACAACACGCTCTATTGGCGCGCGAACCGAAGGCGGCTGGAAGGCGAGGCCATCCGCGATGGCGTGCTGGCAGCTACTGGGAAGCTGAATCTTCGCATGGGCGGCGTGCCGGTGAAAGTTCCCATCGACAAGGAAATCTACGAGCTGATTTTTAGCGAGGCGGAACCCGACAATTTGTGGCCTCTGCTGCCTGATGAGAATGAGCATAATCGCCGCAGCTTGTATCTTCTGAATAAGCGTACCGTTCGACTGCCGCTGCTGATGAACTTCGATCAGCCCGATACCATGACATCGTGCCCGGTGCGGCCAACCAGCACGCACGCGTTGCAAGCGTTGACACTGATGAACAGCGAGTTCATGCACCAGCAATCCGAGGCTCTTGCTGCGCGGCTCAAGACCGAATGCGGCGCGGACCGCGCCTGCCAGCTGCGGCTTGCCTATAAGCTGACGCTGGCGCGCTTGCCCGCGGAGAACGAGATCAAAATGGCGAATGAATTTTTCGCCGGAGATGGATCGATGCCGGACTTCTGTCTGGCTCTTCTAAATCGCAATGAGTTCATCTATATTCCCTGAGCATTTCCGTCCGGTGCGCACCCGGCGCGATGTGCTGCGCGGTGCCGCACACGGCTTCGGCGCGCTGGCACTGCAACATATGCTCGCGCGCGAGGCGGCTGCGGCGGAGCGTATCAATCCGCTGGCACCCAAGAAGCCCCACTTTGAAGCGAAGGCGAAATCGGTCATCTTTCTCTTCATGGTGGGCGCGCCCAGCCACGTGGATACTTTCGATCCGAAGCCAATGCTCAAGAAATTTCAGGGCCAGAAGTTGCCCGACAGTTACGGCCGCATCGAAAGCCAGTTTACGAAAGGCGACGATCCGCTGCTTTCTTCGCCCTGGGAATTCAAGAAACACGGGCAATCCGGCATGGATGTTTCGGCGCTCTTTCCCAATGTCGCGCAGTGCGTCGACGATATCTGCTTCGTGCGGAACTTCTATACCGAAAGCGTGGTTCATGCGCCGGCGATGTATCAGGTGCATACCGGCCGGATTCTGATGGGATATCCCAGCATGGGGTCCTGGGTAACGTATGGACTTGGCAGCGCAAGTGAGAATCTGCCGGCTTACGTTGTCATGCCGCAACCGGAAGGCACTCCTGAAGGGGGAACACCTTGTTGGGGCTCGGCCTTCCTGCCCGCCGTCTATCAGGGGACGCTTCTGCGCAGCGGTTCCAATCCGATTCTGAATTTGAAACCGCCTGAGGGCATGACCGCGAAGCGCCAGCGGGCCACGCTGGATCTACTGCAGAAGATGAACGAACTGGACACGCAGGAGAACGACACCGAGATGGCGGCGCGAATCAGTTCTTATGAATTGGCGTTTCGCATGCAGAGCCACGCGCCGGAGGCAGTCGACCTGACCAAGGAATCCGAGGCCACCCGGAAGATGTACGGGCTGGACCAGAAACACACCGCGGACTTCGGAACACGGTGTCTGCTGGCGCGCCGCATGGTGGAGCGCGGAGTGCGCTTCGTGCAGTTGTATTCCGGCGGCGGCCCGGTGAGCATTCAGTGGGACGCGCATAAAGACCTGGTTGCCAATCACGAGAAGATGTGCGGCTTGACGGACCAGCCTGTCGCCGCGCTATTGAAAGACTTGAAGCAACGCGGCCTGCTGGATTCCACGCTGGTGGTTTGGGGCAGCGAATTTGGCCGCCTGCCAATGTCCCAAAGCGGCAATGGACGGGATCACAATCCGCATGGCTTTACGATGTGGTTTGCGGGCGGGGGAGTGAAGGGCGGACAGACGATTGGCGAGACGGATGAGATGGGACTGCGCGCGGTCAACGGTCATCCCATGCGGGACTTTCATGCGACGATTTTGCATGCGCTGGGCCTGGATCAAAACCAGCTGTGGTATTTGCACAACGGCCGGCACGAAAAGCTGACGGATTTCGGCGGTAGCGTCATTGACAAGGTGTTCGGCTAACAGTGCACCGCAGATGCGCCGACAATGCCTGTGATCGCCTCGTTGGTGTGATAATCGAATCGCGGAGTGGTGAGGAGATCCAAGCAACAATGTCAACAGTCTACGATGGAGCGGATCGCGGCCCATTCAAGTTCGGGAAAGAGGAAGAGAAGCCGGTCAAGTGCCTCCTTTGCGAAGATTACGGATGGGTCTTCCAGAAGCGTGAGGATGGAAGATCTGGAGCGGCGCGGTGCAGCTGCAAGCAGAACAGGGACCGGACTTCAGAATATGTGGCGAAGGCCAACATCCCACCCACTTACGCTCGCGTGGATTTCGACACCTTCAAAATACCCGCCGATAATCCGACCGCGAATAACTTATTGAAAATGGTGCTGAATGACGTGAAGAAGTGGGCCGAGCGTTACCCGGCCACTCCGAAACCGGGGATCATCCTCTCGGGTCCGAACGGCGTAGGAAAAACCCACTTGGCCGTGGCGGCATTGAAGGCGATCCTGAGGAAGGGTATGCCTGGGGTATTTTGCAATTACCAGACCCTGCTCGGGCAAATTGTCGCCAGCTACAATCCAACCTCCGGCGCCAGCAGCCGCGAAGCGTATCAGACCGCCATGGACTGCGACGTTCTTCTGCTGGATGACATCGGGGCCAACCGCGCGATTGAATGGGCCGAAGACGCCGTGAATGCGATCATCACTCATCGCTGTAATTACAAAAAGGGAACGATCGTGACCACGAACCTTGCCGACCCGGAGTTTGGTCAGAGTCTCATTTCTTACGATGTGAACCGGAAACCTGGAATTAACTCTGCCCCCACGCTTACCGAAAGGATTGGGGAACGCTCGCGGTCGAGGCTGTTTGAAATGTGCCGGGTGGTGAAGATGCCACAAGTGGAGGATTACAGGCCGAAAGTCAAAGACCAGTGGATGTGATTTTGCGCGGAACCTACTTAATGATCAA
>JBBRNO010000254.1:0-4444 GCA_038230275.1 Bryobacterales bacterium
CTGGCTGCTGGGCCGCATGAAGACCACGCCCGAAGGCGAAGGCAACCTGCTAGACCACACGTCGCTGGTCTTCGTGCATGAACATGCCGAGGCAAACGATCATAAGAACAATGGCCTATCGCTGATTGTTGCCGGCCACGCAGGCGGACTGCAAACGGGCCTTCATACGCGAACTACGGGTACCACAGCGGATCTCTATCTTGCCGTTGCCAACCGGGCGATGGATGCGAAACTCACCAGCTTCCCCAGCGCGTCGCGCGAACTTAGCGGACTATTTCGCACTTAGGCAGGGCGGCGCGCAACCGCTCCACGCCGGCTTCAGTGACCTTGGTGTCTTTTAAGTCGAGCCAGCGCAGACTCTGCATGGCACCCAGTGTCTCCACTGCGCTGTCGTCGATCTTGGCCGCCTTCCAGAGCGTCAATTTCTCCAGCTTATCGAAACTCTTCAACACCGGGAGTCCTTTGGCGGAGATGGACGTCCGGCCCAGATCGAGAGTCCGCAGTTCCGTCAGCGGGGCCAGGGTTGGCATGCCAGTGTCGGTGATTTTTGAGTTATGAAGATTGAGCGACTGCAGCTTGCGGAGCGTTGCAATCGACTCCAGACCGCGGTCGGTAATGATGGCGGCCCACATCCCCGAATCGGTCTGCTGGCTTCCGCTCAGATCCAGCGCCACCAGGTTTGGCATGCGGCGCACGGCGGTGAGTCCAACGTCGGTCAGCTTGTTTCCGCCCACGGCAATACTCTTCAGGTTCGGAATCGCCGTCAACGCGTCGAAGCCGTTATCGGTGAATAAAGAATAACCCACGTCGATGCTTTCCAGCGTGGTCATTCCCGCCAGATGGGCCAGGCCCGCATCGGTCACTTTGGTCCCTCGCAGGTTCAGCGACCGCAGATGCGTCCAACCTCGCATCGCGGCCAGCGCACCGTCGCCGATCAGTTCGGCGTAGTACAGGTTCAGGTCAGTGATGTTCTTCAGGTCTTTCAACTGCGCGAAACCGCGATCAGTGATTCTTGTATGCGAAAGGTCCAGCGTATTGAGCCTGGGCACTTGCTTCAACGACGGCAGATCCGAATCTGTGATCCAGGAAGAGCTAAGCGTCACTGCGGTGACGTTGCCCTGCTTGTCTCTGATGGAGTTCTGATCCGTAATCAGGGTCAGTGCTGCAAATGCGGCAATCAGGTGAAGCGGCATGTCAGCTCCCTCTCCGCGTGGGTTGCGCAGAGTCGCGATCGAATACGATCTCGCACTTTGGCAATGCGGCTTTCAACGTTTGGAATCCTTTTTCCGTCACTAGCGTGTGATACAGATTCAGATAGCGAAGCTGCCCCTGAGCGCGAAGCGTATCAATGGACGCGTCGGAAATGGTGGCGCTATCCAGGCGCAGCCAGGTGAGTGTGGCGGTCAGGCCGGCCAAGCCTTTCTCCGAGACTTTCGTGTAATCGAGGTTTAGAGACTTAAGCCCCGCCAACTTCGCCAGCGGCTTCAGCCCTTCGTCGGTCACCCGGGTCCGGGCTACTTCCAGCCGTTCCAGCCCGGTCATCGGCAACAGCGAATCCAGTCCCTTGTCGGTAATGCGCGTGTAGCTAAGCAGCAGTTCTTTCAGAGACGTCAGCGGCTTCAGATTTTCCATGCCCGCGTCATCGATATCGGTCGACGTGAGGTCCAGTTTTCGCAATCCGGGAATGCTCTTCAGCGCGCTAAGGCCGCTGCTGCTGACGTCGGTGTAGCTTGCCTCCAACGCTTCCAGTTTCGTGCAAGCGGAGAGCTTTGCAAGGCCGGCGTCGTTCAGCCGGGAACCAGCCAGGCCAACATGCCGCAGATTCGGAAAGCCACCCAGTTGCAATCCCTGCACGGGTACATTGTTTAGCAGCAGGACTTGCAATCCGGTGAGCTTCTGCAGGTCCGCCAGCGCTTGATCGGAGATTGTGGTGTTGCTGAGATTCAGTTCCTTCAGGTTGGTCAGTTTCGCCACCGCGGCCAAGCCCGCCTGACCAAGATCGGTGGCTTGCAAGTCCAACTTTTCCAGCGAAGGCAGCAGCGCCAGAAACTCAAGCTGAGCATCGGTCACCGATGTTCGCGCCAGCACCACTTCCGTACCGCCAACCACTTTGCCACCCATACTCAAAACCCAGGCTGCGGCGCCTGCGGCATCCCTCGTCTTGGGCTTGCTCTTTCGAAGCGCCGCGTCGGCTGCCTGCGCGGCGGAATCCTGGAACTCAATCTGGCACTCCGGCACGGCGGCTCGAAACGCTTCAATTCCGCCCCGGCTCACGCCGGTATAGCGAACGTCCAACGCCGACAATTTCTTCAAACCTTGCAACTTCGATAGTCCCGAGTTGGTGGTCTCGGTGCGATACAGGTTCAGTTCCTGTAGATCGGGCATGCCGGACAACACAGAGAGGCCTTCATCGGTCACCTTGGTGCCCAGCAGCGTCAGCTTCTGCAGTTTCTTTAAGCCTTTCAATTGGCTCAAGCCGGCGTCGGTCACCTTCGTTCCCGAAAGATCCAGCGAGACCAATTCCGTTAAACCGGCAATCTGCTTTACCCCGTCATCGCCCACGAACGTATCGCGTACGGACAACCGCGCCAGATGCTTCATTCCGGCTAGTGCCTGCATGCCGTCGTCCGTGAGTGGCGTGTCGTTCAGATCCAGGTCGCGCAGATTGATGAACGGCGCAAGGGACGGCCCCTTGATACGCGTCATGGTCAGCCGCATCTCCTCGATCTGCGTCAGATCCTTGAGAAAGACCAGTCCCTTATCTTGCACGTTGATGGATTCCAGAAAGTGCAAACTGAAATAGAGCTTCTTCAATTTGTGCAGCTTCGCCAGACCCGCGAAGCCCTCGTTCGCATCCAGGCGGCTGCCGGCCCCTGGGTTGAAGATGGTGCCGGGTAGCAGCAACTCTTCCAGGTCCTGTAAATCGCCCAGGTACTTCATATCCAGCGGGTCCATGGTGGTGCCAACCATATCCACGGCGAAGATGCGGAAGTCCCCTTTGGGCAATGCCGCCAATTCACGCAGGAACGGACCACGATGGTCTAGGCGCAGGCCGCCGCCCAATCGGAGAATGAACTCAGCGGCTGCCCGCTCAGGACGCGGCGGTGTTGTTCCCGGGCCCATCAGAATCATGCCCGGACGGGTGCCCAAATGCTTGCCGCCGGAAAGCACCAGCTTGCCGTTTACGAAAACATGCTCGATCCCTTCGGCGTACTGATGCGGCGCTTCATACGTTGCCTTGTCAATGATGGTCGCCGGATTGAACACCGTAACGTCCGCCCACATGCCGGGCCGCAGCAGGCCGCGGTCATAGATATGAATCTTTGCCGCATTGGCCGAAGTCATCTTGCGGATAGCCTCTTCCATGGTGATGACTTTCTCGTCGCGGACGTAGCGTCCCAGCACGCGCGGAAACGTCCCATACCAGCGTGGATGCGGGTGGCCGGCGCTCAACGGTCCGGTGATGGCCACCGCGCTACCGTCCGAACCAATGGACACGAACGGTTGCTTCATCGCGTAACGCATGTCCTCTTCGTTGTGATGAAAAAAGATAGTGGGGATGGAACCGCGGTTGGCCTGCAACAGTCCAAACAGTACGTCGATCGGCTTCCCGCCCATCAGCCGAATCACTTCGTTCATCCGCTTGCCCTGGTACTTCTTATACTCGGGATTCGACAGCGAAACCAACAGCATTCCTTCCCATGCTCCCGTCGCCGTGTAGTGGTTGTACCAGTTCGTTCCAGGAATTCCGTGTTCGATTTCGCTCTCTAAACGAGGCCGCAATGCAGGGTCTTTCAATCGAGCTAACAGCGCATCCACGCCACCTTCATGAGCCCAGGGCGGGATGATGCTGGAAAGGTCATTTTGGCCGGCGCGATAAGGATAGACATTCGCTTCCACTAACTGTCCCTTGGCACGCGCCTGCTGGATGGTGGCAATCAACTCCGGCATTTTGCCCCACAATTCGTGATCCGCTAGTTTGATGTGAATGATGTCCACCGGTACGCCGGACTGCCGGCCGATTTCAATCGCCTCAGCGACGGATTCAAACACGCCGTGGCCTTCCGTGCGCATATGGGTGGAATAGATGCCGCCGTAGGGCGCGGCCGCCTTGCACATCGCGACCAGCGTTGCGGTATCGATCCACGCCCCTGGCGGGCCGCTCAGTGAACTGGCTACGCCGAGCGCGCCCTGCTCCATCGCCTCTCGCACCAGGCGCTGCATTTCCAGTAATTCCGCTGGAGTCGGCGGACCGGCTTTCGGACCGCGAACATAAGTCCAGATCTCACTGGAACCCACGTAGGTCCCAATGTTGGTGGAGACGCCCTTCTGCAACACCTTGGCGAAGTAACCTTTGAAGTCGGTCCAATCGCCCGCGCCTGGCTTTTGCGGCGCCACGGATCCGCCTTCTCCAAAAATCATGGACGTGACTCCCTGGCGGACC
>JBBRNO010000255.1:0-4389 GCA_038230275.1 Bryobacterales bacterium
CCAATGGCAAACGAAGCAAACCCCATTTATTCTTTATCCCATTCATCCCATTTATCCCGGCCAAATGGTTTTCCCCCAAACAAAACCAAAGAACCAACCCCAGTCCAACTGCCCGAAAATGGGATTCGCTGCGTTTCGTAATCGCCCCAAACCGCCCGCGTCCAGCGGCAGATCGTTTCTTAGAGATTGCCGCCGGACAGAATGATTCCCACGGAACGGATGTCGGCCGGGAGCTTATGGAACAGGCAGGCGGCCGCGCCGACTGCGCCGCTGGGCTCGACCACGATCTTCATGCGCGTGCGCAGCAGATCCATCGCCGCCAGAATCTCCTGGTCGCTCACCAGGAGGATCTCCTCCACCTGACTCTCGATGATCGGGAACGTCAGCACGCCTGGCTTTGTACAGCGTAATCCATCGGCGATGGTGTCGGGTTGCGGGATGCCGACGCGCTCGCCGGCTTTCCGCGAGAGGTAATAGTCATTGCCGGATTCGGGCTCTACGCCGAAAACACGAATGCCGGCGTTGATTGCTTTGGCGATGAGGGCCGATCCGGAGAGCAGACCGCCGCCTCCCAGTGGGACCACCAAGGCATCCAGGTCCGGCGTTTCTTCCAGCAGCTCGAGTGCTGCCGTTCCCTGGCCGGCGATGATCCACTCATGATCGAACGGCGGGACCAGGGTTGCCCCGGTTTCTGCGGCAATGCGCCTGCCAATAGCTTCGCGGTCTTCAGTGAAGCGGTTGAACTGGATGACCGTGGCGCCGTAGGCCTTGGTGGCTTCCAGCTTAGCTTGCGGTGCGTCCGTAGGCATTACTATGGTGGCGGCAGTGTTCTTATATGCCGCGGCGATGGCGACCGCTTGCGCGTGGTTGCCGGAGGAGAATGCGACGACGCCGCGCTGGATTTCCGCGGCTGGAATAGAGAACAGGAAATTGGCGGCTCCGCGGATTTTGAACGCGCCGCCGCGCTGGAAGTTTTCGCACTTGAAATGACAGCTCAGGTTAGCGGCTGCGTCCACCAGGCGCGAAGTCAGCACCGGCGTACGCTGGGCTATCGGTTGAATTCGCGCCGCGGCTTCGCGGATGTCGTTGGCGGTCACCATGCTTGTTTAGTAGCCTGCGTGTTTGTCGACCACGTTTTCCAGCGGCTCGCCCTTTACGAAGCGCTCGAAGTTGGCGATGAAGAACTCCATGGCTTCTTCCATCCAGGTGGCAGTATGGTCTGCACAGTGCGGAGAGAGAAGCACGTTGTCCAGTTTCCAATACGGATGGTCCTGGGGCAGCGGTTCCTTATCGAAAACATCCAGGCCGGCGCCCTTGATGCGCTTTTCCTGCAGCGCTTTGACCAGGGCCGCTTCCGAAATCACCGGACCGCGGCCAACGTTGATGACGACCGCGTTGGACTTCATGGCGGCGAATTCCTTCTCGCCGATTAGGCCGCGCGTTTCGTCAGTGAGCGGAGCGGCAGCCAACACGTAATCGCAGACGGCCATCATGGCGGCGCGGTCTTCGATGGAGTAGAACTTGTCCACGATGGGATCCGCGGCAGAGAGCGCAGGACGCCGGCGGAGGGCTACGATTTTCATGCCCAGTGCGTGGGCGCGCTCGGCGGTAGCTCGGCCGATTTCGCCGTAACCGACAATGCCCAGCGTGCGGCCGTGGATCTCCTCCACATCGAATTGGTCCCAGACGGCGGCTTCCTGACTGCGGATCATGCGGCGCAGGTCTTTGGCGAAGAAGAGCATGGCGGAAATGGCGAATTCACCGAGGGAGCGCTTGAAGACACCGCGCGCGTTGGTGATGGGCACGGGACTCGCGATTAGTTCTGGGAAGAGCGTGTTCTCGACGCCGGCCGAGAGGGAGTGGACCCACTGGACTTTGCGCGCTGAGCTCCAGATTTGCTTGAGCGTGTCGCCGTTGCCCAAGCCGTTGAGAATGATGTCAGCCTCAGGGGCGGCCGATTCGAAGGCATCAGCGTAGCGCCCCGCGGTGATCGTAGTGGAATCGGGCAGTTTTTCCAGCACCGAGAGGTGCTTGGCATTGGGGGGTGTGATAACAAGAAGGTTCAGGGGACGCATCAGTGCAAAATTACCACACCACTTGCCCAGGGCTGGCTTTTGGGATGTCGACTGCTTCATGAGCCAGCCCCGGATGGCGCATTAGCCCATGTGTAATGGCGTGTGTTGGAAATTGAACATCCACCGGATGCCGAATTGATCGGTAAGCGTGCCGAATCGGGCGCCCCAAAACATATCCTGCACGGGCATGCCCACTTTTCCGTTTTCGCCAAGCGCGGCAAACAGCTTGTCCACTTCCTCGTTACTCTCGCATTCAATGCTCACCGCGAAATTGTTGCCTTGCTGCAAGGGCATTCCCGGCATTGTGTCGGAGGCCATCAGGATCGGCTCCGCTCCCCGCGTTAGTCTGGCATGGACGATGCGGTCTACTTCCGCAAGGGGCGCGCTGTAGCCGGGCACCTGGGCGAACGTCTGGAGGTGAAGTTCGGCCCCCAGACATTTCCCGTAGAACGTCATCGCCTCGCGGCAGTTTCCGTCAAAATAGAAACAGCTTGTAAATGATTTCATGAATTTCTCCGTTGCTAGTTGTTGGGTGAAATAAGAGCACGCAGCCGGCTATCGCGCAGAACAAGCCCCGCCCAAACCATCAGTCCCACATAGACTGGGAAAAGGACGTGGCTGAACAGCGGAGCGCCGACGCGAACGTGGGTCGCCACAGCGCCGCCCAGATAGCCGGTCAGCAGGATCGCGCCTAAAACAGACGTTCGAGGAATCAAGTAGAGAAGCGTGGAAGCAAGCAGCACTACGCCGATGCCAAAGACCACGCTCTCGGGGTAGCCGAGCTCGACGGTGCCTTCCACTGAGACGCGCGCCTTGGCCACTTTCATAGCGCCGTCCACAGTGAGGAACAGGATTGCAAGCGTGCTAAGAATGCGTCCGGCCCAGAGGCCTGTCTTTGAAATGGATTGCATGTTCCCTCCGTTCGAATCTATCGAGCCGCCGGCAATGGCGCCTACCACTAGAAATGGCTCTGCCCCGGATGCCACCTCTTGCGGTAGAGGGGCGTCCGGCGATTCATGCGACAGGTCTTGCTGGCAGGCGAAGAATCTGACGAATGGCCGCCTCTGTTGGGTGACGTGGTCGCGAAGGGTGCCGCAAAGCGCCGGATATAGAGCCTCCAACGCGTCCAGGACCGAGCGTTGCGTGGCAGGGCCCTGGACGTCTAGCTCTACCTCACCGTTCACGCGCGCCAGGCTGCGCAAGTGCGCAGGGAGCACCACGCGAATACTCATCGCAGCGTCTGGACCTCGACGGAGAGCACGGCCGGAAGGTCACGAACGATCGGCGCCCAATTGTCGCCGGCATCGGGCGAGGCGTAGACCTGGCCTCCGGTTGTGCCGAAGTAGACGCCGCAGGAATCCATCGAATCCACGGCCATGGCATCGCGCAGCACGTTAACGTAGCAGTCACTTTGCGGCAGGCCTTTGGTGAGCGCCTCCCACTCGTTTCCGCCGCTGCGGCTGCGATACACGCGCAGCTTTCCCTCGGGCGGGAAGTGCTCTCCATCGCTCTTGATGGGGACCACGTAGATGGTTTCCGGCTCATGTGCGTGCACGTCTATCACAAAGCCGAAGTCCGTGGGCAAGTTGCCGCTAACTTCATGCCAATGGTCGCCGGCATTGTCGCTGCGCATAACGTCCCAGTGCTTCTGCATGAAAAGAACATCCGGGCGCGAGGGATGCATGGCGATGCGGTGAACGCAGTGGCCCACTTCGGCCGTGGGGTCGGGGATATGGAGGGAATGCAGTCCCTGATTGATTGGCTTCCAGGTCTCTCCGGCATCGTCCGTGCGGAAGGAGCCTGCGGCCGAGATGGCGATGAAGATGCGGCGCGGGTCTCTTGGATCCAGCAGGATAGTGTGCAGGCACATGCCGCCCGCGCCTGGCGTCCAGTGCGGCCCCGATCCGTGGCGGCGGAGTCCGGAGAGCTCTCCCCAGGACTGGCCGCCGTCGGTTGAGCGGAACAAGGCAGCGTCTTCCACACCGGCGTAGACCGTGTCCGGGTCGGTGAGCGACGGTTCCAGATGCCAGACGCGCTTGAATTCCCACGGGTGTGGAGTGCCGTCGTACCACTGGTGAGTGCCGGGAACTCCGTCGTAGACGAACTTATTATTGACGGGTTCCCACGTCTTGCCGCCGTCGTTGGACCGTTGAATCAGCTGGCCGAACCAACTGCTGGACTGGGATGCATAAAGACGACTTGGGTCGGCCGGTGATCCCTTGATGTGGTAAATCTCGAAGCCGGCAAAGTGGGGACCGCTTACGTCCCACTTCTGGCGTTTTTCGTCCGAGGTCAGAACGAACGCGCCTTTGCG
>JBBRNO010000256.1:0-4263 GCA_038230275.1 Bryobacterales bacterium
ATTTTGTTGGTGAGCGCGGTAGGAATCGAACCTACAACCTAGTGATTAAGAGTCACTTGCTCTGCCAGTTGAGCTACGCGCCCGGCGTGGGATGAACTGCTCGGCAGAATTTCATTCTAGCACGGCGAACCGCGCTTCGGCATTCAAGAATTGCGGCCGTCCGACCCGTCCGGACGGCCGCAAAAACCGCTAGCCCCGTTGGACAGTTACCCGATTGCGCGCGCTGTTAATATCCGGATCGCTCTGCAGCGCTTGCTTGCCTTTGTCGAAGGCATCCATCGCAGCGGTCTTACCCTTATCCAACGCGTCGGAGGCCATGGTCTTGGTCTTGTCCACAAAGTCCGCCGCCGCCGCCTTACCCTGGGCTACCGCTTCGGAAGCTGCGCCAGTTACGTCGCAAGCCCGATTCTTCAGGTAGTTCAGGCCATCATCGGTTCTCTCGCCCAAATACTCGCGAGTCTCTGTCCCGGACTTCGGCGCCAACAAAACGCCACCGATCAAGCCCACACCTAATCCTAGAAAGAAATTTCTCATAATACACCTCGCTATTCATGCCAGCAAACCAGTGGCCAAAGACTGGCCTTGTGTTCTTAACGAATTAGGGATTAGACATCCGCCAGCACCCGGAAACTATTTCATTGCGGCGTGTTCAACGACGCCGCAGCGATCTGCGCGATGTCCAAAAGCTTGGGCGCCACCGTTCCGTTTGCGATGGCCACCTGCGTCAATGCATCGCGGAACATCGTATTGCAGAACGGACACGCCGCAGCCACAACCGACGCGCCAGTGGCCGTCAGTTCTTCGGCGCGTTCCATGCTGATGCGCTTGCCCTTTTCTTCACCCAGAAACACCATCCCGCCGCCGGCGCCGCAACAAAACGAACGCTCTTTGGACCGCGGCGCTTCCAACACCATCTCGGCGCGCTCAATCACCTCGCGCGGCTCATCATAAAGGCCGCGATACCGGCCCAGGTAGCAAGGATCGTGAAACACAACCTTCTCGCGGGAATTGGCCTCGATGGGCAATTGGGAAGCATGCCGGGCCAGAAATTCGCTGTGATGTTCCACTTGCAGGTCGGCTCCAAACTCCTTCCAATCTTCGCCGATGGTGCGGACGCAATGCGGGCAGATGGACAGAATCTTCACCGCCGTCACGGCCTTCATCTGTTCCAGGTTGAACTCGGCCAACTGGCTCAGCAAGTAATCGTTGCCCAGCCGGCGAACCGGATCGCCGGTGCATTTCTCCTTGCGCAGCACGCCAAACGTCGTGCCCAGGTGCTTCATTACCTCGGCAATCGACTGGATGATCTCCCGCCCACGGGGATCGTAGGCGCCCATACAGCCCAACCACAGGCAGTAATCCTGGCTGCCGTCATAGATGGCGAACTCATTCTTCTGGATAAATTTATCGCGCTCGCTGGAAGCAAAGCCCAGCGCGTTCCCGTTCCGCTCCAGATTCAGAAAAAGTTTTCCGCCGTATTCGTTATCCCACTCGCCGGTATTCACCAGGCCGCGGCGCAGCCCCACAATGATGGGCAAGTGTTCAATGCCTACCGGGCACTGATACTCGCAAGCGCCGCACGTGGTGCACTGGAACAGCGCCTCTTCACTGATGTATTTGCCCACCAGTGGCTCGCTGGCTCCAGGGCCGTGGTCGCGCAAGTAGTCGCGGATGCCCAGCGCAATCTTCTTCGGGTCCAGCACCTTGCCGCTGTTGTTGGCCGGGCAATGCTGGGTACATCTTCCACATTCCACGCAGGAGAAAGCCTGCAGCGCTACGATCTGCGTAATGTCTTTTCCGGTGACGATGCCGAAATCTTCGTCGCCCACCAGCGGTGGAATGCTACTGAAGCTTCCACGGGAAAGAAAAATCGAGAAGGGGCTCAACAGCAGATGCAGATGCTTGGTATGCGGAACCAGCGGCATGAAAACAAGCAACGCCAATGAGTGCGACCACCAGACGGCCTTGCCTCCCAGCGTTCCTTCCGCCATCCAGAAGGCGGCCAGGTAGGTGATCATGAGGATCGCAATCAGTGCCGCGATCACTCCCGATTCCATGGATACCGGCCCCAACCACTTGGGCTTCACCACGAACCTTCGGAAGGCCAGCCCCAGAATCGATGCCAGCACCGCGACCGCGAACAGCGCCGCCATGTCAAAATAGAGGCGGCCGAAGGCACTGTCGCGAGACAGCAACCCAAGCCCCAATCCAGCGGCAAGGTGATTCGCGGTTACCACGGCGAAGGCGCAGAATCCCCAGAACACCAGTGCATGCGCGATGCCGGGAAGCGGACGTTCCTTAATTACCTTGCCTTGCAGCAGGACTTCCCAAACGAAGTCGCGCACTCGCTTTCCCAATGGCCGGAGTTGAAATCCGGGATCTTTCGGGGACCGCAGTATGGTGCGCACCACGGGAGCGAGACGCCTCGAAAATAGGAAGAGTGAGATTGTTACGGCGGCGAGAAAGAGACTGATTTCCGGCCAGGTCGGACTCAGCATGAGTCTGAATGTACCATGAGGGATACGGAGGATTCGATTGCGTTATGTCATTTCCGGTGCGGCCGGTTTTATTGGGTCTCATCTATGCGAGCTACTTCTTGTCGACGGTCACAGTGTGGTGGGCCTGGACAACTTCATTACAGGATCGGCAAAGAACGTTGAGCATCTGCGCAGCAACCCCAAGTTTGAACTGCACGATATAGACGTCACAAAGACCGTCGAGGTGGGCGGCAACGTGAATGCGGTGATGCATCTGGCATCGCTGGCCAGCCCGAAGGATTATATGGCGCATCCGCTGGAGACGCTGGAATCCGGCTCCACCGGCACGCGCAACATGCTGGATCTGGCCTTGCGCCACAACGCGACGTTCCTGGTTACCAGCACGTCGGAATGCTATGGCGATCCGCTGGAGCATCCGCAGGTGGAAACCTATTGGGGTAACGTGAATCCGGTAGGCGCGCGATCGTGCTATGACGAAAGCAAGCGCTATGCCGAGGCCATCACCATGGCTTATCATCGCGTGCATGGGATCAAGACCAATATCGCGCGCATCTTTAATACATACGGTCCGCGTATGCAGTTGAAAGACGGCCGTGTGGTGCCCGCGTTTCTCGATCAGGCGCTGCAAGGGCAACCGATGACCATCTTCGGCGATGGTTCGCAGACGCGCAGCTTCTGTTATGTGTCCGACCTGGTGCGCGGCTTGTATCTACTCTCGAAATCGGAGGAGCGTTATCCGGTAAATCTTGGCAATCCACGCGAGATGACCATCTTGCAATTCGCCGAGCATATTCAGGAATTGATGGGTAGCGATACACGCCTGGAGTTTCAGCCGTTGCCGGAAGACGATCCGAAACGGCGGCGTCCGGATATCGCCAAGGCCAAGCGGGTGCTTGGTTGGGAACCCGTGGTGCCGCTGGACCAAGGGCTGCGGGAGACAATTGAGTATTTTCGTAACGTGACGCGGTAGTGTACTGTCCGACAAATAACTGGACACAAGAAACGGCTTGCTCACGCGCCCGGCTCGGTCTCGAACTCGTTGCGGCAACAGTAGTTTCTGAGCCACGCCTGTAAAGGAGCGGTTTCCGGTAGTGTCCACCCAATTCGCGGACACTACACTAGTGTCATAATCCCCAGATGGCAGTCCGGTTAAAGGACATCGCGCGCGAACTGGGCGTATCGGTAGTGACGGTGTCCAAAGTTCTGCGCGACCACCCCGATATCAGCATCGAGACGAAGACCCGCGTACTGCAGCGGATGAAGGAACTGGACTACCGGCCGAACCTGGCCGCCCGCGCCTTGGTCACCGGACGCACTCATGTCGTCGGGCTGGTGGTCCCTGACCTGGTGCAGCCGTTCTTTGCGTTGATCGCCAGCGGCCTTTCCCGCGCGTTGCGTAAGAACGGATACAACCTGGTAATCTCGTCTTCGGAAGAAGACGCGGACTTCGAACAGAAAGAGATAGACCAGTTGCTCAGCGGCCACGTTGACGCCCTGGTGGTGGCCTCCGCCCAGCGTACCGGCGAAAGCTTCCGCCGGATTGAGGAACAGCAGACGCCGTATGTTTTGGTAGACAGGCAGTTCGCCGGGCTGCCTGCCAACTTCGTGGGCGTGGACGACGAATCGCTCGGCTTGATGGGCACCGGACATCTGGCGGACGTGGGTTGCCGGCGCATCGCGCACATCTGCGGGCCGATGGTCAGCACCGCCGCCGGCAGAGTGGCGGGTTACCGCCGCGCTCTCAGTCTGCGTGGAATGCAGCCCA
>JBBRNO010000257.1:0-4239 GCA_038230275.1 Bryobacterales bacterium
GGGGAGAGTTCGATAAACCGGCGGCAATGCTTGTCGAGCTTGCGCAGGGATTTCAGGCGGGCGCGTTCCATTGCCGGTGCGTAGTGCTCGCGAAGGGTGTCGTTGCTGCCGATGATGTCCATTTGTCTATTCTAAAAGGCATAATGATTTCATGCGGAAATTGTGTATGGTTGGTTTACTGGCGGTGAATCTGATGGCAGCGGATTTGAAGAAGGATCTGGTATTTCACGCGGACTTCGATACGGGGTTGGACGCGGGTGTGGCGAAGGGCGACAAGCGGCTATACTCGGCTGCGTCTTATGACAAGCAAGCGGCCGCTAAGCCTGGTTTGGACGGGACCGATGTGGAATTCGCGCCTGGTGCCGGCCGCAATGGTTCCGGGGCGCTGCGGTTCCGGAAGAAGAATACCAAAGCGGTGTTTTTCCGGGCGGAAGATAACGTGCCGTTCGATGCCGCGAATTGGTCCGGCACACTTTCGTTCTGGCTGAATTTGTCGCCGGATCAGGATTTGGAGCCGGGTTATTGCGACCCGATTCAGTTGACCGACAAGGCTTACAATGACTCGGCGATTTGGGTGGATTTCACCAAGGATGACAAGCCGCGGCATTTTCGGCTCGGTGTGTTTGGGGCTTTGAAAGTTTGGAACCCGGAAGACCTTGCGCCCGATAAGAATCCAGCGTTCGATAAGCGGCTGGTGGTGGTGAAGAAGCCTCCGTTTGAGCGCGGGAAGTGGACGCATGTGGCTGTCGCTTACAAGGGGCTTGGCGCGGACGGATCAGCGACGCTTTATGTGAATGGAGTTTCGCAGGGAACGACGACGGGTATCAA
Organism: Bryobacterales bacterium; assembly: GCA_038230275.1. GTDB lineage: Bacteria > Acidobacteriota > Terriglobia > Bryobacterales > Bryobacteraceae > JANXXV01. Next base: position 829 of record JBBRNO010000257.1, read on the forward strand.
GGAACCGTTTGCTTGGGATAAGCGCGTCGCCGCGATCCGGCTTGGGGTGAGCTATGTGGGGCTGCTGGACGATGTGGCGATTTTCCGGCGGCCGTTGAGTGCGGCGGAAGTGAAGCGGCTGGCCAGCGGGAAGTTTTGACGGATTGTGCGAATGGGGAGAGCGTACCCCTCATCGCTGCGTAATACGGGATCAAACGACTGCTTCCGGCCGATGAGGCAGCACTGGATTGCATACGGCAAGATACTCATGCGCTGATTGGCGAGCTCCGTTTGGTGGAAGCGCACGGGTAGCAGCCAGGCGCGGCGAGGTGCCGTCGCCCTAATTATTCCCGGAAAAACTGCCGATGGAGATTCGTTGGTCAGTAACGATCGGGAGATTCCAGATGAAACCGCTTATCAGCGCGATGCTGTGCCTGGCTGCCGTGCCGGCCTGGGCCGCAGCCAACTCTAAAGAGATTGTGGAGCCGGTGCAGAACGCGGAAGCGCCGAAAGTCGAGCGCAAACACACCGGGTTTCGGCGCACTAAGTTCACGTATGTAGCTCCGCGCGAAAACTGGGGGAGTGTCGCTGGTTGGTTTACAGGCGGCATCACGCGCCCGACCTTCCGATCGCGCCGAGCGGCTCGGGAGCAGCGCCTATTCCAGCAGCAGGAACGCCTGGCGAAAGGCTATGGTAATCCGTTCGCGCCGAAGGTTGACGCGACTCCGATCTCCAGGCCAGGTGCTTTCCCGCTGCCCGTGGCCGAAGCGCCCTCTGTTGTGGTTGCTTCGAAGCCTGCACCGCGCGAGGCGCAGCCGGGGGAGTTTCGGCCTAGGATCTTCGGCTTGGATTAGGGTTGCTTTCGAGATCGTGTTAGGGACGCACCGTAGCCGCGCCTACAGTCCGGTGCACGGCTCTGCGAACCTCGCCGGCACGCAAGGAAGTTGCTAACAAGCCAGATGAGATTTCGCCTGGCCCATCCCCGCGCCACTCGCGGAGTCGAATCCGGCCATGCCCACCAAGTCAGGATTAGCTTGCAGCAGCGCGGTGGCCACACGCGCGGCCTCTCCCTGGTTGCCCTTGTCCTGTTGCCTGTTGCCGATCTACCACGCTCAGGCCCGCGGCCGACGCCACAGTACGAAAGCCTTCAATGGCCGCTGGTCAATCGATTTTGATGCGCCCAGCGAGCATGTGGCCAGGCGCATTCGTGCCAGACGAGCTTGCTAACTAAGAATGGTTCTATCTAGGCCCGCCAGCGCCGGCCCAGGCCAAGCACATCCCGGCAATACTGCAAGCTTTGTTCCATGTGATCCAGTTGTTGAATCCGGAGTGCATCTATAAACCGCTCCCGCGTTTCCGGCAGATCCTCCATCACATGCGGCTTGTCCCAAGGCCGCCCTGTTCTTGCCAGCGTGAGAAACCGCGCGAAGTCGTTGGAACGTCCTCCTGGAAACCACTTCGTCCAGAATTCTTCCGTGTAGACGGGCAGCACGACCGGCGGGCGCGCGGTAATCGGTTTACAGTAGACATAGACCGGAGGCATCACCTCGGCGGCCCGCGCCAGTATTGCCTTAAAGTCGACTGACCCTTCGCCTAGCGGTACCCACTGCACGGCTACGCCGTCCGGATGCGAATACACTACGGAATCGCGCAAATGAAAGCTCACGGCGACCGGCCCCAGTTCTTCCACCGTCGTCATCGGGTGTTCGGCGACAAAAACAGGATTTCCGGTGTCCAGGTACGATCCGACAAACTCCTTTCCCGCGGTTTCGATTAACTGCCGTGTGCGCCAGGCTTGAATGTCCTTGTGATTCTCCAGAGCGATCTTCAATCCGGCATCCATCGCTCGGGAGCGTACCTGGCGCAGGATGGTGATTGCAGTCTCCACGTGCTGCTCCACGGGCCCCACCGGCATGTGATAGCGATCGGAAATCAGATTGATGCGAACTACCGGGGAGCCCATGGCTTTCGCGCGCTCCATGTTCTTCTGGAGCGTGGCGACAGATTCGGGGATCTGCGCGCGAGTGGGCGGCAGGATGGATCCCCCGCCGGTCTCGAGCCGCATCTTCGATTGCTCCGCCCAGCCGCGTACTTCGGTCCAGTGCGCAGGATTCATCACTCCCGCATCGAGCGAGTCCTGAAGGAAAATCGCGTCCAGCTTTCGCGCATTGCAATAATCGAAGAGCTGCCGATCGGTCCACTTCTGAAACCGCAGGCAGTAAGTGTTGATGCCGAGCGGCCAGTCCCTTCCCTGCGCGCCGGCGGCTTGTCCCGCAATGGCAACCGCTCCCGCAGTCGAGACCGATTTCAGAAAACTTCGCCGTAGCATTGCGGCTAAGTCTACCAGATCACTTTCAGCGCAAACTGCAACTGGCGATTCGGAACAGAAGTAGCGCTGATGGTCCCGAACGTCCCCAGCAGCGAGTTGCTCAACGGCACGTTCAGATTCGGCCGTCCATTGGTCAGGCTCGGATAGCTGTCGAGAAACAAGTTTGGATTACGGAAAACGGGGTGGTTAAGCAGGTTAAAGGCCTCGAAGCGGAACTGTGTACTCAGGCGCTCAGTGATTCGAAATGTCTTGGATGTATTGAAATCGAAAGTCACGAAGCGCGGTCCGCGAAGGGAATTCCGCCCCTGGTTGCCGAAGACCTCAGTTTCCGAAGGAATGTAGAAGGCTGAAGGGTCCCAATATCGCAGAATGTTTTTCGGCCCATTGTTAGGATTGGTTTGTCCGGTCACGGAACAGACATCCTGCTCCAGATGGGCGTTGTTGATACCAGGGCCGCTCCCCAGCAGACAGGTAGCGGGAAGCCCCGATCGCGCGGTCAAGATCGATCCAGCCTGCCAGCCTCCAAAGATCTGGTCAAGCGGGCCTCTCCAGTTGCCGCCGAACTTTTTACCATGTCCTACTGGAAGCTCCCACACTTCGCTGAGCACGAAATTGTGAGCCACGTCGAAGTCGGATGGTCCATAATCGAGGCGACGGTTCCAGGTGTGCGAGTAGGCCATCAACCCGTTGTCCCGCGCGGCGGAACTAGTATCGAGCGACTTGGACCACGTATAGGCAGCCAGAAACGACAGGCCATGCGAGTATCGCTGCTCCAGCTTCGATTGGAAAGAACTGTAATTGGCCGAGGTGACGCTATCCACGCGATTGAAGATTGAGGCGAGGGACGGGTATGGCGCGGGATTGTAAACCACTGGCTGAGCGACCTTGCCGCTGCCGGGCATGAAGTTGGGCAGCAATAAATTTACGTCTCCCAGGTGCGGAAGGTGGGTGGACGCCGAACCCACGTAGGCTGCTTCCAGCAAGAGATTTTCCGTGAGCTGACGCTGGACGCTGAGGCTCCACTGTTGGATGCGGGGCGTTTTCAAATACGGGTCTATCGAAAAGAATGACGGCTGCGCGCGCACTTGGGAAGTCGTATTGAA
>JBBRNO010000258.1:0-4235 GCA_038230275.1 Bryobacterales bacterium
CTTAGGACTTGTCTAGAAATAAACTAGCCGATGTTGGAGGCGCTGCGAGGGCGAATCTGGTAGTTCCATTCGCCGTGGAATTTGTCGCGGTGGATATTGATGCGTTTAAGTTCCTCGTCGGAGACTTTGATACCAGCCTGATAGGATTCCGTGTTGAGTTCGGCATGAACCTTGAGGCCGGTCGTAGTGGTTGTAGCGGCGATGAGGCTCACGATGGTCTCGAAACTGCGCAGCGGCTTGCCGCGCCAGTTCTGGCTGATGTAGGAAAAGAGTCTATGTTCGATCTTGTTCCATTTGCTGGTGCCAGGCGGAAAGTGACAGACAACGATCCGCAGGCCGGTTTCGTCGGCGAGTTTCTGTAACTCCAGTTTCCACAGGCGCAGACGCGAACCATTGCTACCTCCGCCATCAGCCGTAATCAGCAATCGCGTCGCCTTCGGATAGGCAGGTTGGCCCATTGTCCGCCACCAGCGTCGAATGGTTTCAACGGCAAACTCGGCCGTATCGTGATCCATGCCGACGCTCACCCAACCACTGTTGGAACCCACATCGTAAATTCCGTATGGAGTTGCCCGCCCCAGCTCCTTGTCCACGAAATCGTGAACGCGAACCTTTTCGGGCTCACCCCTGGGACGCCATTCTTGCCCCTTATTGCTGAAATCGCCCACCAACTCCTTTTTCTTGGTGTCCACCGAAATCACCGGCTGCCGTCGGCCCAAACACCATTTCACCTTTCCGTTCAGGTGCTCAAACTGAGCGTTACGGTCAGGGTGATTGGAACCCTCCCTGGTCTTCCGATTGCCCTGTAGGCTGTAGCCGAGCGCATGGAGCAAATTCGCGACCACCTGGTGACTCACCGAATGCTTCATCCGTTTGAGTTCGGCCGTCAACTGCCGGACACTCTTGCACGTCCAACGCAGAGGACTCTCGGGGTCACCTCGAGTGGTCGATTCCAATAGACTCTGCAGGTCGGATTGTAGTGAGCCATCCTTGTCCACAGCTTTTTTGCGCCCACCGCCCTCACGTCGGATACGGCCTGATGCTGAGGAGCCGGGCTCTTTCAATTCAGCGATCCCTTGTCGAATCACCGGACGCATAATGCCCGTCGCCTTACTCACAGCTGAAATCCCGCCTCGACCGATTGCCTGACTCTCCGCCGCCGCCATCAACCGTCGCGCTCGCTCGTCCAGAACAGGTTCCAGAGCCTTGTAGCGTGCTGCGATTCCAGCGATGTCAATCACTGCATCGAGTATACTCCAAAACATTTCAATGTGGATATGTTATTTATAGACAGTTCCTAAGAGCCGTCCATACTTTTTTTCGTCTAGAACGCCCACTTGTGCCATGTTTTCCTCTCGTACTCGCGGTGCGTCAGAAGCGCCTTAATGTAAACGCGCTGATTCTGCCAACTGACTACAGTGATCAGCCTATAATTACTTCCCAGGATGTCGAAAATCAGGCAGCGGCCAACTTGATCGACAGAGCCGAACGCGCCAACGGGAAGAGTTGGTGATTCGACACCAAGCGTCCAGCGCTGCAGCTGTTTCCGCGCGCGCCATCATTGCCCACTAAACCTACCGGTAAAACGGCTTCCACGTAATCCAGCGCGGCCCGTAATGCGGCTCCTTCTGGCCCAGTTCAACGGCGCCCAAATCAGGCGCTTTTCCAGTGAAATCATCGTTGATCGTCGGTAGCAGCACACCGGCGTCGATCGCCTTTGAGTTCGCCTTCAGACGGAAATTCAGATCCATCGAATGGTAAACCTTGTAGCGCTGGGCGGGGTCTGGCGGGATGAGGTTTTCGAAGATGTCGTAATCCAATTCCACGCCGTGAACCTCCTGGCCGACCGCCTTCTGAAACTCTGCAAGCGTTGCGAAGTTGCGCCACGCCGAGTCCTTCGCCGCCTTCCCATCCGTTGGTGCAAGCCACGCGTACTGCTGGCTCACATTGCGGTTTGGGCGATAGCCGTTGTAGTCGCTGCTGTAATTATTGCTGCCGTTCGCCCACGTCATTACACCGCGGTTCGGGGTATCTTTGCCCATAAATAAGTTATTGCGAAAGTGAGTGTTTGAGTAAGACTCGCGCGCGTTCTGCTCACCGATGAGTGTGTTGTGATAGGCGAGAATTCCGGCGGGGGCGGCGCTGAATTTGAACGCTCCGCCAGCAGGCACGTGGTAAAGCAAGTTGCGGAAAAAGTAGACTGGCCCGCCGAACAGGGGCTGCGCGCTGTAGCCGTTATGCGCGGCGTTGACACCTCGATTTTGGTAGACGCGGATGTTGTGCGCGCCGCCATCGGATTCGATGAAATCGTCGTTAGTCAAGTGAATGTCGTTGTTGTAAATGTCGATGGAGGAGGCGCGGCGCTCGGGGTCCGCGTCGGGTGGGCCGTAGGTGGAAATGCAAATCGCATCGTGAAAATAGGCGATGGCGTTGTGGGCGATGATGTGGCCAGGGCCGTACACTTTGATCGCAAAAAAGCTGCGCAACAGGTGCGACGGGTAGATGCCGGCGGCACGGGAGCCGAGTTGATTCCAACCGATTAGGCGGCGTTGATCTTCGCGGCCGAAGAAGAGATTGTCGGAAATGAAAAAGTCGCGGGAGTCGGCATTTTCGGTCCACACGCCCACGCCGATGTCTTCAAAACGGCAGTTGCGCACGGTGAGGGCAACGGCGCCCATCACTTCCTTTTCACCGGCGAACAGGGCCACTTCGGTATTGCGGAAAGTGAGGTCTTCGAAGATGTGGTGCTGGGTGGCCATCACGTCGAACAGGCGGTGGTTGCCCGCGCCATCGAAAATCGCTTCACCATCGCCGGCGCCTTTTATGGTGATCGGCTTTTCCGCTGTACCTTTTAAAGATAGAGACCAAGTGCCGGTGAACGGGGCGCTGAGCGGGTCAACATAGTTGAACCGTTCGGGACGATAGAGGCCGGCGTGAACCAGAATCGTATCGCCGGGCTGCACTTTCTTCATGCGAACGGCGGTCCAATCGCCACGGCCTTCGCCATAGTAGGCGGCTTTCAGACCAATGAAACTGGGCTCCTGACGCGGGCCTTCGTGGTCGTTGGGATAGACGTGGATTACGCGGCCCCCAGCGTATGGCTTTGGTTCAGCACGGGTGGCTACGGTCACTTTTTGCTGCACTTGGCCTGTGGTGCCGTCGGGATCGCGCAGGGTGAATTCGCATTCGTAGCTGGTGGCTGGTTCCAGATTCAAGATGCTGCCGGCGAAACCCTGAGGCACGATGTAGTTCATCAGTTCTCGGTCGCGGAACACACGCTCACCACCGATGCGCAACAGCGGCAGAGCGGCGCGCCAGGCTGTAGTGCCAGCCTTGCGGAAGCGCACATCGACGGTGGCATTGCGGTTGGCATCGCCATCAATGAGCCACTCAAAACCGAGGTTCAGCAGCGTGGGATGTTCAACGTGGAAACGGCCCGATTGGGTGGCGTTTTGGGCCTGCAGCGTGCAGGCAAGGAAGAAGAGCAGGGCAGCGGGGCGCATGATTGAGGATCTTGATGATACTACATCAACCCCTCTGTTAGCGGGCGTTCAGGCTGGTTCCCCACACTGCGCCGTTGCGGATCCATTCCGTCAAAGCCTTCACCTCTTTCGGTGGAAGCTTGGTGCCTGGGGGCATGCGCACATCACCTTTGTAGCGAAGCGCCTGAATGAGAAAACTGCCTTCGGGTTTGCCGGGGACGATGGCTGGGCCGTGGTTGCCGCCCTTCAGCAAACTGCTGCGATCATCAAACGCGATGCCGCCATCCTTCAATTCCTGATTGTGGCAACCGAGGCATCGCTTCACCAGAATCGGCGCAATTCGTTTATCGAAATATTGCGCCGGATCAAGGGCAAACATCGCCAGCAGATACAGAAATGCCCCTTGCACTATTGCTTCATACCCACGCCGAATTGATCGCCGGCAGCCGTCACCTTACCCTTTACGACAATCATGTCCAGCATCTTTTCGCTTTGTACTTCGCGGCCTGTTTCATCCTTCAGCGTGGCGACGATCATCTTCGATGCCACATCAATGATCTCCCCGGTGGACGAATAGGCGGTGCGGCCGTCCATGCTGAAACTGATCCAGCCTGGAGAATCACGCAGTTTGATGCTTACAGTCTGTTTGGGTGGCATTACAGTTGCATCGAATATATGGAGTTGGTTGTTGTGCCCATCGGCCACCCATAATTCCTTTTCATCATGCGTTAGCGCGATGCCGTGACTGGGGCA
>JBBRNO010000259.1:0-4161 GCA_038230275.1 Bryobacterales bacterium
ATCACCGCTGCCGTGAGAGCCTTTTCGAGTAGTCCGCCGGTGATCCTGCCGCCACGAACTTTCAGGTTGCCGATCAGTTCGCCGCCCATCTCCTGAATCATGGGGACCTTAATGTCGGCACCCATCGAGATCAGAAAATCGATCAGCGCGGAGCGCGTCGGATTGAGCCCCACGGCTTGCAGCGTGAGCTCCGAACCGGGTAGAATCATCGCGGCTACCAGGAAGAAGGCCGCGGAAGAGAGGTCGCCCGGAACCATCAACTCACGGGCCTGCAACGTGGGTTTGCCTTCGATAGAGATCACGCCGCCGGCAGTGGTGAGGTCCGCACCAAATTCACGCAAGGCCAATTCACTGTGATCGCGGGTGCGGATGGCTTCGCGGACGGTGGTGGTGCCTTCCGCATAAAGCCCGGCAAACAGCACGCAGGTCTTTACCTGGGCACTGGCCACGGGCAGAGTATAGTCGATGGCCTTGACCGGGCCGCCCTGGATTTCGAGCGGCGGGAACTTGCCCTCGTGCGCGGTAATGGCCGCGCCCATTTCGGCCAGCGGCTTCATGATGCGTGCCATGGGACGGCGCGACAGCGATTCATCCCCCGCAATACGGCTGCGAAACGGCTGAGCCGCCAAAATGCCCGACAGCATTCGGATCGTAGAGCCGGAGTTGCCTGCGTCGAGCGTCTCCGCCGCCTCCGTTAAGCCGTGCAGCCCCTTCCCATGCACATGAACTTCGTTCTCCGTCTTGTCAATCTGAATCCCCAGGGCGCGCATGCAGCCGAGCGTGGACTGGCAGTCCGCGCCGGTGGAGTAGTTCTGGATCTTGCTGATGCCTTCGGCGATCGAGGCGAGCATTGCATAGCGGTGGGAAACGGACTTGTCGCCCGGGATGAGAACGGAACCGCTGACACTGCGGGCGGGGGAGATCGTGATTTTCATGTGGAAACAGCTATTCTATCAAGCGGCTGTCAGTCGATCGGAAATGGCCCGGTATTCTCCGCTCGAAGGTACTTGGCGCCGCCGTCTTCAAAGCGGATCTGAAACTCGGTGGCGCGCGGCGGGTCTTCCATTTGCGCGTGAAACTCGGCCTCTTCACCCGGCTCCAGCACCTCCGCGTCTATGCTGCCGCGCTTGGTGGTGATGACCTGTTTGTGGTCGGGCGCAATGAAATCGAAGATGATCTGCAGCGTCTTGATGGGCTTCGGGCCGCAGTTCTTTACCCTGGCGACGATGGAGACAATTCCTTCCTGGCGGTGCGCGGTGGCTTCCAGCAGTTCCACTTCCGGCGGCTTGCCGTCCTTCCCTTTCTTTTGCCCGAAGACGTTACCGGGCAGAGCGAGGAAAAGAATCGAGCAAGCTCGGCGAGTCATCCTAATCATAGGTATCTATGCCTACTATACTCGGTACAATTCTTCTGTTGCTCACCGCTGGGGAGCCCCTGCCGAAGTTGCAGGGCGACTATCTTTCCAAGCGCAAGGCGACGCTGCCGGACGATGCCAAAGGCAAGACGGCGATGCTGGCGTTTGGGTTCAGCTATGACTCCCGATTCGCGGTGGAGGCCTGGGTAAAGGCATGGGACAAGAAGCACAAGGGCGACCCGAAGTTCACCTACTATGAGATCCCCATGATAGGAGGGATGGCGCGTTTGGGTGCTCCCTTCATCGACAGCGGGATGCGCAGAGGCACTCCGAAGGACCTGCACGAGAACGTGATCACCGTCTATGGCGGAGTCGATCCGTGGAAGAAGCGGTTCAAGGTGCAGAACGAGAAGGAAGCCTACATCGTCATCCTCGATCCCGAGGGCAGGGTGCAGTCCATGGCCCACGGGCTTGCTCCTCCGGCTACTTTTTGATCTCGGCCTTCAGAATCTTAATGGGGGGCGTCAGTTGCTGGCCCTGCGCCTTGGACTGGTGGATCCTGCGGACAATGTCCATGCCGCTAACCACCTTCCCAAACGCTGCGAAGCCCTGGCCGTCCGGATTGCGTTTGCCGCCGAAGTCCAGCTCCGGTTGATCGCCGATGCAGATGAAGAAGTCGATGGTGGCGGTGTCCGGAGCGCTGCGGGCCATGGAGACCGTGCCGTCCTTATGCTTCAGACCGGTGACGTTGGTTCGCTCCAGCTTGATGGCCGGGTCGGTCTCTTTCTGCTCTGGATTGGCGGTGCCCTGGATGACGGCGATCTTCACCTTGTCCAGCGGCTGATTGGTGCTGGTGACGGTGCGGACGAAGCCGCCGCCGTCAAAGAAGCCGTCCGAAACGTATTGCATGAAGTTCGCGGTGGTGAGCGGGGCGTGAGCCTGGTCCAGTTGCAATTCAATCTTACCCAGGTCCGTGGTAAGCACCACCATTACCATTGCCAGCATCATCATTTGAGTAAGTCTCTCACACTGATTCCGACCAGAGCCAAAGTTAGACCAATCATCACGGCGACCGCGCTCCAGGCCACCAGGTTGTAGCCGCGGGAGTTGGTCCATTCCTTCATCAGGCCTTTCTTGTTAATGATGAGGATCATGTAGATCAACACGAACGGCAGCAGGATGCCGTTGATCACCTGAGACCAGAGGATCATCTTGATCAGCGGGAACTTCGGCAACAAGATGACGCCCGCGCCCACCACCACCAGGAACGTGAACAGCCAGTAGAAGATAGGGGCTTCCCGGAAGCTCTTGTTGACCCCCGATTCGAAACCCAGGCCTTCGCAGACGGTGTAGGCCGTGGAAAGCGGCTGGATGGAGGCGGCGAAGATAGAGGCGTTGAACAGCCCGGCGCTGAACAGCAGGAACGCCCAGTTGCCGAATGGCTTCAAGGCGAGGGCGGCATCGCTGGCGTCTGTAATGTCCTGCGGCTTATTCGCCCAGATAGCGCCGGCACAGGCGACAATGATGAAGAACGCGATAACGCTCATCACGATACAGCCGACGATCACCTCAATGCGGGATTCGCTGTAGGCTTTGGCGCTAATGCCTTTTTCCACCACGGCGGCCTGTAGATAGAACTGCATCCACGGGGCCACCGAGGTGCCTACCATCGCGATCAGCATCCCGATGTATTCCTTATCCAGAATAAGGACGGGCCTGACGCTATAGATGGCTGCTTCTTTCCAATCGGGCTTCACAAGGATGCCCGATATGATGTAACAGATGTACAAGGAGCACGCGAAGAGGAAAATTTTCTCTACGCTCTGGTAGCTCGATTTCACGATCAGGAACCATACCGCGACAGCTGCCAGTGGAACGGAAACAAATTTGCTGACGCCAAACAGTCCGAGAGAACTGGCAACGCCCGCGAAGTTGGCCATCACGTTGGTAAGGTTCGCAAGAACCAACGCCGCCATCATGAAGAAGGTGGTGCGAAGACCGAATTCCTCTCTAATTAAATCGGATAAACCTTTTCCGGTAACGGCGCCCATGCGGGAGCACATTTCCTGTGCCACGATCAACAGGATCGTAATCGGCAGCAGCGTCCACAAAGGCAGGTAGCCGAACTTCGCGCCGGCCTGCGAATAGGTGAAGATGCCGCCGGCATCGTTGTCCACCACCGCGGTAATGAAGCCCGGCCCGATGACGGAGAAGAAGACGGCGATGTGATACCGGAAGCGTTTGATCATCGCGGGTTCTACTTATGCCGGAGCGCCGTGATTACGTCATCCGCGGTGATCACGCCTTCCAGCCGGTTGTCCTCATCCACGACGGGGAGCGTCAGCAGGTTGTATTTGTCGAACAGTTCGGTGATGCGGTTGACCTTTTCGCCCACTTTCACTTTGATGAGCGTTTGGGTGGCCAGTTCCTTGAGCGGAGCGGCGCCGGGCACGAAGAAGAGCTTCGCCAGGGGCACTGCGCCCACCAGACGATCGTGAGCGTCCAGTAAGAAGATCGTGTTAAGCGATTCCAGCAGCTCTTCATTGGCTTTGAGCGAATCCATCGCTTCGTGAATGGTGGCGGTCTCCTGCAGCGCCACGTACTCGGTATTCATCATGGCGCCGGCCGTATTGTGTTTGTATTCAATCAGCTCACTGACCTCGTCCTTGGATTCATCGGTCATCTCGTCGAGGATTTCCTGCGAGGTTTCGTCTTCCAGTTCGGCCAGCGCGTTGGCGGCCTCGTCGGGTGACATCTCCTCAATGATCTCGGCGGCTTTCCCGGTTTCCAGCGACTCCAGAATGCGG
>JBBRNO010000260.1:0-4135 GCA_038230275.1 Bryobacterales bacterium
CCGCTGGATACAGATTGGCGGCGAACCTTCAGACGGCGAAGCCAAACCGCTGGCGGGATAACGAAAGGCGGCGATCTCTGAATTGAAACGCGCCGGGGTGGATTATCTGCTGGTAGACGACGCGGACTATGGCGCCGCCGACTTCCGTAATCGCACATTCGAGTGGGGCCTGCGATTAATCGATGAAAAAGGTGGCGCGAAGCTTTACCGCGCGGAGTGAAATCGTGAAACTGTATCTAGGCGTAGATGGTGGACAATCGAGCACCACGGCCATGATCGGCGATGAAACAGGGCGTGTCATTGGCAAGGGACACGGCGGTCCATGCAATCACGTAATGGGACCGGAAGGCCGCCCGAAGTTCATTCACGCCATTGGCGGATGCATCGCCGCAGCCTGCGCAGAGGCTGGGCTCAACCCAGCGGCCATCGCTTTCGAATCCGCGTGCCTGGGTTTTAGCGGTGGCCCGGCTGACAAAGAGTCGATCTTGGACGAGATCGTGAAAGCGCAACGGCGCACCGTTACCACCGATGCGACGATCGCACTGTCTGGAGCCATGGCCGGTGGGCCTGGCATCATTACCATCGCCGGAACTGGCTCTATCGCCTACGGCCGCAATCGAGACGGGCGCGTCGCACGAGTGGGTGGCTGGGGATATATCTATGGCGACGAAGGTGGGGGCTTCGACCTGACACGGCAAGCCGTCCGAGCCGCGCTGAGACATGAAGAAGGCTGGGGACCGGCTACCTCGCTTCGCGGAATGTTACTTTCGGAAACGGGCGCCACCAACGTGAACGATCTTCTGCACCGGCTCTACACCACCGATTATCCCCGCCCGAAGGTTGCGTCGTTTTCAAAGCTGGTCGATCGCGCCGCATCCGATGGTGACGCCGTGGCGCACAGTATTCTCACGAATGCCGCGCAGCAGCTGGCAACTATTTCCAGCTCAGTTCGCACTCGCCTTTTCGACACCTATGAAATTGTGCATGTTGCCTATATCGGCGGAGTCTATCAAAGCCGAATGCTGTTGGAACGCTTCCGGATGCTGGTGGAACTGGAAGACGGTAATCACGTCAGCGCGCCGATCTATGGCCCGGCAGCCGGTGCGTTGATTGAAGCTTATGCGAACGCGGGCTGCGACGTGGCACTCTCTGCAGTTCCGGAACACGAAAAATGAAACTCCTCCTCTTCTCGATTCTCACCTCCATCATGATCGCCAGCAGCTATGCTGCCGAACCCGACTGGAAAACAGTGGACCAGCACGCGGTAGATTTTCTGCAGCGCTACATTCGTATCGAAACCATAAATCCGCCGGCGGACACGCGCGCCTCCGCAACGCTGATTAAAGGTGAACTGGAGGCTGCAGGCTTCACGGTGAAGCTCTATTCCAGCGGTCCAAACGGCCAGACGAATCTCATCACCCGTCTGCCGGGACGCGACCGCGGCAAAAAGCCGTTACTGCTCTTGAATCACCAGGACGTGGTTCCCGTCGATCGCAAAGCATGGTCGGTGGATCCGTTCGGGGCACTGATTAAGGATGGTTGGGTCTGGGGCCGGGGCACGCTGGACATGAAAGGAATTGGGTCCATGCAGATCTCCGCTTTGATTGCGTTGAAGCAGTCCGGCTTTGTCCCCGCGCGTGACATTGTGATGTTCTCCAGTGCGGACGAGGAAACCAGCGGCGTCTATGGAATCCGTTGGATGCTTGCCAATCACCCCGATGAGATCGACGCCGAATACGTGATTGATGAAGGCGGTACAGCTTCTCGCGATCTGCTGTCCAATGGCAAGCTGATCTTTGGAATCGCCGTGGGTGAGAAACAGATGCTCTGGCTGAAACTGCGGGCAAAAGGCACCGCTGCGCACGGCTCGCAGCCAATTCCGGACAACGCGAACATGATTCTGCTGGAGGCGATTCACAAAGCGCTCGACTTTCCGCCCGCCAAGAAGCAGAACCCGGTAGTAGAGCAAATGCAGCAGAACATCGGCGCGATGGCGCAGAACAAATTCACCGCCGCCATTCGCGGCAATACCATTTCGTTGACCACTCTGCGAGCCGGTGTCGGAGATCCCCCCAAGGCCAATGTGATCCCCTCCACCAGCGAAGCCACGCTCGATTGCCGGCTGCTGCCCGGCGTCAACGCCGAGGAGTTCATCAGCGACATCAAAGCCCGAATCAACGACCCCAGAGTTACCGTCGAGCGAATTTCTAACGCTCCCGATGCGGGTATGAGTAAGAGCGATACGCCGCTTTTTGCCGCCATTAGCGCCGCTGCCCGCAAGTACAATCCAGAAGCTGTGGTAACGCCGATGTTGATTCCCTACGGCACCGATTCGGTCAATGCCCGGCATCGCGGAATGATCGCCTACGGCCTGAATCCCATGGTGTTGGACGCGGCCACCATGGCCACTATGCACAGTGACGAAGAGCGTATCCCGCTTGGCGAATTTCTCAAAGGGATTCGCATTTTCTACGACGTGCTACGATCAGATTTTTAACATGGCAAAACTATCGATCCGTGACCTGGACCTCAAGAACAAGCGTGTCTTCATCCGCGTAGATTTCAACGTGCCGCTAGCCGCGGGCGGGCAGGAGATCACCAGCGACAAGCGCATCAAGGCGTCGCTGCCCACCATTCAGTACGCGCTGGACCATGGCGCTGCAATCATTCTGGCCAGTCACCTGGGCCGTCCGAAAGGCAAACGCAATCCGGAGATGAGCATGAAGCCGGTAGCCGCGCGATTGCAGGAACTGCTGGGAAAACCGGTAAAGCTGGCCGAAATCGAAGACGCCAATCCGGCCCCTGGCGAAGTGGTGCTGCTGGAAAATCTCCGCTACCACGCCGAAGAGGAAAAGAACGATCCGGAGTTCTCAAAGAAACTGGCTGCTTTGTGCGATGTCTACGTCAACGATGCGTTCGGCTCAGCGCACCGCGCCCATGCCTCCACGGTGGGAATGATTGCGTACGTCAAACAAGCGGCCGCCGGCCTGCTGATGGACAAGGAGCTCGAGTACCTGGGTAAGGCGACCACCAACCCGGCGCGGCCGTGCATCGCGATTCTAGGTGGAGCCAAGGTTTCAGACAAGATTGAAGTCATTCAGAATCTGGCGAAGGTTGTGGATAAGCTGCTGATCGGCGGAGCCATGGCGTACACGTTTCTCAAAGCCAAGGGCGAGCCGACCGGTAAGTCTCTGGTGGAAGACGACAAGGTGGAACTTGCCAAGTCTCTGCTGGGCTCCGTGATGCTGCCGGTGGATCATGTAGTGGCGACTGAATTCAAGGCCGGTGCTGAGTACCAAGTTGTCGAGACTATTCCCGACGGCACCATGGCGCTCGACATCGGTCCCAAGACCATCGCGCTCTACGAAGCGGAAATCGCAAAGGCGAAGACCATCATCTGGAATGGACCGATGGGCGTGTTTGAGATGCCGCCTTTCGATAAGGGCACTGTTGCCCTGGCCATCGCGGTGGCCAATTCCGGCGCCATCTCCGTAGTGGGCGGTGGCGATTCCGAGAAAGCCATCAAGTCGGCCGGCGTTACGGATAAGATCAGCCACGTGAGCACCGGCGGCGGCGCGAGCCTGGAATTCCTCAGCGGTCTTCAGCTTCCGGGCGTTGCCGCGCTCACCGAGAAATAGCCGGAGCTAGTTGTGCCGCCGACTTTAGTGCCAGTCCGTGAGCCACTGACGTAAATTCATTTCCAGTTTGGATTCGATGCCGGCCGAAGCGCGAGTCAAAGATCCGCCGGACTGCCGGTACAAAGGAAGTTCCGCCCGTCAGGAAGACCTTGTCGACGGCTTTCGCGGATACCCCTGCGTTGATCAACGTAGCATCGACACAACGCTCAATCGCGTACAATTCCTCCGTTATCCAGCTTTCAAACTGGGCGCGCGTGACCAGGGCATCGATACTGACGTCGCCATCAACGAAATGGAATTGTCCGATGTCGGAAGCCGACAGCGCGCACTTCAGTTGCTGAACCGACCGGTGCAAGTGATAGCCCAGATCGTTTTGGATCAAATGCAGTAGCGCTTCGATCTTTTCCGGTTCAACGGCCTGCGCCTTCACGCTCTTCAGCATATGGAGAACATCTTTGGTGCGCAGCAATGACAGGTGATGCCACCGTTCCAGATTC
>JBBRNO010000261.1:0-4126 GCA_038230275.1 Bryobacterales bacterium
GAACTGCTTGTGAATCGAAAAATCCACGACGGCGATGCCGGGCAGCCGGATGTTGTTGGTCCGCGGAGCGTTGCCGAAGCGGCCATTGGGCGGAGCGGTGAAAGCTGCGGTGTTGAACCATTTCTTCCACGTCCGCTGATCTGCCGGTAGATTGCCGTTTTGTCCCGGCACCAGGTCCGCACGCGAACCGATACCAGTTCCCGTGGTATCGAGTCCATAAGCGATCGGAGCAGGGAAACCACCTTGAAAAGTCATGATGGTGGACGCCTGCCATCCGTCCAGAACGTACTTCGACACGCCATGCAAATTACGCGCGAACGGTATGTCGTAGAGTACGGTCTGTACAAAGCGGTGCCGCAAATCGAAGCCGGACACCGAACGCTCTCCCCGAAGATTGTTGTAATCCTGAATGGAACCGATAAAGGCGCCGCCGCCTACTTGGCCGCCGATGTCAGATGGTCCGGAGATCGACTTCGCATACGTGTAAGCAGTAAGGAATGTCAGGCCCGAACTCAGCCGGCGTTCCGCCTTTACCTGCAGTGAATGATAGATTGAGTTGCCAATCGATTTGTCGCCAGTTACGGCCCGCAGGTAAGTCTGGTTCGGCCGGCGCGCATTCAACGAAGCCAAACCGGGCGTGGTGGGATTCACCACATCCACCGGGCGATTCAAATCGCCAAAGGTCACGATCAAATCCGTACCCTTCGATCCAACATAGCCCACATCCAAGACAATGTTTCCCACGATCTTCCGCTGAATATTCAGGTTCCATTGCTGGATATAGCTGTCCTTCATATTCTGATCGTTGCTGACCGCGAAGGGCAGGGCGCCGGCTGCCTGCGAAGCAGGAAAGGGATTGCTAAACAGGACGTTTGGAACGCCGCCATTGTTGCCAACCACGGTGGCTCCAGCCGTCGCTTGCGCACCCTCTGCCATGGCGAAGATGGCGTTGGAAATCTGCGGGGTGTAGTAAATGCCGTACCCGCCGCGGACGACGGTGTCCCCCGATACGGGCGGCCGCCAGGCGAAGCCGAAGCGCGGACCGAAGTTGTTTTTATCCGGCGCCAGCAGCTCACGTCCATATTTAGCCGTTTTGGGGGTGACCGTATCCGCTACAACGAATCCATTCAACTGGATGTTGACGAACTTATCGTCCTTTTGCTTGTAGCGCTGGAAATAGTCGTACCGCAATCCGAAGGTCATGGTGAGGCGCGACGTCACTTTCCACTCATCGTTGACGGAGAATGCTGTCCAGTAGTTGTAAAGATCCGTACTGGTGTGCGTCGGATTCACGTTGTCATTCGCGATGTAACCGAGAATGAAGTCGGCAAGGGACGAACCAGTGTAGATTCCCGTAAACGAGAATGCCGCGCGAGGGGCGCGGGACTGTCCGAACGTTACGCCGCGGCGATCCAATTCGGCTCCGAAACGCAGGAAGTGTTTGCCCTTCTGCCAGGACAACGTGTCCGTAAAGGGAGCAATGGAGTTCGATCGGATGCGCGGGCCGATCTGCCTTTGCAGATTGTAGGTATCGAAGCTGCCGCCAAGACCGCCGCTGATTGAGATCGACGGCGGACCGAATTCCTCAGGCAACCGCGAAACCAGCGGGAGCCCCATCTTTCCGACCACATCAAAGGCCGGATCGTTGGTGGTGCCGAACACTTCCGCTTCGTTGAAGCGATGCCAGCCGCCACGCGCTTCGTTTACGATATTCGGGCTGATAGTGCGTGTCCAGGAGACAGAGACATTCTGGGTACGGCCCAGATTATTCCGTTCGTCGTGGCCCCAGATGGGAGTTCCCGCTTCGTAAGTGTCATTGAAAACGTAGCGCCCGGCGATCTGATCTTTGCTTGACAAAATATGGTCGCCCCGGCCCGTGAAGTTCTTCTGCCTGGAGACGGCACTCGCCGCGGTGGTCAGGTAGTTCGCGGCCGAGCCGGCAACGGTTGTGTTGGGCAATGGCTCGAACTGCAGAAAGGCCAGTGACTGCGGGCTCAGGAAAGCTTTCGGAATTCTGTTGCCCACGATTCCGATGTTGAGCGGGTCCTTCAACGCCGTCGTGATGGCGCTGAAATCGCCGTCCCGCTGGGCCTGTGTTGGAACGATTCTGTATTGCGCCGCGGCACCCTGCGCCGCATAACCCGATTCCCAGTTGAAGAAGAAGAACGTCTTATTCTTTCCGTGGTAAATCTTTGGCATCTCGACCGGTCCGCCGACGTTGGCTCCAAACTGGTTGCGGTTCAGGCGCGGAGAAGTAACGCTTTTGCCTGCGATCGCATCGTAGCTTTGCGTCAGTTGATCGTTGCGGTTGAACTCCCAAAGCGTGCCGTGAAGGCTATTGGTGCCGCTCTTGGTCAACATGTTGATCTGGCCGCCGGGCGCGCCACCGTAATCCGCCGAGTACGTACTGGTCTGTACCTTGAATTCGGACAGTGAATCCACCGACGGCGAAAAGCTGTAGGTCATCGCGTCATAGTCCATCACTTCGATTCCATCCAGGTAAAAACGGTTGGCAGTGTCCCGCGATCCGTTGGCGGAAGCGGCAGTGGATCCGTAGGCGGCGTCAGTCTGCCCCACCGAACCCCGTCCGCGGCGTACCGTAATTGAACCGGGCGTACCGGCCTGCACTCCGGGAATCAACTGCGCCAATTGAATGAAGTTGCGTCCGTTCAAGGGCAGATCCACGATCTTGCCGGAATCGATTACCGTTCCCACACTGGCATTCTCGGTTTGCAGCAGGCTGGCGGAGGCGCTCACGTTCACCGTCTCAGCCACATTGCCGATTTGCATTACGATGGCGAGACGGGCGGACTGCTCCACCTGCAACGTCACATTATCGTATTGCTGAACTTGGAATCCTTCCTTGGTTGCCGATACCTTGTAGTTACCGGCTGGAAGGTTTGGAATAGAGAAGTAACCTACCTGATCGGTCTGAGTTTCGCGCTCCGCGTTGGTTGCGAGGTTCATTACTTTGACCCGCACCCCGGGAATCGAACCGCCGCTGGCGTCTCCGACGGTCCCCAGCAAAGTGGCGGATGTCTGTTGAGCGTTAACCGGCAACTGGGCGATGGCAAACAGCACCAGCCCAATAAGAATCGTAAGAGTCCTGAACTTAGTGCCTAAAGTATTAAAACACACACACATGGTGCCTCCCTGAAGACTAACTGAACGTTGCCCTTACTTTTAAACTTAGGCCAGAGATCGTAGGTTTGCAAGCGATATCGTAGCCCAGTTGCTGTATTTAGGGAAATTAGTTCAATCCAGAACTAAACGCTTCGAGATCGTGTCAAGACCGCACTGGTGCTTGCTAGACTGTAGGAGGCATTCGTTCCTCTTACGCCTCTCTTCAAAGGTTTCCTAAATCAATATGCTTTGTGCTGGTATTGTCGGTCTGCCAAATGTTGGCAAGAGTACACTCTTCAACGCGGTTACGCAAACGCGGAAAGCGATGGCTGCCAATTATCGCTTTTGCACCATCGAACCCAACCAGGGAATTGTGACGGTTCCGGATGAACGGCTTGAGGTGCTGGCGAAGATCAGCCGCACCCAGAAAATCGTTCCCTCCGTTTTTGAATTCGTCGATATTGCCGGCCTGGTGAAGGGGGCCAGCCAGGGAGAAGGACTGGGGAACCAGTTTTTGGGTCACATCCGTGAAGTGGATGCGATCCTCCAAGTGGTCCGCTGTTTTGAGAATTCCGATATTGAACACGTAATGGATTCGGTAGACCCCATCCGGGATATTGAGGTGGTGAACACCGAACTGGTCCTGGCGGATCTCGACAGTATTCAGAAGCGCCGTAAACGGCAGCAAAAAGTGGCTAAGGCGGGCGACAAAACGGCGCAGGCGGAACTGGATTTGCTGGATCGGCTGGAACCGCATTTCGACCAGGGAAAGCACGCAGTCACGTTGGAAGTGACGCCGGAAGAGGCCGCTTTGATGAAACCGCTTTTCCTGTTGACGGCCAAGCCGACGCTGTTTGCCTGCAATGTGGCGGAAGACGATCTGGCGAACCCCGATGCGAATCCGTGGGTGCAGAAGGTGAAAGCCTATGCGGCGGAGCATTTGGGAACCATCGCCGTGGTGGTTTCGGCCGAGATTGAATCCGAACTTTGCGCGCTTCCCCCC
>JBBRNO010000262.1:0-4043 GCA_038230275.1 Bryobacterales bacterium
AGGATTCGATCAAGCACATCGTATTCGGGCAGGGAATCGGTGTCTTTCTGGTCGGCCCTCAACTCGGCGGACGGGGGCTTGGTGAAGACATCCTCTGGAATGGCATTGTTGTGCCGCTTGTTAGCCACGCGAGAAAGCTCGTATACCAGCGTCTTCGGCACATCGCTGATCACCGCCAGCCCGCCGCACATATCACCGTAAAGAGTGCAGTATCCTACCGCCAGTTCGCTCTTATTGCCGGTGGTCAGCACCAGCGCGCCGGTCTTATTGGAGAGCGCCATCAAGGTCACGCCGCGCAAACGCGACTGCAGGTTCTCCTCGGTAACATCCGCCGCCGCGCCTCGAAATAGCGGCTGCAATACCTCAAGGAACCGGTCGTAGACGCCGGTGATCGTTGCCATCTCAAAGCGAATGCCCAGACTATCCGCCATTGCCCGCGCGTCCCTTACGCTGCCCTCTGACGAATACGGACCGGGCATTCCCACGCCGGTGACATTTTCCCGTCCCACCGCATCCACCGCAATAGCGGCCGTCAGTGAGGAATCGATGCCGCCGCTCAGTCCAATCAGCACCTTGCGGAAGCCGCACTTACGAATATAATCGCGCGTGCCGGCCACTAGCGCCTCATACACCGCCTCGCATTCCTGTTGCAGATTCTGGTGTTGATCGCCTTCGCCTGTAGCCGTATCCACCAACACTAGGTCGTCTGCGAACGATGCCGCCGACGCAATCACATTCCCCGCCGCATCCATCGCGAAACTGCTGCCATCGAACACCAGGTGATCGTTGCCGCCCACCTGATTCACGTACGCCACCGGGATCTTGTATCGTTGCGCCGTGGCCTGAAACAGTTCGCGCCGCAACTCGCGCTTGCCCATGTGATACGGAGAAGCATTGATGCTGATCAGCATCTGCGCTCCCGATTGCACCAGCTCTTCCACCGGATCGCGCTGATAGAGCGGCCGTTCCCAATACTGTTTGTCGTTCCACGCATCTTCACAAATGGTCACCGCGATTCGCGTGCCGCCCAATGTGCAAATGGTCTGTTGGTCTGCCGGAAGAAAGTAACGCCCCTCGTCGAAGACGTCATAGGTGGGCAGCAGCATCTTGTCCTGCCGGAAGACGATCTTTCCGTGTTCGATGACAGCCGCACTGTTCACTGCCTGTTTGCCGGTAGTCACTCGCGACCGGCTGACGTATCCCGCAATGATGGCCAGGTCAAGATCCGCGGTAGCCGCCGCCAGTTCGTCCAGGCTCTGCGCCGTGCGCACCAGGAAACTTTCCTTCTCTACCAGATCGCGCGGAGGGTATCCGGTGAGCGAAAGCTCAGGAAACGCAATGATGTTCGCCTTGCGCACGGCAGCCCGCCGGGCGGCGTCTACCATCAGGCGGACGTTCCCCGGCAGGTCGCCTACAGTGCTATTGATCTGCCCGAGAACGATTCTCATCTGAAATTCCATTGTACCGATGGGATAATGAATAAGTGAACCCAATCAAATCTGTTGCTCTTTGTGTGTCTGCCGGAATTCTATCCGCTCAGACACCGCCCGCGGCCGCCCCGAAGCCGAAAGCGCCTGCCGCCGCGGTGAAACCGGCGGGAACCACTCCCAAGGCGCCCGCCACAACCACCCCCAAGCCTGCGGTGGCCAAGACTCCGGTGAAAAAAGTCGTCGTTCCGGATGGTAAAGTCGTCCTCACCATCGGCACGGAAAAGATCACCGACAAGCAATTTGACTCGTTCGTGGACGCGTTGCCCGACCAGATCAAGGCCCAGGCGAAGGGGCCAATGAAGCGTCAAATCGCGGAACAGATGGTGCGCGTCCGCCTGCTTTCGGCGGAGGCCAAGAAACGCGGTATCGACAAGGAACCCGGCTTTGTGGCCAAGGCAGCTTTCCAGTATGACAATCTGCTGGCTGGCGAACTGTTCGCCGATATGCAGAAGGAAGTGAAAAGCGACGATGCCGCTCTTCAAAAGTATTTCAACGCTCACAAGCAGGAACTGGAATTCGTGCAGGCGCGGCACATCCTGATCCGTTACAAGGGGTCAGCGGTGCCTATGCGGGAAGGGCAGAAGGAGCTCACCGAAGAAGAGTCTCTTGCCAAGGCGACGGAACTGCGGAAGAAGATCATGGCAGGGGAAGATTTCGCCAAGCTAGCCAAGGCTGAATCTGACGATGTCGGTTCCGGTAACGTGGGCGGCGACCTGGGCAATTTCAAGCGCGGCCAAATGGTACCGGCCTTTGAACAAGCCGCCTTTTCGGCGAAGCTGAACGAAGTGACTGAGCCGGTGAAGACGCAGTTCGGCTACCACATTATCAAAGTGGAAAAGCGCGCCGACTTCAACGAATTGAAACCCGATTTGGAGAAGCGTGTGAAGCCCGACGCAGCCCGTGAACACGTGGAAGATTTCCGCAAGAAGGCGACCGTCGTTTTTGACGATGCGTTCTTTGGCCCCGAATCGCCGAAGCCATAAGTATCACTTGTCCTCTGACGAACTGGCCCACGTCCTGAATCGCAGTGCGACAGGCGTGGGCCGGCCCGCTCAGATCCAAATTCGAATCTACTTCGACGAGCTGAGCAATGCTTGCTGGTTCGCCACAGTAGACGGCGTCATTCAAACGTTTCGAATCAAATGGTGCGAGCACCCGGAACGGGATAGACCGGCATTCTTTCGACCAGGGAAATTCTAGCTGCATCGCGCACCGCTGCCCATCGCCGGCAAGCACGCGTCCTGCTGCCGGTGGAGGCGGCCGTCTTTTGTGCCAAACGTCTCGCCGCCACCCGCCGCTTTCGCGTGGCCCGAATTTGTCCAGGTACAGCGG
This sequence comes from Bryobacterales bacterium, assembly GCA_038230275.1. Classification (GTDB taxonomy): domain Bacteria; phylum Acidobacteriota; class Terriglobia; order Bryobacterales; family Bryobacteraceae; genus JANXXV01. Next base: position 2,823 of record JBBRNO010000262.1, read on the forward strand.
TGGGTCCGCTAATGGCCAGCAAGGGACCGCAGCGGTTGTATGCGGAAGGCAGCTGGTGTAGGTATGCTCGCCGCTAACTACGATCAGCCGCGCTGGTTTGCACAAAACTTCGTCTTGTCATCGTGTTGTTATTTTCGGAATGCCGTCCACTATTGCAACATCCTTCACTCCCGCGAACGCTTCCGGGATTTCCGCCAGAAACACGGTGAACTCCGTCCTGAGCTTTTGCCCGGCGCCGATCCAACGATAGGCTGGTGTATCGAAAAGTGAACCACGTTCCACGCTCTTGCGCAATCCTTCATCGAACGGGGAAGTGCCGAATTCAATTCCCCGCGCTATGACTCCGCCGCTCCACGGAATGAAGGAAGCGCGGCGATTCTCCTGCCAGTCGGCTATCCAAGGATGGTCGCTGCCGGGAAACACATAGCCAATCAATACGCGATAGTCCGGATTGTATAGCGTAAAGAACTGCTCGGTGCGTGAGGGATCCATGCGCATCACGTAGTAGGCTCCTGAATGCGGCTTGGCTTGAAATCGCCGCAAGTCCACCGCCTTACCATCCGCGGCTGTGCCCTGCGGCCAGGCCACGCTGGAACCTGACTTGATCGATCCGGTTCCCGATGCGTCCACGCCCGCCACCCCGCGCGTAGCCGACGCGTCCAGCACTGTTTTTCCAGGCTCAGCGAACGGCGGCCCGAATGTGGCGTGCTCCATCAAGTTGTAGGGACGGTCGTAGCGAGTGAGGTTCTCAATCCATTCCTCCACGCGCACAGACCGTGCGCCGCGCGCCAGGTGAATCGCCCGCTCCACGCGGTATTGCGTCTTTGGCAACTCTGCGCCATACCAGAACGTTACGCCGTCCGCGTTGCTGTCAATCTTCCGCTTCCGCCACTCCACCACGGGCGCTTCGCCATGGCTGCCGAGTCCTGCCTTCACCTCGGCATCGCTCGGCGGTCCATACAGCGGAAAACATAACATGTGCCCCATGTAACCGGCCGAAAGCCATTTATGCGGCTGGTCGCCGTACGTCGCCGCGTGTTTGGCGGGATTGAAAGTCTGGGGATCGATAGTCTGATAGTGCGGCACACGCATCGGATTGACGTTCTTCTTCGGATCTTCGGAGAGCAACCGGACCTCGCCGATATGTCCACCGCCCGAAAGCACTGAGACGCGCATCACTCCATTCGAAAGCACCCAGGCGTGACGGCCGTGGAACATTTC
>JBBRNO010000263.1:0-3958 GCA_038230275.1 Bryobacterales bacterium
CTGCATTGCCTTGGTGTGGACCATACGCGCTTGACCTTCCAGTTTCAAGGCCGCCGATTCCGGCTGACCGACGTGCGTGGGGAAGTGATGAAGAAGATGCTGGCTTGATTCACTCCATCCGCATTCCGCCGTTGATTTCGACGGACTCTCCAACGATGTAGGACGATTCTTCGCCCGCCAGAAACGAGATGAGGGTGGCGACTTCGTCGGCGGTGCCGGCGCGGCCCTGCGGAACGGTTTCCATCAAAGCTTTCATCCGGTCGGGCGGAGTGAACTTATCATGAATCGGCGTTTGAATGAGGCCGGGGTTGACGGCGTTCACTCGAATTCCATGCACGATTAGCTCTCTGGCAAGCCCCTTGGTGAGACACACAACGGCCGCCTTCGAAGCAGCATACGGCATTACCCCGGGACTGCCTCCATTGCGCGCCGCAATTGAGGCCACATTCACAATGTTTCCCGATTTCCGCTCGATCATGCCGGGCGCCACGGCGCGCGTCATTCGCAGGACACTACCGAGATTTGTGTCCATCACCTGCTGCCAGAATTCATCGGTTATCTCAAGCAGCGTGCGGCGGCCAACCAGTGAGCCGGCATTGTTGACAAGCACGTCTATGCGCCCTAGTTTGTCCAGCACCTGATCAACAAGCATGCCGGCGCTGGGTGGGGAGGAGAGATCGGCTTGGAATGGCACTGCTTGCCCGCCTGCTTTGCGGATCTGTTCGACGACGTCCGCCGCGGCGGATTCACTGCTGTTGTAATGCACGGCAACAGTGGAGCCTCGGCTGGCCAAAGCCAACGCGGTAGCGGCACCGATGCCGGTGCTGGATCCAGTTACGAGACTGACGTGATTGCTGGGAAAGGGCTTCATATTTAGGAGAGGATTTCTTTGACCACATGCCCGCTGACGTCGGTGAGCCGGAACTGGCGGCCCTGGAAACCGTATGTCAGCTTCTGGTGGTCAATGCCCAGCAGATGCAGAATTGTGGCCTGCAGATCGTGGATGTCAACGCCGTTTTCGGCTACGTTGAAGCCAAAGTCGTCCGAGCTTCCATGGACATGCCCGCGCTTGACGCCACCGCCCGCCATCCACATGGAGAACACGCGGCCATGATGATCGCGGCCATAGCTGGTGGGTTTGAGCGGACCCTGGGCGTAGGGAGTGCGGCCGAATTCGCCACCCCAGATGACCAGCGTGTCGTCGAGCATCCCGCGCTGCTTCAAGTCGCGAATCAGACCGGCCGAGGCTTGGTCGGTATCGCGCGCCAGAACCGGCAGCTTCTCTGTAAGTCCGCCGTGATGATCCCAGCCGCGATGGTAGAGCTGGATGAAGCGGACATTCCGTTCGGCCAAGCGGCGCGCGAGAAGACAATTGGCGGCGAAGGTGCCCGGCTTGCGGGAATCTTCCCCGTAGAGATCATGCACGTGATCCGACTCCTTTGAGGTGTCGGCCAGATCGGGAACGCTGACCTGCATGCGGAACGCCATTTCGTATTGGGCGATGCGGGTTTCGATCTCCGGGTCACCTACATGCTGATGCAGTTCCCCGTTCAGGGCAGCAAGGCCGTCCAGAATCTGCCGGCGCTGTTCGCGAGTGACGCCGGGCGGATTCGATAGATGCAGCACGGGGTCGCCCGCGGAGCGGAACTGAACGCCCTGATAGCGGCTGGGCAGGAAACCGGCGCCCCAAAGACGTGACAGCAGCCCCTGATCCGCCATGCCATTGCCCGGAAGCGAATTCAATACGACGAACGCGGGGAGATTTTCATTCACGCTGCCGAGCCCGTAATCGACCCAGGATCCGATACTCGGCCTTCCGGGCAACTGGCTGCCAGTCTGGATGAACGTGATGGCAGGGTCGTGGTTGATCGCTTCGGTGTGCATGGAGCGGAGCACGCAGATCTCGTCGGCGATCTTGCTGGTGTGGGGCAGCAATTCGCTGAGCCAAGTGCCGCTGTTGCCAGCTTGCTTGAAGCCATACATGGTGGGCGCTACGGGAAAGCGGTCCTGTTGGGCCACCATGCCGGTGATGCGCTGGGTGCCGAACACCGACGGAGGAATATCCTGATCGAAGCGGCCCTTCATCTCCGGTTTGTAGTCAAGCAGATCGAGATGCGACGGGCCGCCGGCTTGAAACAGAAAGATTACGCGTTTGGCTCGCGGCGCAAAGTTGGGAAATGACGGACTGGCGGCAAGTGCCTTTGAGCCGCCAAGCAGCGTATGCAGGGCGGCTATGCCGAGCCCGTAGCCGCTGCGCGCGAGTATTTCACGGCGCGATGAGGAGCGAGAATAGTTTCCACATTCCATAGATCAGCCTTTGGTAATCACTTCGTCCATATTGAGAATCATGTTGGCGACTGCCGCGTACGCCGCCAGTTCACTCACGGGAATAGATGCATCGGAAGCTGACGCGCCTACGGCCAGAAATGCGCGTGCACCTTGCTGGTCAGTGAGGTAGGCGGTGCGCATCTGATCAAACGTTTTCTGCAGGATTTGTTTTTCAGCCTTGTCCGGCGCGCGCCCGGTGGCCAGCCGGAAGGCGTATTCCAGGCGGCTCTCCGCTGTGGCGCCGCCTTCGTGAATGGCACGCTCGGCCAGCTTGCGCGCCGCCTCCACATAGATTGGGTCGTTCAACAGCGTCAACGCCTGCAGCGGCGTGTTGGTGGTGGAACGGCGGACGATGCAGAACTCACGGTCTGGAGCGTCGAATACGATCATGGAAGGATGCGGCACGGTGCGCTTCCAAAACGTATAAAGACTGCGGCGATACAGGTCGTCGCCCTTGCTGTCGATGTATTTAGTGCCGGGATAGTCGGCCGCTACCACAATGCCCTTATAAAGATCCGGCGTTTGGTATGGGAAGACGCTGGGTCCGCCGATGCGCGGTTTCAGCAAGCCGGAGATTTGCAGTGCCTGGTCGCGAATAATCTCGCCCGGTAGACGGAACCGCGGGCCTCGCGCTAGTAAGCGGTTTTCCGGATCGCGCGCAAATACTTCCTGCGAGGCCGCCGAATCCTGCCGATAGGTGGCTGAGAGTACCATCTGTCTTACGATTCCCTTGACGTTCCAGCCGGAATCCATGAACTCCCTGGCCAGCCAGTCCAGAAGTTCGGGATGACTGGGAGATTCCCCTTGCAGTCCGAAATTGTCACTCGTCTTGACGAGGCCAGTGCCGAACAACTGCTGCCAGAAACGGTTGACGATCACGCGAGCGGTTAGCGGGTGATCCGGTTTGGTGAGCCATTGCGCCAGGCCCAGCCGATTCCGGGGTGCGCCGGCCGGCCACGCGCCCAGTAAATCTTCCGGCACTCCGGGTTCTACTTTTTCACCCGGTGTGTTATAGCCGCCACGCAATAAAATATGAGTCTCGCGCGGCTGGGGAAGTTCCTGCATCACCATAACCGTTGGCGTGCTGCGCCGCAAGGCATACAACTCCGCGCGGCGGACGTTCAGTTCCTTTTGCTCGCCCGCAAAAGCGGTGTCAGCCGTTTGCAGCAACGCAGTGCGCAGCCAACCTGTCTCAATGGGCGAAGCTTGCCGGGCTCGCTGTCTTTCTGCTGCATAGGGCAGCGCGCGGCTTTCAAACAGGTTGGTAATCTCGGCCTCGTTGAGCACCCGTGTCCAGGCAGCGAGTTCGTCCAACCGTCCGGCGTAGCGTGCGCCTTTCGGGTCGTTATCCCATCCGATGCGGAACCGGGCAGGCGAGGCCTTGTCAGTCTTGGCGTCTGGCAGGGTGACGCCTTCATTGAGAATATGCGTGGCAACTTCGCGGCCATCCACGAACATCCTTACCCAGGCTGCGTCGGCGCGCATCGTGTCTTTGCCTTCCGCGCCTTCATACACCACGGCCACGTGCCGCCACTGTCCCGGCTTGAGCACAGCGCCGTCTGAACGGACCCGAATCAAATACGCCGGTAAGCGATCGCTGAATCGAAACTCCAATTCACCGTCGATGAAG
>JBBRNO010000264.1:0-3917 GCA_038230275.1 Bryobacterales bacterium
GCGCGAACGATGCGGCATTTACCACGCTGGCCGCTGCGAAGTTCGGAGTACCTAACGCGGCTGCTACCACGCCTGTGCTGCCGATGGATGCGGTCAGCTCGTTAAGGGGCCCGGGGCCGGGCTTCCAGCGGAACCGGGCGACGCCCAACTCGTCGGTTACAGAAGTGGCGGTGATCAGACTGCCGCCGGAGGAAACCGTGGCCTGCACGGAAATGCCGGGATAGGGCAGGGCATTCACGTCCGTCACGCGGATGGCCACCGGTTGCGGAAGTTCTACGCCGCTGGCGGCCCTTTGGTTATTGCCGGAATCCACCGACAGCGTAACGGCGGCCGCGGCGGCAACCTGGATTCGGGAGTTGACGATCTCATACTGCGAGTCGGATGGTTCAGCCACCAACTCATCGACGCCTTCGCGCAATCCAGTGAACTGAAACGAAGCCTCGGTTGCCCCGGCGGCAATGGTCACTGAAGCGGGTACGCCGATGGCTCCGCCGGAGCGCAGCATCACCGTCAACGGCGTGGCCGGGGCGGTTTCCACGGCGACCTTGCCGCTTGCCGTACTGCCGGCGAGAACACCGGCTGCTGGAAACGTGGATACTCGAAGCGCCTTTTTCAGCGTTGTGTCGGCGGTGGCGTTTTGCGAAGCTGCCCGGTTGTAGAAGCTCTCGAATTGGGCGCGGTATGCATCCAATTGGCTCAACTGTGCGGCGGTCGGCGCGGTACCGCTTTGGGTAACCAGGACGAAGGCAAACCGGAAGCGGCGTTGGGCGACGGTATAGTCTGGCGTGCGGCGACCCTCCGCCTGGATGATCTCGTTGATTTGGATGTCCCGCCGGGTGCCATTGAAGCCGACGCCGGTCTGCGGCGCGCGCCCGGAATTCCCACTGGTAGCGTTCTGAACCAGAAACGTTGGGGGAACCTGCTGCGACGGCAGGAAGCCCATCAAATACTGGTCGAGCGGTGCGTAGCCGGCTACGGTCCCGATGGTGGTGAATCGAGGGGTGACGCCGGGGCCGTTGTCGCGAATCTGGTTTCCTTCCAGGAGCGATGCCTCGGAGTTGAAGGCGAAATTCCAATGCACCAGGGAGCGGCCCAGCATCGGCCTGGCTTCGGGATCGCCGGCATCCCGCACGCTGGCGAAAGCCAAAAACAGGTGTCCGGCTTCGTGGCCCAGAACGGTGAGCGGCGTGTCCCCGGTGAGCCGGCGAGCCGATACGACGGCGTTTGGATCGAGGGGGTACTGCGTTAGCGGGCCCATGTTGAGGATGGCTTGCAGACGGCGTCTCGAACCCGCTTCGAAGCCGAGGTCCGCCGGTCCGTCTCCGAAACCGGTGCGGTTGTTTCTAACAGTCACCTCAAAGGCCACCGCGCCGGAACTGGCCGGAATGCCCAGCGCATTGTAGAAGACCAGGTAATCGTAGGAATCTTCGTGGTTCAGGTAGAACTTCTGAGCCGCGGAATAGATATCCAGTTCGTCGTTTCCAAGAAAGCGTTCGGCGATTGCGGCGGAGAATTCCTGACTGCTTCCTATGGTGAAATCCAAGATACTGGTGGCGCCTTGCAACCGTCCCGGTGCGATTCCTACCACCGATTCGCTTCCCACCACGTTCGAATAGGCGAACTCGATCTTGCCATCTGGAAACAGCCGGACTTGAAAGGTAAAGACGGTGCCGGTGCCGAAATCGGAGTACCGCGGAACTGCGTCCCAACTGACCACGAAAAGGTCAGCCGCGGAAAGGATGGTGATGCCCCGGCGGGACTGGGTGGGATCGAGATCCTCAAACAGCGGGGCGATGCGGGCAGGGCCCGCGGTCAACCGGCCCAGGGACCGTTCGCCCGATCCGGCGTCGGCCACGGAAAAGGTAAGATTTCCGTCGGAATTGAGCGAGAGCTTCTTATACTGTCCGCCGAAAAACGGGAAGGAAAATGGCAAATCGAGATCGCGAGAATCGTCATCGCCGATGCCGGAAACCAGCGTTCCGGAGGCGGCGGCAGCAGCGTCGTAGGTATCGCCCGTGGCTTCGACCCGGTATCGCGACGCGTTCGCGGTTGAGGGCAGGAAACGAACGGTCTTCTTGTTCAGATTGAATTCGTTCCGGCGGGCTACGGCGCCGTCTGTGTCGTCTAGGATGGCGATCTGACCGGAGTCTGGAAGGGCGGCGTTGGCCATCGCCTGCGGGCTCCGTTTCTTCACGCCGCGGGCCGCGTTTTGATGCAGTTGCCAGGTGAGCCGGGCGGCGTCGGCACCGGTTCCGCAGACTACGGGTTCCTGCCGGGCTTGGGTGACGGAAAGAGAGAAAAGGAGGACGAGCGGGAAGGCTATACTCTTCATTTTGAGGACACTATAAGTGTAGACTGGATTGCTGGACATCCGGTTTCCGGAACATTCCTACACTCCTTTACGTTAGGATAAATATGGCATTCTGCACAAATTGTGGCGCGAATAACGCCGAAGGGGCGCGTTTCTGCCCCAGTTGTGGTCAAGGTCAATCGGGGACGGCTCCTGGCGCTGCGGTGAGTGTCTACACTCAGCAGCCGCTGGACTACACAATTCAGGGCGACAACCTGCAAGTGGCGCGCGTGCGCTTGAAGGCGGGCCAGGAAGTGTATGCCGAGGCCGGAAAGATGGTGTACAAGACGCCGTCGATTCAGTGGGAAACCCGCATGAGCGGCGAGACGCTGGGCGCAAAAATCTGGGGCGCGGTGAAGCGGAAACTGATGGGCGAATCGCTCTTCATGACCCATTTTTTGGCGACGGCGGATGGAGAGGTTGGGTTCGCGGGAAGTTATCCAGGGCGTATTCAGGTTTTTGAACTGGCGGCGGGCCAGAGCGTGCTGGTGCAGCGCGACAGTTTCCTGTTTGCGCAGCCTACGGTGCAGCTGAACATCGCTTTGGTGAAGAAGCTGGGAGCTGGTTTCTTTGGTGGCGAGGGTTTCATTCTGGAGAAACTGACCGGCCCTGGGACCGTGTTCATTCATGGCGGCGGTGACTTTGTCGAGTTCATTTTGAAACCAGGCGAAGTGCTGCAGGTGGATACGGGCTGCATTGTGGCGTTCGATGAAACTGTTGCGTATGACATCCAGATGGTGGGCGGGATCAAGACCGCCATTTTTGGGGGCGAAGGCTTGTTTCTGGCTACGATGACCGGGCCAGGGCGGGTGATTATTCAGAGTATGACCCTGGCGAAGATGCGACGGGAGCTTTCGCCGCCGATGGGATCGCGTAGCGGCGGGGATGAACGCCATGGGCTTGGGGCGATAACCGACATTTTCGGTAGCGACGATTAGGTTGGTTGAGTTTGGGTTTGGGTTTGATGGTGCAATTTTCAACAGCGCCCGGCTGGTTTGGGTTGGCGGATCAGCCGGGAATTTGCGAAATGGAGCCGAATTCCCGGTATTGGGGTTGATCCGCGGAATTGGGTTGCTCCGAGAAAAACATTTGGCCACGATGAATGGGATGAATGGGATAAGACGTGTTTTGGCAAGGTAGGGCGTGCTACTTTAGCGTCACGGGAGAGGTTCGGCGCATTTGGGTTTGATCGTGCAATTTTCAACAGTGCTTGGCTGGCCTGGGTTTACGGATCAGCCAGGAATTTGCGAAACGGAGCCAAATTCCCGGTATTGGGCAAGATCCGGTGAACCCGCGGAATTGGGTTTGTTCGTGCGATTCGGGCACGAACGGCTATTCAGTTGTCGAAGATCGGTCGGGCAGAGCCCGGTCTGCAATTACGAAACAGAGCCAAACTGGCACTGCGCCTTGCTTTCCAGCATCAGAATAGCCGAGAGATGTGTTGGGCGTGCAGATTAGAGTCCGAAAATAGTTGTGATTGGCCGTGCTAGTACCTGCTTGCAAAAGTTCGTGTGTACCACTGCCAAATGGTCGCGCGAAGAATCAACGACTTTCTTCCGCCTCAACC
>JBBRNO010000265.1:0-3895 GCA_038230275.1 Bryobacterales bacterium
CCGCAATACATCGCGTGAGAAAATATGCAGCAAGCCTCTATCGAAATTGTCCAACTGTCTGATGCGCTCTCCTTCCACCAGGTGGCGGTAGAGACTCTGCATATTTCCCGGCAACTGCATGTTGTCTACCGTGGTCAATTCCCCGGTTGCCCGATCCAGCAGCGGATAGACGTAAAGCCGCAAATCCTTCCTAAACAACTTTCCGAACGCTTCCAGAATCCCGCCTTCCAATCCGGAATAATACTGCTCTTCAAACAAGTCTCGCAAGCTCCCGGCTCCCATCGTCACCGCGATCGGCTCTGAGGTGTACCGCGCCAGGTACGCCGCCAGCCGGTAATATTCGAAGTAGTCCGAGATCAGCACAATCTTCCCGGCCGCCGCCAGCACATCGGCGCGAGCCAGAAAATCGCTAAGGTCGATGTTGCCCGCCACCAGCAGGTTCCGCATGGTGATCTCCATCAACTCCAACACCTTCTCCGTGCCGATCTCCAACTCTTGCGCAAAGCGGTCCCTTGCGCTATGCATCATATCGATGCTCACTTTTGTCACCGGACGAAAACTGCCGCGCTCCACCAGAATCGGCCGCTTCCGCAGCACCTCCGACGGTTGCAGCACCGCGCCGGACGGACCGAACATCGCCGCGGCGCTTAACCCCAACTGCACCAGCTTCAAGCTCATCACGCGATTGTCCACATAGCGGAATTCAATCCCGGAAAACTCCACCATGTCGATTTCAATGCGCGCGGTGGTCAGGTTGTCCAGCAGCGACTCCAGCATCGTCTCCGGCTTGTGCTGCAGAAAGAACGCGGCATACAACAGATTCACGCCCACAATGCCCAGCGCCTGCTGCTGCAAACTATTCTCGTGATCCAGCATCCGCACATGCAGGATAATTTGGCTATCTTCGTCCCGCGGATGAGTCTGGTATTTCACCCCCATCCAACCGTGGCATTCGTTCGTGCCCTTAAAGTTTCGCGCCGATACCGTTGTTGCAAAACTGAAGAATGCCGTATTGTCTCCGCGCGTGGCCTGCAACCGTTCCAGATTCAGGCTGTGCTCATGATCCAGCATCCGCTGCAATCGTTCGCGCGACACATAGCGTTTGCAGCGCCCGTAAATCGCGTCGCTCACCGCCATATCGTAGGCGGACATGGATTTCGCAATCGTTCCCGCCGCCGCCCCCACTTTGAAGAACCAGCGCGCCACTTCCTGGCCCGCTCCGATTTCGGCAAAACTGCCATACCACATCGGGTCTAGATTGATCTTCAACGCCTTCTGATGGGTGCTCAGTTTCAGGCGTTCGCTGTTTTCTGTACTGGTGCCGGTCACATCCCGCATTATCCGACAGGACGCGACGCAATTTGCCGGTCCTGCTCCCGGCTCAACAGCAGTACCGAACAAGTGGCGCCGATCGTCGCGCAAAACATGTCCCACTGCGTATCCCAAACATCTCCCTGCGTTCCCAAAAACGCCGTCGATGCCGCGCCCGACGCCAGCGCCGTCCACCATTCAATGAATTCGTAGGTGACGCTCAGCGCCATGCAAATGCAAACCACAATGAATCCCAGCCAGCGCCCGGGCCGCAGCGGCGTCTTGCGCAGCAGAATCTCCCGCGCAATCATTGCCGGCACAAAGCCCTGCGCCAAGTGTCCCAACCGGTCATAGTGATTTCGCGAAAGGTGCCAGGTATCGCGAATCCAGTTAAACAGCGGCACTTCCGCGTAGGTGTAGTGCCCGCCCACCATCAGAATCATCGCGTGGATTGCAATCAGAAAATAAACCATCGTGGTAAACCGGAACTTGTTGTAGTTCACAATCAGCAACGGGATGCCGACCAGTGCTGGAGTCACTTCCAGCAGCCACGTAAAGTAATCGTGCGGATGCACCGCGGACCAGACAAGCACAACACAAACCGCCGCAAGAAATGTAAGATGACGCCGCAACTTCAACCTCGCTTGATCAAACTCGCTCGATCAAACTAGTGTGCCACGCAAGTCAACACATTCCCCTGCGAACGCACGCCTTGTTGATATTCGCCAATCGCGCAATTTCCGTCTCAGCCAGGAACTGCGTGAAAGGCCGCTCTAGCGTGTAGAGTTCAACATTCAAGACGGCTCGGATGCCGCCGCAAAAACTGGCCGCCGCTACACCATGTTGATTGACGCCACTGGCAAGGGCGCCTTCCGGGCCGGAAATAAAGTTTCCTGCTTCGCCTCCAATTCCGCCCAGGAGCCGGCCGCGTCTTACTGAATGCCCACCTCGACGTCAGCGCCGTCATCCCTCGTGAAAAGGACTCGCCGCCCAATCCCACCACAATCCTGACACCTGGGAAGCCTGGCCCGGTAGCTTCCGTAGACGCCCCCATCATCAAGCGCCGGTTCAAGATGGAATGACCGTGGCACCGCGTACACTGAAGAAAGAATGAGTGCCAGCGGGACCGTCGCGGAAACTGAAAAACATCAACCGGAGAAGGCCATCTTCACCGTCCTGGTGGCCATTAGTTTTTGCCACCTGTTAAACGATCTGGTGCAGTCGCTCATCCCGGCGATGTACCCCATCCTGAAAGAATCCTTCCACCTGGATTTCGGCCAGCTGGGGATAATCTCACTAACCTACCAGTTGACCGCCTCGCTGCTCCAACCCGTAATCGGGCTGTATACGGACCGCCGTCCCATGCCCTACTCGCTGCCCATCGGGATGTCCTTCACCCTGGTGGGGCTGATCTTGCTATCCATCGCCCACACCTACCCGATGCTGCTGGTCTCCTCTGCTTTGGTCGGCCTGGGCTCGGCGGTCTTCCATCCCGAATCCTCACGGGTCGCACGCATGGCATCGGGAGGCCAACATGGAATGGCGCAGTCCGTCTTCCAGGTGGGGGGCAACGCCGGCTCGTCGCTCGGTCCTTTGCTGGCGGCGTTCATCGTGGTTCCCCGCGGCCAATCCAGCATAGCCTGGTTTTCCGTCGCTGCTCTGCTCGGCATCGTGATCTTGAGCAACGTAGGCACCTGGTATAAGGGCCACTCCGCCGCCCGGGCGAAATTACAGACCAGGCGCCCCTCCACTCAGTCCACATTGCCAAACCGGAAAATCGCCATCGCACTGGCCATCCTGATCGCTCTCATCTTCTCAAAGTACTTTTATCTTGCGAGCATCGGCAGTTACTACACCTTCTACCTGATCCACAAATTCCACGTTTCCGTGCAGAGCGCCCAGATCCACCTCTTCGTGTTTCTGGGTGCGGTGGCCGCCGGCACCATCATCGGAGGACCGGTGGGCGACCGCATCGGCCGCAAGTACGTCATCTGGGGATCGATATTGGGTGTGCTCCCTTTCTCGCTGCTGCTGCCCTACGCCAATCTTTTCTGGACCGGCGTCCTAGTCGTCCCCATCGGCCTAATTCTGGCGTCGGCCTTCTCGGCCATCCTGGTCTACGCGCAGGAACTGCTGCCCGGCCGGGTGGGTCTGATCTCCGGCCTGTTCTTCGGATTCGCCTTCGGCATTGCCGGCGTCGGGGCCGCGTTGCTGGGGCAGTTGGCTGACCACTCAGGCATCGAATATGTCTACCATGTGTGCTCCTACTTGCCCGCCATCGGACTGCTCACCGGCTTCCTGCCCAATCTGGAAAAGCCCAAATTCCGCCAAACCAAGATAGCCTAGAGCTTAGTTGCAGAAATAGGCGTTCTGGATTTCCACGGCCCACACTGCGTTTCCGAGCCGCGACCGTAAGGGAGCGGTTGGCCGGTGGAAGCCGCCCGGTTGAGGCGGAAGAAAGTCGTTGATTCTTCGCGCGACCATTTGGCAGTGGTACACACGAACTTTTGCAAGCAGGTACTAGCACGGCCAATCACAACTATTTTCGGACTCTAATCTGCACGCCCAACACATCTCTCGGCTA
>JBBRNO010000266.1:0-3873 GCA_038230275.1 Bryobacterales bacterium
CGCCGCGTGAATTGCCGGGCCGATTCCCGGTTTCAGCGAAAGCGAATACAGCAAAGTGCGGTTGTAACGGGCGAGCCAGATGATTGCGGCGAATAGACCGGCGAGCAGAACTACGATCTTATCGAGCGGGCTGACTTTGGCCAAAACAGAGAGCACCGTGTAGGCTCCGACAAACAACATCAATATTCGGATGATCGGATTCTGCACGCTGTTCCTTTTCGACTGCTTACTTCAACATCAGGATCACACCCGTGACGAAAAGCACCACCGCGCCCTGAAAGTACACCGATTTATTCCACACATCGACGAAGTTAGACCACATGGCGATTCATCCTACTGCACGCTCAACGGCATGGTCTGGGTTCCGCCCACGGGAAGCACGCCGCTGTACCAGATACCGGCGCTGGTTTGCGCGCCAAGCGTAACACCGCCCACGCCGTCCTTATCCGCGACGATGGTGACCTGTGCGGGTTGGCCGGAAACTACCGGTATGGAAATGGTGGTACCGGCGATCGTCAGCGGAACCGGTCCAATTCTGCCACCAATGGGAATTTGCAGCGTGACCACGTCGCCATCTTCGGCGCAAGTATCGTAGACCCGGACGGCATAGAAGGTAACCTCCCCTTTCTTAGCGGCTTCCATGAAAGCGGGCGACGGGTCCAGGATGCCGGGCAGGACGTCACCACGGAGCGCCGCGGCTTTCACAGCGTCGGTCTTGGCATGATCGATGTCTTTCGGTGAGAATACGGCCGGAGTATTAGGATTCGCATCTTTGTGTTTCTGATAGTTCGGCGCCAGATCGTCGGGACCGGTGTAGACGGCCGGGGAGTTACCAAAATAGAACCAACCAGCCACCGCGAGAAGCACCACAGCCAGGATCTTCAGTAGCATTCCGCCGGAAGACTTGGAACTGGCCTGGCCGCCTGAGGGTGTATTGGGCGCGGGCGGAGATTCCCTTGAATCATCGCCAGGGCGCTGCATTCGCGGTTCACGATCCGGGCGTTGCATTTTTGCATCTTCTCGATCCGGCCGCAGCCGTTCAGGGTCCATACGTTCGCCTCCATGCAGACATCCGCCAAAGTTCTGCCAGCGCAATCCTCGTCGACTGGGACGCGCACACTATTCGGATGAGTAAAATGATTGTAGCCGAGAATTCGCCCCGGTGGATAACGAAGTCAGGGTTTGCTGACGGGGCCGAACGATGTGATCTGCTTGCGAAGTCCCAAGGGTCCGTCCCAAGTCATGATTGCAGCGATGGTAGCTCCGGCGCAAGTGGCAGTAATCACTAACCAGACGGCAATATTTCGTAAGCCTGTCATACCGTTTATTGGGGGTTGTCCGCCGCTTCCCGGCCAGAACGAACGTAGAGATTGTGCTTCCACCACTGCCTTCTTGAGACTCGTGTTGGATCGGGATCAGACTGATAGTTGCCAGGCGTCCTGACTCCATCTGGTTGGCTGTGGGCGTGCGGTGTTTGCGCGGCCACCAACGTATCGGATGGCATGAAGTTTTCGGGCTCTACGAATGTGACGGGTGAATCGTCGAACGGCCCATCTTCCTCCAGGGGCGCCAACGCGTCAAGCGGTGCGGAGTCTTCGGGAATCGGACTGGACTCAATGACATCCGGGGATGCGACAACCGCCGGAAGTGCGACTACGGCTGGAGGCGCAAATTCAACGCGTATTGGCGCTGCAACAGGCACCGGAGGTACCTGCTTCGAAACCGGCGGCTCCGATGCAGGCTTCTGAAATCCCTTCGCTCGAACGGCGGGCCGATTTTGATCGAAAGTGGACATGCGGAAACCTTAATTGACGGAATGATAGCATAACGGCCGCCCCGGGCTCAGTTCCAATCGATCATCTGGATTTGCCACTTCCCGGCCTCAAGCACTAATTTCACTTTGCCTGTGGGAGTCTGACTGTCGGCAACTTTCCGGCGCCTTCCATGTGATTCGCGTCAGAAGCGGTAATCGCGAAATCCGTGCTGGTCCAGATTCCGTCGGGCGATTCCAAGCTGCCCAGCAACAGCCCACCGCCAATCAATTGCTTCTTTGCATCGACGACGAAATAGACACCGTGGATCTTCGAGTTACGCCGAAGATGCGAATACCAGTTCGATTCCGCAAACGATTGGCCGGAAATCGGCGTATCGACAAGAATCACGTACGTGTCGTACATGCCATTTCTTTCTCCGACGGCAGCGCATTGGGACTTGGGACTACGTACGCGTACTTCAGCGAATGCCTGTCGCTGTTGACTTTGACCCAGCCGTTCGTGGCCGCGAGGGATTCTCCAGCGGAAGCGACAATCATCACTACGAGAGAAAAGAGCAGGAAAGCGTGGAAGGTCATGTTGTGGCTTGGGGAAAGTATACAATACAGCCCTTACCATTCCTGATCGGTGTAAGTTGTGCAAGAATACGAAATGCTACGGACACCTGCTGTAGCAAACCTCTATGACAACTCGCCGAACCTTTCTTGCTGGCGCAGCGGTTCCCTTCCTGGCCGCCTCTCAATCCGGACCTGCCAAGCGCATTGCCGCGGTGATTACCGAGTACCGGCACAACTCCCATGCCGACGTCATCCTTGGCAAATACCTGGAAGGCTTCCTGCAGAACAAGCAGGCGCCGGGCCCGCGCTCGAAAATTGTATCCCTGTATACGGCGCAAGTGCCGAAGAATGACATGAGCCGCGACATGGCGGGCAAATACAAAGTGCCGATCTATCCCACGATTTGGGAGACACTGACGACCGGCGGTGGCGACCGGTTGAATGTAGACGGGGTCCTGTTGATTGGCGAACACGGCGATTATCCTTGGAACGAAAAGGGCCAGCATCTCTATCCCCGCTATGAACTGTTTCTAGAGATCGCGGATGTGTTTCGCGGCACTCGGAAGAGTGTCCCGGTTTTCAACGACAAGCATCTCTCCTATAGCTGGTTGAAGGCCAAGCGCATGGTGGAGATTTCGCATGAGCTGAAGTTTCCGTTGATGGCGGGTTCGTCCATTCCAGTGAGCTACCGTCCGCAAGGAGTCGATCTGGAATGGGGCGCGAAGGCGAAGCACGCGGTGTCTATATTCTATGCGGATCCAGACGCCTATGGATTTCATAACCTGGAAGGTTTGCAGTGCATGGTGGAGCGCAGGCATGGAGGGGAAACCGGCGTGAAGGCCGTCCAGTATATGGAAAAGCAGGCCATGTGGGATTGGGTTGCGCAGACACCATGGGCGTCGAAGTTGCTGGACGCCGCGCTAGCCCAAGCCATCCATCGCAAGCCCGGGGACATTCGCCAGCTTGGCAAGGAGGACTACGTTTTTCGTGTGGAATATCGCGATGGCCTGGAAGCCGCCGCTTTCATGATGAACGGCGTGGCGGAGGATGCCGCAACGGCCGTGGAAGTGGAGGGCAAGAGCGAACCGGTGGCCACGCTGATGTGGCTGCAGGAAGGCGCACCGTTCCAGCATTTCGGTTGCCTGGTGCAGCAAGTGGAAAAGATGTTCGAAAGCGGGAAGCCTACGTATCCGGTGGAGCGTACGTTGCTGACCAGCGGAATACTGGAAGCGGTAATCAACTCCAAGTTTGAGAACGGGAAGCGCTTGGAAACACCGTATCTGGACGTGAAATACATGTCGCCGCGTGAAAGTTTCTTCTGCACCAGGAAGTACTGAATGCATCGATTGCTGGTTCTGTCGATATCTGCAACCACGTTGGCCGCGCAGGTGACCGTGACGGAGGAAATGTTCCACGGCCGTCACGCCTGGGTGCTTTCGAATGGAGTGATGCGCGTCTCAGTGCTTTCGGGCGGTGGACATATCGGCGAGGTCCGGTTGCTCTCCGAAGATCCGAAGAAGAACGTCAATCCGATGCGTGTGCCG
>JBBRNO010000267.1:0-3765 GCA_038230275.1 Bryobacterales bacterium
GAATCGCTACTGATGGGCATTAACGACATTGCGGTTTCCAGCGGTTCTGCCTGCACCTCGGCCACGCTCGAACCCAGCTATGTGCTGAAGGCGCTTGGCGTGGGTGACGATTTGGCCCATACCTCCATCCGCTTCGGAATCGGCCGCTTCAACACGCAGGAAGAATTGGAATACACCGCGGCCCGCATGATTGAAGTGGTGCGGAAACTGCGCGAGCTTTCGCCGCTTTATGAGATGGCGAAAGAGGGAATCGATTTATCGAAAGTTCAATGGGCGGCGCACTAAAACAAGCTCTTAAGACAAGGGAGAAATCATGGCTTACTCTGACAAGGTTTTGGATCATTACAACAATCCGCGGAACGTAGGTTCCATGGATAAGAAGAGCCCGAACGTGGGCACCGGCATGGTGGGCGCGCCCGAATGCGGCGACGTGATGAAGCTGCAGTTGATGGTGAATCCGCAATCCGGCATCATTGAAGACGCCAAGTTCAAGACGTTTGGCTGCGGCAGCGCCATTGCCAGTTCTTCGCTTGCCACCGAATGGCTGAAAGGCAAAACAGTGGACCAGGCGCTGGAGATCAAGAACACGGACATTGTGAACGAACTCAGCCTGCCCCCGGTGAAGATTCACTGCTCGGTGTTGGCCGAAGACGCCATCAAGGCAGCCATCAGCGACTACAAACAGAAGCAGACCGTGGGTCAGGCGGAAGCCGTCAGCGCTCACTAGTTTCCGCTTCCTTACGGTCGCGGCTCTGACACGGCGCGAGCATCCGAGCCGCGACCGTGAGGGAGCGGTGGGCAACCCCGGCCAAAACCTCAAACAAGGCGTTAATATGATCGACGTAACTCCAAAAGCAGTAGGAAAAATTCGCGAGGCTTTCGCCAAACAAGGCGTCAGCGGAGGCCTCAGGCTCGGCGTGCTCGGCGGCGGATGTTCAGGCTTAAGCTATCAGTTCAAGTTCGACACCAAGCCACGGGCCACCGACAAGGTCTATGAGTTCGACGATGTGAAGATCTTCATCGACCCCAAAAGCATCGTGTTTCTGGATGGCATGACGCTGGACTATAAAGAGTCGTTGATGCAGTCCGGCTTTGAGTTCAATAATCCTCACGCGAAGAAGAACTGCGGCTGCGGCACCTCCTTTTCGGCTTGATGCTCCCGTCGCTTGCGTCCGGTTACTTTGAGTTCTTCGGGCTCGAGCCGAAGCTCAGCCTTGATCCCGGCCAACTCCAGAAGCGTTTCTACGAGTTAAGCAAGTTGCTGCATCCGGACCGCTACCAACGCAAGAGTCCAGCCGAGCAGCAATATTCCCAGGACGCAACCGCGCTGTTGAACGACGCCTACCGCGTGCTGCGCGACCCCTTGCAGCGCGCGGAGTATGTGCTGAAACAAGCGGGCTTTGAGATAGGCGAGCAGCGGTCCAAGGATGTACCCCCGGAGTTGCTGGAAGAAGTCTTCGAACTGAACATGGCGCTGGAGGAAATGCGCGATGGCGATGCCTCCGCACGGCCCCAGCTAGAACAAGCACGGGATAAATTCCATGCCATGCGCGATCAGATCGACGCGCGGTTGAAGACGCTGTTCGCGGCGTATGACGCCGTGCCGGGAAAAGAGACACTGGGCGAAATACGCTCGGTGCTGAACCGGCGCCGCTACATCCGAAACCTGGTGAATGAAGTGGAGAAGGAACTGCAATAACGATGTCCACATTCCAAATTGATTTTGGCGAGAGCAAGAAACATATCATCGGCATCGATCTGGGTACCACCAACAGCCTGGTTGCCTATCAGGGCCTCACCGGGCCGGAAATTATTCCTGGCGAAGACGGTGATCGTCTGGTGCCGAGCGTGGTTTCCCTTTCCCGCAGCGGCAAGACGGTGGTGGGCAACGAAGCACGCAAGATGCTGATCACGGAACCGGACCGCACCGTCTATTCAGTCAAGCGGCTGATGGGCCGGGGCCTGGAAGATGTGCGCGATGAATTGAAGCTGTTCCCTTTCCACATCGCACACGGCAGCGAATCGGTGATTCAGCTGAAGCTGGGCGAGAAGACTTTCACCCCACCGCAGATTTCAGCGGAGATCCTACGCCAGTTGAAGCGCAATGCCGAGGCATTCTTAGGGGAACAAGTCACACAAGCGGTGGTCACCGTGCCCGCGTATTTCAACGATGCGCAACGCCAGGCCACCAAGGATGCCGGCCGGATCGCAGGCCTCGAAATCCTGCGCCTGGTGAATGAACCCACTGCTGCCTCGCTGGCCTACGGGCTAGACAAACGCAAGGAAGGAATCGTCGCGGTATACGATCTGGGCGGCGGCACGTTCGATATTTCCATCCTGCGAATTCACGATGGCATCTTCGAAGTGCTGGCCACCAACGGCGACACGCACCTGGGCGGGGACGACATCGACAACCTGCTGCTGCGCATCGCCCTCGAAGATATTCACTCCGAGTGGGGCCAGGATCTTTCCGCCAATGGCGAAGCGGTGCAAATGCTGCGGCGCGCGGTGATTGAGGCGAAAGAGAAACTTTCCTTCATTCCCAATAGCGCGATCAAGCTGGACTACCAAGGGAAGACCTACGCGCGCGCCATCACTCGCGAACTATTCGACAAACTGATTACCGAAATCGTAAACCGCACGTTGCTGCCGTGCCGCGAATGCATCAAGGATGCCGGAGTAACGGTCGACCAGATTGTGGAAGTGGTGATGGTGGGCGGTTCCACCCGCATCCCGCTTGTGCGCAAGGCTGTGGAAGGACTCTTCCTCTCCAAACCGCACACCGAACTGAATCCGGATGAAGTAGTAGCGCTGGGCGCGGCCATCCAGGCGGGCATTCTATCGGGCGATGTGGAAGATCAGTTGCTGCTCGATGTAACCCCGCTCTCGCTCGGCATTGAAACGATGGGCGGCGTCGTGTCGAAGCTGATTCATCGCAATTCCACCATCCCCGCCTCAGCCACCGAAACGTTCACCACTTCGGTGGAAGGGCAACGCAACGTGCTGATCAATGTGCTGCAAGGCGAACGGGAACTGGTGAAGGATTGCCGTCCGCTGGCACGTTTCGAACTGCGCGATCTGGACCCCCTGCCCGCCGGAATGACCCGCATTGAAGTGCGCTTCCTGATCGACGCCAACGGCATTCTCAACGTCACTGCGCGCGATGCCCGGACCGGCAAAGAGCAGAGCGTTGACGTGAAGCCTTCCTACGGTCTAACCGACGAGCAAGTGGAAGCGATGATCCGCGAATCCTACGAAAAGGCCGAAGAAGACTTCAACGAACGGCAGGTTCGCGAGATGCGCGTGGAAGCCGATGCCATCATCGCTGCGGTGGAAAAAGCGAAGCGCAGCGATGCGTTCTTTGAGTTGGACGAAGCAGAACGGCAAGCCATCAATCTGACCATCAACGAACTGATGGTGGTCTATCATTCCGGCGATCATCACCTGATTCACTCCTATGTGGATAAGCTGAACAAAGTGACGCTGAAGCTTGCCGAGAACATGATGAACACAGCCGTGCGCGGCGTGCTGAAGGGGACAAAAATCTAATGGCCGGAATTACCTGGGATCAGATCGATAACATCGCGCTCGCATTGCAGGAGAAGTTTCCCGATACCGATCCGTTGACGATTCGCTTCACGGATTTGCATAAGTGGGTGACTGAGCTCGACGGTTTCGACGATGATCCGGCCGCCTCCAGCGAAGGCAAACTGGAGGCGATCCAGATGGCCTGGTACGACGAATGGCAGGACGCGCAAGCCTAGC
>JBBRNO010000268.1:0-3746 GCA_038230275.1 Bryobacterales bacterium
TCGAAATAGCACCAGTCGTGGTCGAGGCCGGCGACGGGTAAATTCGCCGGCCGGCATGAATTGCGGCGGAATCACCAGCTTGCCGGCCAAGTCGACGAAGCCATAGGTGGTGGGCAGGCGGCGGCCCGAAGCATCGGTGCGGCCAGACGCCTGAACGCGCAGCAGTCCCTGGTGAAAGTCTCCCAGCACCCGGTAGGCAATCTCGGCGATCAGCTTTCCCGATGGGTCTATGAGCGATTACTTGGAATCCTGGCGGACGACAGCGCGGGAATTCCGAAAATCCTCGGCTCCATAGTACTTCGGCTCGATGAGGACCTTGCCGGAGAGGTCGATATAACCGGAGAGCGTGCCGGTTGTGACACGTGCTCTGCCTTCGGAAGGCTCGGCGACAGCATCGTATTGCGGGGCGACCACCACTGTCCCGCTACGGTTGATGAACCCGAACTTTCTGCCGTCTCGGATGGGAAAGAGGTGATCGTTGGTGCGTGGTTGGGCCGACGCGCAGCCTACGGCGAAAAGACAGAGGGCGATGCAGCGGCGCGTCATGCAATCAGAGCTCTATCTTCGTCCCCAGAACTTCCAGAAACTTGGCGAGCCACTCGGGATGCGCCGGCCATGCGGGCGCGGTCACAAGGTTGCCGTCCACGTGCGCCCGATCGACCGGGATATCCGCGTAGATTCCTCCCGCGGCAGTGACTTCAGGACCTACGGCTGGGTAAGCGCTGACCGAGCGGCCTTTCAAGACACCTGCGGCGGCCAGGATCTGCGCACCGTGACACACCGAGGCGATCGGCTTATTCGCGGTAGCGAAGTGGCGGACAATCTCCAGAACTTTCGGGTTGAGACGAAGGTATTCCGGCGCGCGCCCGCCTGGGATCACCAGTGCGTCGTAGCTTTCGGGGCGCACATCGTCAAAGGTGGCATTGAGGGCGAATTGGTGTCCGGGCTTTTCGCTGTAAGTCTGGTCGCCTTCAAAGTCGTGGATGGCGGTGCGGACGAACTGGCCCGCCTTCTTGCCCGGACAGACAGCGAAGACGTCATGCCCGACCATTAACAGCGCCTGAAACGGCACCATTGCCTCATAGTCTTCTACGTAATCGCCAACCAGCATCAGAATCGATTTTCTAGCCATCTTGTTCCTTCTCGGCAATGCTCACCAGAGCGGCCGCCAGCGCACTCAATAACACTATGACAGATAGACCCACGCGAAGATTGGTCCACTGCGAAACGAACCCAATTGCCGGCGGCCCCACCAGAAACCCCATATATCCGATGCCGCTGACGGTGGCGACACCGGCACCCTCGCTCATCGATTTGATTTTCCCTCCAGCAGCGAAGACCAGCGGAATAATGGACGAAAAGCCTGCACCGGCCAGCGCAAAGCCGGGCAGCGCCCAGTACGGCGATTGGACCAATAAGGCCCAGGCCAATCCGCAAGCGGCCAGAATTCCTCCGCCGCGGATGGTCCATGCGGCCCCCAGGCGGACCGTAATGGCGTCGCCGAACAAACGAAACACCGCCATCGAGGCGCAGAAAATCGCGTAACCGGCCGCCGCCAATCCCGGTCCGGCCTGAAGGACTTCTTTCAGGTAAATGGCGGTCCAATCGGCGATGGCGCCTTCCGATAGAAAGATGCAAAATCCGATGGTGCTGAGCGCGAGCAGAGCCGGAGGAAGATGGCGGATTCGCAATTTCGCGGAGGGCTTGGCTGCCTTGTCCGGCGCCGAATCAGCCAGCAGTGGCGCGGTGCTGACCGCGAATGCCAGGAAGATTGCCGCGGTGATGAGGAAATGCTCCTGGGCGGAAATCGCGCGAGCGGCGAATACTCCTCCCGCCGCTGCACCGAAGATCGCCGCCAGGCTGAACATCCCATGGAAGCGGGACATGGTCGGGGTTCCCATCCGCCGCTCCACCAGCACGCCCTGCGCATTCATCGCTACATCGTTCGAGCCAGCCATTGCGCCGAACAGAAACAGCGATACGAAGAGTGTGACCGCGTTAAAAGCGAAAGCGGTGGGAATCAGCGCCAGGCAAAGGCCGATACTGGTCCACGTTGCAGCGCTGCGGCTGCCGTATCGGGTGACGAAGAAGCCGCAGAGTGGGATGCCAATAACGGAACCGACGGCACCGCCCAGCAGAGTCAGTCCGAAAACGCCGTCGTTCAAGTGAAGCGATGCTTTGATGGAAGGGATTCT
Source organism: Bryobacterales bacterium (assembly GCA_038230275.1). Lineage (GTDB taxonomy): Bacteria > Acidobacteriota > Terriglobia > Bryobacterales > Bryobacteraceae > JANXXV01. Next base: position 2,196 of record JBBRNO010000268.1, read on the forward strand.
GGAAACCCACGTGGAGATAACCAGCCCGTGGATGAGGAATCGCGCCACCACCGCCCACCAGGCGCGCGACAGGCTTTCGCCAGTGGCCGCTCGCGTGGTGGTTAGAGTTTCGGGATAATCGAGCGCCTGGCTCATTGAATGGGCTGCGCCTCCGCTTCCGCCGGGCACAAGGTGATGTTATCAGTCCGCACCTTGCTCCATTCGCGCAATGCGAATCCATGCGATTCGAAGAAGACGCGGATGGCGGCGCTGTTCCATCCCAGCAAATCTTCCAGCACAGGAACCAGCACGCTGAGAGCATCTTCGCTCAATACCGTCCGGCGCGCGATTTGGGTAATGTATTGGTTTTCCGAGACGGCTATCGTCAGTCCATCCATTCGATTGAGATGTAGCATTACATGCACGTCTGAACTGCCGTCACCCACATATACCAATCGCGCGTGACTGATGGACAGGCTGGCGCGAAGCTCTTCCAGAACGGCTACCTTGCCGTAGCCCGCGGGCAGCCGGACGATGGATTCGATCTCACCGGAGCGGGCATCGTAGCGGAACTTGGTTCCGAAGATGTGGTCGGGGTGGACAATTCCTTCCAGCGCGGATATAACGATCTCCTCCGGCGCCGCGGAAATTACATAGAACGAAAACTGATGGCCGCCAAGATCCTTTAATAACTCAGAGAGTAGTGCGATATTCGCTTTGAGGCGAACACGCTTTCCCGCCTCAATTAGATGTTCCTTTCGCACACGGCGCAGGTCAGGATCGTGGAGCAGCAGGTACGCGAGTTCGCCGCCCTGTTGTACCAGGTGAATCTTGGAAAGGCCTTCAATTCGTTCGCGGAGGCCGGACACCCCAAGAGTGTCGCCCAAGACCAGGCCGGAATCATGAAAACTTAAGGTCTGGTCGAAATCACTGGCTAACAGATATTGCTTGGAAACTGCATGTGGAATTGTTGTCATTTGATTTCTTTGATTCGGGCATCTCGCTTTCGGCGGGATTGCCGCGAACGGCTGGGTCGCGAGGCAACTGCTACAGCATTCATGATTGTCAAAGACGGCAAAACCGAAACATCAACAAGTGTTCGACGTCCTGAGCCGGGCCATCCTGGCGGGCCGCTATCAGCCCGGCCAGCGCTTCCCCAGCGAGGCCGCCCTGGTCACACGTTTCCATGCGTCGCGGATTACGGTGGGCCGCGCGGTGAGGGAGTTGCAACTGCGTGGTCTGGTGGACCGGTTTGCCGGATCGGGCACGTTTGTGCGGGGTGTGGCTGGAAAATCGGGTAAGGGGATGCTGTTCGGGTTGATTATTCCGGACTTGGGTGGCACGGAGATCTTTGAACCCATTTGTCAGGGCATCGCCAGCGCTCCGGATGCGGCGGGACACGCGCTGCTGTGGCCGCATTCCAGTGGCGCCAACGTTGGGCAGGAAGAACAGGCGCTGCAACTTTGCGAGCAGTGTATCGAACGTCAGGTCTCCGGTGTTTTCTTCGCGCCACTGGAGATGACGCCCAGGGCGGGCGAAGTGAACCGGAAGGTGATGGCGCGGTTGAAGAAA
>JBBRNO010000269.1:0-3696 GCA_038230275.1 Bryobacterales bacterium
GCTGGCTGCGGTTGCTCTGGGATTTCCACTAAGATCCCTTGTGCTTCAGGTTCCATAAACCGATTATCGCCTAAAACATTTTAGAGTGAACATGTTTTAAGTGGCCATTCTCGATTTTTTCACACCTTCTCAGGGAGCGGTAACGAATATCATTCACTCCGCCTCAACTCCCCTTGCCATAAATGGTCGTTTTCGGATTGTAGTTGCGCCAGTCGAACCAGTAATCTTTCAACACCGGAACTGGCTCCAGGCACACACCCTTCGCCTTCCCGGCAATGGCACAGCCTTGAAAATTCCATTCGCTGCCGGTCTTGGAATCCATCATCAACGCGCCGGTCTTACCGTCATCCAGCCGGTAGAAATCCGCCACGCCGTCTTCGCCCTTGATCCGGCTCCGGAACGCCCGCACAGACTGTCCATCGGCGCCCACAACCAGAATCACCGGCTCAGCGCCTACACGATCCGCCACCAACTTTTCTTTGATCACCTGGTCGTAGAAGTACGCCCGGCTCGCGCCGAAGCCCTGGATTCCCAGCATCAAGTCCCTGGCCTTCATTCCCTGTTCCGGAAAATCAATCACGGTGGGCTGGCGCTTCATGCGCACATCCCAATCCTTTTTGGCATATTGCGTCACATACTTGGCAACGTCCTGCAAAACCCTGCCTTGCGGCTGTTCCGCCTTCCATGTCGCGAAGTTCAGTTCATCGGAATGCACCAGCGTCAGTTGCCGCCCCTGCAATGGACCAGATACCGCGAGTCCGGAAATCTGCTGCCAGAACGTCCCCGTTTCTTCATCGCGCATCAGGAAGTTCTGATTGTTGATCCCCGCCAAATGAAACGTAAGCCGCATCCCGGCCACGTCCCTCGTCCACACCAGACCGGTGTGACAAAGCGTTCAATACGTCGCGACAATCGCGACCCTCCCTACCATGTCGTTAATCAGGTGATGGTAAGCCATACTCCGGATCGGGTACGCCCGCGCTTCCCCATTGACCAACACGGCGATCACCTTTTCATCGGAATCCAGCTTCGCCTGCGCCCCGGCAAGGAACGCGGAATGCTCAATCGGATGAAACATGATCTCGTAAACATTCACCCGCGCCAGTACGGCCAACACAACCGTGAATACGGCGCCGGCCGGCACTAGAAATCGGCGCCATGTTAACGGCCGCCGATGCCATGATCCCGCCATTGCGAGGAGAGCGGCGCAGGCGGAGACAATGGTAATCAGCGGCCGATAGTGGACCACCGCAAGTGCCAACTCCAGTTCCCGAACGCCCTGAGCTCTGAACGGACGGATCACATAGATGGGGTAAAGCACGCAGAACAACGAGGTGGCCAAACTGATTAGCAAAACCGGAATGTAGATTCGAAAGAAGCGATGGGTCATAGCGCTGAATTCTCTTCTCAAAACAGGAATTTCAACCCGAACTGCACCAGCCTCGGCGCAGCCGCTTCCAAAATGCGCCCGAAACTCGGTGATGCCAGATCCGTCACCGGCAGCGCAAAGTTCGCATGATTGGCGATATTGAAGCACTCGGCGCGGAACTGCAACCGGCGCGCTTCGCCCAGCGGGAAACTCTTTAGCAGAGACAAGTCCACATTCCCGATGCCGGGGGCCCGCGCGATGTTCCGTCCGGCGTTTCCGAAGTTCCCGGCCTCCGTCACCGGATTCAACCGCCGGAAAGCCGAACGGGAAATCCACTGCGTCACCGTGTGCGGTCCGTCGTTCGGATTAGACACGATATCCGGCCGGCTGCCCGCAAATCCGGAGATGGGCGGATGCGACGCTTGCCCTGCCACATTCGCGCTATCGAATACCGTGAACGGAGTGCCGCTGGAGGCCACGCCGATGGCGTTCAACTGCCAGCCCGCCAGCAACGTGCGCCCCGCTGTTCCAAGCGACTTAGCCGCCGGAATTTCCCAGCTTCCGCTCAACACGAACCGGTGCCGGGCGTCGAACAGAGACGGACCATGCTCCGCCGCCAGGTTGAACGGATTCTGCGCGATGTCTACTTCGCCGGAGAGTGGCCGCGCCGCCGCGCCCGTCAAATTCATCGCCGACAAATAGTCCAGCGACTTTGAGAACCAGTAGGAAGCGCTGAATCCCAGCCCGGCCGCAAAACGCCGTGACAAAGACAACTGCGCCGCATGATACGTCGAGTTCGTGATGTTGGACAATAGCGCCACGTGGACCAACTGGCAAGCGGAACCGTTAGCCGGGCAGTTGGCGTAGATGCGCCGGCGGTCGGCATTCGACGCGGTCGCGCCCGGTCCCCACACCGCCGGGTTCGCTTCAATATTTCGCGGCAGATGCGTGCCCTTCGTTCCTACGTAGCGCGCTTCCATCACATAATCTTTGCCCAGCGACCGTTGCAACGAGAAATTCCAGTTCTGTGCATACGGCGGCTGCGCATCGTTCGACATGCCTACCACCGTCGCAGGCCGCAGGAACGAATTGGAGGCTGGGCGCGGCTGGCTTCCATAAGGGTTCACAAACGTCGTCCCCGGACCGCTGAACTGCACCAACTGCGTCCACGGCAGCGAACTCACCGGCGCCTGGAAAGCCGTGCCCTGGCCGTTCGCCATGGTGTCGTAGAAAATTCCGTAACTCGCGCGCACCGCCAGCGTGCCCCGTCCATCCGGGTTCCACGCCAGGCCAATCCGTGGCATGAATCCGGTCCAATCGATGGGCGACAAGCCCTTCGCCACGCCCGCATCTCCGGGAAACAACACCCCTAGCGGAGCATTTGGAAACACGGTGGACTGTTGGCCTGGAACAAACGTATTCAGGCGGTCGCGCACTTCGGTGATCGGCGGATTCACTTCCCAGCGGACGCCAAAGTTGACCGTCAGGCGGCTGGTGGCGCGCCATTCATCCTGTATAAACAGCCCCGTGCTCCCATTGCGCAGCCCGCGCGAAAGGTCTCCCAGTCCTTGATAGAACACCAGCGGACGTCCCATCAGAAAATTCGCGAATCCGTCGTTGCTGGGAAACGACGGTGTGAACACGAAGAACGCATTCGGCGCAATCGCCTGGAATGCCGTAATCCGCGTGACTCGGGCGTCAGCGCCAATCTTGATGGCATGTTTGCCGCGGATCAGCGACAAGGAATCGTAAAGCTCATAATCGTTCTGCGTCGAGGTGCGCGGCCCCACAATCGACCCTCCCACCGGCGAATAGCCGTTGATATTGAAAAACGGCACTCCCTGCCCGGCAGCCGAAGCGGAATCGTAATTGAAGCCCAATTCGCGCGGCGAAGTCTTGTTCAGCCGCTGATCGAAGAAGAACTTATTCCGGAAGTAGGAAACGCGGAATGAGTTCACCGCCGCAGGCGAAAACAGGTGCGTCTCAGAGAGCGTTACCGCGTGCGTCGCCAGATCGTCCTGCACCGGAAAGCCGGGCAGATCCGATCCGCGAATCGATATCGGATTCACGTTCGTCCCCTGCGAATAGGAGTAGCGGACCGCCAATTGATCGCTGTCGCTGAAGCGGTGATCCACGCGTCCCCCGCCCTGGTCTGAATCGTTGCGCGCCACCACCGTGGCCGAATAAACCGAGGGTCCGGTATTGCCCAGCGGGATGTAACGCTGCATCACGCCCAGCGCCACCGGATTCAGCAGGCTGGGCGGAATGATTCCGCCCGGAAACGGAACGCCACCGGCTGAAATATCGATCAGCGGTTGCGCCTGGCC
>JBBRNO010000270.1:0-3630 GCA_038230275.1 Bryobacterales bacterium
ATCCGGGGCCACCGCTAGTCAAATTTATCTTTATTCTGCCTTTGATAAACTTGCCTTATACTCGATTTGAGGATTTTGCGTGGATCTCGGCGAATTGCAGGTGTTTTTGATGGTGGCTCGGGAAGGTAGCTTTTCGCGTGCAGCAGAGCGGCTGTATCGCACGCAGCCCGCGGTAAGTTTGGCGATTCGGAAACTGGAAGACGGCCTGGGGCAGCCGCTATTCGTGCGCGGCTCGCGTCCGGTGCGGATGACGGACGCGGGCACGCTGTTGAAGGATTACGCCGAGCGGCTCATCAACCTGCGCGACGAAGTGAAGAAGGGCCTCACCGAGCTTGAGGGACTGGAACGCGGCGAACTCTCGCTGGGCGTGAACGAAAGCTCGATTCACGCGCTGCTTCCGGCGCTGGCGATATTTCGCGAAAAGCATCCGGGCGTGCAGGTGCGGGTGCATCGCATGTTTTCGCGGGACATTCCGCACGAAGTGCTGAACTACCGGCTGGACCTGGGGGCGGTTTCTTACGTGCCCCGCGATCCGCAACTGCAAGCTACTGAAATACTGAAGGATGAGCTGGCGCTGGTGGTTCCTCCCAAGCATGCGCTGTCGCGCAAGCGCGAAGTGGACATTTCCGATCTGGGCAAGGAAGTTTTCATTGCGCACATCGTGGAATCTCCGTTTCGCCGGAAGGTAATCGAACTTTTCGCGCGGCACCACACGGAGCTGAATATGCCTATTGAAATGCCGACAATTGAAAGCATCAAGCGCTTCGTGCAAATGGGGATGGGGGTGGCCATCGTGCCGCGGATGTGCGTGCAATGGGAAATCGAACACGGCTGGATGAAAGAAGTAAAAGTGAAGCAGCTGAACATTCCGCGCCACGTTTACCTGGTAGGCCGGCGGGGGGCGCGGCTACCGCACGCCGCGGCGGAACTGATGCGCATCCTGCGGGAGCCCGCGACGGCAAGCTGACCAAGTGGCCGGTTTCGTGGCCGGCACTAGCTCTGAGCGCGGAAATGTTCCGCGGCTATTACTCGCGCAGTGCATCTAAGGTATTCTCTACCACCAAGCGTGTGTGCTCGCGGCAAATGTGATTGAGAAATAAATGACTAGTGGGTTCGCGATACTGATTGTGGGATTTTTGCTGGGGATGCGGCATGCTACCGATGCTGATCATGTGATTGCTGTGTCTACTATTGTGAGTCGCGAGCGGTCGGTGTGGAAGGCGGGGCTTATTGGGATTTTGTGGGGCTGTGGACACACCATCACTATTGTTGCGGTGGGGGCGGGCATTGTGGTGTTTGGGTTGGTTATTCCGGCGCGTGTGGGATTGACTATGGAGTTTTCGGTGGGGCTGATGCTGATCCTCTTGGGTGTTTTGAATCTTACGGGCGCGATGAAGTGGATCACCGAGAAATTTTCGCCTGGGCATCCTAAGGTTACGGGCGAGCATGCGCATCTTCACGGGCACAATTCGCATTTGCATCTGCACTGGCACTCGCATGGGGCTGGCGGTGAACATCACGCCAATAGCCTGGCTGCTCCTGCGCGCACGCGCGCGGCGTTCGCGCGGCTAGGGGTATTCCACACGTTGCGGCCGCTTTTTGTGGGCGTTGTGCATGGGCTGGCGGGGTCGGCTGCGGTGGCGCTGCTGGTGCTGAGCACCATCCGCGAACCGCGATGGGCAGTGCTTTATCTTTTGATTTTCGGGGTGGGAACCATCGCGGGGATGATGCTCATCACGGTGGCCATCGCGCTGCCGTTTTCTTTCGCGGGGTACAAATTTGCGTGGCTGAACAGCGGACTGATCACGGTGTCAGGACTGGTCAGCGTGGTTTTTGGTTTATTTATTTGTTACCGCATCGGGATGGTGGGTGGGCTTTTCACCGGCCATCCTACCTGGACGCCCAGCTAGGCGGTTAACACCCGGAATTTCCAATGCTGGCGTGGTGCGCAGGCCTAACTGTGCGCTGCGGCGGCCTCTTCCACCGTCGGATAAGCGGGGATCAGCTTCATCAGCCCGGAAACCTGGAGTACCGCGACGCCCTGCTTCGTGAGGGCTGCCAGCGCCATGGTTTTGCCGGTGTGCTTGCGGCTGACAAACAGAGACACCAGCGCGCCGACGCCCGAGGAATCCAGAAAGGAGACGCCGCTCATGTCGAGTACGAGGTGTTCGGCTGGCTCCTGGCGCATGGTTTGGATGAAATCGTGGACGGTTTCCAGGCTGAGCTTTCCGCGGAGGCTCGTGACACTGTTTCCGTTGCTGACGGCCTTTTCCATCTGCAGCGCAGCGTTTTCCATAAGTGGCGGAGGGTACCGTAAAAGGCGGGGCGGCAACATTAAGATTTGGTGAAAATATTCGGCGCCGAGTGCCCATCGGCTGTCTGACGAGGTCTTCGGCACCCGACTTGCTCTGCGGCCTTGACCATGGGCCGGGCCTGCGCGAGAAACGGCTGAGAAACGCCTGTCTATACTTATTAGTAATATTACTGTTGACTTAACGGTTGAACGCGCCTATGGTGCAGATGACCCGCCTCCCAGGCCCGCGGATTTTGCGGCCAGAAAGCCCTCCAATGGCCATTCAGACCAGCCCCTGGCCGCACGGCGGCGGGCCGGTACGCTACTTGCCGCGTTCGAAAGCTCCGCCGGGGCACAACATTCTCCTCGCCCTGGTAGTCCTGGCGGTGTCCGCCACTTCCCTTCGCGCCCAACTCAAACAACCCTTCGTTTACACCACCGGCGGAGCTGTGGTCATTCGCAACGACTCCAACGGCACGCTGGCGCCAACTTCCGCGTCTCCGCTGCCGGTGCTGGGATTTCCGGCGGTTATTGACGCCAAGGGGCGGTTCCTTTTCGCCGGCGGGAATAACAGCATCCGCATGTATCAGGTGGACGCGACCACCGGCAGCTACACCGAAGTATTTGGCTCACCGTTTGCTTCCGGCAGCACCAACGGCCCAATCCTGCTGGCCACGGAGCCGACCGGCAACTACCTGGCGGTGGTGAATGCGAACGGACTCAATCCCGGGGAAAGCAGCGTGGAGACGTTTCAGATCAACGCCACAGCGGAGACTCTCAGTCCGGTCGCCGGGTCGTTCCTGGAATTGGTTTCGTCGCCGGTGGGCGCGGCGGCTAATGCGGCGCTCGGAAAATTTTTCGTGTACCTGGGGCCAAATTCGTTTTCCACCAATCGGTTTTACCAACTGGACGGCGAACTACTGACCTACACCATTGATCCGGTCACGGGGCTGCTGGGTAGTCAAACGGGAGCGGACGGATCCACCAATCGAGGGCGCTCATTCGGCGCCGATCCATTGGGGCGCTTCGTGGTCGCCGGACAGGGCCAGCTCAGCGGGATCCTGGAGGTCACTTCCGCAGGCGGCATTGTGGGTCAGCTGAACGTCGGCGGGTCCGTTTTTCCGCAGGATATTCTGGTCGCGCCCGGCCAGCGTTTTGTTTACGCCACGCTATTTTCGGCGCCCAACAGTGAGGTGCACATCTATATTGTGGATACCGCCAACTGGACGCTGACCGAGGCTCCCAGTTCGCCGCTGCCGGGTTTCACGTCGGTGGCTAATTTCGTTGCCGACCCGAGCGGTCAGTTTGTGTACCAGAGCACCGCGGCCAACCAGGTG
>JBBRNO010000271.1:0-3493 GCA_038230275.1 Bryobacterales bacterium
CGCATACTTTGTACGTAGGCTGAGTCTCCTTGAGGTTGGATTGGTTCTTGCCGAACCCAATCCGAGCCTATCAGGAGTCTCAGCCCTTCACTGCGGACGGCTCTCGCGCAGTGTGCCCGCTAATTTGGACAGCAGTGTTTTGCCACGGGTATCGAGAACAGCTATCCGACCATCGAGTGGGAGGGTAAGACCATCCGGCAAGATGAGATGGCGAAGACCAAACACTATGACCTGTGGCGCGACGATTTCCGGATTCTGAAAGAGTTGGGCATCAATACGCTGCGCTATGGCCCGCCGTACTTTTCGACTCACACGGGACCCGGCAAATACGACTGGAGTTTCGCCGATGAGACGTTGGCCGCATTGCACGATCAGAAGGTGCAAGTTATCATCGATCTCTGCCATTTCGGAGTGCCGGATTGGGTGGGCAATTTCCAGAACCCCGACTGGCCCAGGCTGTTCGTCGAGTACGTGGGCGCGTTCGCCAGGCGATTTCCGTGGATTCGCTTCTACACGCCGGTCAACGAAATCTTCATTGCCGCCACCTTTTCCGCGCAGTTCGGCTGGTGGAACGAGCGGCTGAGTTCCGACCGCGCTTTCGTCAAGGCGCTCAAGCATCTCTGCCAAGCCAATGTCCTGGCGATGCACGCCATAATGAAGATAAATCCCGGCGCGCTATTTATCCAAAGCGAGTCTTCGCAGTATTTTCATGCGGAAGAGCCGTGCTGCGAGGACGCCGCGCGCAGGTATAACGAGAAGCGCTTTCTTTCCTTCGATCTGACTTATGGGCATCACGTGAACGCGACCATCTATGAATATCTGCTGGACAACGGGATGACGCGCGATGAGTATCACTGGTTCTTGCAGCATCAACTGAAGTCGCGGTGCATCATGGGCAACGATTACTACTCGACCAATGAGAACTTAGTTCGAGCGGACGGAAGTATTGCGCTTTCGGGAGAGATCTTCGGCTATTACCCGATTACGCATCAATACTACGCGCGTTACGGGCTCCCCGTGATGCACACCGAAACCAATAGCGACGACCCCGACGCGGTCAGGTGGCTGCAGAAAGAATGGGCCAATGTGCATCGATTGAAGCAGGACGGCGTACCGCTGGTCGGCTTCACCTGGTACAGCCTGCAAGATCAGGTAGATTGGGATACCGCGCTGCGCGAGAACAATGGCAGGGTAAATCCGGTTGGGCCTCTGCGATCTGGACCGGAATATACGCCCCGTCGGCTATGCGTATAAGCGCTTGATTGAGCAATGGCAGCATCCGCTGCAGCTCGAGAGCAGCGTGCTGGGCATTTACTGACCAGTGGCGCGATTAATAATTGCGTGCCTGTTCTTTTTTCAGATCGGCCGCATGGGCGTCGTTATGAAGCCCGCAGCTCTGCCCAATGCGGAAGGCGTGATTGTTGAAGCCGCGTTTTCGCCCGATAGCAGACGTCTGGCTGTCATCCGGACTGTCCGTGTTACCGGCGCACCCGTGCGAAGGGTGATGCAAATCGTTGAACTTCAATCAGGAAAAGAGATAACGAAGGCTGACGTGTTAAATTCGGAGTCTCCTAATCTCTGGAGTAGTGAACACTTCATATCGTATTCGCCGGACGGACGGAGCCTCTTGCTGGCGACAGAGGGTTCGGACGTGCTGTCGATTATCGACGCAACGCCGCTTCACGGAGTAAAAGAAGTCGCACTTCATCCAGAGGCTTCGGCACGTGTGACTTTGGTCGAGGGCCATTGGTGGTTCAGGGCCGTGGTGAGTCTTGCCAGTTCGTCGCACGGGGATTTATTCGGCGTGCTCACACATGATGAGCGCGGAGTCAACGAAATGTTTATTGGTTCGTTTTCTTCCGGGAGGATAATCAAAAGCTGGAGCTTAGGTAAGGGAGGCGCGGCACCGGAACTCGGTATGATATCGCCCTCGCTTAGCAGCGACGGTTCAAGGACAGCCGTCTCAGTGCTGCCGTACGAAAACAACTTCCCAAGGAACTCCGATAATGTACTCATCTTCGACGCGGCAAGCGGAAACTGGTGAAGTCGATTCGGACAAATGGATTGGATGGGCAAGTCATACTTCTCCCCGGTGACAATATTTGTCTGGCGAGAATAGATGCTCCCCACGTTTTCGCCAAGAAGTCGTGCGTCGAGACTTGGAGCTTGGTCAGCGGAACTCGCGAAGGTCAGTTCTGCGATCCAGGTCGTAACGCCAGCGTGGCTCTCGCCGCCTCCGCTGGTTCAGGCAGAGTTGTCGGCTTCGCCTTCCAGATACACAAAGATCTGGAGGGACACGCGTATCCCGGGCGAGGGCGCGTCGACGTCTGGGACATGAGGTCAGGAGCTCTGATCGCGCCGTCGGCAGAAACCGCCGACTTTGTCACGTATCTTCAGATAAGTGCCAGCGGAGAGTGGGTGATGGCGGGTCAGAGGCTTTGCCAAATTATTACGATCCCGTAGCGAGATCCACTGTGTTCGGATCCGTTTGCTGTCATACTTAGGGAATGATTAGTAAGGCTTTGCTTTCGTTCGTCGCGGTGTCAGTCGCATTTGCTGGAAAGGTTCAGTTGCTGAGCCCGCTGCCGAACCAGGCCGAAGCTTACTCCGTTCAACTCGACGCGGCTGGGAACATTTACTTGGCCGGCCTTCTTGTCCCGCCGAGTGCTAAGGCTCCCACAGACATTACCGATGCTTTTGTGGCCAAGTTATCGCCTGACGGCGCCCATATCCTCTACATGACTGTAATTTCAGGATCGGGAGGCGATGCGGCACACGCTATCGTACTCGGGCCCGACAATTCGGCGTACGTTACAGGGGGAACTACCTCTACGGACCTGCCAATTACGAAGGGTGCAGCGCAGGAAAGCTTTGGCGAATTCAATGGCGGGAGAACGTTCGTCGCGAAGATCGACGCCGCGGGCTCGATTGCGTATCTTACGTATCTCGGTGGCACCGCGAATAACCAAGGCTGGGGCATCGCATCGAACGCGGCCGGCGAAGTCTTCGTGACTGGTTCGGTAACCGGCGCAACTTCATTTCCATCTTCGTCCGGCGCCCCCACCGGCGGCTTCAGCGGATACATAGCAAAACTCGATGCATCGGGAAGCAAGTTGCTTATCGCGGACCCCGGGTTCGGCGGCAGCCTCGTCGCCCTTGACGGCCAAGGGAACATTTACGCGTCGGGTGCTGTCGCGGGAAGCCCAACGGTCACAGCAGTTTTGCCTACCACGCCGGGAGCTTTTCAACCAAGCTATTCATACCGCCCTTGCGGCGACCCGGAAGTGCAGGCTCTATGCCCGCAATATCAGCATGTCGAGAAGCTGGATCCGACCGGCAAAAAGCTGATATTCGCGACTTATCTAACGGGTTCATTCGGAGCTACGCCGGGAGGAATGGCGGTCGATTCCGATGGCAACGTGATCCTTGCCGGCATGACCAATTCTCCGGAATATCCAGTTACTTCCGGCGCGTTTCAGACGGAATACATTGC
>JBBRNO010000272.1:0-3476 GCA_038230275.1 Bryobacterales bacterium
GGCGCCACGAATTGCATCGCAGCGAAACGTTGCGCACCGCTGCCCAGATCCAGGCCGTAAAGCATCCCGTCGCCGGAAACAACATAGAGCGTATTCGTACGCCGGTCGATCACCGGCGTCGCCGTGATGCCGTTCGGACACAGAAACGTTCCCTGGTAGCCGTACTTTTTCGCGGTGGTGTGCGTAGGCAGGTTGCGCGTCCAGGCAAGCTCCCCAGTGTCCGTCTCAATGCCGAAAACATTGCCGTCAACGCCAGCCACATACACCACATTCTTGATTCCATGGGCGGTGGAAACTCCTCCGGCCACAACCGGCGCGGTCAGCGCGGAAAGGCTGTAGTTCTCGCTCTTCATCTTGCTCTTCCACTTGAGCTCGAAGTCGCCCATATTTGCGGGCGTGATGGTGCGCTCTTCGGCGGCCCATCCAGTGCGTTGCGGATCGTGCGCGAAGGTAAGCCAGTCAGCGGCGCGGGCGTTTAGCGCGGCAAGAAACAGGGCAGTAACAAGGAATTTAGACATAGTAAGCGAAATTAAGATACCACAGCGGCGATCCGCAGAATTTGCGCACCGTATCGTTCCACCGCTTTCGCGCCCATGCCGGAGATGGAGAGCAATTCATCTTCGTCCACCGGCCGGATGCTGGCGATGGACAGCAGCGTTTTGTCGGATAGGATGCGGAACGCCGGCACGCCTTGCTTCTTTGCCTCCGCCAGCCGCCACTTTCGAAGTGCTTCTTCCACCTTGGGGTCGGCAGCGGCCGCAAGCACCGCCTTGGCGCGCTTGCGTTTCGCGGACTTCCTCTCCATCTGCTCTTTCACCAGCAGCCGCACCGAAACGGCGCTCTTCCCTTCCGCCGTTAACAGCGCCTTGCGGAAGTGAATCTCTTTCCCGCCGCTATTGAAAGTGGCTTCCTCCAGATCGATCAAGCCGCCGCGAGCCATGGCCCCAAGAATCTGTTCGAATTCGTTTCGCTCCAATCGCTTTCCCGCGCCGACTTCGAGGTGCAGCTTACCGGTGGAGCGGCCGTCGGTGCCCTTCAATTCGTCCAGAACATTGAGCGCCACCTCTTCCTCGTCCGCGGTTGCCGCACGGAAGCGTTGTGCCTCGCACGTTTCCGGAGAACAGAAATCGCAAATCCCGCACGGCTGCCGCGCGCCCGCATGATCTCCGAAATAGGAAACCAGCACCGACATTCTGCAGCGGCTGGTGTCCGGAAAGCGCAGCATCTGCTGCAACTGCGCGAATTTGTGATCTGCCTGGTTCTTGTACGGTTCCCGCCACTTCTCGCTGCCGCGAGTGACGTTTTCAGCGAAATCCACAAGGGCGCCGCCGTGGATCCATAGCTTCTCCAGCGCCTTCTCAAATTCCTCATTGGGCAGCTTTGCCTTTCTCCCCACGGCTTCCTTGGTTTGCGGCTCCTGCGTCAATACGTCAAAGATCTGGCTCAGCGTTACCGCGTGCGGATAATCCCGTTCAAAGAAATAATCGTGCGTACGGCGATCCGCATAGGAGTGCATCAACACCGCGCGCGATGGTAACCCGTCGCGGCCCGCGCGGCCAATCTCCTGGTAGTAAGCCTCCACGCTTCCGGGTAACGCCGTATGAATCACCGTCCGGATATTCGGCTTGTCGATACCCATGCCAAAAGCGATTGTCGCGACAATCACTTCCAACTTGCCGGCCAGGAATTCTGCTTGCACCCGTTGCCGTACGGCGGTGGTGAGCCCGGCATGATACGAAGCCGTCGGCATCAGCGATTTCAATTCCGCCGCTAACTCATCCGCGGTGGCCCGCGTGGGCGCGTAGACGATAGCCGGCCGCCGTTCGTCGTCTTCCAGCAACTCCCGCACCAACGGGAAGCGCTCGTTCTGGGCAGTCTCCACTACTTCGATGGCGATGTTGTCGCGCCGGAAGCCATGAATGAAACGGCCCTCGCGGCCAAGGCCCAACTGCACCGCGATATCGTTCTGCACCAGCGGTGTCGCGGTCGCCGTCAAGGCGATCACCGTGGCCGGACGCAATGCAGGCAAGTGCTGGCCTAACGTCCGGTAGTCCGGCCGAAAATCGTGGCCCCATTGGGAGATGCAGTGCGCCTCATCCACTGCCACCAGCGCCGGTTTGCGCTTGGCCAGCATTTCCGGAAAGCCCGGAACCCGCAGCCGCTCCGGCGCAATGAACAGGAATTGCAGCTTGCCTTGCAGATAGTCGATGCAAACCTGCCGCGACTCGGCGCGGTCGCGCCCGGAATGGATCCGTTCCACTGCAAAGCCGCGCTCCTTCAGCTTCGCTACCTGATCTTCCATCAGCGCGATCAGTGGGCTGATCACCAGCGTGGTGCCGCCCAGCGCCAGGCCGGGCAGTTGGTAACAGAGCGACTTTCCGGCGCCCGTGGGCATCACCAGCAACACGTCTTTGCCATCCACGACGGCGCGGCACACCGCTTCCTGATTAGCGCGAAACTCCGCGAAACCGAACGCCGAATGCAGCAGGCCTGGAAGATCTTTCCGCTCCTCCGCCGTAATCTCGCGCAGCGGAACGGCTGCTTCCACTTTGCGAACCTCCACCGGCGCCGCCGCCTGCTTTGGCTGTTGTTGTCCCACTTTGCCGACTACTTCCGACACGTATTGCTCAATCCCTTTGAGGAACGGCGGCAGTTCCGCGTTGCGGCGTTCAATGCGTTTCAGGAACGCTTCCCACTGCCCCGTCATGGCCGGACTCTTCACTTCCGGGTGCACCACCTCAATCAGATGAACGCCTTTATCGGTGGCCTCAAGCGCCTTGCCCTGACGCTGAATATAACCCCGCTTCAGCAGCACTTCGATGATGGACGCCCGCGTCGCCGGCGTGCCCAGGCCGGAATCTTTCATCGCATCGGACAGCTCTTTCTCGTCCAGCGTTTTACCTGCCGTCTGCATGGCGGTCAGCAGCGTCGCGTCGGTAAGGCGCTTCGGCGGGCGCGTCTTTTTCAGCACCGAATCGGCCTTCAGCACATCCTGCAACTGATCGGCGCGAAGGCTGGTGGGCAGCACTTGCCCCGCGCCCTCGGTTGTCTCTTCGGCGCCCTCTTTCGGCTTGCTCTTCTTCTTGCTTTCGGCGCCGATATCCAGAACTTTCCATCCCAGCTGACGCACCACCGTACCGCTGGAATGATAGTGATCCACGATTTCGGAATTGGTGATCGTAGTTATGACCGTAGTCACGTCGGATATGAAATCGTCATGCCAGGCGGACAGCAGGCGGCGGCACACCAAATCGTAAAGGCGGCGCTCATCTTCTGAAAGATTCGCCTTCGCCAGTGGCGTAATTGTGGGGATGATGGCATGGTGATCCGTAATCTTCGTATCGTCAACGAAGCGCGGCCCCAGCGGCCGCTCTCCTGTTCCCGGCGCGATGAGCTTCGAATACTGCGGGCTGATATTTCGAACGATGGCGGGCAGCGTCTCCGCCACCGACTTCGAAAGATGCCGGCTGTCGGTA
>JBBRNO010000273.1:0-3334 GCA_038230275.1 Bryobacterales bacterium
CGTAAGAGGTTTGGGTATTCGGTGCGAGATTTCGCACCCTCATATCTTCGGTCATGCGCTGCCGAAGGGGCGTCATCATAGGAGACTCCTTTGCGAGATGGAATGTGCTGCAAGCAGCCTATCCATGCTTTCGCAATGGAAGTCTCAGTTAAAGGGGCAGTAGCGCAACCGGCCAGCTCACGAAATAGACGTTGGGAACGGTCGTACGGCCCGAATACCGCGTAGCGGTTTAGTCCAAGCGCCACTATGCCGAGTTCCGGACTATGCCGAGTAAACTTGTTGGCCCCTGCATTTTCGCCTGTTCTAGCAAACAGGACTCGGCATAGTCCGCGCCATCGGCAAGCGTGGATGCTGGACGAATGGACAAACCATTCGACTACTTTCTTAACGACCGCACTAACCCACGAACAATCGACGCTTTGACGAACGGGCCCCTGGCTTCATCGCTGGAAGCGTATGCTCAGCGCTTACGCGAGGACGGCTACGCGGCCCATTCAGGATTCGTCCAGCTCCGACTGCTTGGATGTTTTAACAGGTGGCTCGGCGGCAAAGGGCTGAAGAGCGAGAACGTGAATTCTGCCGCGGTCGAGCAATATCTTCGCGGTCGGGAGCACAGCGGGAAACTACGCAAAGGCGATTCTGCCGCTCTCTTTCGGCTGTTGACCACGCTCCGGCCTGACGAAACCGCTGTGACAGCGCCACCTCCCACAGCCGTTGAAATCGCGCTGGACGAATTTCAACAGTATCTACGGCAGGAACGCAGTTTGACCGAGGCGACAGTGATCAACTACACGCCGGTCGTGCGGGTATTTTTGTTGGAGCGTTTTCCCAAAGGAGGCCTGCACTTCCAAAAGATAAGCGCGGGCGACATCGCCGCGTTCGTGCAGCGGCAGGCCGGCGTGGTCACTTCCAAACGCGCGGCGCTGGTGGTGACTGCGCTGCGGTCCTTTCTGCACTACTTGTTCCATCACGGCAAGGTGGCTAACGACTTGGCGGCGTGCGTGCCAACCATCGCCACGTGGTCGCTCTCAACAGTTCCGAAGTTTCTTTCCGGAGAGCAGATCCAAAAGGTCTTGGACTCGTGTGACAGAGAAACCGTCATCGGCAAGCGGGACTACGCCCTTTTGCTCCTGCTGGCGCGTCTGGGCTTGCGAGCCGGCGAAGTGGTCGCCCTCACGTTAGACGATTTCGATTGGGATGCCGGTTTGATCACAGTGCATGGTAAAGGAAAGCGGGTCGCACAGATGCCCTTGCCATCCGAAGTGGGAACGGCCATTGCAGACTATCTCTCGACAGCGAGGCCGCGGTGTTCCAGCCGGCGGGTGTTCATTCGCGGGAAAGCGCCGCTAACCGGATTCGCCAACTCGGTCGCGATCTGCTCGCTGGTAGATAAGGCGCTGGAGAGGGCGGGAGTGGAGTCCAAGTTTCGAGGCTCCCACTTGTTCCGCCACAGCCTGGCGACCCAGATGCTCAAACACGGCGCATCTTTGCCTGAGATCGGCGACTTGTTGCGCCATCGGCGCCCGGACACTACCCGAATCTACGCCAAAGTGGACTTGGTATCGCTTCGGTCCATTGCGCTTGCGTGGCCAGGAGGCAACCGATGAAAACTTTGCGACAAGCTATCGAGGAGTACGTCACTCTTCGTCGCAGCTTGGGATTCAAGCTGCGGGACATGGCCGACGATCTCCGGAACTTTGCTGTGTTCCTGGAGCAGAAGGCGGCGCCGTGCATAACGACGGAACTCGCTATGGAATGGGCGATGCAGCCTACGGACCATCAGCCTAGCGATTGGGCGCAACGGCTCAGCGCTGTGCGCGTATTTGCCCGTCATTGGCATGCTACAGATCCGCGCACCGAGATTCCTCCGGCAGGCTTACTCCCGTTTCGGCCGCAACGTGCCCGCCCCTATCTGTATTCGGAACTGGAGATTCAAAAGCTGTTGGCGGCGGCCCTGCAGCTTGCTCCGCGCCAGGGTCTGCGGCCTTGGACTTATCATGGCCTGCTTGGGCTGTTGGCGGTGGGAGGTTTGCGGATCAGTGAGGCTCTCAAGCTGGAGCGGCCGGATGTGGATCTCTGTGAGGGCATTCTCACCATCCGGCAAACGAAATTCGGCAAGACCCGCCTGGTTCCGCTCCACACTTCCACTCGGGACGTCATGGCCGATTATGCCCAGCGCCGCGACCGGTTTGTGCGCAGCGCATCGTCCCCCTGTTTCTTTCTCAACGATCACGGCCGCCGCCTGGAGGGTTCCGCAGTGCGTCGAACGTTCTACGACCTCTCGCGGCAGATCGGCTTGCGGGGACCGGAGGATCACAGGGGGCCGCGGCTGCACGATTTTCGGCATCGATTCGCCGTCCGCACGCTGATTCAGTGGTACCGGTCCAATGAGGATATCGAGCGGCGCCTGCCGGTTCTGTCTACGTTCCTGGGACACGGCCATGTAGCAGATACCTACTGGTACCTTTCTGTTGAACCGGAACTGATGGGTCTCGCCACACGGCGCCTGGAACTCAGATGGGGGCTCACGTATGAAGAATGAGAACGGATTCCCCAGCTTACTGGAGCGTTTCTTCACGCAACGTCTGATCGCTCAGCGCCGGGTCAGCCCTCATACCATCGCCTCCTACCGCGACACGTTTCGCCTGTTGTTACAGTTTGTCGAGAAGCGATTACGCAAGCCGCCTTCCGGTCTTGCTCTGACAGATCTGGATCCTTTCTTGATCGGCGCATTCCTGGACGGGCTGGAAAAAGACCGAGGGAATGGTGCTCGAAGCCGCAATCTACGCCTGACCGCGGTCCGGTCGTTCCACCGGTACGCCGCTCACGAGGAACCCGCTCAATCCGGGCTGATCCAACGGGTGCTGGCAATGCCGGCTAAACGTTACGAGAAGAAGTTGGTTGGCTTCTTGACCCGGCCCGAAATCGAAGCCCTTCTGGCTGCGCCCGATCTGAATACATGGGCTGGCCGCAGAGATCGAACCTTCCTGTTGGTTGCGGTGCAAACCGGCTTGCGGCTATCGGAGATGACCAGCCTGCGCATTGAGGACGGTTTTGGGAACTGGCGCGCATGTGCGCTGTATGGGCAAAGGGCGGAAAGAGCGATGCACCCCATTGACGAAGCAGGCCGTCGACACCGTCAAACGGTGGCTGCAGGAAGCCCCGCGTGGCACAGACGGCATTGTGTTTCCGAGCGCGCGGGGAATCAGACTCAGCGCCGATGGGGTGCAGTATCTGTTGGCCAGGCATGTCACGACCGCCCAACTAAAGTGCCCTTCGCTGAAGAACAAACGGGTGACGCCCCATGTCCTTCGCCACTATCTACCCTTCCGGA
>JBBRNO010000274.1:0-3234 GCA_038230275.1 Bryobacterales bacterium
AGAGATGACCTGATTGAATCCTCCAAAAGCAAAGCAAATCCCAACACAAACCACCATTCACGGAGACACCCGCACAGACCCGTACTCCTGGCTCCGCGAAAAGAACAATCCCGAAGTGATCGGCTACCTGGAAGCCGAGAACCAATACACCGAGGCCGTGATGGCCGGGACGCGGCCCCTGCAAGACACGCTCTACGCTGAAATACTAGCCCGCATTCAAGAAACCGACATCGCCGTCCCAGCGCGCCGCGGACCCTATCTCTACTACGACCGCACCGAGGCCGGGAAGCAGTATGCAATCCACTGCCGAAAGCCACTCGACTCAGAGGTCGAACAACTAATCCTGGACGAAAACGAATTGGCGCAAGGCGAAAAGTATTTTCGCATCGAAGCAATCCGCCCCAGCACCAACCATAATCTGGTGGCCTACTCAGTCGACACCGAAGGCGATGAAGACTACACCATCTTCATCAAGAACTTAACCACCGGCGAGAAGTTGACCGACCAGATCTCCGGCAATCAGGGCGCCATCGTCTGGGCAAACGACAACCAGACGTTTTTCTACGTCACGCTCGACGCCGCTAAGCGGCCGGAAAAAGTCTGGCGCCACAAATTGGGATCGCCGCACTCACAAGACGAGCTGGTTTATCAAGAGCTGGACGAGCGGTTCTTCGTCTCCATCGGCAAGACCCGCAGCAGCCGCTTCATCCTGATCGAGATCCACAGCAAGAACACCACCGAAGTCCGCTACCTTCCCGCCGATCGACCCGGCAGCCCGTTTCAATTGATTGATGCAAGGCGTCCTGAGCATCAGTACCACGTTCACGATCAAGGCGATCAATTCTTCATCCGCACCAACGACGAAGCGAAGAACTTCCGCCTTATGAAAGCCCCCATCGACAGCCCCGTAAGGAAGAACTGGACTGAAGTAATCCCCCATCGTCCTCAAATAAAACTGGAGGGAATCGATACATTTCGAGAGTTTCTGACGCTCTACGAACGCGAGAACGGCTTGCTGCGGCTAAGGGTCCACAGCGGCCAAACCGGCGAAATGCACGACGTGACGTTTGACGAACCGGCCTACACGGTTGCCGCCGTAGACAACTACGAATACGAAACGCAAATTCTTCGCTTCCGCTACACATCGCTGGTAACGCCCGCTTCCATCTACGACTACGACATGCGAACCAGAACCCGCGAACTGCGTAAGCAGGAGCCCGTGTTGGGAGACTACGATTCCAAACAATATCGATCTGAGCGTATCTTTGCCACGGCGGCCGACGGCACTAAAATTCCCATCTCGCTGGTCTACAAAAATGGTGCCAGGAACGCACCGCTGCTGCTCTACGGTTACGGCTCCTACGGCATCAACATGGAGGCCTCGTTTGTCTCAAGCCGCTTAAGCCTGTTGGACCGCGGCTTCATTTACGCCATCGCAAACATCCGCGGCGGCGCCGAACAGGGCGAACAATGGCACGATCGGGGCAAGATGATGGCCAAGCGAAACACGTTCACGGATTTCATAGCCGCCGCCGAATATCTCATCGCGGAAAAATACACCACGCCAGACAAACTCGCGATCATGGGCGGCAGCGCCGGTGGCCTGTTGATGGGCGCCGTCCTAAACATGCGGCCCGAGCTCTTCAACGCCGCAATCGCCAAAGTGCCATTCGTCGACGTCCTCAATACCATGCTCGATGCCTCTCTCCCGCTGACCGTAACCGAGTACGACGAGTGGGGCGATCCAAACCAGGAGGCCGCCTATCGTTATATGAAAACCTACTCGCCCTACGACAATGTGGAGGAGAAGGCGTACCCCAAATTGCTGATCACCGCCGGCCTGAACGACCCGCGCGTGCAATACTGGGAGCCCGCTAAATGGGCCGCCAAGCTCCGCGCCGCCAAGACGGACTCCAACATCCTGCTGCTAAAGACCAACATGGGCAGCGGCCACTTCGGAGCCTCCGGCCGCTATGAGCGAATCAAAGAAACCGCGTTCGACTACGCGTTTCTACTATTGCTGACGGCTTTCCCCTTCTCCAGTTGATTACTCGTTTGGTTTCGACAGAGAGATCTCCCGCTCATCTCCCTGTCCCTCAATCCGGATCTCAATCCGGTCGGCGGGCATCAGTTCCGGAAACCGCTCGCCCCACTCAATCAGCACCACGGCGTCGTTGCGGTCGAAATACTCATCCAACCCCAGCGAGGCAACCTCGCGCGCTGTGTCCAACCGGTAAAGGTCGATATGGACCACCGCATTCCCATATTCATGAATCAATGTGAACGTAGGGCTGGTAACCTCATCGGGAACGGCGGCCCCCAACCCCAGCGCCAGCCCCTTCACCAACGTGGTTTTCCCGGCGCCCAAATTCCCAATCAGCAGCAAAACGCACGGCCGCCGCAAGCCCGCCGCCAACGTCTGCCCCAGCGCAATCGTCTCCTCTTCCGAACTACTGTGGAACCGCTGCACAGATCCGCATCGCCTCCGGAAGATAAGTCAACAGATCGGTAGCAATCAGACACTGTTCGCCAAGCACCGCGGCTCCCAATTCCCCGCAGAGTCCATGCAGATAGACCGCTGCCAAGACCGCCGCTTCCTGTCGATTGGGATGCTGCGCCAATAGACCCGCAATCAAGCCGGTGAGAATATCGCCCGTCCCACCAGTTGCCATCCCAGGCGAGCCGGTAGGATTCACCCAAGCCCGTCCATCGGGAAAGGCCACAATCGTCCGATTGCCCTTCAGCACTACGACAATCCCTCGTAGCGCCGCCATCGATAACGCCGCTCGCAATCGATCCGCCTGCACCTCAGCGACGCTAGCCCCGCACAACCGCGACATCTCTCCCGGATGCGGTGTGATCACCCGCAACGGCCCGCCGCCATGCCATTCCGCGCCGGCTAAAGCGTTCAAGCCATCCGCGTCCACCACCATGGGAAGAGTTGTCTCGGCAAAGCACCGCCGTGCCAGGGCAACCATTTCACGGTCATCGCCGAGGCCCGGTCCCAGTGCAATCACGGACTTTCGCGCTGCCGTCTTGTCGAACGCTTCCATACTTTGCGGCAGTGCTTCCGTCATCAATTCCAGCGTTCGCAACGCGGGCGCGGAAGAAGCCACCGTAACCAACCCAGCCCCCGCACGCAACGCCGATAACCCAGTCATCTCCGCCGCGCCATACTTTCCATGTGCTCCGCCCACCACCAGCACATGTCCGTAGCTTCCCTTGTTGGATTCC
>JBBRNO010000275.1:0-3069 GCA_038230275.1 Bryobacterales bacterium
CGGCTTTACGGCGTTCCGCCGCCGGCGCAGGAGTTCGCCACCATGCAGTTTCCGCGGGAATCGGGCCGGGCCGGAATCCTCGGGTCCGCGTTGTTCCTGTCGTTAACCAGCAAACCGTCAGACAGTTCGCCTACCGAGCGAGGCCTGTTCGTCCGCGAGCATTTTCTTTGCCAGATCGTGCCGCCCCCGCCGCCAGGCGTGAATACAAACCTGCCTCCGTCCACGGACGCGAAGCCGCTTAGCAATCGCGAACAGTTGAACGCACATCTGACCAGCCCGAATTGCGCTGCGTGCCACCGGTTGATTGATCCCATCGGTTTCGGTTTTGAACATTACGATGCGATCGGCCGCTACCGTGCAACGCAGCGCGTAACGATCTTCCCGACGCTTGACGAAATCAAGACCAAGGCGAAGACCAAGCCAACCATTTACGAATTGCCGATCGAAGCCAGCGGCGCCGTACGGGGACTTGCGAATTCGGAGTTCAAGACTCCCGGTGAACTGGGTGCCATTCTGGCCGAGAGTTCCGTTTGTCAGAAGTGCGTCGTCAAGCAGCTTTTCCGGTACGCGGTGGGGCGGCCGGAGACCAGCGCGGACGACGAGACCATTAACGCGTCTCTCAAGGATTTTCGCGACTCCCAATTCCGGTACCAAAACCTGATAATCTCGGTACTGAAATCCAAAGCATTTCTAGGAGAACCAAGCGAATGAACAATCCCCTTTCCCGCCGCAAATTTCTGAGAGGAATCGGTCTCGGCGGCGCTAGCATTCGTATTGGTCTGCCCGCGCTGGCCGCCATGTTCAACCAGAGCGGAACCGCCTATGCAGCCGGGCCGAAGGCGATCGATACGCGCTTCGTCTTCTGGTTTAATGGCAATGGAATTCCGGAGAAATACTGGATTCCGCGGCAAACAGGCGCCGATTTCGACTTCACGCCGTGCCTGGCGCCGCTGGAACGATTTCGAAACGACGTGCACATCGTAACCGGCCTGGATAGTCCGGCCGCGCGGCTTCCGGGGCCTGGGAATAGCCACTATCCCTCCATGAGCGCGCTGGTATCCGGTCAAGTCTACACGGGCCGTGGCGCCGGCGGCACTTCCATTGATCAGGCGATAGCGCGCAACATCGGCGGCGAATCCCGCTTCCGTTCGTTGCAGCTGGGTGTCTGTCAGGAATCGTTTGGCGAAAGCATTCAGACTAATTTGAGCTGGGCGGACCGCGATCGCCCGCTGCCGCCGGAGATGATTCCGCACCGCCTGTTCGACCGCCTGTTTGGTGGACGCGAAGAAGGCTGGGTGAACCGGCAGAAGAGCATCCTGGATGCGGTGCGGGAAGAAACTTCAGCCCTTGGCGCGCGGCTGGGTGCTGAGGACAAGCAGCGCGTGGACGAGTACCTCACCTCCGTCCGCGATCTGGAACGTTCTATTGCCAGCTTGCCGCCGGAGTACTCACAAGTGGTGGAGCGTCCACCCGACGGTGGCGATCTGAAAGACTGGCCTCGTATTGCGCGGCTGCAAAGCGACCTGTTGGCCCACGCGCTGGCGTCGCACCAAACTCGTGTCGCTTCCTACATGCTGACGAAATGCCAAGGGCTATCGCGTTTCCCGTGGCTGGGGCATACCGCGCAACGGCACCATGAATACACGCACGGCACCGTGGAAACGGCGCAGGGCATGCGAATCTTGCGCGACATCTGCCGCTGGCACGTTGAAGAATTTGCTTATCTTGTTGCCAAACTGAAGTCGATGCCCGAAGGCGATGGCAATCTACTGGACCACACCTGTCTTGTCTTCGCGCACGAACATGCGGAAGCGAATGCGCACAAGAACAACAATCTGTCGATGATCGTGGCGGGGCACGCAGGTGGCTTGAAGACCGGCCTGCACACGCGCACCACCGGGACCGTGGGCGATCTCTATCTCACGCTGTCCGACGAGCTTCTGAAAGCTAATTTGCAAAAGTTTCCCACGGCGGAAAAGAAGCTGACAGAGATTGTTTAAATCGAAAACCTGATTAGGAGACCGACTATGACGACACAAGAAATTGCCGACACGCTCGTAAAACTTTGCTCCGTGGGTAAGTTCCATGACGCTATGGAACAACTCTATTCACCCGACATCGTCAGCATGGAGGCCGGCGCACCTCCCGGCGGTTCGCGCGAGGCGAAGGGTATTGCAGCAGTGGCTGCCAAAGGCGAGTGGTGGGTGGCCAATCATGAGGTCCACTCAGTTAAGGTGGAAGGTCCGTTGGTAGCGGGTTCGCATTTTTCAGTCGTTTTCAAGATGGACGTGACGTTCAAGCCGGAAAGCAAGCGTCACACCATGGAAGAGGTGGCCGTTTACAAGGTGGCCAACGGTAAGATCGTATACGAAGAATTCTTCTACAGCATGTAGAGAAGTACGCTTAAGGAGTTCGTTTCGTGATGGCGTCAATATTTGGCGCCATCGCCAGACGGATGTCGCGCAGTTTCGGCATCTTTCGCAATGGCTCCAGATTTGCCGGTGATACCGGCGTACGGCTCAGGTCGAGCCTTTCCAGATTCACCAAGCCTGAAAGCGCAGCCAGCCCTCGGAGTTCTTTTCGTTCCGCCTCCGCCTGGCCGGGCTTATCCGCGCCGCGATCGGTTACCGTAGCTCCGTTCAAACTCAGAGACTTCAGTTGCTGCAGCGCCCCAATCTGCTGCAGGTTCGCCTCCGTCAGCGGCAGTCCCCACACTCCGGAATCCACCCACTGAATACCGCCGGCATCCAAATCGGTCAAGGCAGGCAGCAGTTTCAGCGAAGAGAGGCACGAACCCGTCAATCGATTGCCGCCCATCACCAGCCGTTCCAGTTTGACCATCGGAGCCAGATTCTCAAACCCGTCGTCGTCAATTTGCGTGAACCCAATGTCCAGTGAGCGCAGCGTAGCCAGGTGCGAAAGGTGATCGAATACTTTGCTGGTTACTTTCGTTCCGTGCAGATTCAGATGCAGCAACTTCTTCCAATCGATCAAATGCGCGATGCCGCTGTCGGTGAAGTATTCGGCATAGTACAGGTTCAGATCGGTCACGTTACGCAGCTGTTTCAA
>JBBRNO010000276.1:0-3054 GCA_038230275.1 Bryobacterales bacterium
ATCTTCGGTGAGCGCTTCCGAGATTCCCAACAGCGACCGGGCCACCATGCGGTTATCGGGAAACAGCTCATGCAGTCCGGAAACAATGGCGATGGAGGGGCGGGGATTGATGGATGCCAGCGATTCCCGGTCGAACGCGTCGCCCTTCATGACCGATACGTTCTTCAATTGGAACTCGTCAGCCAACCGCGCCGCTGCGTCCACGTTGGACGTCGACCAATCGCGGAGCACGGCAGTCATTGGAATGGCGGACGACTCGCGCATGGTCTCCAGCACGTAGCGCCCGCCGCCCGCGGCTACATCGAGAAGACGCACGGGTTGGCCATGCTGATGAACCTGCTGAATCGCCTTCCGCAGCAAAGCCTTCAGATGGACCTTACGCTGCCTGATTCCCTTCCACCCTGGACTGTTCAAGTAGATGCTATCGATCAACCAGCCCAGCGGCGTAATGCCTTGCGGCTTGTTGCGATAAACGTGATCCAGAGAGTCGCCGGAATCGAAGCCGTAACGCCAGCCGATTTGCACGCCCTTACTAAGCCGGCCCATTGTCTTGAGGAACAACCGCTGCGCTCCCCAGAACAGCCCCGCCGGCGAAAATGGAGAAAGCGTTTGCGAGAGCCGATCGAATTCCGGTCGATTCCGTTCACCCTTCGCCAGACTGAGTGGAGAGTACGGAGATGCAAAGCTTCGCAGAATGAACTCACGCGATTTGGCGATAGGCGCGCGGCGGTCGAGTTCATGAAAGAGGTCGTGAAAGAAGCCGGGATATTCCTGGATCTGCTTTTGCGGAGAAGCAAGCCGCGAGAAGAACTCGCGCTGCGGCGGAAGCTTGACCACCCAGTCTTTCCCGGAAATCAGCACCAGGGTGGGCGGCAGAATCGCGCTGGCGTCCGCCACGATGCGAGTGGCGGTATCGTGCATGCCAATCAGAATATTTACCGCAATGGACCGCGTAATCAGCTTGTCGTTCGCGTAGCTCTCGCATTCTTTCGGATCATGCGTCAGCATCTTCGCCTTCACGTAGCTCTGCACGAACGCCTTGCCCTGCACCATCAATTGCAGTCGCAGAAAAAAAAGCGCGAACGGGACATACAGCTTGACGCGCAGTGCGGGACTGCCCAGCACCAACACCCGGATGGGCGGAGCGTAATCGTGCACCCAGGCGCTCAAAACCACCGCGCCGACGCTTAGCGCGAGAATGCCAGTGTTCTCCATCGGAATGCGGTAGTGGCTGCAAATGTGCCTGACGAACGCATCGGCATCCTGCACCAGGCAACCGAAGCTTTCCGCGTAACCGCGCTCCCCGGGCGAACGGCCGTGCCCGCGGGCATCCCACGCAAAAATGGAGAAGTCTTCCAGAGCCAACAGATCCACCGTTTCCTGAAATCGCCCGGAATGTTCGTGACCTCGGTGAAACAGAATCAGAGCCTTTTGTTTCGGCGTGTCTGTAAGCCATGCGCGATAGAACAGTTCCACGCCATCCCAGGTAGTGAAGGAGTGTTCCGTAGACGCTCTGGTACCGGCTGCGATCATGAAGAACTGCTCTCCAGTTGGTGCACGATTCGCGCCGTGCGCCGCATCGTGGTGGCCATGGAGCCGATAACAATCACTCCAAGCGAGATGGACAGCGACCGCGGCGCTACCCCGAAGCCGGACTCAATCGCCGCGCCAACTGCACCCAGGGTTAGCACGGCCATCCGATGCGGTTTGGCCATCGGTCCACGGAAATCCTGCGGAAGACCTACCGCCCCGCCTAGCACGCGCGCGTACGCCGTCATCACCGCCAACAGCGCCGCACCCCAGCCAAGTTCTCTGCCCCAAGTGGGCCACCCTAGGGAATAGCCGGCCAGAACCAGAATCACAGCGTCGGAAATCCGATCCGGCAAATCGTTGTAGATCTCACCCGATTTCGATTTCAGCCCGCCTTCAATTGCCACCATACCGTCCAGCAGGTTACATAACAATCGCAGTTGGATCAAGGCGGCGGCTGCCAGAAAATATTCGAACAGCAGGCTGATTCCGGCGGCCACGGCGAAGGCGACACTCAGCAGGGAAATGTGGTTCGGACGGACGGGAACACGCGCAAGCCATTGCGCTGCCAGCACGGCCCACCGGTTGCCGCGCGATTTAAGAGGCCGCCTGATCATTTCCATTCATTATCGGCTAGTCAGCCAGTCCAGGCGGAATTGTGCCAGGGTCAGGAATTGAACTCTGTGTTCCGCGCTGCTTCCGCGTTCGTATAAACAGAAGATGGTTCCACCGATCCCTACGGCAAGGTCGGAATAGCCGCTGCGGCCCGCGTCCAGCACTTTCGAAACAGGCCAAGTCTTGCCTTCATCATTGCTCATTCGGATGGTCAAGTTCCGGCGATCCGAAAGGGAATCCGGGTTCGCGAACAGAATCCTGCTTGTGTTCTTGCCGGGAAATCGAATGATACTGCCCATGCAGACCGGCTCGTTCAAGGCCTCATCGAAAACCGGGCGGGTCCAACCGGTCGCCCCGTCTTTACTGAAGGAGACGGCGCGGCGGTGCTCCGGAGCCTCGCTGCGGATATTGAACATCACCCGGCCATCGGTCAGTTCCACCGGCACCGTTTCACTCATGTTGGTCAGAACGTTCGGAATAATTTCGCCGCGTCTCCACGTTGTTCCATGGTCGTCACTATAGATGGATGAGACGGCGGAGGGACGATGCGCTTTCCCTCCGGTGGACAACCAGACAGGGACCAGCAGGCGTCCGTTACGAAGCTGGATCCCGTGCCCCGGACCGGTGGCGATCACATTCCAGTTGTACTCGCTGCGGAATTGCTCGAAGACGGCGGAGATCTCCACCGGCTTGCTGAACGTAGCTCCGTCGTCGGCACTGCGCATATAAAAGCAGCGGGCATAGTGGACGCAGTGGAGGAAGTGGACGGCGCCGTTTCGATCGGCAATCGCCACCGGATTGTTCGCGGCCAGATCACCGGCGTCCGCCAGAAGCTGCGGCGGGGTCCACGTCGTGCCGCCGTCCTTACTGCGCCGCAGCACTACATCGATATTGTCCCAATCGCCCGCG
>JBBRNO010000277.1:0-2981 GCA_038230275.1 Bryobacterales bacterium
GGCTTATCTCATCACGGATCGCTTGGGGAGTGATGGGTTTCGCCACGTAGCCGTCCATGCCCGCTTCCACGCACCGGCGCCGATCATCGTCAAAGGCGTTGGCGGTGATGGCGATGATAGGTATATGCAGATGCGTTTTCAACTCGTCCGCCCGTATTTTGCGGGTTGCCTCAATGCCATCCACACCGGGCATTTGCATATCCATGGCAATCAGATCAAATGGTTGCTGCGACCACAATGCGAGAGCCTGAATACCATCCGCCGCCACCGCCACCTGGTGCCCCATTTTTTCAAGTATCCGCGATAGTAATCGCTGGTTAACGATGTTGTCTTCGGCGAGCAAGATGCGCAAGCCGCCGCTGGGAGACCGGTCGGGGATTAACGCCGGAGCCTCCGATTCCTTCGCAGATATGCCTTGGCCGCCGCCCAGCGCTTCGAACAGCGAAGCTCTGCGAATAGGCTTCAGAATTGTCACGATCCCTAGTTCCTGGCATTCAGAACTACTCGTGGCATCCAGTGGCGCCTTCAGCATGAGGATGATTCGACCGGGAGGTTTTGGCGAAGATGAAAGTAGCGTCGCCAGCTTGTACGCGTCCAGGTCCCGCATATCCATATCCAGCAAAGCTTTTCCGAAACTTACGCCTTTTTGCGAATATTCCTGAAACGTGGTCAGAGCGTCCGAGCCGCCGTAGACCGTCACCGGGTCCATTCCCCAGCCGAGCAGTATGCGTTTCAGAAGCGCCACGCTCATGGCGTGATCATCCGCCACCAGGATTCGCCGTGACTCCGCGGATTGGCTGACGTCCGGAACTAGCGCCGCCCGCTGTGTTTTTGCCGGCGCAAAGAAAACTTCAAAATGAAATTTGCTGCCCTGGCCTACTTCACTTTCCAGCCAGATTCTGCCATTCATCAGTTTCACCAGCCGCTCGGATATCGAAAGGCCCAGCCCGGTTCCGCCGTAAAGCCTGCTGGTGGACATGTCCGCCTGGGAGAAAGCTTCAAATATCTTCCCCTGTTGTGCGCCGGGTATCCCAATGCCGGTATCCGCAATCACGAAGTGTACGGCTATTTCCGCGTCCGGCATCGCTGCGCACTCGGCGAACACACTCACTTCCCCCTCTTTCGTGAACTTCAAGGCGTTGCCGATCAGGTTGATCAGAATCTGACGTAGTCGCAGATAGTCGCCACGCACCAGCGCGGGTATGCCGGTAGCGTTCCACGCCAGCTCAATGGATTTCTCCAGCGCCAGCGGGATAAATGGCCAGATCGCTTCCTCGATAGCGTCTTCGATGGAGAAATCCGACAACTCCAGTTCCAGCTTGCCGGCCTCAATTTTAGATAAGTCCAGAATATTGTTGAGCAGCGACAGCAGCGATTCCCCCGAGGTCTTCACCATCGCCAGATAGTCGCGTTGTTCGGAGGTCAGTTCCGTATCCATGGCCAGCGCGGCCATTCCCAGGATGCCATTCATGGGCGTGCGCAATTCATGGCTCATGTTCGCCAGGAAATCGCTCTTCGCGCGATTCGCCGCTTCCGCGGCTTCCTTCGCCAGGTGCAATGACTCTTCCGCGCGCAGACGTTCCGTCAAATCCATCAGCGTTACCACTGTCCCAAGAATCTTTCCGTTCTGGATTAACGGATTCGACCAGACTTCCACTGGCACGGCGCTGCCATCCGACCTCCACATCAGTTCATTCGCAGCGTGTGCTTTGGTTCCTGCATCCAGTGCCTTGCGTAAAGGGCACTCCTCCCAGGGGAAAGCGGCGCCATTCGATCGGGTGTGATGAATCACGTCGTGGACATTGCGCCCCAATAACGCTTGCTGTGTCGGGTACTGCAGCAATCGCAAAAATGCGGCATTGCAGAACGTGCACCGGCCATACGCATCCATGCCGTAAACGGCCTCACCAACGCATTCAAGTAGCAGGCGGACTCTTTCTTCCTCGCGAGACAGCCGGCCTTCGTTGCGGTCACGCTCGCTGATAAGCGCCCCGAGCACCAGCCCCGTCAGCGACAAAACCAGCATTAAGAATTGCAGCACCACAAAATGAGAAGGCTCCCCGGGGGTAATGCGCAACGACAGCACGATGCCAATATCCAGCCCTAATATTCCCAGCGTTGCCCCTCGTAAGCCGCGGCGCACCGCGATCCAGATGATCGGCAGGAAAAAAATATAAAACATGTCGTGGTTGTCGCCGGTTTTTGGGCCCAGAACCAGCCATAGCGTCGCCAGCACGACCGTTGCGATGGCGAACGATTCCAGCGTCCGGTAGGTTCCCTGGGCGCCGTGCGCATTCCCGTTGTTTTCACCTAGTTCACTCGCCGACCCGCCATCCAAACCCATAAATCGCCGCAAGCCCGGCATGATGAACACCAGGCAAAACGGCGTTATGCACGTGATCGCTACCGCGTCGCCAATCCACCAGTTCATAACCGCCTTCAGGTATTCCGCTCGCGGAACGTTATGATCCAGGACCAGCAGTAGCGTACCCAGCGAGGCCACTACCGCGGCCGTCGGTAGCGCCACAAAGAGCAGACACATCACATCGCGAATGGAACCGAGCCGCCAATCTATCTTTATCACCCGCTTTAGCAGCACAGCGGCGCCCGTATAGCTGCCGACTATCGCCGCATTTGCGAAGAGGAATGTATAACTCAACGTTGCGGAGTGATAGTTCAGCTTCGCGGCAATCAGACCCGCCACCATTAGCGCCGGCACGCAACCAGTTCCCGTTCCGATGAGCATGGCCAACGTAATTCCCGCCGGGGGATACCACGCGCTGATACTCGCCCAGATTTGCAGGAACACTGTCGAGCGATCCGCCAGAAAGTACGCGATCATCAACAGGAACCAGACCAGGTATTTCCGCAGCTTAAACACCCGTTCGGAATCTGGATGAGCTCTCATCGAAGGACTCGGCGGCTCCCGCCAACAACAATGTCATTTGGCAACCGGCGCAACTGTTCTCGAATCGGGACAC
>JBBRNO010000278.1:0-2856 GCA_038230275.1 Bryobacterales bacterium
AGGGAGAGGAGAGCGGCAACAGTTGGCGGAGGCGGTGGGGGATTTGTATGTCGGTGGAGTGGATCTGGATTGGAAGGGGATGTACGCGGCCGGGAGCAGGAAGCGGGTCGCTCTGCCCACGTATCCGTTTCAACGCCAACGCTACTGGTTTGAATCGCAGCCCGCGCGGCCGGAGCCTGACGCGGCGTGGGCACAGGTGAGCGAAGCGGCAGCCTGGCAGGCGAGTCAAGGTCGTTTGGAGCTTTCCATCCAAAGCTATCCCTCGCGCTGGGAAATTCTGGATCGCATCACCAAGGCGTTTGTCACGAATGCGCTTGTTGCCCTGGATGCGTTTCAGAAATCCGGCGAGACTTTTTCCGCGGCAGCTCTGATCGCGCGATGTGGCATCCAGCCCCGGTTTGAAAGACTCCTCACGCGATGGCTCCAATACTTTTCAGGCACGACCCGCGAAAGTCCGCACCCCGTAAGTCTCGATCCATTATTGGCAGAGGCCGCAAGCGTCTTTGGTTCCGACCGCTTGTTTCTCGACTTCGTGGTTTCCTGTGGCCGCCAGCTTCCAGAAATCCTAACGGGCGCCGTGAGCGCGCTCGAAACGCTGTTCCCTGGCGGCAGCTTCCGCCTTGCGGAAGATCTTTATGAGCACGCGCCTCTCTCCGCCTATTACAGCGCGATCGCTCGCGCGGCCGTTGCGGCTTTAGTGCGAATGCGCGAGACCGGTGGACTGCGCATTCTTGAGGTGGGCGCCGGCACCGGCGCGACGACGGCCGCGCTTTTACCTATCCTGCCGAAAGACCGCACCGCGTACCACTTCACCGATGTGTCCGGCCTTTTCCTCGATCACGGCAGACGCAAATTCGCCAAATATCCGTTCGTCCGTTATGGACTGTACGATGCGGAGCGCCCTGCCGCCGAGCAAGGTGTAGCTGCCGGCCAGTTCGACGTCGTCATCGCCACCAACGCGCTCCATGCGACGCACGATCTTCGAGCGACAATCGAAAATGTTCTCTCGCTCCTCGCTCCCGGCGGTTTCCTGATTCTGTGCGAGGCAACCGAATATCTCTCCTGGTTCGATATAACTACGGGCCTGATCGAGGGGTGGCAGTTGTTCGACGACGGCCTCCGTACCGACCATCCATTGCTATCCGCCGAAACCTGGCAAAAGCTGTTGACTACGAGCGGATTTGGGCGCGTTGTCTCTCTGCCGGCCGCAGGCTCCCCGGCCGAAATTCTCGGCCAGCACGTCTTTCTTGCCCAGAAGTCCGGCATTGCGATCTCTACACGGCATTGGGCTCCCGTTGCGTTCGAAGTACGGCAGGAAGGCGAAGTTGAAAGAGCTACGGAAACTATACGCAGCCGGCTGGTGGCGGCACCCCAATCGGAGGTTCATGAGATACTCGTCGACTTGGTCCGCCAAGCTCTCGCGGCCATCCTGTGCGTCCCTTCAGAGACGCTTGACCGCAGAAAGCGATTGGTAGATTTCGGACTCGATTCCTTGATGGCGGTGGAGTTTCGAAATCGCCTGTCCCGTTCTCTTGAACTCACCCGGCAGCTTCCCGCGACCATCATTTACGAATTTCCAACGATTGAAGCGCTTTCGCTTCATATCGAGCGGGACATTCTGAACCTGGGGATCGACGGGATCTCCACCGCCACGAACAGAGCCCACGAACTGGAACAAATGTCCGATGAAGAAGTGGAAGCGCTTCTATTGAAGAAACTAGAGACACTTTAGAATTTCCAATGGAACCCACCACCCCAAAGCTCTCTCCGCTAAAGCAAGCGCTACTGGCGATTGAAGAGCTACAAGCCCGGCTTGCGCGCGCTGAACCAACTGGCAGCGACCCGGTTGCGGTCATCGGGATGGCTTGCCGGTTTCCAGGTGGCGACGACCTCGCCAGCTTTTGGCAGACACTGGCCACGAGCGCCGATGCGATTTCCGTAGTTCCTCCGGATCGTTGGGATGCCGACGCGCTTTACGATTCGAATCCAGATGCCCCTGGCCGCATGTCCACTCGCTGGGGGGGATTTCTCAATCGCGTGGACGGGTTCGACCCGGAGTTTTTTGGAATCTCCCCGCGGGAAGCGGCCAGCATGGATCCGCAACAGCGGTTGCTGTTGGAAGTTTCGTGGGAAGCACTGGAACACTCAGGCCAAAGCTCGTCTGAGATAGCGGCGAACCGCACCGGAGTGTTTGTCGGCATAACTGGCGACGAGTATGCTCAACTGGCTTACCGGTCGGAGGATCAGTCGCGCTTTGACGCCTACTTTGCTTCGGGAGTGGCGCGGAGCGTGGCTGCCGGCCGGATTTCCTATGTTTTGGGCGTGCAGGGACCCAATCTCTCGATTGACACCGCGTGCTCTTCTTCTCTTGTGGCTGTGCACAACGCATGCCTTCACCTGCGTTCCGGCGAGTGCCGGTTGGCGCTGGCTGCCGGTGTGAACGTGGTCCTATCTCCCCACGTGACGATGTCGTTCTCAAAGTCGCACATGATGGCGACCGACGGGCGATGCAAGACGTTCGACTCGAGGGCGGATGGATTCGTGCGAGCGGAAGGCTGCGGGGTAGTGGTGCTGAAGCGGCTGAAAGACGCCGAAGCGGATGGGGACCGGATCCTGGCGGTGATCCGAGGATCGGCGGTGAATCAGGATGGACGGTCCAGCGGATTGACGGCGCCGAACGGAGCCGCGCAGGAAGCCGTGATCGGGCAGGCGTTGGCAGCGGCAGGGGTGGAAGGGCGCGAAATCGGGTATGTGGAGGCGCACGGGACTGGGACAGCGCTGGGGGATCCAATCGAGGCGCACGCGCTGGCGGGGGCCTTGGGGAAGGGGAGGACAGAGCCGCTGGTAGTGGGCTCA
>JBBRNO010000279.1:0-2855 GCA_038230275.1 Bryobacterales bacterium
ACAGTAAACGCATCTGTGCCTTCCGGCACCACGTGGTGAACCTCTGGCGGCGGACGCTTCGGTACCGCAGTCAGAAGGACCGCACCCGTTGGGATCGGATCGCACAAATCGCCGATGACTGGCTGCCAAAACCCCGCGTTCAACATCCCTGGCCCGGCATACGCTTCGCCGCCAAACACCCAAGGTGGGAGCCCGGTGCGTGAATCACGCACGCCGGGATCTGTGCGGGGGGCTTTCAGCAATGGAGGTCCCTACCGCGATAGGACTGCCGAGGCTGGCCAGCCTCGGATAACTTCCGGTTAGCCGACACAATCCGGGAAGTAGAAGTTTGGTAAGTTTCCACAAGGGCGTTTATCGTTCCTAACCGCCCATGTCGCGCGGAACGATTGGCATACGATCCGGCTGAGCCTGCGGTTGGGTGTTGAGCTGTGCTCCGCACCCGTACGGCCCGATGTTTACTGAACCGCGATCCGCACCGCGGTTCCAGCAATCCAGGCCGCACTCACCTGAATGGTGGCCACTCCTTTTGCCGCATCCTGAGGCACCCGAAAGTTCACTTGGTAGCCGTCCAGCGAGCCGGGGTAGCCGACTGCTCCCAGCACCTCAGCGGAATTCCCATTCACCTTCACCTCAATGGGCGAATTGACTGCGGCCGCCGGACTGGACGGAAAGGGCTGCCCAGGATCGACTGCGGGCACCGTCGGGCCAAGCCCGGTAGCAAACAGAGATAAGACCTCGCCTGCCGCAGCCGGCTTAGCCGAAGTAACAGGAGAGAAGTCGCTGGAATGGGTCACGGCCGGGCCGCTGGCAGTGGTCAAAATTTGCGGCACCGACATCGGGATCAACTGGGCTACCCACCGTTGTGTTCCGCCTCCATTGCGGCGGCGATTCGCGGGGTCCTCCGTCATGGAGGCTGCCCGTTGGACAGCGACTCCTGGCGGGTTGGCCGCCGCCCCCATCTGCCCCCGAACTCCGAGAAATGCTCCCGTGCCACCCGTAATCACGAAATTATTTCCCGTTACAGTCAAAGGAGATCCTGGGGCCGCATCGCCACCGGCTAAGCCGGTAGCAAAAATGGTCCCGATCGGGGTACCGTCGCTCTTCAATATTTCGAAGGTGGCCACGGCCAATCCATTCCGCACGGTGTCAGCGATGGCCTGGCCGGGGCTGGGGGCCGTTCTCAAACCACTGCCCCCCGCGTCGCGAACATGAGTCCCCATCACCCGCTGGCCATTGACGGCCCCAATGTCGGCGATGCCTACCCCGCGGCCGAAATTTCCTACGTGGTTGACGGTCAC
The DNA here is from genome assembly GCA_038230275.1 of Bryobacterales bacterium. Taxonomy (GTDB): domain Bacteria; phylum Acidobacteriota; class Terriglobia; order Bryobacterales; family Bryobacteraceae; genus JANXXV01. Next base: position 1,299 of record JBBRNO010000279.1, read on the forward strand.
GTTGGGATCAGTCCCAAGCTTGGAAAAGTCGGAGGTGTCTAATAAATACAAAACATGGTTTGCTATGTCAATCTGCAGAATCGAAGGCGCCGTGACTTGCGCCAGGCCCAGTTGAGAGCACGCGGCGGCGCAGAGAGCCGTGGCAAGAGCTGTTTTCCAATGCCGCAGTAGCATGCTTCGCCCTGTTTGCCGGGTGTTATGTCTTGTTGTGTTTTTCATATGCGCTCCTTAAGTGAAATTTCCTCTCGGGTTGATTGATCAGGCGGCCGTCCGGATTCGGCTCACCTGCCACGAATAAGGAATCGCGGTCTGAAGGTTACAGCGTCTGGGGCGAATAGCATAAAATAGCTGCTACGACTTCGTCTAGATGCCAAATTGCCCTCAGTGCGGAGCGGAATTGGATTCCGGCGATCCCGCGGGATTGTGCCCGCAGTGTCTGATCCAGGGGGCGTTCGATAGTTCGGTTGGCGATAGTTCTGTTGGCGCGGACGAATCCGGAACCCAGACCATCGATACCGCGACTGGGGCAACCAGTGATGACGACTTCGGCCGTTATCAGATCGTTCGGCCAATTGGCGAAGGGGGCATGGGCACCGTATACCTGGCTGAGCAGCGCGAACCCATTCGCCGCTATGTAGCGCTCAAAGTCATCAGACTCGGGATGGACACCGGCCAGGTACTCGCGCGCTTCGCCCACGAGCGCCAGGCGTTGGCGATGATGGATCACCAGAATATCGCGCGGATCTTTGACGCAGGCGCCACGCCCAAGGGCCGGCCTTACTTTGTAATGGAGTACATCGAGGGCCTACCCATCACTCAGTACGGCGATGGCAAGCGGATGACAATCGGCCAACGGCTGGAACTGTTCCTCGCCGTGTGCCATGCGGTTCAACACGCGCATCAAAAGGGTGTGATCCACCGCGACCTCAAACCGTCGAATGTGCTGGTGATGGAACAGGAGGGCACACCCGTTCCAAAAGTGATCGATTTCGGCATTGCTAAGGCCGCCGACCAGTGGGCCGTGGAGACCACGCTGCTAACGCAGTTCGGCCAGATGGTGGGCACGCCGGAGTACGCCAGTCCTGAGCAGGCCGAGGTGACGACCGGAGCTGTCGATGAGACCTCCGACGTGTATTCGCTCGGGGTCATGTTGTACGAGTTGCTGATCGGCACGGTCCCTTTCGACGGCGCCAGCATGCGCCAGGCAGGATTGAGAGAGATGCTACGGATTATCCGTGAAGAAGATGCTCCGACGCTTTCGCGAAAGCTGACCGCAACCGGTGCGGCAGCGGCCGGTATCGCCGCGCACCGGCACACCGACCCGGCGTCCCTGCGCCGCCTCGTCGACGGCGACCTGAACTCGATCACGATGAAGGCACTGGAGAAGGCGCGCGAGCGGCGATACCCTTCGGTGACCGAGTTCGCAGCCGATATCCAGAGATATACGGAACACCGGCCGGTGCTTGCCTCGCCGCCGGGCCGCTTATACCGGGCGCGGAAGTTTGTTCGCAGGCGCAGGCTGGCCGTTTTCGGCACGGCCGCCGCGTTCGCGTTCAT
>JBBRNO010000280.1:0-2814 GCA_038230275.1 Bryobacterales bacterium
CATGGTTGGGGACAGTGTTGCGCACGGCGGCGCCACGCTGCAACTGCACACCGGATCGAACACGTTCACGCGGCCTAGCATGGGCTCGTGGGTGATTTACGGCCTGGGCACGGAGAATCAAAATCTGCCGGCTTACATCACTTTGAAGCCGGGTCTTTCCCACGGCGGCGCGAAGAAATGGAGCTCGGGCTTTCTTCCGGCAGCATATCAAGGAACCGCGGTGGGTCTCGGGGGCATGCCGTTTGAGAAGATCTCAGAACCCATTGAGCACTTGCAAAATCAGGGGCTGTCGGCGGAGCAGCAACGCTACGAATTGGACATGATTCAGAAGATGAATCGCAGCAGTACCGCCCGCTGGCAGAACGATCCCGAGTTGGAGGCCCGCATCCAAAGCTTCGAACTCGCCTTCCGCATGCAAACCGTCGCGCCAGAGGCGTTCGATATCTCGAAGGAGTCGGCCGCTACGCGCGCGCTCTACGGTCTGGATGCGCCCGAGACCAGCGACTTCGGATGGCAATGCCTAATGGCCCGCCGTCTGGCCGAACGCAACGTCCGGTTCATTCAGATCAACCACGAATACGGGCCGGGAAATGAGGTGGGATGGGATGCGCACAACGAACTGATCCGCCTCCACACGCGCACCGCGTTGCAAGTGGACCAGCCCATTGCGGCGCTGCTGACGGACCTGAAGGCCCATGGGCTGATGGAGGACACGCTGGTTGTCTGGGGCGGCGAGTTTGGCCGAACGCCCATTGCGGAGGCGGGCGACGGCCGCGATCACAATCCCTACGGCTATTCCATCTGGATGGCCGGCGCCGGGGTGAAGAAGGGCTTCGTCTATGGCGCGACAGATGAGTTCGGCTATTACGCAGTGGAAGACCGCATGCACATTCATGACATGCACGCCACCATGCTGCACTTGCTGGGGCTCAACCATCTCAACCTGACATTCAACTACGGCGGCCGGCCGTTCCGCCTCACCGATGTAGCCGGTAACGTCGCTACGAAGCTGTTAGCGTAGTTTCATCGCGGCCAGACAGCGCGCTACGTCTTCTTCGTCGTTGTAAAGATGAATCGCCATTCGGATGCGCCCATCGCCGCCCCACACAATAACGCCCTGTTCCGCCAGTCGCGCGGCTAGCTGTTCCGGCTGATCCCACGCAAACGAGACAATGCCGGAAGCGAAGCGCGGCTCGGCCGGTGTCAACATCGCGAGGCCCTGCCCGGCAAGTCCGTTTCGTAAGGCGGCCACCAGCGGACGCAACTCGCGGTCCAACCGTTCGACGCCAACTGTAAGTAGGCACTCAATCCCCGGACGCAATGCAAAGATCGCCGGAAAGTTCGGCATCCCCGCCTGCAGCTGGCCCGCGGAGGTTTTCGGTGTGTACGTTTCGAAGCGTTCCGGGTAAAACACTTTCTCGGCCGAATACCAACCGGCGGTGCCCGGTGTGAAGTGCGAGCGCAGCTCCGGCGATAAGTACACCACGCCCAACCCATGTGTTCCCAGCAGCCACTTGTAAGTGCTGGCCACCAGGTAGTCCACTCCGGTCACTGACACAGGCACGCGGCCCAGAGCTTGCGTCGCGTCCACGCAGAACAGCGCACCGGCGGCATGGGCCTGCACGGAGAGTTCCTGCAGATACGGAATCTGCGTCCCAGTTTTATAACTCACCTGACTCACCGAGACAATTCTGGTGCGCGCCGACAGATGCGCCGACCAATCTGCCAACTCAATGGCGCCCTCCACTGCGGGAATCACAACCACCTTCACGCCGCGGCGCTTCAGTTGGAGCCAGACCACGACGTTCGACGGAAACTCCAGGTCGCTGATCAGTACTTCGTCGCCCGCCTTCCATTCGATGGAGTTCGCCAGCAGATTGAGCGCCTCGGATGAGTTGGCCAAAAGCACCACGTTGTCCGCATCGGTTTGCAGCACCCGCGCCGCGGCCGCTTCTACTTCTTTTTGCTCCTCGAACAGTCGCGTTCTGCCTGGCGTTCCTCTCCGTTTCGCGCTCCAATAGGCGGCCAGTGCCGCTTCGATAGCCAGCGGCGGTAACCCTTCCGCCGCGGTGTCCAGATAAGTAACCCCAGTAGGGATGGGAAAAAGCTTCTTGTCCACTAGCACTATTCAAACCGCCTGAGAAAATCAACGTAAAAAGAAAGCGCGGAGGCCACTTGGTCTACTTCCACATATTCCACCGCCGCATGAGCACGGTCAATACTGCCTGGGCCGAAGATGATACTCGGAACACCTTGCCGTGACAGCTTGCTGGCATCGCTGCCGAAAGGTACCCCGGCAATTTCCGCGTTCAAGCCCAACCCTGAAAGCACGCGTTGCGCCACTTCGACCACAGTCGCGTCCGCCTTCGTCTCCAGTGGGAAATCCACCAGCATCGGCGCATCCATGCGCGCTTGAATCTCCGGGATCATGGCAAGCCTTTCTCCGTATGCCGTCCACACATGGTGCGGATCCTCACCTGGAAGCAACCGCCGGTCAATCGAAATCTCACACGCGTCCGGCACAAAGTTGATCTGCTCCCCACCGCGGATAAGGCCGACATTCAATGTCCCCGGGCCCAACAGAGGATGCGATTTCCGCGCCAACAAGTCTGCCTCGCGCTCCAGCCACATAAGGACTTGGACCATATCATTTATGGCATTTACCCCCAGGTGCGGCTTAGAGCTGTGCGACGCTTTTCCGGCCGTTCGTATCTTCCAGCGAAGCACTCCTTTGGATGCCACCACCGCACGCAACTCGGTAGGCTCGGCAATAATCGCCGCATCCGCGCGCAGCCCTTCGCAAAACTTCGCTAC
>JBBRNO010000281.1:0-2739 GCA_038230275.1 Bryobacterales bacterium
GTGGGCATCCCGGGGGATTCGTGCCTGGGAAGAAGGCTGGTGGCAGATGCCCGTGACGGTGGGAAACCTGGTAGGGAAGATCATTGGCGCCGGGCCGGGGGAAGTGGTGATGCATCAGAACGTCTCCGTCTGCCAAGCACTAGTGCATTCGTGCTTTTCCTGGACGGGGAAGCGAAATAAACTGATCACTGAAAGCTTGAATTTTCCTTCGAACCTTTATCTATTTCAAGGCATGGAGCGGATAGGCGCGCGGGTGGTGACGGTGAATTCCGCGGATGGCTTGACGACGCCGCTCGATGCACTGCTGGCCGCCATTGACGAGGAAACTCAGCTGGTTTCCGTTTCGCACGTCCTGTTCCGGAGTTCGGCTATTCAGGATTTGCGCGCGATTGTCACAAGGGCGCACGAGGTTGGAGCGAAGGTGATGGCCGACTTGTATCAATCGGCTGGGACGGTGCTGGTGAATGTCCGTGATCTGGATTTGGATTTTGCCACCGGCGGTTCGGTGAAATGGCTGTGCGGTGGGCCGGGTGCGGGCTACCTTTACGTTCGGCGCGATTTGTGGCCGGAGCTGCGACCGGCGGTTACAGGGTGGGCGGCGCATAAGAATCCATTCGCGTTCGATCAGGGAGCGATGGAATATGCGGACGATGCCATGCGGTTTACAAACGGAACGCCAAATGTACCGGGAATGTACGCCGCGAAGTCCGGCTACGAGATTATCGATGAAGTAGGCGTTCCGAATATCCGGCGAAAATCGATTCGCCAAACTGAGCTTTTGATCGCGCTTGCGGATGAGGCCGGGCTGCGTGTGAACTGTCCGCGGGATACGGCGGTTCGCGGCGGAACGGTGACGCTGGACGTGCCGCACGGGAAGGCGGTGACGTCTGAATTGGCGCGGCGCGAGATGCTGGTGGATTACCGGCCCGGTGCGGGTATTCGTATTGCGCCGCACTTCTATTCGACGGATGAAGAGCTGGAACTGGCGATCCGCGAGATCCGGAAGATTGTGGACGCGGGGATTACTTAACGGGCCGGTTGTCCAGCAGCGTTACGCACGGCTCTAAGCGGCTTTGCGGCTGGCCATCGTTAACGGCGAACATCTTCTTGCCGCCGCTCCAGAGCGTGCCGCTGGAGTATTCGCCATCTTTCCTCAACGCGTAGAAGTGAATGTCGAAGGAAGCCATGCGCATCGGATCGTTATCGTAGTTTCGCGCCACGCGCTTGAGTGCGTCCAAAACGGCTTCCTTCGGCGTCAACCCGTGGCGCATGTTCTCTACGATGGTGTGCGCGCCGGCGATGCGAATGTTCTCTTCTCCGCGGCCAGTGGATCCGGCGCCTCCAACCTCCTGATCGATAAAGAGACCGGCGCCGATGATTGGTGAATCGCCCACGCGGCCGGGGATCTTCCAGGCCAGGCCGCTGGTGGTGGTCACTCCGGAGATTTCGCCTTTGGCGTTCAGACCCAGGCAATTGATGGTACCCGTGATTGGGTGCAGCGCGCGATCTTGAGCGTAGGCCAGCATGCCTTCATCCACATGGGGAAAGGCTTCGCGCAGAGCGGCGGACGGCTTCTTCACAGGGGCGTCGGTTCCATCGGTCCAATTGTTGTGGCCGCTCTTATCACGCAGGGATTGCTTCCACACCAGCCAGGCCAGGCGCGATTTTTCGGTGAGCAGGTCCTCTTCCTTGAAGCCCCATGCCTTGGCGAAGCGGAGAGCGCCGTCGCCGGCAAGCATGACGTGGTCAGTCTGTTCCATCACCAGCTTGGCGATCTTCGATGGCGTCTTGATACCGCGAATAGAGGCCACCGACCCGCAGCGGCGAGTTGGGCCGTGCATCACGCAGGCATCAAGTTCTACTATGCCTTCTTCGTTGGGAAGGCCGCCGTATCCAACCGAATCGTCTTCCGGGTCCAGTTCCACCATGTTGACGCCGGCGACGACGGCATCGAGCGTATCGTGCCCGGCCTTCAACATTTGCATGGCGCGGGCGCAAGCGACCAAACCGTTAGCGCTTGAGATCACGATGTTTCTAGGTGCAGCGGCCTGCGCCGATGGCACGGCGGAAGCGGCCGCTAGTGCCGCGGAGGTGCTGAGCCACTGTCTTCGACTGATCATGTCTGGAATCTCCTTCGGGTACATTAGAGATCATAGCGCTGGTCTTATGAAAATACTTCTGTTGGTTCTCTCGACGATTTCGCTGATAAGGGGCGCTGAACCCGTGCGGGTGCTGGAGTCGGCGGCGGGCATCACGCGGGCTGGCACGGAGATTCGCTGCCTGATCACCAACGACGATTTCGAGTATGCGACGCCGAAGCTCCGGGTATTGATTGTGGGCGGAGGCAAGGGAACGGAAGCGGCGGTGCGGTGGTTTTCGGAGTCGCCGCGGGCGAGCAGGTACCGCGACGGTTACGCACTATCGGCCATCCCGATTGCGACGGTGGATCTTTCGCGCGGTTTTCCGCCAACAGGGGATGCGTACGGCGGGGCGAATTCCGAGGCGCAGTATTTGTGGCGCTGGATTGGAATGCATGCGCCGGACGTGGTGGTGATCATCGGCGGCAATGGCGCCGCGCTGGCGGATGCGCTTACGCATGGGGCGCCGTCTCTGACAGGAAGCATTCCGGCGACATCAATGGCAGCGCCACCAGACAGCCCGGAGCCGTTCGTAAAGAAATTGATAGCTGAGGCTAAGGGCAAAGGGCCGTCGGCTGCGCGGCTGGAACTGCAACGGAGA
>JBBRNO010000282.1:0-2553 GCA_038230275.1 Bryobacterales bacterium
TACACGCACGCCACGCAGCAAGCCCTGCTGGAAGCGCACGAGCACGCCTTCGCCTTCTTTGGTGGCGTCTTCCGCACCATTCGCTACGACAACATGACTTCGTTGGTGAAGAAGATTCTGCGCGGCTATCAGCGCATCGAAACCGACCGCATGATCGCCTTCCGCTCGCACTGGGGCTTCCAGAGCGAGTACTGCAACCCGGCCAGCGGCAACGAAAAGGGCGGCGTGGAAGGAGAACTCGGCTGGTTCCGGCGGAACTTCCTCGTCCCGGTTCCCGAAGCCCCGGATTTGCAGGCGTTCAACGCACAACTCCACGGCTTCTGTTCCGGCAACGGGGACCGCATCATCGCCGGAAAGAGTATGACGGTGGGCCAGGCGCGCGATCACGAACGCACGGTTCTTCTGTCATTACCGGACGAAGGCTTCCCGTTGTGTGAGTCCCTGTATCCGCTGCTCGTCGATGGCCGGGGACGCGTGCGAGTAAAGACCAACTGGTACTCTGCCCCCGTGCCGCCAGGCTCGCGGGTGACCGCCTCGGTGGGTCCCATCTTCGTCGAGATCCTGCATGACGACAAACGAGTGGCGCGGCATCCCCGCTGTTACGGGCGCGGGACAGAGATCCTGAACCTGGAACATTACCTCGACGTGCTGGAGCGCAAGCCAGGCGCGATGAAGGGATCGACACCGTTAGAGCAATGGCGTCAAGCGGGGCGCTGGCCCGATTGTCTGGACCGCATCTGGCGGCATCTGGAATTGCGTCACGGGAAGGCTTCCGGCACGCGCGAGATGATCGGGCTGGTGCGCGTGGGATCGGTTCAGGGATGGCCTCGTTTGATCGCCGCAGTGGAGCAAGCTTTGCGGCTGGGCTTATCCGACGGCGCAGCGATTCTACACATTCTGCACATGCCCGATCTGGAACAGCGGCGCCAGCATGCGGTCGCACTGGCGGAAGAGTTGCGGCAGTTCGAACGGCCCATGCCCACCATGACCGAATACGATCTGCTGTTGGCTGGAGGCATCCAGTGAGCAAACCGCAGCACGGCGAAGAGTTGGAGCAGGCTAGCGTGCGGCAGTACTGCAAGCAGGTGCGCACGCCGGTGATCGGAACGCATTTTGTTTCCTTGGCCGAGCAGGCGGTGAAAGAGAACCACAGCCATATCCGCTATCTGGAAGCGTTGCTGGCGATGGAAAGCGAAGAGCGTGACCGGCATGCCGTGGAGAACCGCATCCGCGATGCGCAACTGCCACGCGTGAAGACGCTGGAGGAGTTCGACTTCACGCAAGTGCCGCAGATCCCGGCGGCGAAGATTCGGGATCTGGCGGAGGGTGGCTACATCGGCAGAAGCGAGCCCGTGGTGTTGATCGGGGAGTGTGGCACAGGAAAGACCCATCTGGCGACGGGCTTGTGTTTGGCGGCGTGCCGGCAGAAGCGGCGAGTGCGCTTCGTGACCGCGGCGGCGCTGGTAAATGAGTTGGTGGAGGCCAAGCAGAACAACCAGGTGCGGCGGATGATGGCGCGCTGGCAGAAATACGAGTTGATCGCAATCGATGAGGTTGGCTATGTTCCGCTGGCCGATATCGGGGCCGAGTTTCTGTTCCAGGTGATCTCGGATCGGGCCGAGCGGGCGGCGTTGATTGTGACTACCAACCTTCCGTTTTCGGAGTGGACGACGGTGTTTCCGAATCCGCGATTGTGCAAGGCGTTGTTGGATCGGATCACGGACCGGGCGCACATTATCGAGACCGGGACGGAGTCGTTCCGGTTCCGGCGCACGCTGGAGCGGAGGAAGAAGTGAGGTCGATTGCGGCGGTTGAATTTTACCGGAAGAATCGTGGTCAGGGGCGGAAGCCATATGGATTTCATTGGGGCGAACCAGCAGTGATCAAGAGGATGCAAGCGTTGAAGGCCGCGGGGATGAGTTATGAAGGAATTGCCGCGCAGCTGAATGGAGAGGGCGTGAAGCCGCGGGCTGGTGGATGTTGGTGGGGCAAGACGGTGAACAACATTCTGCGGCAGGCTGGGCCGGCGGCAGTGGATCGGATGTGGGAGGCGATGCGGCAGCTTGAGCCTACGTGGTCGGCGCCAGTGAGTGTGCGGGAATTGCGCGCGGCGCTGCCTGGCGTGGCGACGGCGGAGTTTGATCTTGCGGTGCTGGCATTGCGGGCCGGAGGGAAGGTGTACTTGAGCGAGCATGATTTTCCGCTCGGAGAAAAGGAGGAGGTGAGGCGGTTGATGGTACGGGAGGGTGATCGATATTTTGTGGCGATCACGGCTCGGGGGCCGCGCTAGCAGCGGTTTTCCGGAGTCCGGACTGCGCTACGCCCAAAGCGCGCCGCAGACGGCGCTGGGCTGCGTTGCGTCCGGACCCCGGAAAACGAGGAGTGTGGAGAGGGGTGTTCAGTATCCATTGTGGGACTGAAGCATCCGAGCAAAGGCCGGTAAAATTCAAATCTGCACTGGCCGAACAGCCCGGTTCAGATAAGGCAAAATAACAGTAACCGGGTGGGCCAAATTAGATGATCGAAGTGGGCCAAGCCGGATGATCAAACGCA
>JBBRNO010000283.1:0-2526 GCA_038230275.1 Bryobacterales bacterium
AGAAACTCCCAACTGTTTGGCCAGCATCCGCACACTCCAGTGCGTACTGCCGTCGCCGGGGCGGGTCTTTACAGTGGTGTCGACGATCCTCTGCTCCAGTTCCGGAGTCAGCACGGCGCCGGGACGGTTGCGCTTACGAATGCCTGTAACAGCCGTTAAACCGTCCTTTGCAAAAGCGTTGCGCAACGCAAGAATGGTAGGGCGTGATAACTCCAACTGCCTCGCAATTGCCTGATTGGCAACACCCTCGTGTGCCAGAAGCAGCAACCGGCCGCGGAGGGCCACTTTTTGCGGAGTGCTACCGCTGCGAACCAACCTTTTCAGGTCCGCTTTCTGACTGGCGCTGATGGCAAGCGCGACCGCCGGTCTGGGCATGCTTCAGAATAGATCGGTAGTCATCATCTGTAAAGAATTACCTGAGACAGGACACTAGGATCGGCAATCACGATGGCCATCGAAGCGAATCGAGCAGACAATGCAGCGGTTCTCCTTGAAGCCGGGGCGGATATTCATGTGCGATTTCCGGTAGACGCCAACGGGAAAATCGCTGCCAAGACGCCGCTTGATTTCGCCAAGGAAAAGAAGGCTAAGAAGATTCTCGCTCTGATCGAAGCCTCTCAGCAACCCTCCGCTAAGAACTCAGGGGCCGAACCAGGCACACTCGCGGATGTCTGGAAGCACCTCGAAAAATCGGTGAAGAGCCAAAAGGGAAAGCGCAAAACTGTATTGAGCGGCGCGGCCCAAGCCGGGCATCTGGCATTATTGGAAGCAACCGTGGGCAAAGCATTGCCAGGGGATTTCAAACAAGCCTACGAGCTTCACGACGGCCAAAAGAGTGGAGCCGATCTGATCCCGCCATCTCTCAAAGACGAAGGCTACGCCTTGATGCCAATTGCATCGATCATTGAAGAGTGGACGGCACGGAAAGAGATGTTCATTTCGCGCGAGTTCGCCGACAAAGAAAGCTCACCAGACGTGGGCGTCCGTGACTCATGGTGGGACCCGGGCTGGATTCCATTTGCATCCAGTGGCGCCGGCGATTCCATTTGCCTGGATTTGGCCCCAGCCTCGGGTGGTCGCACCGGTCAAATCATCACGATAAACCACGAAACATCCAGACGTGAATTGCTTGCACCTTCGTTTGCCGCTTGGTTGACCGAGTTGGCTGAGATTCTGGAGCAAGCCCGATAGGCCCGACCTAGACGGCTTGTCGAGTGTAATCCGTATCCCCAATCGGCGATTTCGTTTGGCTCCCCGACATGGATTCGAACCACGATTCACGGCTCCAAAGGCCGCTGTCCTACCGTTAGACGATCGGGGAAAAAGGAAGGCTACTTCGCTAACAATCATACCAGTTTACCGCGGACTTGCTACGATTGCCAGGTGATCTCTCCAGCCCGCTCCATCGCATTCGATATTCTTACCCGCGTGGAATCGGGCAGTTATGCCTCCGACCTCCTATTTGCGCAATCTCTTTCCACCCGCGACGCCGCCCTCGCCTCCGAAATCATCTACGGAACCCTCCGCCGCCAGGCGCAGCTCGATTATTTCATCGGCCTCCATGCTCCAATGCGGCTGGATAGCGCCGTCCGCATTGCCCTGCGCATTGGCATTTACCAACTACGCCACTTGGACCGCGTCCCGCCTCACGCCGCCGTCACGGAAAGCGTCGAACTGGTCAAGCGCGCCCGCAAACGCTCTGCCGCCGGACTGGTGAACGCGGTCTTGCGGAAGATCGACCGGAAGCAGGTCGCCTGGCCCAATCGCGCCACCGAACTCTCCCAACCGCAATGGCTGATCGATCAATGGGATCGGGAATTCGGCGCGGAAACCACCACCAAGATCGCCCGCGCATTTCTGGAACAACCGGAAGCCTATCTTCGCAACCCGCCGCCAGGGCATTCGCTGCAACTGGAGCCGGCTGAAATTGCCGGCGGTTTCCGCGTGCTGGGTGGCGACACCAGCAATGTCCGGCTACAGGATATCGGCTCGCAATCCATCGTCCCGCTTCTCAACCTCGAACCCGGACAGACCTTACTGGATCTTTGCGCCGCCCCAGGCAACAAAACTCTCCAAGCGCTGGAATCCGGCGTCCGGGCCATCGCGTGCGACCTTCACCTGCACCGCCTGCGACAGATGGCGGGCTGTCCCAGAGTGCTGCTGGACGCAACCCAGCCGTTGCCATTCGACCGTACCTTTGATCGCATCTTGGTGGACGCGCCCTGTTCCGGCACCGGAACGCTATCGCGAAACCCGGAGATCCGCTGGCGCATCCAGATAACGGACCTTTTGGATTTGCATGAAAAGCAGACACTGCTGCTTCATCAGGCGCTCCTCGTTCTCGGTCCTAACGGCAGGTTGGTTTATTCCACCTGTTCGCTGGAGCGCCAGGAGAATGAGGATGTCGTCGCTCGAGTGATGGCGGAGACCGCGGGAAAGTACAAGGTTGTGGAAACCCGCCGCCGAACCCCGGGGATCGATCCGGGAGATGGATTTTTCGCCGCTGTGATAACATCAAGTTGAATC
>JBBRNO010000284.1:0-2482 GCA_038230275.1 Bryobacterales bacterium
GCCATGCCGCATTAGCCCCAAAACGCCCGCACGGCAGCACTCCCGCCGACAGTTCATTCTTGAGCACATCATGCACCGCTTCTATTGTTCCTGCTTTCTCCCGTTGCCACTGCAACAGACGCGCCGGCTTCCAGTCCCGAATATTGGTGACAACGGCAAAGTGCTTTACCTGAGTACCGTCGTTCAGCAATTCACCTTGTCGCGGGCGAATCCGTATGGCGATGTAACGCAACGGCTGAGTATCTTTGTGTTCGCTGTGCTCGTTGGGAACAAACGTCACCTCCGCGCATTCGCGAGTTGCTTCCGCCTCAGGCTTGCCGTAAGGATACGTTTCCCATTGCGCTTCCGGCACGGCCACCACTGCCTCGCGCAGCTTCGGACTCATGCGCGCACTGACGCCGAAGCCGATGAAGCCCTGCGGTCCGTCCTTGCGTTGTTCATTGCGCAGCCAATCGATCAGTTCGTGTTCGTGACAGGCCGAATCGCCGCGAAAGTAATATTGGTTGACGGTAGAGGGCAGGGATGCAAAGGCGGCCTTCGCCGCCGTGAGTCCCTGATAGGCTGCCGGTACGTTGCCATCCCGGAACTCGTCGGCCAGCACCAGATTCATTTCCGCCCAGACCGCCAGCATGGGTTGGTAGCAGCGCTCTCCCTCATAGCCGCGCAGCGCTTCCTGCTTGCGGCTCTCAATGATGGTGGCATCCTAATCCACAGTGGCGATCTTCTGTTCCGGACAAACGCCTGCCCACTTCCCGCACCACATCGCGGTTTACCAGAGCCAGCCCGCTCAGTGCCGCGTTCTCGCCGGGAATATACGCTTTCGTTCCCAGCACAAGGCACTGCTGCTTTGCGGCCTCGATCCGGCTTTCATCGTGAAATTCATAAAGGAAATTCCTCGCCGATCCCGGCGAAGGCAGGTCGTGCCCCAGCATGGATGCCAGTTCCCCGTCGGCGCGCAACTGGTCGAAGTCGTCCAGACAGTCTCCGCCCACGCTGTTCAACAGCACGAAGCTCTCCACGAAGCTGGCCTCGTCAAAGCCGCGATCCCGCTTCTTGATGTGAATATTGCGAGCCACGCTCTCGGCTACGCCCAGTGACCGCAGCGCCCGGATCAGAACCGCCGCTCCGCCGTAGGATGTTAACCGCTCCAGTGCCGGTTCAGGATCGAATTCAAAGAGAAAGTCGCTTGCGGCAGGGGAGGTTTTTGAACGTTTCAGCACCTATTCAAGTAAGCGCCCTGAAACACCAAAGGGTGATTTTGTTCTCGCAAATATTCCTGCCGCCTGCCGCCCTCAAACCCTCGCCAAACGGCATCTTCATTTATCTCATACTGCCGTCTTTAGCAGATCAGTTTTCCTTGCCGGCGGATTAGGGCTCGAACCGATCGATTTTTGGCACAGTTCAAAAGAGGGGCGCTATTTTTGGTTCCTGTAACCGGTTGGGTAATGGCTCTTGCGCGGAGACTCTGGGGAATAAGTCTGCTCTGACCACTCGCAGGCGATGTATCCAGCGACCACGATACGAACCATAGTGGGACCGTCCGCGATAGCGACATATCGGTACTGCCCTTCCTGCACCTCGATCCAATCGGAATCGACGACTTCAGGTACAGCTCCAGCCATGGAAATCGCCGTCGGCGGCAGAGCTCGCGGCTCAAAGGTTCGGAGGTATTTCCCGCTGGTTTACCGCACTTCGCAATACTGGCCTTTCATCTCAACCTGGCGCCGGTTCTCTTCATCCCCGCGGTGACGGTTGCCATGCTGGGCGCGATTGAACCGCTGACGTCCGCGGTGGTTGCCAATCGCATGAGTGGCGCCCGGCACAACCCCAACGTGGAATTGATCGCACAGGGCATGGCGAACATGGTGTCGCCTCTATTCGGCGGATTGCCAGCGACGGGTGCGATCGCGCGAGGAGTTGTCACCGGTTGTGATTCTGCGGCTGCGCAACACCACAGCAATCGACGGCACGGGTCTCCTCGCGCTGGAACAGTTGGCCAATAAGATCCACAGTTCCGGGCGCAATCTAATTCTCTGTGGCGCGCGCGTTTCGGAAGCATTGGTCCGCGCCGCGCAGTTAGCGCCGGTCGCTGTTGGCGCATAGCGTCAGCGGAGTGAAAGAATCTGGACTAACCTGTGAATGGTTTGCCTGTATATCGCTTCGGCCATCAAGAAAGCTATGGCAATGCTGGCAAGAAAGGCCGCAATGGTAAATGCGATTCCCATTCGGTCACGTGAATGAATCAGGTGCTGGAGGTGGATGTGGAGTGGACTTGCTGAGCCCACTCCAAGACGAATGAGCTTGCGGTCATGTGCGCTAGCCGCGACCCGGCAGACAGCCAGGAAGATAGCGGTGGCCACTAGTATATCGTTTCACTAAATAGTATCCACTGAGAGGGCGTCGAAGTTTCTCCAGCGATGAACCACGGGGGCAGCATTGATTTCTGCGATTCCTAATAGGATGCGGTTGCGGAGTTCCTCCC
>JBBRNO010000285.1:0-2443 GCA_038230275.1 Bryobacterales bacterium
CGCCGGTAGCGAAATCACCCGCGGATCGGAAAGCGATGTCGCCGCCAGCGTCCGCAAGTTCTCCGGGCCGCCACTGGAATAAGCCAGCACCTTCTTCTGCAGCGGCTCGTAAGTTGCATTTGCCGATGCTTCAATGGCCAGCCGTATTTCGTTGTCGTCCTTAGCTTCCTCAGCCGCCGTCCAATAGGGCAGCAACGCTTTTCCCACCATCTCGGCGGCCTTCGGCGTAACGTATCCCATCTGCCCTGGACCGCCATCGCCCCCGGCCATGCTGTAGTAAGTGCCGGCAATCTTCACCAGGTGTCCGTTCAGCGTCGTATTGGAACCCTTGTCCAGCCGCTGTGTGATCGCGTCGAATAATTGCGCCAATTCCGGATACTGATGCTCTTTGCTCCCATTGGCCCGCTGCCCGTTGGCGATAAACAGCGCCTCGGTCTGAAAGCGTTTCGCTGTCTCCACCAGCGCACTGGTTTCCTGCGTTTCCAGGCTGGTCAGGAATGCTTGATTCAACCGCGCCCGCACCGGCGGATTCCAGATCCACCAGTTCCAAGCCGCGCGGGAGGACCAGGCGCGAACGCCCGGGTGCGGGTCTTGATTCATCATATGGTCCAGCGTCGCCGTCAGCCGCGGATACCCCGCCGCTGTGTGCGTCATCACACTGTCGGCACGCATAATCAGGGCACCGGCGATGGATTCGCGGGTCAGGTCATCACCCTTCTCATACGCCGCGAATAAGTGATCCCAACCCTTATCGTCCAGCAAAGTCTGCCGCATTCCCCAACGGGCCGCCTCGCGAACCATCTTCACCGGATCTCCCAAGCCCTTGATCTGCGCCGGGATGCCAAGCTCATTGTGCAGTGCACCCAACGCGATCTGCGCCCAGTAGCGCACTTGCGGACTGGCATGGACCGCGCCCGGCAAAACCAGATCCACAAAGCGGCCGTCATCGGCGGCCAGCCCAAGATGACCCATGGCACGAAACCGCGCCACTGTATCGGCGAGCGATTCATTCGGCTGCGGCTCAAAATCACTGCGCTTCGGCGCAACCGGACTCTCCGGATACAAGCGGGACAAGGCGTGCAGCGAATAAGCCGTGGTCACAAAACCGGTAAGCGCGTTCCGATTCCACCGGCCATAAGGATCCTGCATCTTCAGCAGTGCGTCTACGCCGCGCCGCACCGCCGCATCGCGGTCGGTAAAGCCCAGCCCTGCCAGCGCACTCAATGCTAGCGCAGTCGGAGCCGGGTCGATGTCTTTCACCTCGTCGTTCCCGTTCTTCCAGTTCAGCCCCTCGTCCGTCGAAACGCCAGGATGGAATCCCCACGATCCATCCGCCTTCTGAATCTGCCGCAAGCGCTTCAAATCGGCCGCCACCTGCGCCCGCCCCCGCGTCACCAGGGATTGCGCCGCATCCGAATCTCCCCGTGCCGAAACATAGTTGGCCGGAAATGTCTTTACAAAGAACTCGATACGATTCGACAAATCGTCGCTATACTTCGGCACAACGGAAAGTATCTTCTCCGCCTTCTCCTCCAGCGCCGCCAGATACTTCTCGTCCCGCGTCTGCTCCCAGGCACGCCGCAAAATCTCCCCCGCGAACCGGTAAACAATGGACTGCCCCACGTTCGATCCCGGTCCCGCCGCATTAATTCCGCTGGGGTCAGCCGATTGCAATACAAAATTCGCCGTGCGAATCTGTTGCGCCGAATGCAACCGCCGCGGGGCAAGAAACGATTCCAGCGTTGTCACGTTGTAGCCGGCCGCCCGCGTTCCCGCCGGACCGTCACCCAGATCGAGCGGCGCCAGACTGGTATTATTCGCCGCATCCTGTAAAACATTGGTAGGCCGCAATGATTCGTACATCACGTTGGTCAGATGGCGAAAATTCCCCACATTTTCCGCCCGGTATCCGTTCAACATCGCGCCCACCGGCCCCCATACGCCGGACTGCGTATGGCAGCTCATGCAGTGTGTACCCAGCAGGCTGCCGGTGTCGCGAATGCGCCTGTCCACGCTGGCGCCGCGAGGCCGGTTTAGCAGCCACGCGTCCACCTGGGCCATCTGGTCGTACATCGCCATCCGCACCGCTTGCCTCGGGTCCGTGTAGGGTCCTGGATGCCGCAAGCGCAACTCGACATCGTAGCCAGGCGAATTCGCTTCCACTTTCAGAAAATAAACCCCACCAGGCTGCAGCGTCCGGTTGATCTCCGTCCGGTGGCCTTCACCCTGCTGATGAACCCGTTCATTCGCGTTTGCGCCTTCGCGGTATTCCTTGCCGTCCGCCGTGTAAAACAAGACCTGAGCAACAACCAGCGGATCGGTAACAATCAGGTTGGCAGTGAACAACCGCGGCGCCTTGCCCTGGAATTCAATGCGAAACCAGTCGAGTCCGGACGTGCCCGCCTTGCCGTTGTCGAAGTACTCAATGTCATCGGCGCTGCCC
>JBBRNO010000286.1:0-2417 GCA_038230275.1 Bryobacterales bacterium
GAGCGATTGGGGATGTTCTGGCCGCGCTGGAAGCAAGCGGCCTGGCGAACAACACGCTGGTGGTGTGCACCACGGATCATGGCATCGCCTTTCCAGCGATGAAATGCAACCTACAGGACCATGGAATGGGTGTGATGCTGATGATGCGCGGCCCGGGCGGTTTCACCGGCGGTAAGGTTTGCGACGCCATGGTTTCACAACTCGACCTGTTTCCCACGCTGTGCGAAGTGGCGGACGTGAAGCCGCCCGGCGGGTTGCAAGGGCGCTCATTCCTACCGGTGATCCGAGGCGACAGAGCGGAGATCAACGACGAGATCTTCGCGGAGGTTAACTATCACGCGGCCTATGAACCTAAACGCGCCGCGCGGACGCAGCGCTGGAAATATATTCGTCACTTCGGCGACCGCCATCAACCGGTACTACCAAATTGCGACGATGGGTTAAGTAAGGATCTTTGGGTGAAGATGGGGTGGAGGAATCAGAACGTGGCAGCGGAACAGCTGTACGATCTGGTGTTCGATCCAACCGAAACGCGGAACCTGATTTTGGATAGCGCAGCGGCCGGGGCGGCGAAGGAAATGCGCGGAAGGCTGGACGGATGGATGCGGCGCACCAACGATCCAATCCTGAACGGGCCGATCAAAGCGCCGGCTGGTGCGAAGGCGAACGATCCCAACGGGACATCTCCGAAGGAACCACCGATGGACGTTGCCTAAGGCGACCCCGCGCCAGGGTATCTTGTTTGGGGAAAGGGTCCCTGGCACGGGGTGACTTGCTTTGTTACTTTGACGTACGCACGCGCCGTTGGTCTTGTTCCAAAAATTTATTTTCTTACGATATTTTTCTCCGCCGCAGCATCTTGCAGCGACGCCGTATCATGGCCATATGCCCAGGTATGCCGCAATCGATATCGGCAGCAACTCCGTTCGGATGGAGGCGGCTGAGGTGGTGCCTGGCTCCGCGCCGGTAATTCTTGCCACGGACCGGGAAGTGACTCGCCTGGGTGCCAGCGTCTTCAGCGGCGGACGAATCAGTGACGAAGCAATGGATTTTGTTTGCCAGGTGCTGACGCGCATGTCGCAAACCTATCAGCGCCTGGATGTGGCGGGCGTCCGGGCGGTAGCCACCAGTGCCGTGCGAGACGCCAGCAATCAGGAAGAGTTCATTCGCCGGGTTTCCGATGCGATCGGGGTGCCGGTGGAGATCATCTCCGGCCTGGAAGAGGCGCGTTTGATTCATCGCGGTGTCCAAAGCCGCTGGCCCCATCCCGACAAACGAATACTGATTGTCGACATTGGCGGGGGTAGCGCGGAAATCATCGCCGGTGAGAACGGAGAGATGCAGAGCGGAGTGTCCAGGCCATTGGGCGCCGTTCGTCTGACCGAAACCTTCATGAAGAGCGAGCCGCCTAGTGAGACGGATCTGCACCGTCTGGAGCAGTTCATCGACGAGAAACTGGATATGGCTGTAAAGAAGATCGGTATCCGTCCTTTCGACAGAGCGATAGGCACATCCTCCACGGCGGCGGCAATGGTGTGCGCGATTAACCGAATCCCACGCGCGCGCAGGGAAGAAGCTTCGCGGTTGCGCGCCACCACCCCTCAAATCAGAAAGCTATACAAGGAACTACGCGCCAGGGATCTGAATGGGCGTAAACGGATCGGAGGAATTGGACCGCGCCGCGCTGAAATTATTGTCCCGGGAGCGGCTGTACTCCTGAAGGTGTTAGAGGCGTTCCGGATGCCGGCAGTGTATTATTCAAACGCGGGTGTTCGCGACGGCATTATTGCGGATCTGGCATCCCGCGGCGTTGGCCGCGCACTCAGCCATCTGAACCGGGAACAGTTGCTGCACGTAGAGGGCATGGCGAAAAAGTACGGCGTGCCGCCGAAACATGCGCGAAGGGTGGCGTCGTTGGCGCACCAACTCTTTGAATCACTGCAACCGCTGCACAAACTATCGCCAGATTGTGCAAAACTTTTGGAAGCCGCCGCGCATCTACTAGATACGGGACACTTCATTAGCAGCGCGGCCCACCACAAGCATTCGGCCTATATTGTTCAGAATTCCGACATGCCGGGCTTCACGGTCCGTGAGCGGATTCTGGTGGCAGCCCTGTGCCGGTTCCACCGAAAGGCACTGCCGTCAGCCCGTTACGAAATGGTGCAGACTCTGCCGCTGGAAGATAGGCACGTGGTTACATTTCTGACCCCGTTGCTGCGGATTGCGGATGGTCTCGATAGCGGACAGGAGCAAAAGGTGGAGCGAATGGACTGCCAGATCAAAAATGGCGCCGTGGTGGTTACGCTGGAAGGTGAGAACATCGATCTGGAACTTTGGGCCGCCGAGCGTGCCGCCGAATCCTTCCGGCAGATCTATGAGGCGCCGTTGCAATTTCTCAGAGCGCGGAGGCTTCC
>JBBRNO010000287.1:0-2396 GCA_038230275.1 Bryobacterales bacterium
GCTGGCGTCGTCGATTCCAGCCGCTAACGGACGATACACAATTCAAGTCTCCGGCGAACCGGCACCGGTGCTGACGGATGCCTTAGCCGGTGATGTATTTTCCATTCCCGGAGCGCCCAGCAACGATACGCTTCGGATTGTTCAGAAGAACAGCAGTACGGAATGGGTGGTGGACCGGACCGCAACCAGAGGACAACCCGTTGCCTTAGAGCCGGGAGCAAAGTTGGCGGCATTCTGTGGCGCCTACGTGGGAGTCAACGCGGCGCCGACGCTTTATTGGGATTTTGTGCACGATCCAAATGGCGTGGATGCGACGGGTAAACTGATTGCGCGGGAGACCATTCTGGCAGGGAGCCACATTGTCCAGCGCGGCGATTACAGGTTGCAGGAATGGTGGCAGGACGGATTTCAGATTGTAACTCCCGGCGCTCCCAAAAGTTGGAACAGCCCCATCACGTATACCATCGAAAGCAATCCCAAGTACGACGGCAAACGGGTTTGGCTCGGCCTAAGCGAGCCCTATGTTGGGATGGAGGGCTACCAGACTCACCCCAGCTACGAGAACTATCTGGCGCAGAGCCCCGGCCGTGGAAATTGGTTTACCGACATTTTTCCTTTCATCGGTTCCGCTAAGATTCACGCCGGCGTGTCAGCCGTTGCCGGCGCATCGCAGGTTTACAAAGTGCCGAACAAGACGCTGCATCCGGGTACGTTTCCACCCTTTGCGCGGTGCGGCGGACGGCAGTTGAAGAATATCTCCCCGGGGCCGATTGCGGATAGGGACGTCTACAGCTTTTGCACCGGCGCTGGTTGTTCCACCGGGGCCACAGACACCGATGTATTCGTCAATTGCCCGGCTCCGGTCACCGCCAAGAGCATCTGCACAGACAACTACTTTGGCGATGAATCCTCGGTCTGTGTTTCCGAAATGACCGCCTACGGGCAAGCGGTGAGCCAGTTCTATTTCGATCCATCAGGCAAGCGCAGCCGGGTGCTTACAAACGCGATGATGCCGTGGCATGCCCCGCGGACTTTCATGTTGCTGGACACCACATCGCCGCTGCCCGACGGAAGTTGGATTGTGTTCCCTTCGTTTGGAAATAACGCCCGGCGCGATCTCTACATGGTGAAAGTTCCGGCGCAGCCCGCGTTCGATTCCAATGCCGCGGCAGGGTCGAGCCCGGTGACCGTTACCGTGGCGGTCGCGCCGCCCGCGGACGCCCGTTTCGTCAACGCTTCCTTGCAATTTGGAGCCAGTCCTAAACTGGAAAGCAGCACCGCGGCACAGGCCTGCTCGAACGCCGCGCCGTGCTCCGTCACGTTTTCCGCGCGGCCCATGGAGCTGGTTTTTGTGAAGCCGGTTTATCTGGACGCCGGCAACAAGAAAGCCGGCGAAGGCGCCGTCACGGTGCAGGCCGCCCTACCGAGCCCCGCGGTGAAACAGAAACCGCAGATCACTGCGCAAGGGATTGTGAACTCGGCCAGCTTTCAACTCCCGATTGCTCCCGGAGCCTTTGTATCTTTATTCGGGCGCTCTCTCTCAGGCTGTACCGATGAAACCGCGAAGGCATTGCCGCTGACGGACAATCTTTGCGGGACACAGGTATTGTTCAACGGAAAGGCCGGCCCGATGTACTACGCGAGCGATTCCCAAGTGATCGCGCTGGCGCCGTATGCGCTAGTCACGGGGCAGGCGCTAAAGGTCGCAGTGAATAATGGCGGGACGCAGTCGGACGAGGTGACGATAGCGGCCGCGTCAGTGTTGGATTCCGCACCGGCCATTTTCGTGGCGAACAACCTGGCGGTGATTACCTCAGCGGATGGTGCGCTGATCAGTCCGGCTCGGCCGTTGCGGTTGGGCGAGGTGGGTGTGATCTATGCGAACTCATTGGGCGCGACGAACCCGGCTGCGGTTGACGGTCAGGCTTCCGCCTCAGACCCGCTGGCGCGCACGGTGCGGCCCGTGGAGGTTGTGGTGAATGGCACCACTCAGCAGGTGAGCTTCGCCGGGCTGACTCCCGGTTCGGTTGGACTCTACCAGGTGAACTTCCTGCTGGGCGCGGGCACCGCGGTGAAAGCCGACGGCACCGATGAAGTGAAGCTGCGCGTGAGCGGCGTGGATAGTCCAGTGTTGCGCACCGTTCTTTCTGCTAATTAAGAGTAGATGCCGGGCGCTTCGTGGCCCAGGTCCTGCACGTATTCCACGTACGTCCCCGGATACACGCGCGGCGTTCGATCCGTTCCGCTTTCTCCACCCAACTCCAATACCCTTGATCCCAAACCGCGCAGGAACACACGGTCGTGGGAAACGAAAATCATGGTGCCCTGGAAATCCTTCAGGGCCTCCACCAGCATCTCTTTCGTGGCCAGGTCCAGGTGGTTGGTCGGCTCGTCCA
>JBBRNO010000288.1:0-2331 GCA_038230275.1 Bryobacterales bacterium
CAGCGCCAGGGAAAGTGCCATCTGCAGCAATCCCCCGCCAAACGCCAACATGGCCGAATAAGCCGCGTGTTCCCAAGTGGACGGAAAAGCCTGAAACACCACCACAGTTACCAGACTCACCACGCCCAGATCGGCGGCCTCCCCACTGATGGAAACCAGGATTCCTGCCGCAAACGCCCACCCGGCCGCAACCAGCACTGCTGTCCAGTGGAGGTGCCCGCTGATGGAGCCGACAAACACGGCCACCGCCACCAGTGCGCAAGCCGCCAGCATACGCCGTGCGCGGTGCGGATACGGGTCATCATTATCGGAAAAGCAAACATTCAACGCCCCAGTACACACAATCACGCTGCTGGCCAGCGAGCCCGTGATGGCCCCGAACATTAGCGGAAGCGTGATGCCCAACGCGTTCCGAAACGCAAGCCACGGCGTAACCTTGGCTGCTTCATACCGGATCACCGTCTGCCAGAAAGCCTGCCACCATTTCGGCTTACTGTCGTCGTTGGGCATATTCGTTCAGGATAACAACCGTGCCGATTGCGACTTTCATTCGCTCGACGCATCTAACAACCAATGGCCATCGTTGAAGTTGTCTCAGACGTCGTCTGTCCGTGGTGCTTCCTAGGAAAGCGCCGCCTGGAGAAGGCATTAGTTCTCTTAGGAAGTCCGCAAACCGGGATCCGTTGGAAGCCATTCCAACTGAATCCGAGCGCGCCGAAGGAAGGCATGGACCGGCAGGAATACAGGGCAAGAAAATTTGGCAGCGCCGCCAGATCGAAAGAGTTGGAAGACCGCGTAGCCGCCTCTGGCGCTGAGGACGGGATACACTTTCGCTTCGACAACATCAAGAAGACTCCCAACACGTTCGACGCTCACCGCCTGATCTGGCTGGCAGGCGAACAAGGCGATCAAAACACCATCGTGGAAAATCTCTTTCAGGCTTACTTTCTGGACGGGGAAGATATAGGTGCGCCGGAAGTTCTACGCGAAATCGCGAGAAAGAGCGGCATGGAATTCCCCAACGGAAATCAAGCTACGCAAGAGGTGAAAGCCGAAGAAGAGTTCGCCCGGAGACAAGGGGTGAGTGGCGTGCCATCTTTCTTCATCAATGGCACTCTCATCACGTCCGGAGCGCACAAACCAGAACAACTAGCCCAAATGTTAGCGCCGGCCTTCTAGGTGCTGGACACGGATTCCCGCCGTGTGCGAATCTCACGCACGGCATAAATCCGGCGCCCCTGGCTCTCAAAATAGGTGCGAATCAATACTTCGCCCAACAACCCTGTGCTGAACATCATCAGACCTGTAAGAAAAAGCAGCCCGCCCGCAAGCATCAGCGGACCATGTTCCAGCATGATCTCATGGCCGAACAATTTCGAGATGGCCAGATAGCTTAAAATTCCACCGCCGACCGTAACTCCGAACAGCCCAATCCGTCCAAAGAAATGCATGGGACGGGTGAAATAGCTCAGCAAAAACTTGATGGTAATAATGTCGAACAGCACATTGAAAGTCCGCCCCAGCCCGTAATGCGAACCACCGCTCAATCGAGGCGCGTTCTTGATTGGCACTTCCGCCACCCGCGCGCCGTAGAAACTGGCCAGTGCCGGGATGAACCGGTGCAATTCTCCGTACAAATTGATGTCCTTCAAAATTTCCGCGCGATAGGCCTTGAACGTCGTGCCGAAATCCCGCAGTTCCACGCCAGAAGCTTTCGCCATCAGCCAGTTTGCAATGCGCGAAGGAATCTTCCGCGTCACCGCATTGTCCAGCCGGTTCTTTCGCCACCCGCTGGCGATGTCGAAGCCCTCGTCGATCTTCGCCAGCAGCGCCGGAATGTCCTCCGGTTCGTGCTGCAGATCGCCGTCCAGAGAAACAATCACCCCACCCTGCGCCTCATCAAACCCCGCTGAGAGCGCTGCCGTTTGCCCGAAATTCCGCCGCAGACGGATCACCTTTAGCCGCAAATCGGTCTCCACCAGATTCGCCAGCAGATCGAAACTCCGGTCCGTGGAAGCATCGTCGACAAAGATGATCTCGTAGGGTTTCTGCAAACCCTCAAGCACGGTTGTCAATCGATCGTACAAAGGAAGGATCGCCGGTTCCTCGTTGTGAATCGGGATCACGATAGAAATCATAAAATGGAATGCTCACACACAGTCTACCAAGGGTACACGGACTGCGGTTGACGAGAGTTATCCAATACAAGATGATCCTGAAGGGGCACTTGATTCCAATACGAGATGATCCTGAAAATAGGGGAGGTTGTGTAGGCGTGTTGCGGTTGGATGCAGATACGTATGGAAAGCGCCGAAGCATTGACCGGGAAGC
>JBBRNO010000289.1:0-2285 GCA_038230275.1 Bryobacterales bacterium
GCCTGCATTTCATGCCCAGGGGACAGTTACTGCCGGAAACAGTTCGCCGATGAGCGATGGGGCTGCGGCCGTAATCCTCATGTCTGACACTCGCGCAAAAGAACTGGGACTGAAGCCGCTGGCACGATTCGTGTCGTACGCTACCGCGGGTTGCCCGCCGGAAGAATTCGGGATCGGCCCGGTTTTAGCGATACCGAAAGTTTTGAAACTCGCTGGGCTGGCTCTGAAAGACATGGATGTGATCGAGCTCAACGAAGCCTTTGCGGCGCAATCGCTGGCAGTAATCCAGCAGGCCGGGCTTGATCCCGCGCGATTGAACCCCAATGGCGGGGCCATCGCGCTGGGCCATCCGCTCGGCTGCACCGGGGCGAAACTCACCGCCACGATTATTCGCGATTTACAGCGCCGCAAAGGCCGTTACGGCATGGTGACCATGTGCGTGGGCGGCGGCATGGGCGCTGCCGGGATATTCGAACTCCTCAATTAATTTCCTTTCGCCTTGGTAGTCGGACCGCGGAATCCCGAGCGTCCGGGCAAGTTTCAAGCTTCTTCCTTGTTATTATTCTGAACACTGCGGTTAAACTGGCGAGCGTTGTGGGTGCTCTGTGAATACGCTGGAATTCACGCTTCTGGTTGGCATGGGCTCGCTGCTGGCCGGGTTCCTCGGTTCACTCACCGGGCTGGGAGGCGGAGTAGTGATCGTGCCGCTGTTGACGTTGCTGTTTCACGTAGATATTCGATACGCCATCGGGGCCGCGCTGGTCTCGGTCATCGCCACGTCCTCGGGAGCAGCGGCCGCGTACGTAAAAGAAGGCTATTCGAACATTCGCGTGGGAATGTTTCTGGAGATTGCCACCACCGTGGGAGCGCTGGCGGGCGCGGCCTTGGCGCTGCATCTGCACGTGTCCGTGATTGCCATTATTTTCGGCGTCGTGCTGATTTATTCGGCGGTGGCCAGTTTGCGCGAAAAGGAAGATGAGGCTGGCGATCGCGGGCCGAACCGCCTCGCTACGCTGCTGAACATGGACAGCACCTATCCCACGGAGAAAGGCCTCACCGCATATCATGTGCGTGGGGTTCCCTTGGGCTTCACCATGATGTTTGGCGCGGGCGTTTTATCCGGGTTGCTCGGCATCGGATCCGGCGCGGTAAAAGTGCTGGCGATGGATCAGGCGATGAAATTGCCCTTCAAGGTTTCCACGACTACCAGTAACTTCATGATCGGAGTAACAGCCGCGGCGAGCGCGGGAATTTATTTGAGCCGCGGATATATTGACCCGGGAATCGCGATGCCGGTGATGTTGGGAGTACTGGCCGGATCGCTGTTGGGGGCGCGAACTCTAGCCGGCGCGAAAGTGCGGAGCCTGCGGATGGTGTTCAGCGTAGTAATTGGTTTTCTGGCCCTGGAAATGATCTACAACGGGTTCGCGGGCAAGATGTGAGATGAACCCACCGACTGCAAGGCTGCAACAGGATCAACGCATGGACCAGATTATGGGCGCGCTGTTGCGCACCGGGGTTTTGCTCGCCGCCGGCCTGGTGTTCATCGGCGGAATAATCTTTCTGGTGCGCCATCCAAAGCCAACTACAAATTATCGTGTCTTCGCAGGCGAGCCGCGGGAGCTGCGGACGATTTCGGGCATTCTGCGCGAGGCCGCCAAGCTGCACGGGCGAGGCCTGATACAACTCGGCCTGTTGCTATTGATTGCCACCCCGGTGGCGCGGGTACTTTTTTCGGTTTTTGCTTTTGTGTACGAAAAGGATTGGACCTATGTGACGGTAACGCTCATCGTGCTGGGTCTGTTGTTCTACAGCTTGTTCTTCGGCACCTAGAACACGCCGCTGCTCCTTAACTGGAACTGCGGGCGCCCATCTGGCAACGTTTCCTGTTGCGTTCTCCGGATACCTTGACTACTCCCCTTCCTGGGCCGTGAAGTGAGATAATTCGATTGGCGCAACCCCAACCAGCGCCAGGAGCGTCGCGATGGCCACGGTCACTACCACCCCCCAAGCCGCAAAGGGCGGCAGCTTTCTACTGGAATCGCCACAACCATCCGACGTATTTACACCGGCGGACCTCACCGACGATCAAAAATTAATCGGCCAATCTGCGGAAGAGTTTGTCTTGAAGGAAGTTTTTCCGCACATCAAGGAACTGGAAGAGAAGAAGCCCGGCCTGTTGCCCGAGCTCGTGAAAAAAGCCGGCGAGCTTGGTTTGTTGAGCGCCGGCATACCGGAAGCGTACGGGGGCGCGGGGCTCGACAAAGTGGCGACCACGGTGCTGA
>JBBRNO010000290.1:0-1953 GCA_038230275.1 Bryobacterales bacterium
AGGAGAAATTCGAATGACCAGGCAGATCACCCGGCGCGACGCGCTCAAGCTGGGAAGCACCGCGGCTGTTTCGGCGGTCACGATTCCGCTGTTGCCCGCGGGCACCGTTTTCGCCGAGCGGTTCGTGCCGGGCAATCTGCCCGCAGTTTCATCCGCCGTGTCGCCCAAGTCGGCGGACGAACTTTGCTTCATGCGCGCTGTGGACCTGGCGAGGGCCCTTCGCAACAAAGAGGTCTCCGCGCGCGAAGTCATGTCGGCGCACCTGAAGCAGATCCAGCGCGTTAATTCGCAGGTCAACGCGATAGTGACTCTGGTTCCGGAAGAAACCTTAATGTCGCAGGCCGCCGCCGCAGATGAGGCATGGGCAAAAGGAAAATCGCTGGGCGCATTGCACGGTTTGCCGGTGGGCGTAAAGGATTTGCTCGAAACGAAGGGGATACGCACAACCTATGGTTCCCCGCTGCACAAAGACTTCATCCCCGCGAGTGATTGCGTCCTGGTGGAGAGAGAAAAAAACGCCGGAGCGATCGTGATCGGTAAGACGAACGTGCCGGAATTCGGCCTGGGATCGCAAAGCTTCAATCCGGTTTTTGGCGCGACCAAAAATCCCTACGACCTCACCAAAACATGCGGCGGCAGCACCGGAGGCGGTTCCGTAGCGATGGCCTGCGGGATGGTGCCGCTCGCCGATGGCTCCGACATGGGCGGCTCGCTGCGCAATCCGCCGAATTTCTGCAACATTGTTGGCTTGCGCCCTTCGCCTGGCCGAGTTTCCAACGGCCCCGGACAGTTAGGCTGGATGCCGCTGTCGGTAGATGGCTGTGTGGCGCGGAATGTGACCGACCTGGCATTTTTCCTGAGCGTGCTGGCGGGCTTCGACGACGGCTTGCCCATTTCGATTGACCAGCCTGGCTCCGTGTTCGCGCGGCCACTGGGCACAAGAAGCTTCAAGGGAGTGCGCGTGGCCATGTTCGAGGATCTGGGCTTGCCGTGGGAACCGGAAGTTAAAAGCGCGATCCAGGCGCAGGGCAAAGTGTTCGAATCGCTGGGGTGCGTGGTGGAAGAAGCCGATCCCGATTTCTCCGACGCCAACGAATCATTCTTGGCGTGGCGGCACTGGGCGCTGGAGCGGGCTTTCGGTGAAGCGCTGGTCAAACACGGAGATCAACTGAACGAATACGTGCACTGGCACGTCGAAGAAGGCCGCAAATTAACCGGACCTTATCTCTCGCGCATCGAAGCGAAGCGTACCGCCTTGTACAACCGCTTCAACGAATTCCTGAAGCGGTACGAATTCTTCATCGCGCCAGTGAACCAAGTGCTGCCGTTCGACGTGAACGTGCATTACCCAAGAGAAATTGCCGGTGTGAAAATGGAAAACTATCTGGCGTGGATGAAATCCGCGTATTACATTTCGGCGGTCGGCAATCCCGCGATGTCCGTCCCGGCTGCGTTTTCTTCCAGCGGACTGCCTATCGGGATGCAAATTGTGGGCCGGCATCACGATGACTGGGGCGTGCTACAACTGGGCTATGCGTTCGAACAAGCCACCAACATCGGTAAGCGCCGTCCCGCCATCGCCCACTAAATCGCGACCTGACGGGTAGCTCGCACGTTCGAGACCTACGCCGGCTGTGGGCTGCCGATAGTGGTGTTGGGAGGCAGCGGGGACGGAGCGATTGGCGCGCCTGGAAAAGTTGGCGCGTTCGCCGGAGACAGCCGCCGGTAGATGGCAAGAGAGATTGCGCCCATGCCCCAAAGGACGACCGCGAACCTTACCCAGCCGCCAAGGTGCGGAATCATCTCCACCACGCGCAGCAGAAAGACGCCTACAACCATGCGTCCGATCAGTTGCCAGGTTTCCCTGCTGTGGCCCATCAACCATTGGCCTACGATGGTGCCGACTACGATGTGCGCGCAGAAGAGCACCAGCAGCCACAGGAGAAACGTGGA
>JBBRNO010000291.1:0-1663 GCA_038230275.1 Bryobacterales bacterium
ATACATCGGGTTGCGGCTGAACGTATAGACTCCGGAGCGCACCAGCGTTGAGGATGCGCCAGGAGTCAGGGGATTGACCGTCGTTCCCGCTCGCCGAAACGAAACCACGCCTAAGATGCTTATGACCGCACCGGCGACGGCGAGGCTGAGCGCAAGCGTGTTCCGGTAAGGAAATTCGAACTGCAAAGCAGGCGCGGCGCGTGAGGTGAACCACATGAGAGCCGCCGTGACAAAAGCGGTGGCGACGGGCGGAATTTTCAACTGAAGAACGCCCATGTGGACTCCCTAATGAAGAGGCGCGATTGCGGGGCGCGACGGATTCTTGCGCCATACTTGTAGTGCTGCAAACCATCCACCAAGGCCCACATCCGCCGCCATACAGAAGCCTGGCCACCAATTCGGGACTCCGGGATCATCGATCAAGAAGTGATGAATCAAGTCAAACATTCCATGACCTGCTATGGCAGCGGCAATCAGCAACGGACTCATCTTGAAACCGATGACGGCTAGCGCTAGGAACCCGCTGGCAGCAAGAATTTCAAAGACAAGGGCACGGTGGGAGCCACCCATCGCCGCGAACAGCACGTAGTATGCGGCGATAACGATGAGTACGGTTGGGGCGAAGGAACGATCGCGGTCAAAGCCAACAACCGCGGCGAGCGCGGCCACACCCAACGCCACGGCCAACCCGATTAGATATTCCATCGTCTATTTCCCGGTCTCGGGCTTGAACGTCCCTTTTGCCTTAGCGATGGGGAGCAGAGTGGGATAGAACTGCACGAACGTCTCGTCGACCGCGCCGCTCTTGGCATGGCACGTCTGGCAGGCCGAGTCCGCCTTGAACGGCTTGGCGGTCTTATCGGCATCTCCGAAGCCGAAAAAAGCCCACTTGGTTGGAAATCGCTTCGAATCTTTGATGTGGATTTCCAGTGCGGAGACGCCTTCCTGGTAGTGGCCGCCTTTGTTGATTGACCCCTTGGTGGTAGAGTACCGAACTTCCAGGGCGAGCATCGTCTTCTCCGGCCAGGCGCCAGTTTGGAGAAACGCCTTGTACGCTTCCGGCGTGACGAAAACATTGTCGAACCGCGGTGAAACGGTGCTCGCGACTTTTTCGACCAGACCATACGTCATCCCTAGTCCCGAGCTCAGATACACCCATTCGCGATACTTGTCCGGCCGCATAAGCCGGCCGTCGCCGGTGTACCGAGGCTCGTTGGTTCCCGCTTGTTGCGCGGGAAGGGCGGTCCACAGCAGGGCGAGGGTGAGAATCATGCGTGTCTTCATTTCTGACCTCCTAGGGCGCAGGTGTTTAGGGATCTTACCATGTCCTTGCGGACCACACTCAACCTCAACCGGCCAGCACAAATCGGCCGTCCGGCTGCAGGTAATACTTCTTCCCTCTCCAGACAATGGTGTTGCCGAAGAACCCGGCGATCCAGAAAGCGAAGCTTAGTAGATCTTGGGCAGGAATGAGCCACCATCCTTGACTGCAGTGGAGAATCCAGCCTGCGGTGGCGTAGGAGGCGAGTGCGCGGACAACAACGGTCACGGCCAGAACCGGCCACCACTCCGGCCTGACCGCCACTAGCAAGATGGCCAGCGGCAGCGGATTGGTGAACAGTTGCCCCACATAACCCGCGGGGCGAGATCGCCGTGTACTGCG
>JBBRNO010000292.1:0-1615 GCA_038230275.1 Bryobacterales bacterium
GGCTGCAGCGTGACTACCGCGAGCAGGAAAATAATTGTCAGGCCCGCCAGCAGGATATTCAGCGCGATCTCGTTGGGTGTTTTTTGACGCGAGGCGCCTTCCACAAGTTTGATCATGCGATCGAGGAAGGTCTCGCCGGGATTCGCGGTGATACGCACCTTGATTTCGTCGGAAAGGACGCGAGTTCCCCCGGTGACCGCGGACCTGTCGCCGCCCGATTCGCGGATGACTGGGGCGGACTCTCCGGTGATGGCCGATTCATCCACGGAAGCCACACCTTCAATCACTTCACCGTCGCCCGGGATGAATTCTCCCGCGGAGACGACAACGACGTCGCCGCATCGCAAGTTGGAACTGGGAACATCTGCGAGCGTGCCGTCTGGCTGCAAGCGGCGTGCGCGCGTTTCGGTCCGGGCTTTGCGCAAGGTGTCCGCCTGCGCTTTGCCGCGCCCCTCCGCCATGGCTTCCGCGAAATTCGCGAAAACCGCGGTGAACCACAGCCACAAAGTTATCTGCAGGCCGAATCCGAATTGTCCGGCGTGATGCGCGGCGTTCCAGATCAGCTGAACTGTGGTTAGGGCGGCGCCGACTTCCACGACGAACATGACGGGATTGCGGACCATCGCGCGCGGATCGAGCTTGGTGAATGACTCCAGCACGGCACGCCCCAGAATCTTGCTGTCTGTAAATGACTGAGCTTTAACTTGAGCGGATGTTTTCATAATTCCTCAGAAAGATTTCCCTGCGGCCATCAGCAGATGTTCAAGAATCGGGCCGAGGCTGAGAGCCGGAAAAAAGGTGAGGGCGCCGACAATCACGACAGTGGCTACGAGCAGGCCTGCGAATAGCGGACCGGTCACCGGAAAAGTTCCCGCCGATTGCGGAACGATTTTCTTTTTCGCCAGGCTTCCGGCAATGGCCAGCACGGGAATGACCATGAAGAATCGGCCCAGGAGTTGAGCGAGCGCGGTGGACGTGTTGTACCAGACGGTGTTGGCGTTCAGGCCGCCGAATGCCGAACCATTGTTACCCGCGGAGGAAACGTAGGCGTACAGCACCTGTGACAGGCCGTGTGGCCCGGGGTTGGAGATACTGGACGTACCAAAAGGCCGGACGGTGGCGATCGCCGCAAAGACCAGAATCGTAATGGTCAGAACCAGCACCGCCAGCATGGCCATCTTCACGTCGTAGGCTTCGATTTTTTTGCCCAAGTATTCCGGAGTGCGCCCCACCATCAGCCCGGCGATGAATACGGCAAGAATGATGAAGACCACCATTCCGTAAAGTCCGGCACCCACACCTCCGAACACGACTTCGCCGAGCATAATGTTTACCAGCGGAACCATGCCGCCCAGCGGCGTGAAGGAATCGTGCATGCTGTTTACCGCGCCGCAACTGGCGTCGGTGGTGACGACGGCGAACAACGCGGAGTTGGCAATTCCGAAGCGCACTTCTTTGCCTTCCATGTTGCCGCCCGATTGCACTGCGCTCGATTGCTGGTCGGTGCCAGCGAGCAGGGGATTGCCCCGGGACTCCGCCCAATACGCGGTGGTGACCCCGGCCAGGAACAAAAAGGCCATGGCCGCCCAAACGGCCCAGCCATGTCGCTGCGAAC
>JBBRNO010000293.1:0-1550 GCA_038230275.1 Bryobacterales bacterium
GCCTCGCTGCGGCTGGATTCGTTTGAAGGCGCTACCGCGGACCGGGGAGGTCACGCTGCACTGGTGCCCGGAAAGCCTGAGGCAAGCGGTCTATACCAACGCACCGCTATCGAGCAGGGCGCCAGAAAGATGCCTCCTGCTTATTCCAACCGCAGCCTGACCGGCGAGCAAGTTGCCGTCTTGAAGCGATGGATTGAAGAGGGCGGGGAATACTCGAAACACTGGGCGTTCGTACCACCGAAGCGACCGGCTGTGCCAGAATCCGCTGAGCCGGGCTGGGTGAAGAGCCCGATCGACGCCTTCGTTCAACAACGCCTGCGGACGGAAGGGCTGCATCCTAACCCTGCCGCCGCTCCTGGGACTTGGCTGCGCCGGGTTTCGCTGGACCTCACCGGTCTGCCTCCCTCGCTTGATGAACTGGATGCTTTTTCGAAAGAGGTAAAAGCTCACGGCGAAACGGCGTACGGCAATTCAGTGGACCGTCTGCTCGCTTCTCCGGCCTACGGCGAGCGCATGGCCATGGATTGGCTCGATGTTGCCCGCTACGCCGATACTCACGGCTTCAACAACGATTCCGCGCGTTCCATGTGGCGCTGGCGCGATTGGGTGATCGAAAGTTTTAACGCGAACATGCCATATGATCGCTTTTTAACGGAGCAGTTGGCCGGCGATCTACTTCCGCATCCTACTCTCGATCAGCGCATCGCCACTGGTTTTGGCCGCAATCACGTGATCAACTCCGAAGGCGGCATCATTGACGAAGAGTATCGGATGGAATATGTTTCCGACCGCGTTCGTACTCTCGGCATGTCTTGGTTGGGCCTGACGCTGGAATGCGCCCGCTGCCACGACCATAAGTACGATCCCATCACGCAGCGCGATCACTATCGGTTCTTCGCATTCTTCAATAACGTCCCGGAACGGGGCGAGGACGGCCGCGTGACCAATGCGGCCCCGCTCATCTCGGCGCCCACCACCGGGCAGCAATTGAAGATCCGCGAGTTGGAATCGGCCATCGCGAGGTTCACCGATAAAAGTGAGAAACGTCAGAAATCCTGGGCGTGGCGCGATAGCAGTGCGGGGCAGGCTCAGCGCCTCGCCGCTCAAGCCGCCGTTCCCACCGATGCGGTGTGGCAAATGCATTGCGAGTCGACGGACGAATTTGAAGTCAGCCCGGTGAGTGGGTTCGCACAGGCGGATGGCATTGCCGGTAGAGCCTGCGTCACTGCGGAGATTAATCCGAAACCGCGCATTGCAGGAAAGGGCGTTCCCGTTTCAAAGCGGCAGCCGCTCACAATCACAGCATGGCTCCGCCCTTCTGAATCGGATACGGATGTGGCGCTGCTTTCAGACGTGGACTACGCCACCAATCCGGCTGGCACCACCTACGGAAAGGGTATTGAACTTCGCTTCATCGACGGTGAATTGGAGTTTCGATTCAGCGATCGCTTACCGGCGTATTTGATTCGGGTCCGTTCAGACGGCGCTGTGCTCAAGCCGGGACAGTGGCGGCACGTGGCCGTGGTGTATGAAGGCGCGGAAGGCAAAGA